>PHDU01000192.1 GCA_002842755.1 Bacteroidetes bacterium HGW-Bacteroidetes-1 | reverse complement strand
GCGAGTTAGCTATTTTGTAACTGTACTTGACACCCGAAAAAAGACTGATTTGACCAGTTTTTAACTAAATGGGACTTGTTTGGCTGCAAAATGGGTTAATGGGTGTGTTTTGAGAAAAATAAAGTTAAAATATTAGCTAATTTTTCAGGGCTTTCAATTGCCGGACAATGCCCCGTATCTGGAAGAATATGAAGCTCTTTGTTTTCAAGCGAAAGGCCCGATAATGCATTGTAGATTAGTTCAGCATGTTTTGCACCAACAACATAATCCAGATCACCTTGAATAACAATGGTTGGCGTTGTAATATTCTTAAGTTCAGGCTCTATGTTGATATTGTTATAATCGGGATTATTGCGAAATGCACGGTTCACTATTTCAGCCTTTTCACCAACCTGTGCATATTCTTCTTTAGTATATTTCATTAAATTCAATAATGCGGAATCCTCCAACACGTCGTTAAATGAAATAATTTTTGAAGTGTCGGCAAAGTAAGCATTGAAACCTAATTTTGATGGAACCTCATGCTTCATCCAATTTACATCGGTGTGGAAATCAGCAAAATTACTGCTCTTTATACGTTTCAATTCCGATATGATAAATTCCAATTCTGCAATTTTTGATGCAGAATTAGTTGTATCTAAAATCTCCTGCGATTTATCCATTTCAAAATCTATAAGTGAATGGTTCTGGTAATGGCTGTTCACCTTTCCGTCAATGCAGGCATACGATTTAACCTTCTCCTGATGCGAAAGCATGTATAAAAAACCATACATACCTCCCCAGGAAGTTCCCATCAGGTTTACTTACCGCAACCCCGCTGATCAAGATAGGCAATCAGGAAATTGTTTTCCAATGCAGGTCCCATCAGTTTTATATCGATACCTGAATATCCGCCCGGGCCGCCATGAAGATTTATTATTAATGGCTTTTCTGCATTTCCGCGTACACGAACGTACAATTCAGAAGATGGAACTTTTAGCATTAGCTCATCGTCTGTAAAATCCGTATTGTTCCGTGTTGAATTACAAGAAGTTCCGAATAGTATACATGTGAATAGCAAGCTGATAAATAATTTCATTTTCTTTTTAATTAGTTTGTATATTTTTTGAAGAATTCAATCAAAATTGTTGCTAAAATGTCGGGGTTTTCAATTGTCGGGCAATGCCCAACTTCGGGAATAATGTGCAATTCTTTTTTGTTCTCAGACAAAGAAGAAAGCGCATTATAAATTAATTCTGCGTGTCCCAATCCAACAACGTAATCGTGGTCTCCCTGAATGACCGCCACAGGTGTTTTAATAACCGATAACTCATCCTCGATATTTATTACATTGTATTCGGAACCATCGAGAAATGCCTTATTTACAAATTCTGCCTTTTCACCCATTTGCAGGTATTCATCTTCCGTATATCTCATCATACGAAGCAAAGCCGTATCTCGCAGAACATCGTCCAGAGAAATTATTTTCGATATGTCAACAAAATAGGCATTAAATCCAAGCTTTGGCGATGCCTCGTGTAGCATCCAGTTTACGTCTTCAAAGAAATTGGTATAATCACCATTCTTTATCCTTTGTAATTCGCCCACGATTAATTCCAGCTCCGTCCTTCTTTCATCATCTCTTTCTTCCTGCAACAGTTCACTAACCTTTTTACTTTGAAATTCTATAAGAAAATTGTTCTGATAATAACTGTTGACTTTACCATCAATACAGGCAAATGCATCTACTTTTTTATTGTCTTCCAGTAAATAGAGAAAACCATACATACCTCCCCATGAAGTTCCCATCAGGTTTACTTTCTCTTTATTGTATCGGTTTCGTAGTGAATCGATTACAATATCCAGATCTTCAACATACTGCTTCACGGTGAGCATGGAAGTATCTTTGCAATCGAGCGATTTACCGCAACCCCGCTGATCAAGATAGGCAATCAGGAAATTGTTTTCCAATGCAGGTCCCATCAGTTTTATATCGATA
>PHDU01000191.1 GCA_002842755.1 Bacteroidetes bacterium HGW-Bacteroidetes-1 | reverse complement strand
CTTTGCAAAAGGAGTTGATTTTTCAGTAAGTTATGTTTGGGGTTACGATGGATTACCTTTATCCACAAAAAACACATTCATTCCTGTTGATGCAACGGGTGGAATAAGTATAAACTCGCAACTTTCATTTGCAAGAACCCATATCATCGGAGCTGATTTAGCAACAAGTATTGCTGGTATTGGTTTTTGGGTCGAGGCAGCATCATTTATTCCCGAAAAAGATGTGATAATGACCAATGATTTATCTGCTTTCTACCCAATGTCGCCTGTGCCTGTTACACAGGATTCCTTAATCTTAGACAAAACAAAACCATACATTAAATTTGTAGTGGGTGGTGATTACAATTTTTCTGATGGTTCTTATCTTAATCTACAGTATATGCACGGATTTGTTCACGAACGTGGGGCTGAAAACCTGAATGACTATTTCTTTCTACGATACGAAAAGAAATTTTTCAATGAAAAGTTAAAAGTTGCACCCATCGGTGGAGGTTTCATTGTTACCAACTGGAATAATATAAAAGACAATTATGCCCTTGTTTATATGCCGGAAGTTTCATTCAAAGCCACTGATAATGCAGAAATAACCTTATCAACAGTATTTTTTGACGGTAAAGGAGACAACTTATTTGCTAATCTAAAAGATTACAATATGTTAATGTTTAAAATGAAATATAGTTTTTAGTGTCACTTGTCATTATAACGTGTTAAAATTGCCAACACACAGTCGTAAGCACATTTGCAAGCCCACACGAGCCAATGCTCAAACCAAAGGCTTGCAAAAGAGCTTCCGCCTCTCCAGCCCGAGTAACCGCCTTTCAGGCCGGTTTTAGGATTGCCACCGCTCAAAAAAACAAAATAAATTTGTGCTTCGTGGATAAGTTTATTAAGTTTGACAATGACTTGAAAATAAAGCTAAACAAATGACAAACAGACAGATATGAATGAACACCAGTTGCCAACACGCGGTATAGTTAATTGCCGGTGCAGTGCGTATTCGAGCGACACAGCACGTATCAAAAGTTGTTGTAACTTGACAGGAAAGTGCTTCGCAATCGGCAACTAACCATACCGCCAACCGTCAGACTGTCTAAAAACCCATTCCACAAGCATCAATATACAATAATAAAAAATTGATAAGTATTGAAGAACAATTGTTATTTATAAGGTAATTTAT
>PHDU01000112.1 GCA_002842755.1 Bacteroidetes bacterium HGW-Bacteroidetes-1 | reverse complement strand
CTGAACGATTTTTCTTTTTGCGTACAAACAAATAAAAAGTCATGTCAAATTTTTGCCTGCGTCACCCAAATAGACAAAATGAAGTTTATAACACGCTAAATTAAAGGTAATTAATAATTCATCGGGTGACACGTGTCGAAGTCAGGACTACAAATTCCTACCCAATCATTCACGCTTTTTTTTCAGAAAGTGTTTATTCTGTTAAAAACATCCTCGGTTTCATCTTTATATTGGCTTTTATGACTGTAATTCAAAAATCATTCTGTTTTTTTTTCTTGAAGGAATCAGGCATAAATACTTACC
Source organism: Bacteroidetes bacterium HGW-Bacteroidetes-1 (assembly GCA_002842755.1). Taxonomy (GTDB): domain Bacteria; phylum Bacteroidota; class Bacteroidia; order Bacteroidales; family F082; genus JALNZU01. The sequence continues at coordinate 8,068 of PHDU01000112.1, read as the reverse complement.
TTTGCGTTGTTTAAAATAAATATCACTTGAAATTTACTGAATTTAATTTGGCTGAGCCTGTTATGGAAGGCGTTGATGCAATGGGCTACGAAAAACCCAGTCCAATACAGGAAGCCGCTATACCATTGATTCTTGAAGGCCATGACCTAATTGCATGTGCACAGACAGGAACTGGAAAAACTGCTGCTTTTCTTTTGCCCCTCATCCATCGTATTCTGAATGACCCTGATAAGACAAACACTTTAAAGGCGCTAATTGTTGCGCCAACCCGTGAGCTTGCAATACAGATAGACCAGCAGCTTGAAGGATTTTCTTATTTCGCCAACATTAGTTCCATTGCTGTTTATGGAGGTGGGAGTGGTGCCGGTTTCGATCAGGAAAAGCGTGCTTTACAAACGGGGGCTCATGTTATTGTAGCCACACCCGGACGGCTTATTTCTCATCTTAATCTTGGCTATGTCAATTTCTCCGATTTGAATTACCTCATTCTCGATGAGGCTGACCGTATGCTTGATATGGGTTTTTTACCCGATATCATGAAGATTATAAGCTTTTTGCCTAAGGACAGACAGACGCTTTTGTTTTCGGCAACCATGCCTGATGGCATTCGTAAACTTACCGAACGTATACTCAATAATCCCAGGCAGATCAATCTTGCTGTTTCAAAGCCTGCAGAGAATGTTTTGCAAGCCGCCTATCTGGTTTACGATCAGCAGAAAATTGCACTTATCGAAAGTCTCATTTTAGGAAGAGATCTTCCGCTGGTTTTGATTTTTGCCTCAACAAAATCGGGTGTGAAAGAGATAGAAATTGCATTGAAAAGAAAAAAGTTTAACGTCAATGCTATCCACTCTGATCTCGAACAGGAACAGCGCACAGAGGTGATGAACCGTTTCAAAAACAATGATATACAGATTCTTGTTGCGACTGATATTGTAGCACGTGGTATTGATGTGGATGATATAAGCCTTGTTATCAACTACAATGTTCCGGGTGATGCAGAAGACTATGTGCATCGTGTGGGAAGGACGGCCCGTGCAGCCAAAACGGGAGTAGCACTCACATTTATCAATGAAAAGGAAATTGGGAAGTTTAAGCGAATTGAAAGTTTTCTTGGCAATTCCATCAGAAAGCTGATTATGCCGGCAAGCATTGGATCGGGCCCTGAATGGAAAGAAGGTGATGACACAAGAAAACGTTTTGGAGGCAAAAAACCTGGTTTCAAGAGACGGAACAATCCAAGAGATTCCCGGAATTAGCCAAAATAGATTCTGATTTTTTCCAACATTTTATCATGTAATACGGCATTGCTTGCAACAATTTCTTTGCCGAATACAAAATCATCATCTCCATTAAACCTGCTTACAATTCCGCCGGCCTGCTGCACAATAAAAGCGCCGCCTGCAACATCCCAGGGGTGCAGGCTGTACTCGTAAAATGTATCAAAACGACCACAGGCCACATACGCCAAATCGGCTGCAGCTGAGCCCAGACGTCTGACTCCTCTGGTATTTCGCAACAAGTCATCAAAAAGGAGAAGATAAGGGTTCATGCGCGAAAAATCATTGTACGGAAAGCCTGTAGCGATAAGGCTTTGTTGAAGATGATCAGTAGTGCTGACATGGATTATTTTTCCATTCAGATAAGCAGGGCTTCCCTTCCATGCGTAAAAGCACTCATCCAGATTGATTTCGTAAACCACACCAAGGATGGTTTCATTGTTTTCCTGCAGTGCAATACTGATTGAAAAGATTGGAATTTTATGCAGGAAATTGGTAGTTCCATCCAGGGGATCAATAATCCAGTTGAGATTTTTGGATGTGTATGTGCCGGATTCTTCTGCAATGAAACCTGAAGAAGGAAGAAGCTCCCGCAAACGCTCAATCAATCTTCTCTCCGCCTCCTTATCGACATAGGAAACCAAATCGTGAAGCCCTTTTACTTTAATATCGGAGCTCTGAACTTTTTCAGATTGTTCTTTGATGAATGTACCAACCAACCGGCAAAGGGTGGTGACTTCAAGTGTAATTTTTTCGAGGTTCATATTATTGATTTCTATGTATAAATATTAACACGCCTTTTGGGGTAAAAATGAACTATCACAGAACAATTTATGGTATATGTCGGTTGAGTCTAAGAGCTGGCGGCTATTTTTGAAAATGCATTATTCCGGTCAGTGCTATTTCTCAATAAATGTATAATCTTTCTCCTTTTGACCACATGCCCGATAGCGTTTGCCTTTAGCAACTGACTTTTATTTTGTGCGTTTCAATTTTGGCGGATTTTGACGCGTATCAAAAACATCTGCGATTTTTATAAATCCGTTTTCCGTATCCACAGAAAAAATCAGTTTATAGTTTTTGAAGACTAAATATCGATAATGAATTATTCTATGTTTGAGTAACTCTTCTTCCTGTCCAATGTATGGTGTTTTTATCAACTTTTTTGGTTCGTTGATAATTCCTTTCAGAAGTTTTTTAGCAATTCCCGGACTGGCATTCTTATTGTAATATTCGTAGATTTCGCCAAGTTTTGTTTCAGCGAATTCAGACCAGATAATTTTCAATGATATTATTCGTATTTAGCTAAAAGTTCAGAACTGCTTTTAAATCGACTATTTCGGAAATCTGATTCCGATTGGTCAATTCGTTCATTCAACTCATCTTGAGTCATTGGTTCAAATATTTGCTCTTCTGAAGCAATTTTTTCTTTTCTTAAGATTTTTTCGAGCCGGGAAACAGCTTGTTCGCTTTGAAGTTTTAAAAATTCCTTTACAAATTCTATTTTTCGAGCTTCTAAATTCATTTTTTTCTTTTTATCAAAAATACAAAATTTTCAATTTGGTCATCATTTTTTCTGAAAATGAATGATTTTCAATTTCATTGAATAAAAAATCGATGATCATACAATGTTTGGTTTGTCTTTTTTCCATAATCTTTTCAGTTTTTTTGGTTCAATCTGCTGCAAAAGAATTCCTCCTACAATGAGTACCAGGCCGATGATGGTAGATAGGAGGATTTGTTCTCCGACAAAAATCCTGATAAAAAACAATGCAATAAAAGGGGATAAGAATATCAGGTTACTAACTTTAGCAGTATTGGTTGAGTATTTTAGGGCAAGAAGCCAAAACACAAAAGTAATTCCCATTTCGAAAGACCCTATATAAATGGCGCCCAACAATGCTTTTGGAACAGGAATAGTGATGCTTGAAAAAAGAAGCATATATAAAGTAATATAGGCACCTCCAAAAAGCATGTTGATAAATATTTTTGAAAGCGCTTCCCGTTTATCGCGCATGTTGATTATCCAATAAAGTGCCCAGAGAAAGGCGCTTCCAACAGCCAGAGCCACCCCGGGCGGGTTGGTAAATTCAAGACCCGAAAGCTTCCCTTTTGTGCTGATGACTACCAGGCCTGCAAAACTGAGAAAGATGGCAATGAATCCCATCCATCCAATGCGCTGGCCTAAAAAAGGAACGGATAAAACAACCAGAACAATGGGCCAGGTGTAGTTTAAAACTCCCGCTTCCTGGGCTTGTAAAAGTTCGTAAGCTTTGAAAAGAATTAAGTAATAACCGAAAGGATTGAGAAGCCCCATCAAAGCCGAGCGTGCAATTTCCTGTTTTGACTGGTGCTTCAATTCGTTCAGCCGGCCTTGAAAAACAAGGATGAAGCCAAGTATTGCTATCGCAAATAGTACGGACCAGAACAGCAGCAAGTCAAAGGCTATGAAACCAAGACTCAGTTTAAAGGCTGTACTCATGGTGGACCAGAATGCTACTGAAAGCAGGGCAAAGAGGTATGCCTTTCGTTGATTTTTCATGTTCTGCAAAGTTAGATAACGTTGCTTAATATCAAACAGAATTCAGAACTCAAAAAAAATATTAAAAGACAATGTGTCTTTCATCAGAAAATGCATTGCGCGTTATCGGTTTTGAGTACAATATTATCAATAAAAAAAGCCGGAAGAAAAGTTCCACCGGCTTGTTTTTTTAAAAAAATGCTATGCTAATTCAAAGCTTCATTGTATCGCCTCGCTATTTCTTTCCAATTGGCAACTTCCCAGAAGGCACTTAGATACGATGCTCTTTTGTTTTGATAACGCAGGTAATAGGCGTGTTCCCAAACATCAACAGCAAGGATAGGCTTGCCACGCTGCTCAGCCACATCCATCAAAGGATTGTCCTGATTGGGTGTTGAGCTGATAAACAGTTTGCCCTGATCATTTAGGCTTAACCAAACCCAGCCACTTCCAAAGCGGGTAGCTCCGGCCTTTTCGAACTCTTTTTTAAATTCGTCGAATGAACCAAAACTTCTGGTGATGGCTGCTGCGAGTTCTCCTTCGGGGATTCCTCCGCCATCAGGCGACATCATGTTCCAGAACATTGTGTGATTGAAATATCCTCCGCCATTGTTGCGCACAGCAGCAGGGTATTTGCTCATTTCTGCAAAAAGTTTTTCCATTGTGATGTACTCCATTTCGGTACCGGAAATTGATTTTACAAAGTTGTTAAAATAGGCACGGTGATGACGATCGTAATGGATCTCCATGGTTTCTTTGTCGATCGATTTTTGAAGTGCATCATAAGCATAGGGAAGTGGAGCAAAAGCATATTCCACTTTCAGTTTTTTTAAGGCTTCAGTTTTCTGACCTGAAACACTTAAAGTTATGAAGGAAATCAATAAAAGGGTCAATACATTTTTCATTTGATATAGTTTAATTTATATTTAAACAAACATAAAGCGATAATGTTTTCCTTTCCATCATAAAGATGGATTATAAGCAATATTTAACATGTTTTAATAGAATTGGAAGGTTGAGGTTGAGGTTGAGGATGAGGTTGAGGTTGAGGATGAGGTTGAGGATGAGGATGAGGTTGAGGATGAGGTTGAGGATGAGGTTGAGGATGAGATGCAATGTTATTTAGAATAAATTGACTCATAACTGGTTTTTCATATATTGTTGCCAATTGATTATAAGTATTTTATCTCCTTCAATTTCAAAATAGCCATACTCATAGCAAAATTTATAGGTGTTGTTATTTTTTGTAGTGTAGGTGTGTGTGAAGAATTGGAAATCAAAACCCATTTTGTCCAGATATTCTTTTCTTACCGTTGATTTTCCGACAGGATTGAGCTGATGTAAAATCATACGGTTTTTGCGCAGAATTTTATTCACATCGGTGATAAACTGTTCGTGTTCCTTTTTGTTTAGATTGTTAAAGGCATTTCGACAGGAATCGCTGCAAAATTTTTTATCCGACCGGCCAACAAATTCTTCGTTGCAAAGGGTGCATTTTCTTTTCATGATATTGCTGATTGTTCGGCAAATATAGCATAAATGATTCAATTTATAAGCGTTTATAAACGGTTATACTTGCTTATTCACCGATTGTTGGTTTGCCATCTCTTTAGTTTTGCAAAAAGAACGATTATGGACCAAGTAAAGAACATTCCTCATTTATTTTTAAACCGCGTGACTTTAGACGGTGAACATTGCATTAAGTTGTATTTTTATAATAATGAGGATATTAAAAAAAGAATAAGCCAAAATGAATGGATACGCTACAGCATGGAGCTTGGCGCCTGGTACGCGGTTGAATACAGCAATACAATTGCGTTGCTTCAGGATTTATTTGAGGATGTGGCTTATGTGAATCTCTCGAAACTTGACTGGAAGCGTCTGGAAATAAGTCAGAAGAACATAGGAGCAATGTCTTCCTGGAAAGAACTTTATCTGAGGAAGGGATTTGAAGTGATTACCCTTTTTCCATATCTGATGGAAGGAAGGTCGTTGATTGGATTCAAACATCATTTTGATAAGAAACACTACATTGATGTACGTGAGAGTGGCTATTTCGTCTATCATAGGGCCAACAGGCTATGGGAGATAACTGCCAAAGAAGGAAGGCTTTATGATGTTTTGGTTTTTCTTACAGATAGGTTTAAGGTGAAACTGAATGCTGATTTGAGCATCAGCGATTTAAAAATCAAACGCTTGTTATTGGAACAATCCTATATAAAAGGCTTTGATTATAAAAGTTGTCCGCTGGAGTTTCTGACTTATTTGCAAAGCTCAAACTACAGCGATCAAACCCTGGTGACCTATCACAATCTGGTAGTCAGGTTTTTGAATGCTTTCAAGGGCAAGAGCCTGGAGGACCTCAACCACTTTGGTATCAGTGAAATCAATCAATATCATGAGATATGGATACAACGGTCAGCACCGGGGCCATCGGTTATCAATCAGTCGGTGAATGCCATCAAGATGTATTATAAGGTGATGGGCAAAAAGACTTTGATGCTGGAGCAGGTAACAAGACCCATGCGCAACAAGGTGTTGCCAAGTGTTTACAGCAGGGAAGAGGTTCAGGGGATTGTTGGTCAGATTGCTAATTCCAAGCACAAGGCAATTTTGTTTTTAATATATTCGGCCGGACTTCGGATTAGTGAAGTGATCAATTTAAGGAAAGAGGATTTATTGCGCGACAGGAGCTTGTTGTTTGTAAGAAAAAGCAAGGGCCGAAAAGACAGGTACACAAAACTGGCTGACAATGCTATACAGCTGATAGATGCCTATCTTAAGGAAAACGTTCCAAAGTGTTATCTGTTTGAAGGGCAGTATGGCGGGCGTTATTCCGCCACAAGCATCCGTAATGTGTTGCACGAAGCCAAGCACAAGGCTGGTGTAACAACGCAAGGTTCGGTGCATACGTTGCGTCATTCGTTTGCTACACATTTGCTGGAAAATGGGACAGATTTAAGGTACATCCAGGAGTTAATGGGACATGAAAGTACAAGAACCACTGAAATCTATACCCATGTAAGCAACCATAATCTGTCAAAAATTGTGAGTCCGGGTGATTTGATAAAAATCTAAAGAAATGTTAAAACGATGCAAAAAAATTCATAGCTTTGACGGATGCTAAACACGACAGGATGGAACACATGGTCAAATATAGTAAACATAAATACCTAAATATTAATAATTTATCAATCAATCGGACTATGGCCAAAGTGGAAATATATGCCATATAGGTGCGTTTAGCAAGTAGTTGTACACAAGCTTAAAAAACCATCTGAGACATCAAATATGAAAGGAAAAAGAGACATCATAGTTTTAACAGGAGCAGGCCAAATAGGTATGGCAATTGCTAGAAGAATGGCTTACGGAAATAGAGTTTTTGTAGCTGATTGGAAAATGGAAAACGCTGAAACCATTGCAAAAACTATGATAGAAGCTGGATTTGATGTAATTCCTATTAAAGTGGACATTTCAGATAGAACATCGGTATTACATCTCATTAATACTGTACAAAAAGACGGAGAGATTTCTATGTTTATTAATGCTGCTGGTGTCTCGCCAAGCCAAGCTTCCATTGAACAAATTCTAAAAGTTGATTTATACGGAACAGCTCTTCTATTGGATGAATTTGGGAAAATAATTAAAGAAGGAGGGACAGCGGTTACCATTTCAAGTCAATCGGGACATAGGATGCCAGCTTTAACTCCTGAGGAAGATAAACTTTTGGCTACAACACCTACTGAAGATTTATTGAACTTGAATATTCTAAAACCTGAAAATATCAGTGATACATTACACGCTTATCAGATGGCAAAACGATGCAATGTGAAACGGGTAATGGCAGAGGCAGTAAAATGGAGCAACCGAAGAGCAAGAGTTAATTCTATTTCCCCTGGAATTATTATTACGCCGTTAGCATTGGATGAAATCAACGGACCAAGAGGCGATTTCTACAAAAATATGTTTGCGAAAAGTCCGGCTGGTCGTCCCGGAATTGCTGATGAAGTTGCAAATGTAGCAGAATTATTGCTATCAGAAAAAGGTTCATTTATAACTGGAGCCGATTTCTTAATCGATGGTGGTGCAACGGCATCATATTTTTATGGAGAGCTTTAACCTAATTGATAGAAATAGGAATTAAATTAATAAAACAATAAAGCCTGTGTACAATAATTAGGAGTTCATGTGGTCGGCACGACCCAGCATGAACTACCGGTTGAACGAATATCCCCAACCGAATCTTTGTTATGGAAATTGAATAGGG
>PHDU01000190.1 GCA_002842755.1 Bacteroidetes bacterium HGW-Bacteroidetes-1 | reverse complement strand
GATCGGCTATTTAATTGGCAATAAATCCTCTTTAAAAGCATCATTCACAATGATGAACCAGTTTATTCACCTGTTGAGTTCAACAGGGACAATGCTGCCAGCTGATATTTGGTTGCCTGCAACTAAAAGTATTCAGGCTCAGCAGAGTATTCAATATTCAATTGGTTATGAACGTGAGTTTAGCAGGCTAAAGGCTGATTTTAGTCTTGAAGCATATTACAAAACATCATCAAATGTGTTAACCTACCGTGATGGGGCAAATTTTTTCTTTATTGATGCCACAAATCCCCCGCAACAAATAAATTGGGAGGCAAATGTTACATCAGGAAAAGCCAAAGCTTTCGGCTTTGAAGCAATGCTGCACAAAAAACAGGGCAAGTGGAACGGTTGGCTGGGTTATGGTTGGTCAAAGTCAAGTGTGAGATTCAATGAGATCAATTCAGGAGATTGGTTTCCATCGGATTATGACCGCAGACACGATATTTCCATCGTTTTTTCCTATGATTTCAAACCTCACAGAAAAGTTTCTGCCTCATGGACTTATATGTCAGGACATCCGGTGACTTTGCCATATCATACTTCTGTTGCGCACAAACCTTACGATTTTGAAGGACATACTTCCCCAACATCATTTATAAACATTGACTATTATGGAGGACGAAATAACTATCGAACCGACAACTACCACCGCCTTGATTTAGCCTTTCAACTTACTAAGCCCCTAAAGCATGGTGAAAGAACCTGGGAAATTGGTGTTTATAATGCATATAATCATCACAACCCATTCATGTATTATGTTGATAATTTGTATGGAACTGATAAAAGGATACTAAAGAAGATGATACTGTTTCCATTTATTCCTTCAATAACATATGTTCGCAAATTTTAATCCAATGAAAAAAGCCAGTTTCAATATTGCCACGATCTGTTTTCTGTGCCTTTATCTGTTTGCGTGTACCAAGTTTGAGGAAGAAATTGACATCGCAGACATTCCGGGTCCTTATGTTGTAAGTTCATTCCTTTATCCCGGAATGCAGACAGTTAAAGTATATGTGCATAAAGCCTATTCACTGAATTCCCAGATACAAACCGGATTAATCATACCCGTTGAAAATGCTGAGGTTCACATAGCCAATTCCCAAAGCGGTAAACTTAAGTTGATGTATAACCCCAATGAC
>PHDU01000189.1 GCA_002842755.1 Bacteroidetes bacterium HGW-Bacteroidetes-1 | reverse complement strand
GATCGGCTATTTAATTGGCAATAAATCCTCTTTAAAAGCATCATTCACAATGATGAACCAGTTTATTCACCTGTTGAGTTCAACAGGGACAATGCTGCCTGCTGATATTTGGTTGCCTGCAACTAAAAGTATTCAGACTCAGCAGAGTATTCAATATTCAATTGGTTATGAACGTGAGTTTAGCAGGTTAAAGGTTGATTTTAGTCTTGAAGCATATTACAAAACATCATCTAATGTGTTAACCTACCGTGATGGGGCAAATTTTTTCTTTATTGATGCCACAAATCCCCCGCAACAAATCAATTGGGAGACAAATATTACATCAGGAAAAGCCAAATCTTTCGGATTTGAAGCAATGTTCCACAAAAAACAGGGCAAGTGGAACGGTTGGCTGGGCTATGGTTGGTCAAAGTCGAGTGTGAGATTCAATGAGATCAATTCAGGAGATTGGTTTCCATCGGATTATGACCGCAGACACGACGTTACCATCTTATTTTCCTATGACTTCAAACCTCACAGAAAAGTCTCTGCCTCATGGACATATATGTCAGGGCATCCAATAACATTGCCATTTCATACTTCCGTCGCTCACAAACCTTACGATTTTGAAGGACATACTACACCAACGACATTTATAAACATTGACTATTATGGAGGGCGAAATAACTATCGTACCGACAACTACCAACGTCTTGATTTAGCCCTTCAACTTACCAGACCATTAAAGCGAGGAAAAAGAACATGGGAAATTGGTATTTATAACACATATAATCATCACAACCCATTCATGTATTATGTTGATAATGTGTATGGAAGTGATAAAAGAATGTTAAAAAAAATGGCAATATTCCCATTCATCCCTTCAATAACATATGTTCGCAAATTCTAATCCAATGAAAAAAGTCAGTTTCAGTATTGCCACGATCTGTTTTCTGTGCCTTTATCTGTTTGCGTGTACCAAGTTTGAGGAAGAAATTGTCATCGCTGATATTCCGGGTCCTTACGTTGTAAGTTCATTCCTTTATCCCGGAATGCAGACAGTTAAAGTATATGTTCATAAAGCCTATTCACTAAATGCACAGATACAAACCGGATTAATCATACCCGTTGAAAATGCTGAGGTTCACATAGCCAATTCCCAAAGCGGTAAACTTAAGTTGATGTATAACCCCAATGAC
>PHDU01000020.1 GCA_002842755.1 Bacteroidetes bacterium HGW-Bacteroidetes-1 | reverse complement strand
TAAAGCTGTTGCTGATAATTCTGAAACATTAGAAAACTATAGAGAAATTCAATTACGGTACAAAAAATTGATTAACCTACAATATTTTTAAACAGAACCATATTTTTTTACTGCAAAAAAAGCCGAATCACCTCATTTCAGCACTGAAATTGATGCCTTCAAAACAGCCTCGACCAAAACAAGAATGGCAAAGCCAATAAAAAAATTAGCTTAAGAGATCTTTCTATTTTATTGCCTATTCTTTTATCCAAGATTTGGCACGTTCGACTGCATCAGCCCATTTGGTTTTTAACATTGAAACTGTTTGTGCATCCTTCTGCTGCTCAAAAGTTATATCAACTTGCCATTGTTGGTCAAGTTCCTTTATATCTTTCCAAAAGCCAACAGCCAATCCAGCCAAATATGCTGCACCCATTGCTGTAGTCTCAATCAGTTTTGGACGAATAACAGGAATACCCAACAAGTCAGACTGAAACTGCATCATCAGGTTATTTACCGAAGCACCTCCATCTACTCGCAATTCTTTAATCTTTAAGTTTGTATCGAGCTCCATTACCCTCAGTACATCCATGGTTTGAAAAGCTATCCCCTCGAGAGCAGCCCGCGCAATATGTGCTTTGGTTGTTCCACGGCTTACACCTATCATTAGTCCGCGCGCATATTGATCCCAATGTGGTGCTCCCATACCAGTAAAAGAAGGCACGAAAAACAAATCCCCGTTGTCTTCTACTTCCAGAGCAAGTGTTTCAACATCAGCAGATGACTTAATAATTCCCAAACCATCTCGTAACCACTGGACTATTGCTCCACCCATAAAGATACTTCCTTCAAGTGCATACGTTGTTTTACCATTAATTTTCCAGGCTATTGTAGTTAGCAAATTGTTTTTTGAAATAAATGGTTTGCTTCCTGTGTTCATCAGCATGAAACATCCTGTACCATACGTGTTCTTAACCATTCCCTCTTCAAGACACATCTGACCAAAAAGAGCGGCCTGCTGATCACCAGCCATCCCCGAAATAGGCACTTTTGAAGCAAAAAAAGAAGTGTTTGTATAGTCATATATTTCACTGCATGAAACGACTTTGGGTAACATATTTGAAGGAATATCAAATAAATTCAGAAGTTCATCGTCCCAATTCAAAGTATTAATATTGAAGAGCATGGTACGACTGGCATTGGTAACATCCGTCACATGGGTACGTCCACCAGTCAGCTTCCATACCAACCAGGAGTCAATTGTACCAAAAGCAAGTTCCCCCTTTTTCGCTTTCTCGCGCGCGCCTTCCACATTACCAAGTATCCAATTAATTTTGGTTCCGCTAAAATAAGCATCAATGACGAGTCCGGTTTTCTCACGGATTGATGCAGACAGCCCCTCATTTTTCATCTTATGGCAGTATGCGGCTGTGCGCCGATCCTGCCAAACGATAGCGTTGTAAATGGGTTCGCCAGTTACTCTGTCCCAAACAACTGTTGTTTCACGCTGATTGGCAATACCTATTCCGACGATCTTATTGCCATTGATTCCCATCCTGGAAATCGCCTCTGCTATAACAGAAACCTGAGATGACCATATTTCGTTTGCATCATGCTCAACCCAACCTTGCCGGGGAAAAATTTGTCTGAATTCTTTTTGTGCTAGCGAACGAATATTTCCGGATTTGTCAAAAACAAGAGCCCTAGAACTGGTAGTACCCTGGTCAAGAGCAAGGATAAATTGTTCCATTGGATGATTAAATATTATTTATCAAAAGTGTCCACTAATGTATAACATAATTTGAAGCAACATCATTGAAAGCTGCTAACTGTCCGTCAACCCATTGCTGATCTTTTTGAAGCTCAATAGCCATAATTTCAGCCACTTCTGCTGCAACCTTCATTGTTTCCCTGGCATTGAGTAAAAGACATCGCGTCCGGCGCAAAAGCACATCCTCCACCGTTTGAGCCATTTCTTCCCGAACCGCATATACAACCTGAGCTTTATACAGCTGAAGCGATTCGTTTATAAAACCTTGATAGTCAATTTCCTCATTTTGAATCCTGAGTAGCCTGGATTTATCAGTACCGTAAATACAAAAAGGATCCTTCCTGTCAAAAGCGTTTACATAACCATGAATATGCATGTTTCTTGTTTTTGAGGCGGTTCTTTTCCAGAATTTTTTCTTCTCAACCTTCCGCAACATATCTTCTGCCATTTTTCTGAAAGTAGTCCATTTACCACCAATCATCGTAAACAATTCGCTTTCAGAAACAATAATTTTGTGGCTTCTTGAAATCTCTTTCGTTTTTTTGTTTTCACCTTTGGTTGCAGCAAGTGGCCTTAAACCTGCAAAGACACTCAGTACATCCCCTTTTTTTGGAGCTTTTTTCAAATATCTGGATGAAGTCTTCAAAATAAAATCAATTTCTTCTGTTAAAGCAACAGGTTCGAGTGACGTCTCGCTTAAAGGAGTATCCGTTGTGCCTACTATCACCTTGTTATGCCATGGAACAGCAAAAAGCACACGACCATCCTCGGTTTTTGGAATCATCAATGCATCTTCGCCAGGTAAAAATTCTTTGTCAAGAACAATGTGAACACCCTGACTGGGTCTAATAATCTTTTTCATTTCAGGGCGATCCATCTGCATTATAGTATCGGCAAAAACACCTGTCGCGTTTATGACCACTTTCGCATTAAGTGTGTAGGAAGTATTTGTCTCCAGATCTTCCACAACAACACCCCTTATCATCCCCTTATCATCTTTTGTCAATTGTTTTACCTGCATATAGTTGATCAGATGTGCATTGTGTGCCGCAGCAGTCTGCAATAAATTTATAGCCAGTCGGCTGTCATCAAACATTCCATCGTGATATAAAACACCTCCGGTGATTTTTTTTTCATTCAGTGTAGCAATGCGGCTAAGCGTTATTTTTTTAGAAATGTATTGCGAGCGTCCCAGACTGAGACTGCCAGCAAGGAGATCATAAAAAGTGAGGCCAACAGTATACATTAACGCATCAAACCATCCAAATGCAGGAATAATAAACGATTGATTTTGAACCAGATGAGGTGCATTACGAACCAAACGACCGCGTTCAACACACGCCTCTCTGACCAGTGCCAGATCTCCCTGAGCCATATATCTTACACCTCCATGAACGAGCTTGGTACTTTTACTGGATGTAGATTTTGTAAAATCTGACTGTTCAAGTAAAATTGTTTTATACCCTCGGGTCGATGATTCAAGTGCGATTCCTATCCCTGTAGCTCCTCCACCTATAACAATTATGTCATAAGAATCTTTCATCCTTATCATCTTTTCGATCATTTCATCTCTTTTCATCGTAGGAGAATTGGGGCCTTTAAAATTATCCGTTTTAGCTTACAAATGTAAAGTTTTTGGACTCATTTGTACTATTGATTAGGAAGATATAAATGAGAACTCTAGAAAATCCAGCTAACTTATTTAGGAAATGAAACGAAGGTTTAATCACAGAAGAATCCACTGGTTTATTCTACAATTTTTTTCCTCGATTTATGATACTGCTTCATCAATAAAAGAATGAAGCAACTTTTCAACAAAAGACGAATCTATTTGTTTGTAAATTACTTTTGTAAACCAATTATAGAAAAGTCGTTAAAGATTAGATTTTATTATCATCATTAAGCCATGCGTTCTCTCATGTTTATTATTTTCTTCAGTATTGTCCTCACTGTTTACAGCCTTGTAAACTATTACATTTTCAGTCGTGGCCTTCGTACCTTCGAAGCGGGAAGCCATCTTCGCTTGATCTATATCATTGGTTTCTGGCTTCTTGCAGTTTCTTTTGTGGTTGGTCGTGTACTCGAGAAAGTTTATCTATCGCAGTTGAGCGATTTTTTCACTTGGACAGGTTCATTCTGGCTGGCAGCGATGCTTTATTTATTTTTGTCAGTTTTTTTAATTGATATGCTTCGTCTTATCAATCACTTTTTGCCTTTTTTTGAGTTTTTCCAATCGTTTGAGATTTTCCGAAAACCATACTTGTTCACAATTGCAATTGCATCATTTGTTTTTTTGCTGGTACTGGCAGGTCATATCAACGCCGTTCATCCAACCGTAACAAAAGTCAATATTGATACTCAAGTTGTTACATCAGACAAAAAAACACTTCGAATCGTAATGGCTTCTGATATTCATCTTGGAACTATAATCAGTACAAGACGCATCACAAAAATTGTGAATAAAATAAATAGCCTGAAACCAGATGCAGTGCTGCTTGCAGGTGATATCGTTGATGAAGACCTTGCACCTGTCATCCGCCAAAACCTGGGCGCAATTCTTGAGAAAATTAATGCCCCACTTGGTGTAATTGGTTCGACTGGAAATCATGAATACATCGGTGGCGCTGAAGAGGCAGTAGCTTATCTTACAAGTCATAATATAAATATTTTGCGTGATACCATGATTCAACTCACAGAAAGCGTATACGTTGCCGGAAGGGAAGACATTGAAAGCTTGCGGTTTGGTGGAAATAAACGCAAAGCACTTGCTGACATAATTGCAGATTTACCAAGCGACAAGTTCTTAATTGTACTCGACCATCAGCCACGTGCAATAACCGAAGCGGTTGAAGCCAAAGCAAATCTGGTTCTTTCGGGCCATACCCACCATGGTCAGATGTGGCCACTCAATTTCATAACAAGTGCTGCTTTTCCTGTAAGCTGGGGACATAAGCTGTTTGGTGATACGCATGTGTATGTTTCAAGCGGTGTCGGTAGCTGGGGACCACCAGTGCGTATTGGAAACCGACCCGAAATTGTTGAAATTACTATCAATTTTACCGATGGGAAAACTTCTGGAATCAATAAAAAAGATTGATCTTTCTAAGTCATGATATTTTCTTCCTACTTTTTAACGCATTCGATTATTGGGTTAATTTTTGTTAATTCATAATTTTGAAAGCGAAACCACTTCATCAGCAATGATGCTTTCAATGAGGTATTTTATGTACATTTGCGGCCATTAAACCCATGCTTCAAAAATATGTCATTTGATTCAGAAAAATTTGTTGGTGATGGTCTGACCTACGATGATGTCTTACTTGTACCGGCACACAGCACTGTTCTACCAAGGGAAGTTGATCTCAAAACCATGTTTTCCCGCAATATACAATTGAGAATCCCGATTGTTACAGCCGCCATGGACACTGTTACTGACTCCATTATGGCCATTGCGATTGCACAGGAAGGCGGGATCGGTGTAATGCATAAAAACATGACCATTGAAAAGCAGGCCTCAGAAGTGAGAAAAGTGAAGCGTGCTGAAAACGGTATGATCATCGACCCCATTACTGTGAAAGTTGAAGCAACTGTGCGGGATGTGCTACAGATCATGGCTGAATATCATATTGGAGGAATTCCGGTTGTAGATCAAGACAATAAATTAGTAGGTATCGTTACAAATCGCGACCTACGCTTCGAAAGAAAAGTTGCAAGGCCCATCCATGAAGTGATGACCAAAGACAACCTGATTACTACAACAGAATTCACTGACTTTGAGCAAGCTGCAGATATTCTTCAGGAACACCGCATTGAAAAACTGCCTGTTGTTGACAAAGATTTCCGCCTCATTGGATTGATTACGTATAAAGATATCATCAAAATAAAAGAAAGACCCAACGCTTGCAAAGACGAACGTGGTCGTCTTCGTGTTGCGGCCGCTGTTGGTATTGCATCCAATACAGCAGAAAGAGTGGCTGCCCTTGTTGCTGCCGGCGTTGATGCTATTGTTGTTGATACAGCCCATGGACATTCGCAAGGCGTGATTGAAACAGCAAGAAAAATAAAGTTGGAATACCCAAACATCGATCTCATTGTAGGTAATATTGCTACTGCCAAGGCGGCTCTCGATTTGGTTGAGGCTGGCGTTGATGGAATCAAAGTGGGTATTGGACCTGGATCAATATGTACGACAAGAGTAATTGCAGGAGTAGGTGTTCCACAACTTACTGCAGTTTATGACGTTGCTTTGGCAATTAGAAATACAGGTGTTCCGGTGATTGCCGATGGCGGCATTCGTTTCACAGGCGATATTGTAAAAGCTCTTGCTGCTGGTGCACACAGCATCATGGCAGGATCACTTTTTGCCGGGGTAGAAGAATCACCAGGTGAGACAATCATTTTTGAAGGCCGAAAATATAAAACCTATCGTGGAATGGGATCCCTTGAAGCGATGC
Source organism: Bacteroidetes bacterium HGW-Bacteroidetes-1 (assembly GCA_002842755.1). Lineage (GTDB taxonomy): Bacteria > Bacteroidota > Bacteroidia > Bacteroidales > F082 > JALNZU01. The sequence continues at coordinate 49,553 of PHDU01000020.1, read as the reverse complement.
AGGAAGGTTCAAAAGATCGTTATTTTCAGGATACAGAAGATGATATAAAAAAATTAGTGCCTGAAGGAATTGTCGGCAGGGTGCCTTACAAAGGAACTCTTTCAGAAGTAATTCACCAGCTTACTGGAGGCTTGAGAGCCGGAATGGGATATACAGGATCAGCCACTATTTCTGATCTGCAAAAGGCTAAGTTTATCAGAATAACTACTGCCGGCATGTTTGAAAGCCATCCTCACGACATTACAATCACACGTGAAGCTCCCAATTACAGTAGAAAATAATAAATAACACAATTATCTGTATAACAACGCGTTAATTAATTACAAAATTAGAATCAATATGAACAGACGTACCAAATCTTTCTTATTAATATCATTGATTATGCTAAGCATGATCGCCGGAGCACAGAAGAAAACTGACAATTCTGTACTGATGAACATTGGTAATACAAAGGTTACTGCGAAAGAATTTATGGATGTGTTTACAAAAAACAACGTTCAGAATGAAATGATTGATAAAAAATCACTGGATGAATATCTTGATTTATATATCAATTTCAAATTAAAAGTAATGGAGGCTGAAGCTTTAAAAATGGATACCAACAAAGCATTCATCCGCGAGCTTGACGGTTACCGTACACAGTTGGCCAAGCCATATTTCACTGACAGCAAAGTGAGTGAAGCATTATTGCAGGAAGCTTATGAGCGCAAAAAGAAAGACATTCGCGCAAGTCATATTTTACTGATGGTCGACAAAAATGCATCACCGAAGGATACCCTCGAAGTTTATAATCGAATAATGAAGATCTGGCAGCGTGCTGAAAACGGTGAAGATTTTGCCACTTTGGCTCTTGAAACTTCTGAAGATCAAAGCGCAAAAGATAGAGAAGCTATTCCAAACCAGCGCAGTTTTAGGCCAGGGAACAAGGGTGACCTTGGTTATTTTTCTGTTTTTGATATGGTCTATCCTTTCGAAAATGGTGCTTACGAGACTCCTGTTGGAAAAGTTTCCAAACTTCTGCGCTCTGAATTTGGTTATCACCTTATCAAAGTGAACGAAAAAACAGAAGCAAGCGGAATGATAGAAGCTGCTCATATTTATGTTAGCGTGAACCCTGAAGCAAAAGAGGAAGAAATTGCTGAAAAAGAAGAAAAAATCAATTTCATCCATCAAAAAATACAAGGCGGAATGAGTTTTGAAGATGCCGTAAAAGAGTATTCTGAAGATCGCGGTTCGGCCTCCCGTAATGGCCTTTTGTCAAAATTCACAGTAAATCGGATCGTTCCTGAGTTTGTTCACGCAATCAAACAAATGCAACTTGGTGAGGTTTCAGTCCCCGTGAGGACTGTCTACGGCTTCCACATTATCAAACTTATAAGTCTTGAAAAACCAGGAACATTTGAAGAAGAATCAGCAAAACTAAAAGAGCGTCTTGCCAAAGACAGCAGATCACAAAAAAGTGAAGAAGCAGTTATTCAACAAATTAAAAAAGATGCTAAATTTAAAATATACGAAAAAAACCTTAAGGCTTTTTTAGCAAAGCTTGACTCAAATGTGGTGAAAGCAACATTTGATGTCACACCTTATGAAAACAGTAAAACATCCCTATTTAAACTGGGCAAGAAAGTTTATTCCGAAGATGGGTTTGCCGCATTTATAGCTAATAAACAGAGTGCTCAAGAAAATGTTAAACCTGAAAATTACGGCAACAAATTATTTCAGGAGTATGTTAAGGAAAGCTGCATGGCCTATGAAGACGGGCAACTTGAATCCAAATATCCTGAATTTGCATCTTTAATGAAAGAATACAGGGATGGCATCCTTCTTTTCGATTTGATGGACCAGAGAGTTTGGTCGAAAGCTGTAAAAGATACCACCGGATTAAAGCAATTCTATGCCGAAAACAAGGAGATGTATATGTGGAAAGAGCGTGCTGAAGCTACTATTTACAGTGTCTCGGATAAAGAAGAAGTTAGTCAGGTAAAAACCTTGCTTTCTTCATTGATTCAAGATGATGAAATCAGGAAATCTTTCGAAAGAGACAGCATCAACTCAGTTCGCATTCAACCCGGAAAATTTGAACAGGGCGATAATAAATTTGTTGATGGAATGACATGGAAACCTGGTCTTTCTGAGGAAGTATATTTTGATGCTGATAAACATACAGTATTCGTCAGAATCCGCAAAATTATTCCACCAGAACCAAAAGCATTGGATGAAGCCCGCGGTTTGATTACTTCCGATTATCAGAATTTCCTGGAAAAGGAATGGATCAAAGAGCTTCGGTCAAAATATCCTGTTTCGGTGAACCATAAAACGCTCGACCAGATAAAAGCACGCTATTGATAATGTACTTCAAACGACTTTTGCCAGTTTTGTTGGTTGCTTTTGCATTCAGCGGCTGTGATCCTTCTCCCGATCCTAATCGTGGAGAGGTGGTTGCCAAAGTATATGGCAACTATCTCTATGAGTCGGATTTGACTGGTATAGTTCCATCGGGTACACCTATTAAAGATAGCTTGTTTCTGACAAATAGTTATATCGATAGCTGGATTCGAAAGCGATTGCTTATCAGGCAAGCCGAAAGAAATCTGACTCCCCGTCAACAGGATTTCACAAGAAAGCTTGAAGACTACCGGAATTCGTTGCTCACCTATTCCTATGAAACCGAACTTATCAATCAAAAGTTAGATACGATCGTTTCAGACCGGGAAATAGAAGTTTATTATAACCAGAACAAATCCAGCTTCCAGCTTCGATACAATATCGTTAAAGTTGTTTATGTTGTTCTGCCAGAAAATTCTAAGGAAATCAGCACTTTCATAAAATTACTCACTAATCCGGACACCATTATAAGTCAGGCAATTGAATCTCTTGCAAAAAGATATGCAACCTCCTTTTATATTGGAGATGAAACATGGATTCGTTTTGATGATCTTCTTGCACAGATTCCGATTGAGACCTATAATCAGGAACTTTTTCTTAGAAACAATAAATTTATCGAAATTGACGATGCTCCATTTAAGTATCTTATTCGTTTTAAGGATTTTATAATATCTGAAAGTGTTTCACCACTGGAAATTGAAACCGAAAATATTCGCAATATAATTATCAATAAACGCAAACAGGAGCTTCTGCGTAAAATGTACGAAGAACTCTATGAACAGGCAATTCGTGATAATGTTTTTGAAATCTATTAGTCTTTTCACAATAAGCACCGGATGAAATTGTTATACCTTATAAAAGTTAACCACAAATGATCAAAATATTCAGACTCATATTACTTTTCATGCTTATTGCAGCATCACCTCTTTTAAAGGCACAAGAAGCTGCGATTATTGATCAGGTTGTTGCTGTTGTAGGAAAAAATATCATCCTGCAATCCGACATCGAAAACCAATATATACAGATGCGTTTGCAGCGAGGCATCAGTGGAAGTGCTGAATCAATACGCTGTGGAATTCTGGAAGATCTTCTTTTTCAGAAACTTATGCTTAATCAAGCTGAGCTCGATAGCGTAACTGTAACGGAAGTTCAGGTTGAGCAGGAAATGGAGAGAAGGCTTCGCTATTTTATCAATGAACTAGGTTCACAGGAAAAACTGGAAGCTTACTACAATAAATCTGTATCTGATATTAAGAATGAGTTGCGACGACTGGTGAAAGATCAGATGCTAGTTGAACAGGTACAGTCAGATATCATGCGAAAAGTTGTGATCACCCCTGAAGAAGTTCGTTCTTTTTTTAAAACAATACCTAAAGACAGCATTCCTTTGGTTCCAACTGAATACAAGATAGCACAGATCGTAAAAAAACCTCCGATTAGTGCTGACGAGAAACTTGCTGTCAAAGAACGACTGAGTGAAATACGCAAACGAATTTTAGCAGGAGAACGATTTACAACATTGGCCTTGTTGTATTCGGAAGACCCCGGATCAGCCCGAAAAGGAGGTGAACTGGGATTTTATGGAAGAGGTGAATTGTATCCTGAATTTGAAGCAGTAGCTTTCAAACTTAAAGATGGTGAAATTTCAGAAATTGTTGAAACAGAAGCAGGGTTTCATATTATTCAGATGATTGAAAGAAGAGGTGAATACCTCAATGTAAGGCATATTCTACTTATGACCAAAGTATCTCCGCTGTCTCTCGAAAAAGCCAAACAGGAACTCGATTCTATTTCTGGTCTTTTCAACTCTGGCACAATGACTTTTGAAGAGGGTGTTGAGAAATTCTCGGAAGACCCCAGCAAATCAAATGGAGGACTGCTTCTTAACCCCTATACGGCAGGTACAATTTTTGAGGCTGACAATCTTGATCCACAAGTATCTTTTGTTATCGACAAACTTGCAGTTGGCGAAATCAGCGAATCGGTGCCCATGAAAACAGAGGATGGAAAAGATGCATATCGTTTGATGAAACTTGTTGAAAAATCAACACCACACAAAGCAAATATGAAGGATGATTACGCGCGCATTCAAACATGGGCTTTACAACAAAAGCAGCAAAAAGCAGTTGAAGCCTGGATTCGATCCAAATCAAAGAATGCTTATGTTGATATTCATGAAAGTTTTGCAGGCTGTACTTTTGACTTCAAATGGAAAACATCAGAATAATTTAACCTGTTAATTCATTTAGAATAAATGCTTGCTCTAGGTAAGAAATCTATCTTTTCATGCAACAATTCAAATTGTAAAAATAATTTAAATCGAATCAATTTTTTAATTGCATAAATATAAAGCAAAAGGCAATTATTATTAGAAAAATACTTTATTCAATAACTTTTAACTTACTATGACCCCTTATCCCTCAGATGTAGAAGCAGCCAAAGCGTTCGTAATAAAATATCAGGATCTCCGAAAAGAAATAGCCAAAGTAATCGTAGGGCAGGATGATGTTATCCACAATGCCCTGATAGCCATTTTCAGTAAAGGACATGTTTTGCTGGTTGGCGTTCCTGGTCTGGCTAAAACACTACTTGTAAACACCATAGGAAAAGTTCTGGACTTATCCTATAACCGGATTCAATTTACTCCTGATCTTATGCCTTCAGATATTATTGGAACCGAAATTCTTGATGAAAGTCGTAAGTTTAAATTCATACGTGGCCCTGTATTTGCAAATATAATTTTGGCAGATGAAATCAATCGTACACCTCCTAAAACTCAAGCTGCTCTTTTAGAGGCCATGCAGGAAAAAAATATTACTGTTGCTGGACAAACACATCGTCTTCAAGAGCCATTTTTTGTTCTGGCAACACAAAATCCAATCGAACAGGAAGGTACTTATCCCCTGCCTGAAGCTCAGCTCGACCGTTTTATGTTTAATTTGTGGCTCGATTATCCAACTTTTGAACAGGAAATCAATGTTGTAAAAAATACAACAGCCAATCTCGATGTTCAGCCTTCCGTCATTATGCAAGCAGATGAAATTTTATTTTTTCAACAATTGGTTCGCAGAGTTCCTATTGCTGATAATGTACTTGAATATGCAGTGAACCTTGTCTCAAAAACCCGACCACAGACTTCCCGATCACACGAATGGACCAATAAATATATAAGCTGGGGAGCGGGACCAAGAGCATCCCAGTACCTTATTATTGGCGCTAAATGCAATGCCCTGCTCCATGGAAAATTTTCACCCGACATCGAGGATGTTAAAGCCGTGGCACTTCCAATTTTACGTCACCGTATAGTTCGCAATTATACTGCTGAAGCCGAAGGTATAGCCATGGAACAGATAATTGGAAAATTGTTATAAGGTTTGCAGCGTTACGGGTGTTTTAAACCATGAATAAATACAATAGAAAAAAATGAAAAACAACCGCAAGATTTTTATTTCCATTGGAATTATTATTCTTTTAATTTTTGTGACCTGGTATTTCTCCCGTCCAAAGACAAGTACATCCGTTGTAGTTGAATCACCAGTAAAAAAAGGTTTATTCGTGATCAGCGTGACAACCACCGGTGAACTTGAAGCGAAAAGTTCAGAAAAAATCTTTGGTCCATCTCCAACTGCATTGCGTGATGCGAGAATTTGGCAGCTCAAAATCGATGACATCATTCCCGATGGCACCATCGTTGATTCGGGCGATTATGTCGCACAGCTTGACCGCTCCGAACTTACAAACAAATTAAAAGATCAACAAATTGATATTGAGCAATACCAAAACAATTTTATTAAGACACAGCTTGATACAACAATGGAAATGCGTTCAGCACGCAACGAACTGGTGAATCTTAAATATGCGATGGAAGAAGCACAGATTGCCGTTGATCAGTCTATTTACGAACCACCAGCAACACAACGTCAGGCTCAGATTGAACTCGACAGGTCGCAACGTGCATTCGATCAGGCTGAGAGGAACTACTCACTTCGGTATGAAAAAGCTGTAGCCAATATGTCGGAAGTATCAACTGCACTGAGAAAAAAGCAGACTGAATTTGAAAAATTCTTTGAGTTAAGTAAAGAATTTACAGTAATGGCGCCTAAATCAGGTATGGTAATTTATCAACGTGACTGGGATGGGAAAAAACGTGGAGTCGGAGCATCCATCAGCAGTTGGGAGAACATAGTAGCCACATTGCCCAACCTGCGTGAAATGATTACCAAAACATATGTTAATGAAGTGGACATCTCAAAAGTAAAAGTTGGTCAGCGGGTAGAAATTGGTGTGGATGCTTTCCCCGAAAAGAAATTTACCGGACAGGTGCTTGAAGTTGCGAATATTGGCGAACAATTAAGAAATTCAAACGCAAAGGTTTTTGAAGTCAAAATTGAAGTCAACGAGTTTGATTCAATCATTCGTCCTGCAATGACCACTAAAAATATTATTATTACCGACGAGATTGACAGTGTTTTGTATATCCCTTTGGAAGCTATTCATAACCTCGATAGTATCCAGTATGTTTTTACCGGTAACAGGCGTCAGCAGGTAATCGTTGGGAAATCAAACGAAAACGAAATAATCATTCGCGCCGGACTTGATGCCACTGATAAAGTGCGTTTGATTCCACCAGAAAATCCTGAAAGTATTCGTTTTATTCCTCTTTCGGAGGAGGCATTGAAAGCGATTAAAGCAGAACAGGAAAAAGCAATAGAATCTGCACGTGAGGCTGCTTTAAAAAAAGAAAGCGAACGACAGGAAATGATGCTTCAGCGTAAACAGGATAAAGGTCAGCAAAGCGAATCAATGCCAAAGCAAAGGGCAGGCCAAAGAGTTGGCGGTGGACAAAACCGAAGAAATTAAAGTCTCATGGAACGATACTGGGAAATTCTTCAGGTTGCACTCGAAGCAGTATTTGCTAATCGCTCACGCTCTGTTCTCACCGCACTTGGTATAATATTTGGCGTGGCTGCTGTAATTGCAATGATGGCTATTGGCAACGGCGCCCGTCAGGAAATTTTAGATCAGATCAAACTCGTGGGTGTAAACAACATAATTGTGAGTGCCAAGGTTGACAAAGCTAAAAGTTCTGATGATGAAAATGAAGATGATGGAAAGAGTGAACGTAAACAATTTTCACCTGGTCTTACACTCCTTGATGCGGAAGGCATCAGCAGCATCATACCAACTGTAAAGCGAATCAGCCCGGAAGTAACTTATGAAACCACAATCATCAATGACGGAATTAGGCAACAGGCCAAATTGAATGGTGTCACTACTGATTTTTTTGAGGTTTTCAATCTCGTACTCGAACATGGAATTATGTTCAACTCAGAACAATCAGAAAAAGGTAGTCCTGTTTGTATCATTGGTCCTGGTGTGAAAACACGTTTTTTCGCACTTGAAGACCCATTGGGCAAGCAGATTAAATGTGGCAATATATGGCTCAAAGTAATTGGGGTGCTCGAAAAAAGACAAACAGGAAATATGGCAACTGAGAATATGGGGGTTACAGATTATGATAATAATATTTATGCTCCCATTCAAACAGTTTTGCTGCGGTTCAAAGATCGGTCGCTGGTGAATGCCGGCGCACTTGCCGGAGGAAGTAATACAGTTATTTTCTCAGGAAACAGCATGATGTCATTCAACAATGAAAGCAGTGGTGATGAAAGCACCAACTATCATCAGGTTGATAAAATTGTAGTGCAAGTGGATGAGAGTGAAAATCTTGGTGCTACTACAACCATTCTGAATCAAATGCTTAAACGTCGTCATCTTGGAGTTGAAGATTTTGAGATTACAGTACCCGAGCTTCTCTTAAAGCAGGAACAGCGCACCAAAGATATCTTTAACATTGTTTTGGGTGCTATTGCAGGTATTTCTCTGTTGGTTGGGGGAATCGGAATCATGAACATTATGCTCGCATCGGTGATGGAACGCATTCGCGAAATTGGAGTACGTCGCTCTATTGGTGCTACACGTCGTGATATTATCTTTCAGTTTCTGTCAGAAGCTACACTTATAAGTATCAGTGGCGGCCTCATTGGCATCATGCTTGGACTTATAATGGCCCGTGTTATTACTGAAACTACTGATATTTTAACCATCGTTTCCGGCTCATCCATCATAATTTCTTTTGGTGTGGCAGCTACGGTTGGTATTGTATTTGGATATTTACCAGCACGAAAGGCTGCAGAACAAGATCCTGTTGAGTCGTTGCGCCACGACTAATTGCGTTTCCTTGATGTGGAAGTTTTGATGTAGTGAATTATCAATGTTTTAAGTTTTACTATAGTTTAAACATTTGATCCTAGAACCCTTATAAGACGTATAAATTATAAAAACAGTTCGAACGAAATAATAATCCTCACACAAAGCTAAAAAAACACGATGAAACTGGATTTTCTGCTTGAATACAATCCTGTGTTGTTAGCGCTTATTGCCACCTTGTTCACATGGGGAGTTACTGCATTGGGTTCATCGATGGTTTTCTTTTTTAAATCAATAAATCGTAATGTTCTTAACGCGATGCTTGGTTTCGCTGCAGGTGTGATGATTGCAGCAAGTTTTTGGTCGCTTCTTAAACCTGCCATTGAAATGGCTGAAGAAAATGGCTCAACTCCCTGGGTTCCTGCCGTGGTTGGGTTTTTAAGTGGCGGGGCTTTCCTATTACTTATTGACAAGCTTTTACCGCACCTTCATCTGGGGCTCTCAACAGATAAAGCTGAAGGGATAAAAACTTCCTGGCAACGGAGTGTACTGCTGGTTTTAGCAATTACACTTCACAACATACCTGAGGGTCTTGCTGTAGGTGTTGCTTTTGGAGCTCTTGCAATCAGCCCTGATATAGGTATATTAACTGGTGCTATTGTTCTGGCCATTGGTATTGGGTTACAAAATTTTCCAGAAGGCGCTGCTGTCTCAATTCCTTTGCGTCGCGAAGGCTTCTCAAGGTTAAAAGCTTTTAACTACGGGCAATTATCTGGCATCGTCGAGCCAATAGCAGGCGTTCTTGGTGCGTTTCTTGTACTTTCTGTAACGCCGCTTCTTCCCTACGCATTATCATTTGCAGCAGGAGCGATGATTTTTGTTGTTGTTGAAGAATTAATACCAGAATCACAAACGGGCAACGAAACAGACTTTTCAACCATTGGAGCAATGCTTGGATTTGCCACAATGATGCTCCTTGATGTTGCGCTAAGTTGATTTTATTAAAACATCTCATGTCTTCGGTCAGATTCTTATTGGAAAAAGTTATACTGAAAGTAACTATTGAATCCTGTTTTAAAAATGAATTATATTTAAACAGCAATAAAATCAATAGGAGTGACTGTCACTCATTAAGAAACATTTTGATTTCAAAGTCGGGAAATAGTTGTACTTTTATCCCTTAATTTTTTATTATATATCTATAAACTATCAGGAGGAAAAAATATGAGTAGCATTCAGGATCTGGAACCAAAGGGAATCTGGAAAAATTTTTATAGTCTTACACAAATACCACGTCCTTCAAAAAAAGAAGAGAAAATTATAGCATTCGCAAAAGAATTTGGTGAAAAACTTGGTCTTGAAACTTTGGTTGATCATATTGGCAATGTCATTATCCGCAAACCAGCAACATCAGGCTTTGAAGACCGGATGGGGGTTGTTCTTCAAGCCCATTTAGACATGGTTCCCCAAAAAAATTCAGGTACAGATCATGACTTTGAAAAAGATCCAATTCAAACCTATGTTGAAGATGGCTGGGTAAAAGCGAAAGGAACTACATTGGGTTCTGACAATGGAATCGGTGCAGCAGCAGCAATGACAGTTCTCGAATCAACCGATCTTGAACATGGACCTATTGAAGCATTGTTTACAATTGACGAAGAAACAGGTATGACAGGCGCTAATGAACTGAAACCAGGAATGCTGAATGGAGATATTTTACTGAATATGGATTCAGAAGATGAAGGCGAACTTTATATTGGTTGTGCAGGTGGAATAGACAGCACTGGTGAGTTTACACCCAAAATGCAAAATGTTCCGGCTGACCATTCTGCCTATCGTATCAATGTAGTTGGGCTCAAAGGTGGCCATTCCGGTCTTGATATCAATTTAGGTAGAGGCAATGCAAACAAAATCATTAACACTTTGCTGCTTATTGCTGCTGATAAATTTAGCCTGCGCATTGCAAACATCGAAGGTGGAAGCTTACGCAATGCCATTCCTCGTGAAGCATTTGCAACAGTAGTTGTTCCGGCAGCCCATGAAAAGCATTTCGTAAAATTTGTCGAAGAATTTGAAGTTATCGCCAAAGAAGAATTTAAAGAAGGGGATAGTGGTCTTTCTATCACCGTAGAAACTACTGAAATGCCTTTGAAAGTCATTGACGCAAAAACACAATCAGGATTGTTTGATGCTGTTGCCAAATGCCCCAATGGCGTTATTGCCATGAGCGCAGACATGGAAGGCGTTGTTGAAACATCCACTAATCTGGCCATCGTTAAATTAAAAGACGGTAAGATCACAATTGGAACTCTTCAACGTAGTTCAGTTGATGCAAGTAAGGAAAAACTTGCAGCACAGATCAGAGATGTTTTCAGTAAAGCAGGAGCAAAAGCAAATTCAACAGGCGACTACCCAGGATGGAAACCAAATGTTGACTCAGCAATTCTTCATACTATGAAAGAAGTTTACAACAATAAATTTGGAAAAGTGCCTGAGGTTAAAGTAATTCATGCAGGTCTTGAATGTGGAATACTTGGTGCTGCTTATCCAAACTGGGACATGATTTCATTTGGACCAACCATCCGTAACCCTCATTCCCCTGATGAAAAAGTCAACATCGAATCAGTTGTTTTGTTTTGGGATTATCTGGTTGAAACCTTAAAATATATTCCAGTAAAATCACAAGCAACTACTTGATATTGATGCATATAATTGAATTCTGATTACTTTTTCTAAAAAAAAAAGTGTAAAGATTTGGTTCAAAAGATTTAATCCATACCTTTGCACTCCCAAAAAATACATTCAAGATGAAACGTACTTTTCAACCTTCGAACAGAAAACGCAAGAATAAACATGGCTTCCGTGAAAGAATGGCAACTGCCAATGGACGCAGAGTAATAAAAGCCAGAAGAGCAAAAGGCAGAAAGAGACTAACCGTTTCTGACGAAAAATAGTTAACAATAAGCCGCTCTATATTTATTAAAGGTAAAACAGAAGGTGATAATTGTATTCGCCTTCTGTTTTGTTATGTCTGAGCAGCAATGTTTTTATGCGACAAAAATGTCTTGAGTCTAACCGTATATTTCAACAAATTTTTTCTGTCAGCAAATCTTAATTTCATACCTTCGCGGCTGTTCAGCAGCTTACAATACCTCTATTGAATATGGAAAAATTCCTGATGATTATTTTCTGGATTATTTTCACCATTTACTTGTTGCGACTGGCATTCAGGTATCTGGTTCCATGGATCATGACCCGAACAATCCGTAAAATGGCTGATCGGATGAAACAAGACCCCTATTCTGATCAGAATCAATCAAAAAAAGAAGGTGAAGTAAGCATCCGTATTCCGTCTGAAGATGAGCCTAAAATTGATCCCAACATTGGAGAATACGTTGATTTTGAAGATATTAAAGAAAATAAAAAGCCGAAAAAAGATGAATAAAGCTTTGAATATCTGGCGAAAACTATTTCCGTTTGCCACAGCGATACTGGTTTTTATCTTTATCACAATCGCTTATTTCAGTCCGATGATTGAGGGCAAGCGGCTTAACCAGCACGATATCACGATGTGGAAAGGGATGTCGAAAGAAATTAGTGATTTCAGGGAAAAGACAGGCGAAGAACCATTGTGGACAAACGCAATGTTTGGAGGAATGCCTGCCTGGCAGATTTCTGTTATTTATAACGGAAACCTGATACGTTACGTAAAAAAAATCGTCACTTTTGGACTCCCCTATCCTGCCAGCACAGTTTTTATGTATTTTTTCGGTTTCTATATTTTACTTTTGGTAATGAAAGTTGATCCCTGGCTTAGTATGGCAGGCGCACTTGCATTTGGGTTTTCATCTTACTTTTTTATAATTTTAGGAGCAGGGCACTCATCAAAAGCATTTGCCATTGGGTATATGGCACCGGTTTTAGCGGGCATTATACTTTCCTATCAGGGAAAATATATAAAAGGTGGTCTGCTCACAGCCATTGCTCTGGCACTTGAACTTGAATCCGGACATTTGCAGATAACCTACTATCTGCTCCTTCTGATCATAATTTTAGGATTATTACAATTCATTGATGCCATCAGGTTTAAGACCCTGCCTGACTTCTTTAAAGCATCAGGCATTCTAATTGCAGCCGCAGCACTCGCCGTTCTGACCCATGGAACCAACCTTTATGCCACTTATGAATATGGCAAAGAAACCATGCGCGGAAAACCTGTGCTCACAAAAGATATTGAGGACCAAACAAAAGGTCTTGACAGGAGTTATATCACCCATTGGAGTTACGGCATTGGTGAAACATGGTCGCTGTTGATTCCTAATGCAAAAGGAGGCGCTACGGCAATGATTGGGAACAGTCACCCAGCTCTCGAAAATGCTGACCGTAATTTTAAGCCTGCATTAGCCCAGCAAAATGCCTATTGGGGTGATCAGCCTGGTACCTCGGGACCTGTTTATACAGGCGCTATCGTCATGTTTCTGTTTTTTCTTGGATTATTCTTCGTCAAAGGAAAATATAAATGGATATTATTAGCTGGAACTCTTTTATCCATCATGCTGGGATGGGGGAAAAACTTCATGCCTTTCACCGACCTGTTTCTCGATTATATTCCTGGTTACAATAAATTCAGGGCAGTATCCATGACGTTGGTTATCGCCGATCTAACCATTCCTTTACTTGGATTTTTAGGTCTTTATCAAATCTTTAAAAACCCTTCCATCTTCAATGAAAAACGCACGTGGTTTTATGTCGCGTTTGGACTCACCGGAGGTTTAGCACTCTTGTTCTATCTCGTGCCAGGGTTATTTTTCAATTTCTTTAGCGCATCTGAAATTGAACAATTTTCAAACCTTAAGCAGTCCAATCCATCAGAAAGCAGTCAGATTGATTTATTTATGTCGCAATTAGAACTTGTGAGAATGCAAATCTTTAAAAAAGACGCTTTACGGAGTTTCTTTTTTATCACCTTAGCTGCTGGTTTGATTTTTGCTTTTGGTTTAAACAAGTTAAAGCAACACTGGCTGACCGCTGCACTTACTTTGTTGATTCTTGCTGATATGGTTACCATCAACACCCGTTATTTAAACAGCAACAATTTTGTTTCAAAGCGTAAAGCTGAATTTCCTTTTCAACCAAGCAAAGCTAATAATGAGATATTAAAAGACATAGATCCAAATTTCCGTGTTCTCGATATCACAAAGAGCACTTTCAATGATTCTGAAACCTCGTATTTCCATCACTCTATCGGAGGTTATCACGGCGCTAAACTTCAACGCTATCAGGACATGATAGAGCACTATATTCAACCTGAAATAAGCGACCTCACCAGTGTGATGCGCGATAATCTTACGCTAGGTGCTATTCAGGATAGATTAGGTCAAAGCCAGATTTTAAATATGCTCAATACGAGATATATTATTTTCAACCCTCAGGCACAACCTATCAGAAATATTTATGCTTTTGGCAATGCCTGGCCTGTGAGCAATATTCATTGGGTTGATACACCCAATGATGAAATTGACGCTCTTGAGAAGCAGGATTTAAAAACAACTGCTGTTATCAGTAAAGAATTCGCAAATAATCTTGAAGGTCTTGTACCAACTACTGACAATTCTGATGAAATACTACTGAAAGATTACGATCCCAATCATTTAACTTACAAAGCTCAATTAGCGAACGAAAGCCTTGTTGTCTTTAGTGAAATTTGGTACACACTCGGATGGAAAGCCTATATAAACAAAACAGAACAACCTCTTATCAGGGCAAATTACGCACTCAGAGCCCTTAAGGTTCCTGCAGGTAATTCCGAAATTGTAATGCGTTTTGAACCAAAAATATGGAAGGTAGGAGAAAAAATATCTCTTGCCAGCTCTTCATTTTTGCTTCTGCTTGTATTTGCATGGCTTTTTATCGAATTGAAAAAAGCATTCGTCCGTCAAGAAGAATGAAAAAGGTTTTAATTATTACCTATTACTGGCCACCCTCGGGAGGAGCAGGTGTTCAGCGTTGGCTTAAATTTGTAAAATACTTACGTGATTTTTGTTGGGAACCTATAATTTATACCCCCGAAAATCCAGAAGTTCCTGTTATTGATTCTTCATTGATTCAGGAAATACCTTCTGATATTACGATACTGAAGACAAAAGTCTGGGAACCCTATCACTTTTACAAAAGATTTACCGGACGTAAAAAAGATGAACGTATTCAAACTGCTTTCCTTACTGAAAAGAAAAAGTCGGGTCTAACAGAAAAAATCAGTGTTTGGATACGGGGAAACCTTTTTATTCCTGATGCCCGGAAATTCTGGATCAAACCATCGGTGCATTTCCTGAAAAAATGGATGGGTCGAAACAAAGTAGACCTGATTGTTTCAACCGGACCTCCGCACAGCATGCATCTGATCGCTCATAAACTGAAAGAGTGTTTTGATATTCCATGGCTGGCCGATTTTCGCGATCCCTGGACCAATATAGATTTCTATAAAGATTTACAGCTTACCCATTTTGCAGATTTAAAGCATCGAAATCTTGAAAAAACAGTGCTGCAAAGAGCAGACGAAATTTCGGTAATCAGTGAAGGCATGAGAAAAGATTTCAACAAAATAGTACCAAGGCACTATCATGTTATCACAAATGGTTTCGACGACGATGACTTTAATAACCTTATGGATATCACAGGTAAAGAGAAATTTACTTTAGCACATATCGGCTCTCTGGTAAAAACGCGTAACCCACTCAATTTATGGAGGGTATTGGGAGAATTGGTGAATGAAAATGCTTCTTTTGCAAAGGACCTCGACATCAATCTGACAGGTAAAGTTGACTTTAGTGTTAAACAATCCATTGAAGAAGCAGGCTTAACACCCTTTGCACATATCATTGACTATGTCCCTCACAATGAAGTAATCCTCACCTACAACAAGGCTTCCATTTTACTCCTCCTTATTAACAATACACCCAATGCACCCTTGATTCTTACCGGTAAGTTTTTTGAGTATATGGCTGCAAAAAAACCAATTATCTGCATTGGCCCGGTACTTGGTGATGCTGCAAATATTCTGAAAGAAACAAAAACAGGTGTTGTTTACAGTTTTGAAGAAACCGATGCACTTAAAAAAGCCATCTTGAGTATTTACCACAATTTCAAAAGCGGGAAACCAGAATTTGTTTCATCTGACATAGAAAAATTTTCCCGGAAAAACCTTACAAAAAAACTTACTGAACTTATGGATGTTATGGTAATAAAGACATCAGAATAATCCAATAATCTAAAAATAGTTTTTACAAGACTCCTTTAAATCCACAAAAAACAGATTATTATTGGAGAATCAATTTTATCATGTCACTAAAATATTTCCAACAAATTTTTTGATATCATACGTTTCATTGAAAACTTTATAAAGTTCAACCAAAAGAGGATATTCAGTTTCACTTCCAATGCTGTTTTTTAAAAGTTGATGAAAAACATTAACAGCAATCCTCCCTTCAAGTACAACCTTATCAGAAATTCCTTGCGTAAAAAACCCTTTCCCGATAAGTAAACCAAGGGTTCGGTTACGGCTCAGATCGTTAAGTGCAGTAAGCGAGAAGTCACCAAAACCACAATAGTTGAAAATCGTTTCATTGCTTCCACCAAAGCGTTTGATGAGACTTCGCATCTCGTTTATAGATTTGGACAGAACAAGTGAGCGTAGATTGGGAGAATCAAAATTTGCATCAACAATACCAATTATGATTGCATAAATATTTTTCAGAATACTTGCATACTCTACCCCAATTATGTCGTTGGTAAAGTCAAGATAAATGGAAGTATCTTCAAAAATATGGATAAATAAATTGAAACAATCAGGATCATTTGAAGCGATGGTAAATGCTGTTGGCTGCATGTTGATAATCTCTCTTGCAAAGGAAGGCCCTTTCATTACAGCCAGATTATTGGGCATAAACGAACTCACCGCTTCGTGAATCAATTCATTTTCAGTACCAAAACCCTTCGCCAAATTTACAAGCAAAGTATCTTTTGAAATAAATTGTTGATTATTTTTAAGATAGTTAACAACCGAAACAGAAGGAATTGCCAGAAATATAAGATCAGCAACGCTCAAAAGTTCTTTGTCATCGCTGGCAAGCAGGCGAGAATGTAACTGAATATTGGGGAAATAGCCACTATTGACATGATGAATATTGATGGATTCAATTACATCTTTTTCGATAGACAGAAGGCATACGACATTGTCATCATTAGACGCCAAAATATTACCCAAAGATGTCGCGATGGCACCACTGCCAATAAAAACAATGTTATTCTTATTTTTTTCTTTTTTCATTTTCTCCTTATGTTTCCGATTCGAAGATGCAAAAATACTTTTTTTTAGCCTCTCAGGTATTATACCCTATGCATAATCAAGAAAACCAAGGGTCATGCATCACGAAAAAAGCCCAATCTTTCCTCGTATGATCATTTTTGAACTTAAGAAAAGGGATTAGGCAGCAAAAAAATGATAAATCATTGGAAATGAAAACATAAAAACTATCTGCGTAGAATTGCTTTATTTTAAGCTCAATACAGATGTATAATGTCATATTTAATACATTTGCAAATATAAAATATCGGCATTGGGACAAATAAAAGAGCAAACGATAAAAGGATCTGTCTATTCCTATTTAGGCGTTTTACTTGGTTTTGCTATTTCAGGACTATTACTTCCAAACCTTTTAACTACAGGAGAAAATGGCTTAATCAAGTTATTGATTGCATATTCTGCTTTATTCGCCCAGTTTGCCACTTTAGGGTTCTTACATCCGGCAAGCCGGTTGTTCTCCTATTTCAGAGACCCGAAAACAAACCATCATGGATTTGTCGGGCTCACGCTTTTAGTATTACTTGCAGGTTTTGTGCTGTCAATGGTTGCTTTTCTACTACTTAAACCTAATCTTATAAAGAATAGCATTGAAAGTTCTGAATTATTTGTCAACTACATTGGATTTTTAATTCCATTGATATTCTTCTCGCTTCTTTACCTGATGCTGGACACCTATTTCAAAATGCTCTTTAAAACGATTATTGGCACTTTCGTAAAAGAGTTTCTTCTACGCATCCTGATTCTAATATCCATTCTGTTATTTTACCTTAATATACTTAGCTTTAATGAATTCATCATTGCTTATGTTGCTGCTAACTGTATGCCCGGACTCATTTTGCTTGCTGCTCTGTTTTTTTCTGAAAAAGTAAATCTTAAACCCGATTGGAAGTTCATCGATAGAAATCTATCCAAATCGCTTATAACCATGAGTATTTATGGCCTCTTACTTGGCTTTTCTGGCATTATGATTCTTAATATTGATAGCATCATGATCAGCCGGATGGTAGGAATCGAGGCTACAGGGGTGTACGCGATCACCTTCTTTTTTGGTTCCTTGATAATAATTCCATCGCGATCTTTACGAAAAATTGCCGGAACCATTCTTGCTGATTCATGGCGTGACAACGATTTGAAAACAATCGCGTCGGTGTATCAAAAAAGCAGCATTAACCAACTTATTATAGGCACGTTGATATTTATTGGTTTGTGGGGTAACATTCACAATGTATTTGAGATTCTGCCGGCTGAATATAAGGCAGGGATGTACGTTATCTTTTTTATTGCACTTACAAACCTTGTTGAAATGACCTCAGGAGTGAGCGATATCTTAATTCTCACGTCTAAAAATTATCGCGTTGGAGCACTGTTAAATTTTGTCTTTCTTCTCATGATTTTCATTTTTAATTACCTTTTTATCAAGGCATTTGGATTGGTTGGAGCTGCTGCTGCCAACACGCTTGCCTTTACCATTAATAGCATTCTGCGCTATCTATATATCTATAAACGTTTTGGAATGCATCCCTTTTCGATTCAACATTTATATACTGTTGTAATTGGAGTAGTAGTCTATGGTATATTCGTTTTTTTTCCAGTTCTGCCGAATTTCATCTTCGACATCATTGTGCGAAGCAGTCTTATAACAATGATCTTTATAATTCCCGTTTATTATTTCAAGCTTTCGCCCGAAATCAATCAAAGCATTGATGGCTTTCTTCGATTGGTTGAGACAAAGTTAAAAAGTAAATAAGGTCATTTTCAGGACTTATTTAGCAGAGAAAATATTGCATTGTTGAGGGCATCCTCTCTTTTTTGACAGGTAAACCTACTGAGTACATGTTCCTGAATCATTTCGATTTCGATTTCTGAATTTTGTAAAGCCTTGCTTACAGCAACTGTTGCTTCAGTAATTGCTAACTCCTGGATGAGTCTTCCATTATCCTCAGTGAGAATTTCAGCAGTGCCACCACAATTGTAACCCACCGGATAACAACCTGACGCAATTCCCTCAAGCAAAGCTACACCAAAGGCTTCCTGACGGGAAAACTGACAAATAACTTTTGATGCACAATAATATTCATTGAGCTTTTCATGGGAAATTGGGCCAATAAGTTCCAGATTATCTGGCTTTGCCTGTCTGAGCCATTCCGCAGCTTCACCTGAAACCCCTACAACTCTAAAGTGAGTTTGGGGCATGGCTTTGGCCACCTCAGCAAAGAAATCAACACCCTTAACAAACAAGGTATTAACACTGCTGGTTAGACAAACTGTAATCACGCTTCTTGTCCTTTCAATTTGCGGAAGAAGAATAAATGAGGAATTATAGCAATTATAGATAATCTGAGCTTTTGTTTGCAGCTTTTTGGAAATGTTTTTTAATAAAGAGTTGTATGTATATTGAGTAACCGGTAACAATAAATGAGCAAAGCTTGTAGCCAGATGAACACTTATAGCGCCAGCCAGTCGGGTTTTGGTTCCATAATTAAGTACTGGATTAAAAGAAGCATCAACCCCACCGATAACTATAATACATTTTTTTCGAAAAATCCGTGATAAAACTGCCGGAAGTACCGCGTGAAAATCAGCAAACCAGACATAAACTATATCGCATTTTGACAGGTGTTTAATCAGAAAAAAAAACTCTCTGATCAAATCGGGAATTACTGCTATGCCTTTGGTGTGACGAAAATGAAAAACCTGGACCCGATGATGCTTGCTCAACAGTTCAATATCTTTTCTTATAAAAGAAGCATTATGAAGTTGAATAAAAATAATGTCAACCGAATTCATAGCAACAATCACATTAAATTTATTCGGTTTTTTTTAATTCCTTTAGAATCATACCCTTTTTGGCTTCAAGGATGCTTACATTCAATTCAAAACCGATAAGTAAGATATTTGCATTAAAAAACAGCCACATAAGAAAAATAATAAGCGTTCCTATTGAACCATACAGCGCATTGTACTGCGAAAAATTAACGATGTAATAATTGAATCCCAACGTACCAAGAATAAGTAAGAATGTTGCCAGAATTGATCCAGGACTAAAAAAGCGATACATTTTTCGTGATGCAGGCGCGAAATAATAAAGCAAAGAAACACTGAAAAAAGTAAGAGAAAACGTTATAACCCATTTTAATATTTCAAGAGCATAAATGGTAAGATTACCCGAAACAAGACCGTATTCAACCATCAAGCTGATAAAGGTTCCTCCTAATGTTAAGACTGCAATTGAAAGAATTACCATAACTGAAAGAACCAACAATAACATGATAGCAATGAGACGCTGCTGAACCCAGGATTTGGTTTGAACTTTGTGCCATGATCCATAGAATCCATCAATGATGGCAGCAATACCATTGGTACTGAATATAAAAGTCAGGATGAAACTAAGAGATAGCAAGCCTGAGTTTTGCAACATAACAATCTCGTAAATGGTTTTTTCAACCATCACAAACGTGTCAGGAGGAATGATCTCGGCAAACATTGCCATCAATTTTTCCTGAAACTGATCAATAGGTATGTAGGGTATTAGTGTAAACAAAAAAAGAATAAATGGGAAAATAGCCAGAAAAAAACTGAATGCTACTGCTGCAGCTCTTGTTGCAATCGCTCCATTGAATAACCCTTTCCCAAAGAAAACCAACACATCATAGAGCGGGACCCCTCTGAATCCAGGTATGTTAATCAGGCGTAAGATTCTGATTAACCTATCCCGATTCCTAACATATTTTCGTAAATATTTTAGTTTGGCAATCTTCATCCTTTATCACTATTAAATGGCTCTAAGACTCATGTCCAGGCTTTTAACATGATGTGTAAGTGCACCAACTGAAATATAATCCACTCCTGTTTCGGCATATTGCCTGAGATTTGATTCGGTTATACCTCCAGAAGCTTCTGCTTCAAACCGTCCGGCTATCATTTCGACTGCTTTGTTCATATCCTTTGTCGAAAAATTATCTAGCATTATGCGATCCACTTTACCAAATGCAATAACCTGTTTCAACTCATCAAAATTACGTACTTCAATCTCGATCTTGAGTTTCTTATTGTTTTGCTCAAGGTATATAATAGTCCGCTTGAGAGCCTGCTCAATCCCTCCTGCAAAATCAATATGATTGTTTTTTATCAGTATCATATCAAATAAGCCAAATCGATGGTTGTAGCCGCCTCCAATCCTTACTGCAAGTTTTTCGAAAATTCGCATATTGGGAGTTGTCTTTCTGGTGTCTAATAACCGGGCGGGAAGGCCATCAAGCAATTGAACAAGTTTATGTGTGTGGGTAGCAATGCCACTCATTCGCTGCATAAAATTCAAAACAAGACGTTCAGCAGTTAAAATGGATTGACTTTTTCCTTCCACCTCAAATGCAATATCTCCATTATAAACCAATTGTCCATCCTCAAGAAAGGATTTAAAAATCAATTCTTTATCGATTTGATTGAAAACCATTCGAGCCACTTGAACACCCGCAAGTATCCCCTCTTCTTTGATTAAAAGTTTCGCTTTGCCTCTTGCAGCAGCCGGAATCGTAGCCAATGAGGTATGATCGCCATCACCCAAATCTTCAATAATTGCTTGCCGAATAAGCAATTCAACCTGTGGAAAATCTGTCATTTCTTTTTGATACTCATTGAATAAATAAGATATTCGCCTGAAAGATTGTTCATTTGTACATATAATCTATACACAACATTCCTGCATTCATAGTCCCCAATAAAATACATATTGGTTGAACCTGTTGTTCCGGTTTGTCTTAAAACAACTTTTTCAGCAGGATAGAGACTAAAAAAATCTGCTAAGACCATAACTGCTTGATTCTTATTATAGCTGCCGGATTGAGAAAGTAGTTCTAAAGAAACGACCTGACTAAGATAGGATGATAATTTTTTTGATTCCCCTTTTGCAATATGACCCACCCATTCCTGATCAGGTGGTTTAATGCTAAAAGATGAGAAACCAGGTAATACGAGAAATGCCAGCAATAATATAACTGATCTAAAAAAGGAAAAAACAACCTGCTTATACCTATTAGAAAAAAACATAGAAATTATTTATTTCGGCTCAAAATTACAACTTTATAGTGTGAACCACTTCAAAATCTATAAAATATGCAAATTTCATGCCCATTTTCAAAATACAGGTAATGAACTTTCACGTTGAATTTCTGCTTTGGTTCAACAAATGGATTAAAACAACTTAGGTATGAAGAGAGAATCTTCTTTGTAAATAATCAATTGATAATGCAATAGCCTGAATTCTTTCCGAATTGTTTACAACAATTAGTCGCAATGATACAATTAACTATTAAATAAAAAAAACAGATATCCTAATCAAAGCGTACTCAGTTAAAAAGTTAAAAAGTTCAAGCCTCAATTTCTAAAAATAATACTTATTTTTGGAGATGAAAATAACCTGCAGTAACAACTCCATGATGATGAACAATAAATTGTTTTTCAAGCTCATACCATTAATTTTTCTAATATTTTCGATTGGCCTTTTCAGTTGTGATCCGCCAAAAGAGGAATCTCAAACAGAAAAATTTGAGAAAGACCTGAAAAGCTTTAATAATAAAATGGATAATATTGGTCAGACGATGGAAATATTGGATGCCATGCAAAACGAGTTGGATGATTTGGAACAATTAAGAATGGATGGTAAAATCAGCGACACGGAATACAGCACAAGATCGAATGAGATTAAAGAAACATTTGGCAGAGCATTGGCACAACGTGAAAAAGTAGCGCCTGCAACCGGTCTGCCACAATGGGCTAAAAATCTTAGTCTGACAGAACCAGTCGGATTGATTCTTGATCCGGGTTACTCTCAAATCACCTCCGTTGAAAATAATGATGAAGGCTTTAATTCTGTTTTACTTGTTTACTCAGGATCATATGAATTGGCTATGAATGAAGCAGAACGTATTGCCAAACAAGCTCGAATCCCAATAAGCAAAGATTATTTAGATGCAAAAGAGATAACAGAAACCTATGGATCAACCCCAATTAAAGGAATTGCCTATATGAATTTTGATCCCTTTGTAAAAGACGCCGCTATTAATATTTCAATCACAGTTGATGAAACGGGCATACTTACCATCAGTGCAGTTGATGTTGAACAAATGAAAAGACAATTTGAACGAGCCCGCCCTGCTGAGAACTGAGAAGTATAGCAGATTCATAGAATCTTTAAATGACTAAATCTTAAGTAAAGCAAACCCGTCAAACATGGATATCATCATTACCGGAAGCAGCCGGGGCATTGGATTTGAATTGGTAAAACTATTCGCGCAACAGTCGGAAAACCGTATTCTTGCCATTTCACGTAACAGCAACAACATAAATCAATTACGTAACGAAAGCACTGAATTAAAAGATGTTATTTTTCCTGTTTCCATGGATTTGATGGATGACGGATTTCAAAATAAGATTATTTCAATTGTTGAAGATTATCAGTTTAAACCACGCATACTGATTAATAATGCAGGTCTTTTAGTTCATAAACCGATTGAACAATTAGACGGCAATGATTTCGATGCAATGTTCAAAGTCAATATGAAAAGCCCTTTTCTCTTGATCCAAAGCTTGTTACTCTATTTTTGCAAGAATGCTCATATCATAAACATTGGCAGTATGGGAGGGTTTCAGGGAAGTTCAAAATTTTCAGGACTTTCGCTTTACAGTGCAAGTAAAGGTGCTCTGGCCATTTTTACAGAATGTCTTGCAGAAGAATTAAAAGACAAAGATATAAAAGTCAATTGCCTTGCACTGGGTGCTGCACAAACCGAAATGCTTCAGGAGGCTTTCCCGGGTTATAAGGCTCCAGTTTCAGCATCCTCAATGGCAGCATTTATCCATGATTTTGCACTTTCAGGGCATCAATATTTCAATGGAAAAGTGCTTCCGGTATCTCTATCAACCCCATAAATTAAGGCCGCTGATTCAAATCAATATTTCAAAAACTATAAAAGAACAGATTCTGAATATGAGTGAAAAAACAGAAATAATTACCCATCCTGGAATTATAAAGCAATTGTTTGAAAAGAAAGTAGAGGTAATGATCCTTTCACAATCTGCCTGCTCTTCCTGCCATGCCAAAGGAGCTTGCAGTGCGGCCGATATGGAGGAAAAAATAGTTCTGGTGGACAGAAATCCTGAAAGCAATTATACTGTAGGGCAACAAGTTACTGTTTTCATGAGAGAACAATTAGGCACTTTAGCAGTATTTTTCGGTTATATTCTTCCCTTTCTTCTTGTAATTCTGACCCTTATTGTCATGATTGTTTCTGATTTCAGTGAAGGAATAGCCGGATTAACTGCCCTCATCATCCTTATTCCATATTATTTGGTTCTTTATTCGCTGAGAAACAAAATGAGTAAAACTTTTCAGTTTGGAATCAAATAAAAACAATGACTCAAATTCACATTATTAATAGAATAATTCAAATAAATTAAACCACTAAATCGCGTTAAAGAATGAAAAGATTTTTATTTCTCCTACTTTTAGCGGCAATCATGCTAAATGTTCGTGCACAACAAGAAACTACAAATAATGCTGTATATTTTCCCGAGAAGGTAGTTAAAGCAACCTATTTCGATAAAACAGCTCCTTTACGAAATATTACTCCAATAGTACCTGGAGAACGAAAAAGAGCATGGAAAAATGATCTTGTTGGAAATAAAACAATTGAAGATACGCCCTTCGACCTTAATGGTCCTGAAAACCTTGAAGCAATTGATCCGGTAGTACAGGATTATACATCTCAGGGAGATTACTGGCCGTTGCGTAATATCATGGGGCTGGGAAATGTGAATAGCGTTTTTCCTGCTGATACCGATGGCGATGTTGGGCCTGATCACTATTTTCTGATGATAAACCTTTCATTTGCCATATACAACAAAGCTGGCGTAATGTTATATGGTCCGGCAGACAACAGTACGCTTTGGAATGGATTCATAGGGCCATGGACAGGAACAAACGATGGCGACCCTATCGTAGTTTATGATGAGTTGGCCGATCGCTGGTTTGCAAGTCAGTTTGCCGTCAATACATCCAACAACACTTTTTGGGAGTTAGTTGCCATTTCCGAGACTGGTGATCCACTTGGAGCCTGGTACAGATATGCATTTCAATTCAATTATTTTAACGACTATCCAAAATTTGGAGTATGGAACAATGCCTACATCGGAACGTTTAATTATTTCAATGCCAGCGCAACCAGCTACATTGGCGGAGGAGCTGTAGCACTTGAGCGTGATGCAATGCTTGCTGGTAATCCTGATGCCCGCATGATTATGTTTCCTATCTCAAATGCAAAATATGGTATTCTTCCAGCTGATATCGACGGCACACCACCTCCATCAAACGAGCCGGCCTGGTTTGCACATATCAACCGTACAGGCAACAAAAATCTTGAAATATGGAAAGCTGATCTTAATTGGGATAACCCATCCTCTTCAACGTATCAGATGTCGCACAGTTTAACCGTTGAAGCATTCAACGCAAGTGTTTCAGGCGTTCCGCAGCCCAATACTACTCAGCTGCTTGACGCAATTGGCGGACAACTTATGTTCAGGCTTCAATACCGTAATTTCGGCACCTACCAAACGCTTGTTGCAAATCATACTGTGACTGCCAACGCACGTGCTTCAATCCGATGGTATGAACTTCGAAAGACCGATGCAGACTGGTCTATATACCAACAAGGTACATTTTCTCCTGATACCGATAGTAGATGGATGGGGAGCATTGCCATGAATGGGAAAGGACACATTGCATTAGGATATTCCGTTTCAAGTGCCACAACCTATCCCGGCATCCGTTATACAGGTCGCACTGCAGATGCACCACTGGGGACATTCAATATGCCTGAAACAGATATTATTATCGGAGCTTCGGCCCAAACCAATGTTAACCGTTGGGGAGATTACAGCGCTATGTCTGTTGATCCATCCGATGACTCTACTTTCTGGTACACCCAGATGTATCGGCTGGGAGGTAATTGGCGCACTCAGATTGCCTCTTTCGACTTTGCACCTGGCGTTGGACCTCAGGCAGATGCAGGTGAAGATATTTACATTTGTACCGCCCAAAATTTTGTAACCACCGGCGGTTCAGGCATTGCAGTTCAAAACGTTTTGTGGACTTCCAACGGTGATGGTATGTTCCTTTATACAGACAGGTTGCAAACGCTTTACGCTCCCGGACTTACTGACCGGGACAGCGGCTTGGTGACACTCACCCTGCAAATTACGGGATGGAACGGTGAAATAGTTTCAGATGATGTTGATGTAATTATTTACGGACTCCCTCAGGCTGTTGCTGGAAATGATACCATAGTATGTATCGGCTATTCTGTTGACCTTGCAGGACAAGCCTTGTTTGCAGATAGTATTGTATGGCAAAGCGCAGGAGATGGTTTCTTTAACGATATTAATCTGTTAAATGCTAACTACACACCTGGGCTGCAAGATATTTCAGCTGGCGTTGTTGAACTAAGCCTGCATGCTTTTGCAAACAGTGTATGTATAGGAGAATCAGCAGATAATCTCACTCTTACAATGGATGATTGCACAAGTGTACCTGAAACGAACTCGCTTGCTGAAAAAGTGAATATTATTCCCAACCCAAATAATGGAATATTTACACTTCGAATTAAAGAAAATCAGCAAAAGAAATTAATCTGGTTCTTGACCAATAATGAAGGCAAGACTATAAAACGTTCAACATCAAGTCCGGTTAATGGCATATTTTATGAAGTTTTTGACATGCAGTCAGCACCTAAAGGCATCTATTTTCTTCATCTCTCTCTTGGTAAAGAAAAACATGTTGAAAAGATAGTGATTCGTTAATGTGTCAAAACACATCAACTTCTTTATATATGTTCTAAATTACTGATAATCTGTTAATTTAGAAAGAATCTAAACAAACCCGAATACATGCTGATTTTCAGCATGTTTCGGGTTTCTCTTTTAACGTCCGTTTCATTTCTAAAACGTATATAACTGGTTATCTGATTATTACGACTCAACTATTATCAGTAGGTTTAAAATGAAGTATCAAATCAAATATTCTATTTTTGTCAAGCTGTTTTCAAATGAACAACTATGAATTTATTTGGTCATCATATTAACTAAAAATATTTACAAGTGAACGACATTGTGCTTTTTGCATTATTGACTATGGGCTTGTTAGGAGCCACACTGGCTGTGATTCTTTATTTTGTTGCTCAGAAATTTAAAGTGATTGAAGATCCCAAGATTGATTTGGTTGAAGATGCACTACCAAAAGCCAATTGTGGAGGTTGTGGTTATCCGGGATGCCGCAATTTTGCTGAAGTTACAGTCAAATCTGCAAATGAAAAACAAAACCTTGAAGGGCTGAATTGTCCGGTGGGAGGTAATGCTGTAATGAAGCAGGTAGCAGCGATATTGGGCCTGGAAGTTGAAGAAAAAGAACCTTTGATTGCTGTGATACGTTGCAACGGATCGAAAGCCAATTCGCCTGCAAAGGTACAGTTTGACGGAGCCTCATCGTGTGCTTTTGCTCATAACCTGTTTGCAGGCGAAGGAGGATGTCAGTTTGGGTGTCTTGGTTTGGGCGACTGCGTTGACTCCTGCGATTTTGATGCAATTCATATGAATCCTGAGACCGGATTACCTGTTGTGAATGATAAATGTGTTGCATGCGGAGCATGTGTTAAAGCTTGTCCACGTGGTATAATTGAGCTAAGAAATAAAGGCAAGAAGGATCGTCGGATTTTTGTTTCATGTATCAACAAAGAAAAAGGTGGTCCTGCAAAGAAAAATTGTAGTGTAGCATGTATTGGGTGCTCTAAATGTTTTCAAGTATGTCCATACGAAGCCATCACGATGGCAAATAATCTTGCCTACATCGATTTTGAGAAATGTAAATTATGCCGTAAGTGTGTTGAGGTATGTCCAACGGATGCCATCCATGAGCTCAATTTTCCATTGCGAAAAGTAAAAGCGGAGACAGGTGCGCAAGAAATACAAGAAGAAAAGCCTTCAAAGGTTGCTGCCGTAGCAACTGCTGAAAGCGCTTCCCAAGAAACAAAAAACGACAATATAGTATAACGTGTAAATGGTATGAACAGTTTGAAAACCTTTGCGCCGGGTGGCGTTCACCCAGAAGAAAATAAATTCTCCGAAAATACTCCCATAAGTTCATTGCCACTGCCAAAGCAGTTGGTTATTCCTTTGGGACAAAATCTTGGAGCCCCACCAAAACCCATGGTAAAAAAAGGAGATGAGGTGAAAACCGGTCAGCTCATTGCCAAAGGGGAAGCATTTATTTCAGCCAATATTCACGCTCCAGCCTCTGGAAAGGTTGCTAAAATTGATGATGCACTTGATTCGAGTGGGTATCGTCGTCAGGCTATTTTCATTGATGTGATAGATGATATTTGGGAAGAAAATATTGATCAAACACCCGATATTGTTCGTGAAATTACACTTACAAAAGAAGAAATAGTGTCACGGGTGAAGGAATGTGGAATTGTGGGTCTCGGCGGAGCTACATTTCCAAGCCATGTTAAACTGATGATTCCAGATGGAAAAAAAGCTGAATATCTGCTTATAAATGGAGTAGAATGTGAGCCCTATCTGACTTCTGATCATCGGCTTATGTTAGAAAGAGGAGAAGAAATTCTTATTGGCATCAAAATACTTATGAAAGCCTTGTCAGTTGATAAAGCAATCATTGGCATCGAAAACAATAAACCCAATGCGATACAACATCTTACAGAGTTATCTAAAAATTATGTCGGTGTCACTGTTCAGGCATTAAAAGTTAAATACCCTCAGGGTGGTGAAAAGCAATTAATCAAAGCTGCAGTTAATAGAGAAGTACCTTCGGGCAAGCTTCCAATCGAAGTAGGCTGTGTTGTATCGAATGTCGGTACCGCATTTGCTGTTTATGAAGCAGTTCAAAAAAACAAGCCGCTTATAGAGCGCGTTGTTACAGTGACGGGAAAAGGTTTAAGCAATCCATCCAATTTTTTAGTTCGGGTTGGCACACCCATATCCGACTTATTGAATGCAGCTGGAGGCCTTCCCGAAAATACCGGAAAACTCATAAACGGAGGTCCGATGATGGGAAAATCAATCAGTAGCCCTGATATACCTATCGTTAAAGGCTCATCAGGTATTCTGGTGATGCCTGTTGAGGAAAGCCGCCGCAAGAAACCAAATCCATGCATTCGTTGTTCCAAATGCACTGAAGTTTGTCCCATGGGACTTGAACCATACTTCTTATCCAAACTATCAAAACTCGAATTATTTGAAAAAGCAGAGAAAAACAACATCATGGATTGTATTGAGTGTGGATCGTGCCAGTTTACTTGTCCATCGAGTCTGCCTTTGCTTGATTTTTTAAGGTTAGGAAAACTTAGAGTAGGTCAATTAATCAGAACCAGAAAATAGCCTCATTCTTATGAATATGTTCACCATATCAGGATCTCCGCACGTTCATGGAGACGAAAGTGTAAAAAAGATTATGTATGCCGTGGTTTATGCCATGGTTCCGGCAATGCTGGTATCCATCTATTTTTTTGGTTTGGATGCTGTCAGGGTATTACTGATTTCTGTTTTGGCCTGTTTATTTTTTGAATGGGTCATTCAAAAATATCTCATTAAGGGACCTGTAACGATAAACGATGGTTCGGCAGTAGTGGCGGGTATTTTACTTGCCTTCAACATTCCTGCCAATATTCCGGCCTGGATGCTCATTATCGGAGCCCTGGTTACTATAGGAGTCGCAAAAATGTCATTTGGTGGGTTAGGAAAAAATCCATTTAATCCTGCGCTTGTAGGCCGTGTTTTCATGTTAATTTCTTTTCCTGTCCAAATGACTTCCTGGCCCGTCGCAAAACCGCTTTTTGCACCTCAGTTAACGGATGCGATTACCGGTCCGACTGCTTTAGGATTGTTAAAGGAAGGTGTTGGCGCAGGCAAAACCATCGAACAGATCATGTCGGATCCACAGATGCCCGATTATATGGATCAACTTACTGGCAGTATGAGTGGATCGTTGGGTGAAATGTCAGCCATAGCCCTCATTTTAGGAGGTATTTATATGGTTATCCGAAAAGTAATTAACTGGCAGCTACCTGTTTCAATTATTCTAACCGTTTTTGTTTTTGCCGGTATTTTCCATCTCATTGATCCACAACACTATATTAATCCAACATTTCATCTTCTAACCGGTGGATTAATGTTAGGAGCTATCTATATGGCAACCGACATGGTTAGCTCTCCAATGAATATGACCGGTAAAATTATTTATGGCGTTGGCATTGGATTGATCACCATAATCATACGTTTGTGGGGAGCATATCCTGAAGGTATTTCGTTTGCAATTTTAATTATGAATGCTTTCACTCCATTGATCAATACTGCATTTAAGCCAAAAAGATTTGGGCTTATAAAAAAATAAAGCACTAAGAAATCAAATATACTGACTACCATGGCAGGCAAAAAAGAATCGAGTTTTTTTAACATGCTAAGCACTTTGTTTGTAATAACAGTAGTGTCGGCTCTAGCATTGGGAAGCGTTTACAACCTGACAAAAGGGCCGATTGAACTTGCCAAGCAGAAAAAACAGGAAGAAGCTATTAAACTGGTTCTTCCCGCTTTTGATCGCCTTGAAAAAATCCAGGTTAAATCGGCGCTTGAGGATGACTCACTTCAATTTAATTTAGCATATCAGGCGGATGAAGTTGTTGGTGTCGCCGTGAATAGCTTCACAAAAAAAGGTTTTGGTGGAACAATCAAAGTAATGGTTGGTTTTTTGCCCGATGGAACAATCAACAACACTTCAGTACTGGAACATAAAGAAACACCCGGTCTTGGCGACAAAATGCAGAAAAACAAATCGGATTGGAGCAATCAGTTCAACGGGAAAAATCCAGTCAGTTTTAAACTAAAAGTAAAAAAAGACGGGGGTGATATTGATGCAATTACAGCAGCCACTATAAGTTCCAGAGCATTTTCCGATGCAGTTCAACGAGCATCCGATACATATCAACAAAGCAAAGGAGGAAACTAAATATGAGTCAATTACAGAATTTTACCAAAGGGTTCATCAAAGAAAATCCGGTTTTAGTACTCCTGCTGGGCTTATGCCCAACCCTTGGAGTAACCACTTCGGCTATTAACGGTCTTGGAATGGGCCTTGCAACAACATTTGTTCTGGCAAGTTCAAACCTTAGCGTCTCACTTGTTAAAAACGTGATTCCTGATAAGGTCCGTATCCCATCTTTCATTGTAATTATTGCTTCTTTTGTAACTGTTGTAGAATTGGTGATGCAGGGATTTGTCCCCGCCTTATTTGATCAACTTGGGTTATTTATTCCGCTTATTGTAGTTAACTGTATTGTACTTGGAAGGGCAGAAGCTTTTGCTTCAAAAAATACAGTTTTATCATCTGTTATAGACGGTCTGGGAATGGGTCTTGGTTTTGCTTTTGCCTTAACAATATTAGGTGCAATACGCGAAATACTTGGCAGTGGTGCAATATTCAGCATAAAACTAATTCCAGGCGATCTTATGCTTGTTTTCGTGCTTGCTCCGGGAGCATTTATAGTATTAGGATATCTCATTGCCCTTACAAGAAAACTTAATAAATAGAATCAACTCAAAAGTTTTTGCAAAATGGAATACATTATCATTATCATATCCGCCATTTTTGTCAACAACATTGTGTTGGCACAGTTTCTGGGCATCTGCCCGTTTGTTGGCGTTTCAAATAAGATTACCACCTCCATCGGTATGGGAAGCGCAGTTTTGTTTGTTATGACTCTGGCGACAATTGTTACATGGCTTGTTCAGAATTATATTCTGATACCGCTTGGAATTCAATTCCTTCAGACAATCGCATTCATTCTTGTGATTGCCGGTTTGGTGCAGATGGTTGAAATCATTCTAAAAAAAGTAAGCCCTGCATTGTATTCAGCCCTTGGCGTTTTCCTTCCGTTAATTACAACCAATTGTGCCGTACTTGGGGTTGCAATCCTTACCGTGCAAAAAGATTTCAGTCTTATGGAGGGTGTTGTTTTTGCTGTTTCAAACGCACTGGGATTTTCACTGGCACTTGTTGTATTTGCGGGGATCAGAGAGCATCTCGACCTGATGGAAGTACCTGCTGTAATGCGTGGTGTCCCGATTGCACTTCTAACGGCAGGAATATTGGCAATGGCATTTATGGGATTTACCGGCATTGTTTAACCTATACACCTAATCATAAAGATTCCTTCGAGAAATCCAGAGCATCTTACTTTTTATAGAAGTCTCATCTGAAAAGTATTTGACCAAGTTCAGATATGAGTGCATGGAATCACTCAAAATTTTTACTCTAAAAGCTTTATGCTTGGTGTTTTTCCAATAGAAAAACAAACGCTCTCATTGAGGTGATATCTTTATGCGGTATAGGTTTTTTTCATGTGGTCAATACTTGCAATACCGAAAGAAGAAATGTAATAGTCCAAGTATCGCTCACTCAATTGACCTGATATTTTTATCCATCGGCATTCTACCATGACAGTTTTTGGATTAATACCGATTGCACTTTCAATATAGTCCTCCCGATTGCCAATGCCATCGGGACGACTTTGTCTCATTGGACTATTTTCAAGTAGCATCGGCATTTACTCCCGAATTTTTGGGATAAAATTGTATAATCTATAATTCACTTTGGTATAAAATTCATTCAATTCCAAACCTTTTAAAAATCATTGTATTTTTGAATATTATTAATTTGGTATTGGTATAATATAGAACATGTCAGAAAAAAAAAGGGAACGATTTACCGAATTTACTTCTTCACTGCTTCCACATGAGGTAGCTTATCTGGATAAAATTCAAAAACTTAAAGACCCCGAAAACATTTGGATTTTAGGTCGTATCAGACATTATTCCAATCATCCTTCCGAGTCCTGTGTTTTTGATCCATTGATAGACAAGCGAAAGTATTCATACCTGAAAAAATGGATTACATCTAAACTTGAGGCTATTGATGCAGACCATTTCTTTTTCTGGATGGCTGAAATTGATAAGAAAATTATGACGGATGCCATCAATCCTGATGAAGAAAAAGCTTTGCTGTCAATGATTAACAAATTTAAGGATACCAGCTACTATTTCGTTCGATTTTACGAATTGGTTCAAAATTACCGCTATTATCTTCTTATCAGAATGCGTTACAATTACCTGAAACCCATTGCCGCCTTCCTTGAAACATGGAAAGCATCCTATCAGCATTCGAAAAACATCAGTCAGGAATTGCACGAAGCGACGATGGATATTGTTGATCAATACGCTTCATTTAATAAAGAATCACGTCAGTGGGAAACACGCCTGATTCAAATTTTCAGGGATGAAAGACTTGATGGGCTCAACCGATACTATGCAATTGTCAGGCTGACATTCATGTACTACAATTACAAAGAGTACGACAAGTTGATTGAATTGTATAATCATCTGGACCAATTGATTATTGAGGGGCTTATATACAGCAAGCGTATTCTGGTAAATTATTATGCCAATCGGGTATTATTGCATGCCCGACATAATGAACTTGAGCAGGCAGTTTTTTACGGTAAACTCTCTATCAGGTTTAAAGGAGCTGATTATATTTTTTATGTGGCCAATTTATGTGCTGTTTTACTGCGGTCAAACAAAAACCAGGAGGCACTCAAACTGATGCAGGAAAACCTTTCTGAAATGAAGAATACAATTAGTCCACACAACCGCATTGGATTTGCATCCTATTACATTCAAAGTTTGACAAAAAATACAAAAGCACAACAAGCACTCAGTTACGCAAGAACATTTCTTGAACTAAACCGGAATGACATTTTGATTTTCAGATGGCACTTGTTTTTCACGTCGATGCTACAGGCCATGTTTCAACTCGAAAAGTATGCTGATATCTTAAAAACGATCAAGAAATATGATCTCCTAAAGCTGGATACTGAACACCGGAAACGGGCAGGTCATCTTCCTGCCATAACATGGTATTATGAGGTTTCAAGCTATAAGGAATGTTTGATAGATGAATCAGCCATGCTTGCAACAATCTCTGATACAGCGCATAATGTATTACTTGATGCCCATAAAAGCAAACTTCTTAAGGAGCTTATCGTTGAAATTAAGCCCCATTTAAGTAAAATTCCATACGAACTCACCTTATTGTGAAAGTCAGCTTATCTCTTTCAAGAAGCGTTCTATTTCGTTAATAAAAGCTACTTTTGAGGCCCTAAATTTTTTCGACTAATTATGAACTACATTACAGCATATTTCCTTGAATTATTCAACCTTTTCAATGCAATGGCACCCTATCTGTTGTTTGGTTTCTTTTTTGCTGGTTTGCTAAAGGTATTTTTTCCTAAACGATTACTCACCAAATATATGGGTAAATCAAATGCAGCTGCATCATTCAACGCCAGTCTCTTAGGTATTCCGATGCCGCTTTGTTCATGCGGAGTACTTCCAACAGGAATTTCACTCTACCGCAATGGAGCTTCCCGCGGATCAACCAATTCATTTCTTATTTCAACACCCCAAACAGGCGTTGATTCTATTTTGGTGACCTATTCAATGTTAGGGCTTCCTTTTGCAGTCATCAGGCCGATCATCGCACTAATAACGGGCTTTTTTGGAGGTGTCTTAACCAATGTTTTCGACCCTGAAAAAAAAGAAAATATTGAAAATCAACCAAAAACCATACAGGAAGAAACACCACGAACATTGGCTTATATGCTAAAATATGCTTTTGTAGATTTTCTGCAGGATATCTCCAAGTGGCTGATTATTGGACTTCTTGTTGCTGCTTTGATTTCAGTTTTACTTCCAGATGACTTTTTTACTTCTTATGTGAGCAATGATTTTGTGGGTATGATAATTATTCTTGTTGCCAGTATCCCACTCTATGTTTGTGCAACAGCTTCAGTTCCTATTGCAGCCGTCTTGTTGCTTAAAGGATTGTCTCCGGGAGCAATTCTGGTTTTTCTTATGGCTGGTCCGGCAACAAATTTTGCTTCCATCACGGTACTGAGTAAAACAATGGGTAAAAAATCAACACTCATTTACCTGTTCACAATCATTGCCGGAGCATTGACTTTTGGAGTTTTAGTCAATCTCTTGCCAACACAATGGTTTGAATTGACCCAAACTCATCAACATCATGAGCACGGAGAAATTTTACCCTATTGGCTGCAGATTTTTTCAAGCTTTACCCTTTTTCTATTGATTCTAAACGTTTATTATCAGAAAAATTTTTCAAAAAAAGATACCATCATGAGCAACAATCAAAATGAATTTAGCCCGGAATTTATGACTGTTAAAGTTTCCGGAATGGATTGCAATCACTGTAAAGTCAGTGTTGAAACCAATCTCAAAAAAATTGAAAATATTGCAGAAGTCATCGCAAACCTTCAAACACAATCTGTTGAAATAAAAGGTGATAACATTGATCTTGAAAAAGTAAAATCAACTGTTGAAAGCCTTGGATATACGTATGGAGGAAAACTGTAACCTATAGTATTCTATATTTTTAAGTAACCTATTCCTCTTCTAAAAACCATTGTTATAAAAGACGGTTTGATAAATAATTTTTATGTCTTTTAGAAAAAGAAAATAACAGTTTATGAAAAGTATCCTTCCCATCATTAAAAAAACGCCGGTATTAAAGAATTTAGCAGATATCTGGTCAAAAATTAAACTCACCAACGATTCATTTCCAGGTTCATCTGCCTATTGGGAAAAAAGATATGCGAAAGGCGGAACGTCAGGAGATGGATCCTATAACAGGCTGGCCATTTACAAAGCAGAAACCATTAATTCTTTTGTAAAAGAAAATTCTATTCAGTCGATCATTGAGTTTGGATGTGGCGACGGCAATCAGTTATCACTTGCTCGCTATCCCAAGTATATAGGTATTGATGTCTCTCCAACAATCATACAAAAATGTACTGAAAGATTTAAGGATGATGCTTCAAAATCATTTTTTTTACATGACACTGCACTATTGCAAAGCAATTCAGATGCGTTTCTCAGTGAACTCAGCCTTTCCTTAGATGTAGTTTTCCATCTTGTTGAGGAAAATGTATTTATTGAACACATGAACAACCTCTTTCTATATGCCAGCAAGTTTGTAATCATTTATTCCAGTAATTTCAACATGGAGCAAACCTACCACGAAAAAGACAGGAAATTTACGGATTGGGTAGAGACCCATCAAAAAAACTGGAAATTAAAGCAGAAAATTCCAAATAAGTATTCTTTCGACCCAAAAGATCCGGACAACACTTCAAAAAGCGACTTCTATATTTTTGAGCATTCTGGCAACAATTAATAATGCTGATTTTTTACACGCTTAATAAAATAGCACATGTATAAAACATATTTTCTAATATATATTTTCATAGTAACAATTTTCACAGTCCAAGGGCAACAATCTTATTATCAGCTTTATGAAGGCCCAATTCATGCAGATACACTTGTTATGCTTTTTCACGCCATTGATCAACAGGTTTGGGGTGTTATGTACACTAAAGAGCCAATAGCTGCCAGCACAAATTTAAAATATATTGAATTTGAAGGAGATATAACTGAGCAGGGGCAACTGAACCTCAAAATGGCAGGCAAAGATGATATTGTTTTTACCGGAACGTTTAAAAAGGGTGAAATTAATGGGAGTTTTGTCACAGAAAATCAGAATATAAGGCTTAAATCAAACAATGATAATCATGCAGTGAAATTCAAAATTATAAATCAAAGCGCCAGTTCCGAGCTGTTTCCTGGCAAAGAAGGAACGCCGGTAGCATTGATTGAACTGATATTTATTTTTCCTGAAAGAAATACTCGTCCTATGCTATGGGATTCATTTAAAACGTTTAATAGTTCTTCGGATGAAAAAAACAACTTTGATGAAAAGGAATTGATTTTAAAAAACATGAATAGTTTTTTTGATCAATATGCTGAAACAAGAAATATAACAAATGATGGCGGTTTTTCATTTCAATGGAATAAGAGTGTGCGCGGCAGCATTGTTTTCACAAACAATGATCTGGTCTGTTTAAAGAACTCTTACTATGTTTTCACCGGAGGAGCACATGGCATGCAAAACCATGCATATGGGATTTTTCTTTCAGAAAATGGCTTTCAACTTCTCCCCGACCTTCTATTTACTGAAAACTACCGCAAGGAGTTGTCTGTTATTCTGACCAATACCTTAAAGCAATCGATTGGCTTACCGGAAGAAAAATCATTGTCATCTGAAGGATATTTTGTAGATTTGGTAGAACCGAATGACAACATCTACCTTACCCCATCAGGAATAGGTTTTTATTACAATAGCTATGAAATTGCTCCATACAGCACAGGACACACAAATATTTTCATTTCATTTGATAAAATTTATCATTTAATAAATACTGAATACAAAACGTTTTTTGATCCCAATATTCAATTTTAACCCTAACAATTACTGAGCGTATTTTATGATTGCGTTTAATTACATATATATTGGTTTGACTATTCTTGGTTCTCTTGGGCTATTTCTCTTTGGAATGAAACTGCTCAGTGAATCGCTACAGAAAATTGTTGGTGTTCGTATGCGACAATCTCTTTCGTCCATTACCGCCAAGCCATGGAAAAGCATGTTTATTGGACTTGCAATAACTTCACTCATGCAGTCAAGTTCAGCTTCTACAGTTATGCTCATTAGCTTTGTGAATGCCGGGCTTATCACAGTACTCGATTCTATTGGCCTGATCATTGGCGCCAATATTGGAACAACAATAACAACCTGGCTAATAACATTTTTCGGGTTTACTTTTAACGTTAGGTCTTTGGCCTTACCATTAATAGCATTATCAATTCCACTCTACTTCTCATCCAGCTCCAAACATAAATCGTTGGCAGAATTTGCAATGGGTTTTGCAGTTTTATTTATTGGTTTGCAATTTCTACGTGACTCATTGCCCAACATAGATCCCGAAAGCCCTATCATAGAATTCATGAAAGGCAAAGGTAGCGATGGTTTATTTCCACTCTTGCTAATTGGGCTAATCGGCATTGGGATCACAATGATTATTCAGTCGTCAACAGCAACCATTACACTTACACTTGTACTTCTGGGTGAAGGATACATTAATTTTGAAGTTGCTGCGGCATTGGTGATAGGAGAAAATATTGGCACAACAGCAACTGCCAATATTGCTGCAGTCATCGCAAACAGAAAGGCAAAAAGAACTGCACTTTCACATTTTCTCTTTAACATTTTCGGAGCTCTAATGCTTATCCCATTTTTTAAACTCTCAGTGCATGGTGTTGAAAACTTTGCGCAATGGCTCATTCAAAACAAAGATAATAATCTCCACATCCAGGCTCCATTGAGCATCAGTCTTTTCCATAGTCTTTTTAATATTATTAATGGATTAATTCTGATCAATTTTACGAAACAAATGGAGAAGGTTACCCAATGGTTTTATCCGTTAAAAATGGATGAAGACTCAAAAAATACACTTTTATATAAAGATAATTTTGTTACTCCTGTTTCTGAATTATCTATTGTTCAGGCCTCTAAAGAATTGTTGATCATGTGCAGCATTGTTGAAAAGATGTTTCACTTAATCCCCAAAATTCTGCTTGAAAAAGATGAACAAAGATTCCAGGCATTGGCCAGTGAAATGCAATACAAAGAAGTTGAAATGGATCGCTTAGAATCTGACATCAACAACTATCTTTCTTCAATTGCTGAAAATAATCTCAGTACTGAGGGGTCAAAAAGTGTAAATGCGATGATGATAATCGTCAATAACATGGAAAGCATGGCAGATATTTGCTACAAAATGATGCGTATCATAGAAAACAAAAACAAGCAAAAGGCGTGGTTTCATCAGGTTCAGCGAGATGGACTTAATGAGATGTTTTCACTGGTGAATACTTCCCTTGTTTTGATGAAGAAACATCTTGAAGCAACACATATTTTGAAACCTGAAGATGCAGAACAAAATGAAGATAATCTTAACTTGTTAAGAATAAAGCTCATAGAACAGCATCTTATCGATCAAAAAAATAACAAATACCCAGTTGTCTCCGGAAATTTCTACCAGCAAATGGTTGTATATCATGAAAAATTAGGTGATCACGCCATCAATGTTATCGAAGCGATCGAGAAAAGTCGCACTAAAAAAATCAAAAAATAACTTCTGGCATTTTGATGTTGATTTTCCGGATGTCAGAACAAAAATGTGATATTTATAAAGTATCAGCTCATAAGGTTCAATAGCCCTTATGAAAAAGGATTACCAGCCTGAAGCCAATATATCAACGATATGAATGGTTTTGAGAGGAAGCTTGTTTTTGTCAATATACCCTTGTTGATGCATCAGACATGACAAATCGGTAGAAACAATATATTCTGCATTGGTTTCCAAAGCGTTGTTAACTTTTTGTTCTGCCATGGCCGTTGAAATCGATTCGTTTTTAAGAGAAAATGTTCCACCAAAACCACAGCAAACCTTTGTATCTTTCATCTCGACCAACTGAATTCCTTTGACTTTTGATAAAAGCATTCGAGCCTCATTTTTTAACTCATATTCGCGAAGGCCGGCGCAGCTGTCGTGAAAAGTCACTTTATGAGGGAAAGATGCTCCAAAATCGATTGCCCCTATTTCATTGACCAAAAAGTCGGTAATTTCATACATATTCTTAACCAGCCTTTTATATTCCAAATGATTGGAAGTGTTGTGGAACAACTCCTGGTATGATTTCTTTATAAAACCGGTGCATGATGCTGAAGGTGCCACAACAGGCCTGTCGTTTGGAAAATCTTTCAGAAATTTATTGCCCAGTTTTTTTGCCTCATCCCAGAAACCACTATTAAAAGCCATTTGGCCGCAACAGGTTTGCGCAGGATTATAATGCACTTCAACGCCTGCCTTGCGCAATACTTTCACCATATTCATCCCGGTCTGAGGGTACACCTGATCGACGAAACAAGGAATGAAAAGATCTACTATCATAGCTGTAAATTATAGCACAAAGATAATTTAAATCTGTTCCTTTTGATGACAAGATTAAAATTCCGGCTTTGAAAAGTACGAAACGTGTGAATAACTATTTTAAAACAATCTTATTTAAAGATTAATTTTTTGTATTATTTGTGTGGAGAACAGTTCCTTCCAGTAATCGGGATAGGATTTTTCAACTACTTCAGGTGCTTCAATATCAACAGACCCCAGTTTCAATGCTAAAGGTGCAAAAGCCATAGCCATGCGGTGATCGCCATATGTCTC
Organism: Bacteroidetes bacterium HGW-Bacteroidetes-1; assembly: GCA_002842755.1. Classification (GTDB taxonomy): domain Bacteria; phylum Bacteroidota; class Bacteroidia; order Bacteroidales; family F082; genus JALNZU01. The sequence goes on along the minus strand of PHDU01000020.1, from coordinate 9,275 downwards.
AAAAGATATAAGTTCTTCCGTATGATTTAGCGTATTTTTTGAAGGGCGAAGTTGATAAACTCCTTCCGATTGCTGCTCAAAAAGACAACCAATTTTCATCATTTGCTGATGCAGTGCCGCAGTCCGGTCCGACTCCTTGTATTTCAAATTCTCTAAACCTGAAAAAGTTGCACCAACACCCAATCCACAACAAGTAGCAACCAAGGAAGGCAACATATCAGGATAATTGGTAAGATCAAAAGTCAGTTTGGAGCTAACGTTACCTGTTTTAAAAATAAGAACCCCATCTGGTTCCTGAAAAGATTCCACGCCAAGAGAAACAAACATTTCCTTCATTTTTCGATCACCCTGCAAGCTATCAAATTCAAGATTCTTTAGCAATAATTCACCACCAGCACTGAGTGCCACAAGCTCATACCAGAAGGCAGCGGCGCTCCAATCGGGTTCTATGGTTATATCTGTTTCGCTGTATTGTATTGGTAAAACCGCAACATACCTATAGCTACGTCCTATTATTGCACCAAAACCTTCCATCATTTGCAAGGTCATTTCGAGATAAGGCAGCGAACTAAGATTATCAGTAAGATCAAGACTTACGCCTTCGTGCCATATGGGACCAGCCATCAAAATTGAAGAGGCAAACTGACTACTTTTCTCCATGCTTACGCTGGTTTTGCCTCCCTTAAGTGGTTTTCCATAAATGCGCAAAGGAGGATAACCCTCATTGTCGACATATTGAATATCTGCACCTAGTTGCCTTAAACTATTTACAAGATCTCCTACAGGGCGTGATTTCATTCGTGCCGATCCTGTTAAAATCCATTTCCCTGATGTGGAAGCGAGATAAGTCAACAAAAACCTGAAAACTGTTCCGGCATTACCGCAATCAATCAACAAAAGGTTGCTTAAATCATTGCTTTTAGCAATCATCTCAAGATTTCGCTCCAGCATAACCGTATCGTCAGCTTCAGAGAGCCCGTTGATAATTATATTAAGACCGGAATAAGCCCTTATCATAAGAGCGCGGTTGCTGATGCTTTTACTACCGGGAAGATTCACCTGTGCTTTGAAAGAAATATTGTTTACCTTAATTTTCATGTTAATTGGATTTCAAAATCAGTTGCTTCCATATAAAATTCCAGACTCTGCTTCACTAAATTCTTACTAACAGCCACATCATAAACTGGCTCACCTTGATTTTTAATTAAAACAAATCGCATTTCATTGCCAGCATTTTTTTTGTCATGCTGCATTCTTACCATGAGATCGTCCATTGAAGAAAAAGTGAATCGAAATGGAAGAAAATGCTTTTTGAACACCTGAAGATATTTTTGCAGTACTACCTCAGGCAAACCAAGCAATTGATTCGAGAGCCATAATTCACTAATCATTCCACAAGCAACAGCTTCTCCATGCAATAAATCACTCCCATTTTCGAGTGCAAACGATTCAAAGGAGTGCCCAATGGTATGACCAAAATTCAGTATTTTCCTCTGTCCGTTTTCTGTAGGATCTGCAAGGGTAATCCGCTGCTTTGCTTCGGCACATATTCTGATTATTTCAAGCCAATCATTATGATCCTTTTGTTGGAGTGGATCAAAATCAGGCAATGCATGATCAGAGATGAAACCATACTTCAAAACTTCGCCATAGCCTGCCATCAATTCACGTTTGGGCAATGTGGACAAAAATTCAGACCATATAAAAACATTTTCAGGCGCATAAAAAGTGCCAATATGGTTTTTTAAAAACCCATAGTCGATGCCCGTTTTACCTCCTATGGCAGCATCAACCATTCCAAGAAGTGTTGTTGGAATATGCATTGTTGATATTCCCCTTTTAAAACAGGAAGCTGTAAAACCACCAATATCCGTCACCATTCCTCCACCCAAATTGAAAAGAACAGCATCTCTTCCTGCTCCATTTCGTGTAAGGGCATCCCAAATTATGCGCACTGTGTCAATATTCTTATTTTCTTCTCCAAAGGGAATAACAATGGTTTCGTAAGATAGCTGACTAATAATACTCAATTGATTCAGAACAGGTTTGCAAAAATGCGCTGAATTGGTGTCGCAAAGCAGAAATACCTTCTTGTTATCAGCTTTGAAGGAATGCAACTTTTCATTGAGTTTTTCTATTGCATTCTGGCCAAAGAGGACATTTTTGATTTGTTCCATAAGGATTATTTAAACCGCAAAAATAAAGGTTCTGACGAGATTATCTTTTAAAAATTTTGGTTACTAAAAAATGAAGTTAAAAAAACGCAATTGTACTTTGAAGGTTGAATTGCATTTGAAAAGTGAAAGTATCACCAGCGAAACCGGTCAGAAGACTCTGTAAGAATGACAGATTGATAAACAGATCTAATAAAAAGCAGCCAATAATAAATCGAGATGTTGGAAAGGAATATCATATAACTTACTGATCTGTTGATTGGTGAGAGTACCATTAAAAATATAAGCCCCTTTCCCAAAAGACCGATTAATTTTCAACGTATTATCAACACCTCCATTTTCGGCAATTTCAATCAGCAAAGGAGCAAAGAAATTGCTGAAAGTAGCAGAAGCAGTTCGGGGCACTTTTGAGGCAATGTTTGGGACACAATAATGGGTAACGCCATCCACCTGATAAACAGGATTCTGATGTGTTGTCGGACGGGAAGTTTCAAAGCATCCACCCTGATCAATACTCACATCAATAATGACAGAGCCGGCCTTCATCCTTCCAACAACTGAAGCCGGAATGATGCACGGAGAAACTCCAGCAGGCGAATGTTTGGCGGCAATTACCACATCTGCAGTTTCGAGGGCTTTAGCAATGAGATGCGGGTGAAGAATAGATGTAAAAATACGGCTGCCTACATTGTTTTGCAACGACCGGAGCTTATACATTGAATTGTCAAAAACTTTAACAAAAGCTCCCATTCCGATGGCTACCCTTGAAGCATATTCAGCAACAGTACCCGCCCCAATGATAACAACCTCTACAGGGGCAACACCGGGAAAACCACCCAGCATAATTCCTTTTCCATATTGCGGATGGCAGAGATACTCAGCAGCAATAAGCATGGAAGCGTTTCCAATTATTTCGCTCATCGACCTCAACAGAGGTAGCGCCCCGGTTTTATCCTGTATGTGCTCAAACGCTATTGCATTGACTTTTTTCGACATTAACTGCTGAAAATATTCTTTTGTCCGGGTTGGCAATTGCAAAGCCGAAATAATGCACTTGCGTTTCTCTATCAAATCCATCTCTTCTCCTATGGGTGGTGCGATCTTCAGGATAATATCAGCGCCAAATACCTGTGCCCGATCCGACACCAGCTCCGCTCCTGATTCAGCATATTCGTGATCCGTAAAATGCGCCTTTTCGCCAGCGTTTTTCTCAATAATAATTCTATGTCCGTTGTCGGTGAGCAAGCGAACTGCCTCAGGAATGAGTCCAACACGGTTTTCGTTGGCAGACAATTCTCTGGGTATCCCAACAGTTAACTTACTTGATTTAAGCGCTGTATCAAGCATTTCCTCCTGAGGAAGCAGTCCTGAAGAAGTCGAAAAACGAATGTATTGGTTGCCTTCACTCATCATTTAAGCAGTTTTATGGTACAGTTTCAATTTCAATCCAACGCGTTTCAGAGTCTGACGCCATAACAATACTTACTTTTACGAATGCTTTGGGTAAAAGTTGCTCAACCTTTTCCGGCCACTCAACAAGGCACAGATATGGGCTAAAGAAGTAGTTTTCATAACCAATATCATACGCTTCCTCAATTTTATTGATCCGGTAAAAATCAAAATGATAAACTACCTCATTATCTACAGTAACATACTCATTTACAATTGAAAATGTGGGGCTGCTCACTTCTTCTTCAACGCCTAAACGACGGCAAAGATATTTAATTAGTGTGGTTTTTCCCGCTCCCATAGGTCCATAAAATGCAAATACATTGGCAACTCCCTGAAGTGCTACCAATGTTTTCGCTACATCATCAAGTTGATCCAGATGGTCAACTTCAAATTTCATGATCATTTTGCTTTCAGATAAATGAATGGCACCATAATTTCCTGCATTGAGATGCCTCCATGCTGAAAAGTATTTTTATAATAATTGACGTAATAATTATAATTGTTCGGATAGGCAAAGAAATCGTTGGCACGCGCAAAAACATAGGCAGTGCTGACGTTAATGCGTGGCAGAAATATATCTTCAGGGTCGCGCACTTCAAACATTTCCTTTGCATTGTATTTCAAGCTTTTTCCATACTTATACCGCAGATTGGTGTTTACAGTTCTGTCTCCCAAAATCTTTACCGGATTCTTAACGTACACCGAACCATGGTCGGTTGTAATAATCATATCGCACTTTTTGCTGGCAATAAACCTGATGATATCAAAAAGAGATGAATGTCGGAACCATGAAAGCATTAACGAACGATATGCAGGCTCATCTTCAGCTAGTTCGCGAATCATTTCCATTTCGGTGCGCACGTGTGAAAGCATGTCAACAAAATTGTAAACAATTACATTGAGTTTATTCACCATGAGATTAGACATAGATTCGGCCATTTTTTTCCCTGCGTTCAGGTTAAGAATTTTATTGTAAGAATAACGTATATCCTTACCATTCCTTCTTAACTGCTCGCCCAAAAGTTCTGATTCAAACTGGTTTTTGGTTCCTTCATCTTCCTCATCCGTCCAATAATGTGGGTATTTTTTCCTTATCTCATCAGGCATTAGTCCTGCAAACAAAGCATTACGGGCATATTGTGTTGTTGTAGGTAAAATACTGTAGTAAAGCTCATCGCTTTCGATGCGAAAAAATTCATCTATCAACGGTTGAATTGATTTCCACTGATCGTAACGCAGATTGTCGATTAAAACCACAAAGAGGGGCTTGTCAGAACTATCAATACGCGGTAGGATTTTTTCTTTGAACAGTGTATGCGAAAGGACAGGTTTTTCCTTCGAACGGCTGTTTAACCAATCAACATAATTTCTTTCAATGAAGCGGGAAAACAAATTGTTTGCTTCATCCTGTTGCATATGCAACACTTGCATAATACCATCGTCTTTCGATTGCTCGAGATCAAGTTCCCATCTTACGAGCTTCTTATATACATCGGACCATTCATTGAAGTTGAGTTGATTTGACAAATCCAATCCAATCTGACGAAATTCCTGTTGGTAACTCATGGTTGTTTTTTCGCTCACAAGTTTCCTGTTTTCAAGATTGCGTTTGAGCGACAAAAGAATTTGGTTTGGTTTCACAGGCTTGATGAGGTAATCAGCAATTTTACTACCGATAGCATCTTCCATAATTGACTCCTCCTCACTCTTGGTAATCATCACAACAGGAAGATTTGGATATTCTTTTTTTATCTGTTCCAAAGTCTCGATGCCCGAAAGTCCTGGCATATTTTCATCCAAGAATATGATGTCGAATGGTTTTTCTCTGATCAGGTCAAGGGCTTCATCACCATTGTTGGTTGTTTCAACTTCATAGCCTTTGTGTTCAAGAAAAATGATATGGGGCCTTAGCATATCAATTTCGTCATCAGCCCAAAGAATTCTGATTTTTTCCATATATTTAATTTTCAGATTGTTAAAAAGGGTAGAGAAGAACCATTGATATGTATTACTTTTGTACTATATAATGGCATTTTGTCTGAAATATTGTTTCAAATACTGCGCCATTGTTACAAAATTAACGTTTTTTATGGCCAACAACACACCAAGCAAAAAGAAAATCTTCAACGATCCGGTTTATGGTTTCATTTTAATTCCTGATAATTTACATTTCAAGATCATTGAGCACCCGTTTTTTCAGAGACTGAGGCGTATTAAACAACTGGGACTAACACATCTTGTTTACCCGGGGGCGTTGCACACGCGCTTTCATCATAGCCTTGGCGCAATGCATATCATGAATCAGGCTGTTGCCATTTTGCGATCCAAGGGGCATTTAATATCAAATGAAGAAGCACAGGCGGCTTCTCTGGCCATACTTTTGCATGATATAGGCCATGGCCCTTATTCGCACACGCTGGAAAAAACCATTGTCAAAAACATGACCCACGAGCAAATGTCGTTGCGAATTATGAAGCAATTGAATTGCCAGTTTGAAGGAAAACTTGATATGGCAATACGTATTTTTGAAGGCAGCTATCCTCATAAGTTTTTATGCAAACTGGTTTCAAGTCAACTCGATATGGATCGCATTGATTACCTCAAACGTGATAGTTTTTTTACTGGTGTTTCAGAAGGCACCATCAATGCTGACCGACTTATAACCATGTTGGATATTGCTGACGATGACCTGGTAATTGAAGCCAAGGGCATTTATTCGGTGGAGAAATTTCTTGTTGCGCGAAGGCTTATGTACTGGCAGGTTTATTTGCACAAGACTGTACTTTCGGCAGAATATATGCTGATGAATGTGCTGAGAAGATCCAAACAATTGAGTATGGCTGATACCGATCTTCCTGCAACACCAGCCTTGAGCTACTTTCTGAAAAACAATCCATCGTCACAAGATTTCGAAAATGATATTTTGCCTCTTGAAATGTTTGTCCAATTGGATGATTTTGATGTTTTTACAGCATTGAAGCTGTGGCAAAACCATACTGATAAAGTTCTTTCCTTTTTAAGCAAAAGCATCGTCAACCGAAATTTATTCAAAGTTGAGATTTCAGATCATCCTTTTCCTGCCGGTTATATCATTGAAATTAAGGATAAAATCTGCAACAAGTTTTCGCTCAACCAGCATGAATGCGAGCTGCTTTTTATTGAAGAGGTTACAACCAATCACGCGTATCACCCCCTTCATTCACAGATTAATATACTTTACAAAGACGGTTCAACCGAAGACATTTCAGTAGCTTCTGACCAATTGAACGTTTCAGTGCTTTCACATCCTGTTGTTAAATATTTTATCTGTTACCCAAAATCGGCAGTAAACCTAAAGGATTAGGTTGGTTTGGATAACAGTTGCATGCCTCAGAGTTATCTTACAACTTTTACCTGCGTTGCTGTTGGACCTTTTGGCCCACGTTCTACTTCAAAGCTAACAATATTTCCTTCTTTGATTTCTTCGAGAAGGTTACTCACATGAACGAAAACGCTATCTTCAGTATCAGAATCTTTGATAAAACCGAAACCTTTTGATTCATTAAAAAATGTTACTATTCCTTTTCTTACCGGGTCCAATTGCGGAAGCGACTCTTTTGTAGGCACGCTGATTGAAATGTTTTCGAGTTCGATTGTTTTCCTCTTACTTGGGTCGGGAGGCGTCGAACTAATCATTCCGTTTTCATCAACATAGGCAATCATGTCATCGAAACTTGCAGACTTATCATTCTCTTTTCTGTCCAACCGTTTCTTCTCTTTATCTTTTCTCTTTTTCTCTTTTTTTGTCCTTACCTCTTTTTTGTTGAACGTTTCCTGCGATTTAGCCATGAAAAAAATGCTGTATTAATGAATAATAATTTCTATTTAATGGGTTAAAAAATCACAAATTATTCTATAAAAAAATATATATAACTCTGATTATAAGCAACTAACCAATTCAAATTCAGTATAAAAAACCAAATGACAAGCACCCGAGTTTTTTCCGATTTGGCTGCAAAGATACGAAAAAACACAAAACTTTGCCTGATTTTCAATAGATTGTGATGGTATAAATATTAATTTTCAAGGATAATTCTTTTGACCCGTTGATTTCGCATCATCTGTACACTTTTAGATTCAGCTCAATAGTGGTGCGTTAGTCCACCCATTTCCCTTAGCTATGAAACATTTCACGTATGCGGTAACATATTTTCATGGTTCACACGCCCTCACTTTCGCTGCTGCCACAGCAAGTGTTTTTCCTGAAGGGGAAGTAAAGCAGCGATTCATTCGAACAAATTGAAGGCATTTACATACATTTGGCTGTTGCCGCAGCTATTTCATCGGTGCTTCACACTCATGCTCAATATAACCGGAGGAGGAGAGGCACTTTTTGTAATTGAAAACAACCTTTATTATCGTAAACCAGTTAATGTTTTTTTGGTTAATCCAACAATTAAAGCATTTAAAGAAAAGCTCGGTCAATTGAGCTTATAGATTTATAAGCAATAATTATTGAATAGGGCTCCACTGAAAAACGTCTATTCAACTTTCCTCTGTCTTGTTCCCTAAAAACTTTTTCTTTTGCATTTGCAATAATGTAGTAAAGCATTGCAGAAAAAAGTTCAAAAAAACTTAATTTCGGAATTTTGTGAAATATTAAGATATTTAATGTCAATTATTTACAAAATGCTTTCAAAAAAAACTAAAAAAAAGTCTATTTTTTTTGATGCGTTTTTGATGTTTTTTGGTACTAATGGTTACAAAAGGTAAAAACTGGCAATTCAATTGACCAAAAGCAAATTGGTTAGCAAGTAAAACAAACAAAGACTGAAAACACCGAAAACCAGGTTCTGAAGAAAAAAACATCAATCAACGTAAAAGAAGAAATTATTACCTCTGCTTAGTCACAATATTGTGGTTTAGGATAAAAAACAACAAACAAGCCCAGGAAAAAACCTTCACCAATTATTTGAATTTTTCCTTGACTTATAAACTTAAGTTCAGAAAAAACCAATAGACCCAGTTAGAATATGAATATTTTAGAGAATAACAACCAAATTCCCAGAGCTACATTTAGTAAGAAGAAGCATATATAATTGTCAATCAAATTATTATAAGGGTTTAAACAATTTGTAATTACTAAAACCAAAAGCCATTATGTCACCTACGGAAACACCAAGGGGAATAGCATTGCAGGTTTCAACAAAACGGTCAAAAGCAGTTGGACGAACCAAAGTATTTTGGGAGGTGGCAACACCAGGTCGCGAAACAATGATGTTTCCATACGTCCAAAATCAATGGCAAGCTATAGCAATTCTTATGTGTTTGGAAGTAAAACACACCAGCTTCAGCTCAGGACACGGAGGAAAATCAACTATAAAACAACATAACAAACAAGTTAATAACCAACAAAAACAATTGACAATGAACTTTTTAGATAAAAAACAAAAACTTGAACTACTGCTTACTTTGATTGAGAAGCAGAATAGTGGAAGCGCAAGTCAGTTAGCTGACAAGCTATGCGTTTCAATGCCTACTATTGAAAAGTATCTGGCTCTTCTAAGGGAAGCAGGTAACAATATTGGCTATTGCACACGTAGGAAAACTTACTATTTTATTGATCAAAAAGCGTAAAATTATGGAGCTCCATCTGTTTTGTATGGAGTT
>PHDU01000019.1 GCA_002842755.1 Bacteroidetes bacterium HGW-Bacteroidetes-1 | reverse complement strand
CACGCACCTGTTTCGATGGAGATTGTGTTTTGTAAGGCGGAATGACTAGGAGTTATCATAAGCAGAACTTTGAACACTTTGTGGAACTCATTCCTGCCTTAAAAGCCTGGTATTAAGTACGAAATGTTAACCAACAACGGTCAACTTACTCTTTTTTAGCGTTTTGTTTATGTCGAACTCAGGTTTTTAATAAAATCATACAATTAATATCAAATTTTGTAATACTATTTTTGTCGATTTATAATAACATTGCAAAAGTTTATAGCGTTTAGGAAATTCTTAAATCAATTAAAATCAAACAATGATGAAAAAAATTACTCTATTCACTTCAACAGTAGTTGTTATAGTGCTTTTTATGAGTCTAAGTCTGCGTGCGCAAGAGTCTTGCGTGCCGGTTAACCAACTTGCCACTAACATTGGGGTACATTCTGCTGACTTGAGTTGGGATGGTATTACGGCTCCAGTATGGGTGCGTTATTATCCTACCGGAACTACGACCTACAAATATCGGTTTGCCAACACATCGAACATGACAAGCCTGAATTATTTACTTTCAGAAACAGAATATACCTGGGAAATCAACGCATACTGTGATGGTGTCTGGACAGGTTACGGCTGGGCTGCAAGTTTTTCAACCATCGCTGACACCGTTGTCTGCGAACCAGTCAATCAAACTTCATTTGACATTTCAGCTCATACCGCTCACGTGAGTTGGGAAGGGCTGACAGGGCCAAGTAGAGTAAGGTATTATCCCACTGGTACTACCAACTACAAATACAGAAATGCTTTTGATGTAAACGAAGTAACTTTGAGTTTTTTACTTTCAGAAACTGAATACACTTGGGAAATAAGTACTAAATGTAATGGTTTTTGGACTGCATACAGTTGGGCTCGAACTTTTACCACTACTGCAAGTACCATTATTTGTGAACCTTCAAATCAGCTTGCAACAGACATTACTGCTCATTCTGTTCATCTTAGCTGGGAGAGCCTAACCGGAACTTCCGTTGTTAGGTATTATCCAACCGGAACTACTGATTACAAATATCGGAACCCATATACAACCAACAATGTTACATTGAATTTTTTAACCGACGAAACAGAATATACTTGGGATATCAAAACTTTCTGTGATGGAATGTGGACTGCCTACAACTGGCCACAAACATTTACAACGCTTCTGGATACCATTGTTTGTGAACCTGTGAATCAGCTTTCTTACAATATTACAGCTCATTCTGCAGAAGTCAGCTGGGAAGGCACAACAGGTCCTGCGAGAGTAAGGTACTATCCTACCGGCACAACCAATTATAAATACAGATTTGTTCCATCAACAAATAGTGTTAACCTTCAATATCTTTCAGAATTAACTGATTATACATGGGATTTAAAGATTGTTTGCAATGGGGTGTGGACTGATTATGATTGGGCACAAAGTTTTACAATTACAGAAGATACAGCAGTTTGTGAGCCGATCAATCAGATCGCGGCAAATATAACATCTACTACTGCCGATGTCAGTTGGGAAGGTTTGTCAGGATTTACATGGGTTCGCTATTTCCCAACCGGAACACAACAATATAAATATAGGTTTGCGAATTTAACCAATGCAGCAAGCTTAACTTGCATGACGCCTCAAACTGAATATACATGGGAAATAAATACGCTTTGTAATGGTTTTTGGACTGGTTATATTTCACCCTCGACTTTTACTACTTTGGCTGATTCGACTGGTTCGTACATGGAAGCCTATAGTTTAAAAAACACGGAATCCTCGACGGACAAACAGGATGTATCATTGATTGAGGTGAGTGCTTATCCTAATCCACTTAACAATCAAACAGTTATAACTTTCAATTCCACAGGAACAGAACAGTACAGCGTTGGGGTTTATAACTTAATGGGTAGTCTTGTTTATGAAGTTGTCAATCAATCAAATGACGGCTTAAATACTGTAGAAATAAATATGTCAGATTACAAAAATGGTGTTTACTTTGCTGTAATTCAGCAAGGTTTGCAGATAAATAAAATAAAGCTGATTAAACAATAATTTCAATGCTTGTTTTGGTTCAAAGGACCTCCTTTAATAGGAGGTCTTTTTTTTTAGTGAGTTACTTGATAATATGTCTAACAATATATTCATCGTGATTTAAATTTGTAATAATGCTCATTTTGACATAAGCAGGTGAACTCTTTTCCAATTGTGGAAATAAAGCTTTAACATGAGGAAAAATGGTTTGCAGAGGACTCAAAATGAATTCATCCCTTTTTTAGTCTCTTAGAATAATTTTCAGCGTATTTTTGCAGTTATTAATATAATTGTTTTTTATACATTGACCTTTCTTTCTGATATGACTCACTTAATTAAGTTTCTTAAGATTTTTACTGTTTTGCTCCTTTTGCTATTGCCATTTCAGAAGGTTTTTTCAGCTTATATTTTAATTCCAATGGACCGCACCCAAACCAATCATCTAAAGGCTTATGGTGTAGCCTTTTGGGTTTTGCAACATGATATTGAAATTAGCTGGTTATTGAATTACAGGGGTGGAAGTTACCTATTGCCTCACAATGCCACATTCGAAAAAGAATGCAAAGTTAGAAATGTATTTTACCAGGTTATTGCAGATGTTCAAGCCAATTCTATTCTTTCTGAGATGGCTGATATGGGTGTAAATATGGATGAAATGAAATTGCAAAAAGTGCCTCGCATTGCAGTTTATTCACCTAAAAACAAATTGCCTTGGGATGATGCTGTTACGCTCGTACTTACTTATGCTGAAATTCCTTATGATGTTATTTACGACGATGAAGTTCTCGAAGGTGTTCTGCCTATGTATGACTGGCTTCACTTACATCATGAGGATTTCACTGGCCAGTTTGGAAAATTTTGGTCACGTTATCGTCATTTCCCATGGTATCAGGAGGATGTGAAATACCAGGAAGCAACTGCAGCAAGATATGGGTATCAAAAAGTGTCACAACTAAAATTAGGGGTAGTGAAAAAGATCAGAGAATTTGTTGCAGGAGGTGGCTATATGTTTGCCATGTGTTCTGCAACAGATAGTTATGATGTAACACTTTCAGCGGATGGCCTTGATATATGTGACGCTATGTTTGATGGTGATCCCATTAAGCAGGGTGATCCTGAGCGACTCAACTATCACAATTGTTTTGCTTTTACCGATTTTGCAGTTGTGACAAATCCGGCAGAATACGAAATCTCAAATATAGATGTAACCAACTACCGTTCAAGAAGTATTGTTGAAGGAAACGATTTTTTTACCCTGTTTGATTTTTCTGCCAAATGGGATCCTGTCCCAACCATGCTGACGCAAAATCATGAGCAGATTATTAAGGGATTTATGGGGCAGACCACAGCTTTCAATAAAGATTATGTAAAATCAGAAGTGATTGTTCTTGGCGATAACAAATCTTTCAGTGAAGATCGATATATACATGGTACTTTTGGAAAAGGATTCTGGACTTTTTATGGAGGCCACGATCCTGAAGATTATCAACATTTGGTTGGTGACCCACCAACAGAATTGGATATGTTCCCTAATTCTCCCGGCTACAGGCTGATTCTCAATAATGTGTTGTTTCCAGCCGCAAAAAAGAAGAAGCAGAAAACATAGATGTTTGTGTTTGAATTAAACCAGTTTTAAAATCCACCTGGGCATTTTCATTTTTTAATATTTTTTTGTAGATCACATCTCCGATTTTGTGGAAAAGCAAGTCAATGCTATCTATATGCCATTTTATCAAATATTGAATGGAAATAGAACTATATGTCTTATGGCCTAATGTCGTTTAATTCGTTCAATACTTTTTCAACTTTATTTTCTCTGGCAAAAGAGTAGGTTTTATCAAGATTATTGCAAAATTCATACAACTGCAAAGCCTTTCTCATGCAATTATCTCTTTTGTATGAACTTTCATTGGTTCCATATTGAAACATTATATCTGCCAACAGTTCTAAATTGCCTGTGTTCATTCCTTTGAAACTACTGATGTATTGAATGAAACTCTCCTGATTCATTGATATTGATTTTTTTAAATCAAATCCGGTATCAAATAAAAGTTGTTCTGTGGTTTCGTCAAACTTTTTATTGATTTTTAGAGCAAAGTTTTCTTCTTTGTTCATAAGATGATTTAAAATTGCACGCATCAGCAATCCTATCTTCTCAATTTCTCTCAACAAATAATCCCTTCGTTCCATTTTAAGGCTATTAAAACGTTAAATTCAATTAATACTATGAGTCACAAACTTAAGCAAACTTTTCATTAAAAGGAAAAGATTTTCTTGATTACCAGCTTTGTGTATACTGAATAGCTTTGGCTCTCTTATCTGAAACTTCATCAACGCTGACATCCTTTACAACCCCTTTATATTAGACATCAGGTATATGTATGGGTTTTCATTTAACTGTCAGTTATTCAAATTTTTACAACATGATTTATGAGTATATAATTGAATTCAATAATTCTATAAGCAGCAAAAAAAATCAGGAAAAACGTACTGTTTTTACTGATTTTCTGCACTTTACTCAATTTTTGGTGATCCCGGCGGGATTCGAACCCACGACCCGCAGCTTAGAAGGCTGCTGCTCTATCCAGCTGAGCTACGAGACCATAACTGGATTTTTTATTGCGGCTGCAAAGATATCAAATTAAAGTATAAACAACCTATAATTTATAAGCCTGGCAAAAAAAAAGGCGGTAATGACCGCCTTTCAGTATAAGAATAAATCTTAGTAACGATTTCTGAAGCCGCCACCGCCGCCGCTGCCGCCTTCATTACGAAAGCCGCCTTCACGACGTTGATAACCGCCGCCACCACCTTCGCCTTCAGTTTTAGGGCGAGCTTTTTTCACTACGATAGTACTTCCATCAAGTTCTGCTTCATTAAGATCGTTAATGGCAGCATAGCCTTCTGAATCGTTCGGCATTTCAACAAAGCCGTAACCTTTTGACCTGTTTGTCAGCTTGTCAATGATAACTTTAGCTGATGTAACTTCACCAAATTGTTTGAATGTTTCTTCCAGTTGTTCACTGGTAGTTTTGAAATTGAGTTTTGCAACAAAAATGTTCATGATAAATTGTAAAAAAATTGATAAATAATCTTAAAACTATTGTCTTAACTACTTGTAGAACAGAATGGTGAGTTCAGCATTTAAAGCTTATAAAACAGACAATTTCAAGAAGTGATTAAATTAAACCGAAGCAAAGGTAATACTTTAAATATAGCAAAGTCAAATATTTACATATTTTTTGTATAAGGTTCAATTTTTATCGATTTTTTCAAATTAATAATCTTCTTCAAGTTATCTACCTTAAAAAATATAATTATCTCACTCTTTCGTAATAATAGCACAGTCTGAAAAAATTAAAATTTTCAACTCATTATGAATGGAAGATCGCAATCTTATCGGTTAAAATCCCTTTGTTGAAAAAAATCTTCAGAATATAAATGCCGTTTGGTAGGTTAGACAGATTTATACTTTGATTGTTTCTGGGGCTTATTACAACTGCAACACCGTTTATATTGCAGATTTCAAGGCGATTGATTTGATCTTCAGGGTTATTAAGTGCAATGAATAGAAACTGGTCAATTATTTTTTTCGTAAAACTAATGTTCTCAAAATTGGCTGACAGACCAGTTGCATCTGGCAAGTCCACTTTATAAAGATATCCTGATTGATTTGAATCACCTTCCTCACTAATATATACTTTGAAATCGTCCACATAATCAATTGATTCAACTTGTCCTGGTAGAAACGAAAAGGGATAGACTGTCTTTAAACCTTTAAAGTAATTGCCATCTTGAGGGTGCTTAAAAGCAATTATTTTAGTTTGTGTCAGCAAAAGCAGATCTTTGGTAGCATGATTAATTGAAGCTGCAGTAACTTGAGCATCACTATTTGCAGATCCGAGATAAACGGAATCAATAAGAAAGGCTGTTTGAATTCCAGGATTTTGCGAAAGACGATACATTTTGCAATAACCGTTCATTGGGGTGCTTCTGTTTTTTGTAAAAAGAAGCAATGAATCATTGTGCCACGCGATTCCTTCTATATCAAAATTTCTGTTATATAATGGTGGCGGAAATGCGACTTGGTCATTCAATGTAAAATGAATTGTTGAAGCCTGTATTGTATTCGAAGCGAATTCTTCAGGATTGGCTATAACATGAATAGCAAGATCAGTGCGGTTGTTGTTGTTATTGCCTGCATCATTGATAAAAATTCTTCCTTCTGTATCTGTTGCTAAATCTTCCCAGTCAATATTTGCAATATTTGTTATTTCAACAGTACGTATTAGAATACCCGTAGTATCAAAACAATAAATTTCGTTGTCGTTTCCGGAGTCGTTATGTGACCAGATTCGATTAGGGTGTGAAACAATAATACCTGAGCTTTCTTTTAAAACAATAGGAAGTCTAACGATTGCTGTTAATGTAATAAATTGCGAATTATCATGCTGCGCATGAACTTTCTCTGATTGCGCAAACAAGTTTAAAACAAGAACAAGTGAAAAAAAAAGGTACAATTTTGTGGAAGTTTCCAAAGTCAAAGAATTTTTCATAACGTTTCAATTTCCTTAATACCATCACGATTAAAGATGATTCGATAACGACGGTATTCAAGCTGGTCTTCATTTTTCAACTGTATCAACAGGTTCATGAAGTATATTTTTTCGGCATTTACGATCCCATATTGTTCATTCTCATTTAAAACAAATAACAGAACTTCAGGGTTATCCATTTTAGCCGTAAAACTTGTGACATTAAATCTCAAAATGTCATTGATACCTGTGGTTGCATATTCACTTACTTCATCAAGACTTTTACGTTTAAGGCTTACTAATTTTCGGTAAAGAATTATTTTTTCATCATTATTTCTGTCGTAGGCCTCAAGAATAGCTGATCTGTTCCGGTATTTCAACACTTCCAAAGGTACTTTATTTTCATCAATAAAGTCCATCGCCTCTTTACTCCAGCCTCTAAACCGATTATCAAGGGTAATTTTGTTTTGTGATCATAATAATTTTTACCAAGTTTATGTGCAAAGTAATATCTTCCAAGCTCTTTTATTCTGTCCTTTAGCATGTAGCTTACAACTAAAGCTACAAAAAATGGCATTGTGAAATTGCCGAATTTAATCTGAATTGAGAAGGCTATTCCATTAGCTAATATAGTTGTAATGCATGCACAAGACTATCGTATTGTATTAATTCAAAAGAAATTCTCACCATTTCGTGAATGGGTACTTTATCAACATTGAGTTGTAATAGCGAACATCGCCCGTAACTTCTTCTCCCAGCCATAATGGCTTCTCAAATTCTTCTTCTTCTGCTGTAAGCTCAATTTCAGCGACTACAAGTCCTTGATTTTCACCATAAAACTCGTCAACTTCATAGGTGCGAGCGCCAGCTTTTACAAGAAAACGAGTTTTATCAATGACCCCCGGTTCACAGATTTTCAATAATTCTTCAATTTCTGAGACTGGAATTTCTTTTTCCCACTCATATCTGCTTATGCCGGTTGCATTACTTTTTCCTTTGATAGTAATAAAGCCTTTATCACCTTTAATACGCACTCTAACTATGCGCTCAGCAACTGAAGACAGATATCCTTGTGTAATACGGATTGCTTTTGTTGAGAAGGGTTTAAAGTCACCTTTCACCAAAAATTTTCGTTCAATTTCCTGTGCCATTATTTCTCTTTTACTAAGGGTTTATTCATCATTCCAATCACCTGCTTGATATCTTGCAAATAGCTAAAATTTTCAATGTCGTCAATTCCAACCCATTTTAATGTTTTTAGTATATCGTCTCTCCTTGTAGATTAGGAGTTATGGTAACTACTTTTGTTGATTAGCACTTCAAGATATTCACATATCCTATTGTTACCATGTTACCTAGTTGTTGCATGTGTACTTTTACAGTAGCTAAATCCGGATGATTGTTAACCATTTCAATGAATTCTTCATAAGAAACAATATTGGTTTTAAAGCTGGCATTTCAACTGTAAAGGTAGGAAATACTTCATTAATAAGAGCTTCATCTTTTATTGTGAACTCAATTTTTATCAGGGGATTCCATTGTTCAGGGCCTTCAATTGTAAAAGCCAATATTTTGATATCCATATTGCCATCTCAAATTTTCGTTTTATTACATCATTTACACTCGATATGATATAGACTTTATCTGAATGTCTTTCCCGAACTTTTTTTGAATAGGAGAGGATAAACGCACTATTCTTTCCCTTTGGTGATCAAAATTCTGACCAAAGGATCTGAATTCAAAGTGGGATTTTTAGATTTCGTCAATCTCCATTTTATCTTTTTACAGATGCCATGTTTTAGGATAAACCTGACCAATGCAGTAGGTCACAAGGGTCGAATTTATTATAATTGTTTCTTATTTTGCAATAATATATTATGTTTATAAGGTTATTGTTACTATTAGCTGCCGGTTGATACTGCCAATTGGTTTTCGACTGCATGATTGAGTTTCGGCCATTGCCATGAAAACAATAGTATCAAATATAGTTCGTCTACTTTTTTTTTAATCTGAATTCTTCTCTACCGCTTGAATGAACGAATTCGCTTTCTGATTCATCATCAGCAGCGATTACTTAAAAACCTCAGGCTCTAATGTTGACATGACACTAGTGATTAAGCACTCAAATAATTGTTAAACTGTCAATTACAAATAAGTATTTCAAAGAAAAAAACAGATTTTTAACGCAATCAATTTTTTACGCACCAGCAGTAATTCTGAATTAATTTTGTATCAAAAATAAAGGCAGCCAAATGACTGCCTTTTAACTGTTAAGTTTTTACTTATTTTGAAGATACATATTCGTACCCTTTTATATCTCCTTCACTGAATATTGTCATAGCGTTTTGAACCATAATATCGTAGATCATTCCGTTTGTTCCGTACAATACTGATTTGGCATCGTAGCCCAAAAGACGCAGGTAGGCAGCAAGATAAGAGCTAGTCTGTCCGGTGTAACAATACAAAGCCAGTGGTTTGTCAGTTGGTAATGTTTTTAAATCCATTGCAAGTTTCATTGACTCTTTTGGAGTATACTGAACTGCTTCCAAACATGTCCCGGATCGCTATATTGACCAGTAGGCCAGTAATTTACGATATAATAAGATGATAAATTGCCGGATAAAGTCTGATTTGTAATTGCAGCAACTCCATTGCCATACCCCTCTGTCAATAATGTATTTACTCTTGCCTCAAGAATTTCCATGCCCGTTGTTTTTCCAGTATTTAAATTTGGTAATTCACCAGCTGGACCTTTATTAGTTGCAGTGCTTGTAAATTGGGTTGCATAGGCATCGCCAATAGCATTATTCCATCCCCCAGAGAAATCTTGGTTCCATACACACATTCCAAACTTCATTGACCAGACTTTTCCGTAACCCATCAAGCGCAATAATGATGCAATAGAAGCAGCTGTCTGACCTGAATAACATATAATCGCAACTTTGTCATAATTGGCCATATTAATGGTTTTGACATGATTATATACTTCTGCCATAGGTACATTAACAGCATTTTCGATATGACTAGTATTAAAATCAGCTGCAGCTCTTGAATCTATAATATAGACTTTTCCTGTAAGATTAAGAGTATGAACTTCCTGAGCCGACATAATACTTGGCATGTCAGTACTAACAAAATCTTTTCCTAATGGCGAATCAGACGATTCAAGAAATGTTGCAAGAACCTCAGATTCATTGATTTCAGGTTCGTTCTCGTCTTTTTTACAGGATGTTACGAATAGAAGCCCGAACAAAAGTCCAATAATGACCAGATAATTTAATTTTTTCATAGTTTTTAGTTTTAAAAAATAATTATTAATATTGATATTGTTGATAGTTTATTACTTTTTATTGAACCAGGATGCCGGTAGCTTATTGTCAACTGTTATATGGCTTGTTGCACCTACTTCCCACTCAAGTAGGTCATCCATAAACAAGAATAAATCTTTATTCACCAGAACGTCATCAACATTCCTTATATGACATTTTGTTGCGCAACCTTCTCCTGGACCAACCTGAGTCCTGCTTGTCCAACGAAGAATGTTGTGAGGTGAAGTGTAATTGTGTGTTGGAAGAGCATTGAAGTTTGCATATTCCTCAACTCCATAAACAGACCAATTATCAGGGGCGCCTAGTGTTCTTCTTACAGTCGTAAAGTTAAAATCTGGCTTTAATGAAGGGATTGGATTTGCTGCAATTCTAAAATCAAGATAGGATGGAATTCTTGCACCACTGCCTCCAACATGGCAACTTCCACAGTTATTGTAATCCTAGGAATGACAAGTTTGACAATTTAGATTATTCCAATGGAGTGTATGATACAGATTATCATTTTGAACTCCTTTGTTTGAATGACAATCCTTACATTCTGGTAGTGCTTCATATGCATAGCGTTGCTCAACTTTTGTGCCATCTCCATGCATTTCATGTCCACT
Source organism: Bacteroidetes bacterium HGW-Bacteroidetes-1 (assembly GCA_002842755.1). Classification (GTDB taxonomy): domain Bacteria; phylum Bacteroidota; class Bacteroidia; order Bacteroidales; family F082; genus JALNZU01. Next base: position 45,287 of record PHDU01000019.1, on the reverse strand, counting down.
GTGACAATTCAGGCAATCAAATTTTGAATTTGTCAGATGAACATCAGGTTGAGTTCCGGCTGCTACACCTAAGTAAGCATGACCTCCTCTTGAAGTATGACAAGTAACACAGACATTGATCATATCCGGTTTTTTTGTAAACATATGTCCTGCTGCCAGTCCGCCGCCACCGATTGGAGGTCTTACCACATGGCAATTTCCGCAAGTCCCATGGCATGTTGCGCAGTTTTTAGTGTAACCTTCAATTTGGTGTTGTGGCAGCAGATGAAATTCATCAGAACCACTTTTACCACTACGCAAGGAAACTGCCTCATCTGACCAAAGCCATTATGCATGCTTGTAGAAAAATTATTTGTTATTTCGTTGTGACATCCACCACACGTTTCTGTGTAATTTGTTGAAGGATGAGCAAGAAAATCTCCGGAATGTGCAAGTGTCTTGTCACCTGTTTTATCAACACCTCCATGACAATCAGTACAACCTAACAAACCATGTGAGGATTTCATATAATCGGACAATCCATCTCCACCCATATACACTCTGTCAAAGGGCTCGTAGTGAGGAGTTTCACCTCCACAACCTCCTGCAGGGCTAGTAGTGTCAGTCGAATATACCTTTTGCAGATGTGCATAATTTGTGTGACAATCCAAACAGGATTCGTATCCCAAAACATTGGGATCTTTTTCTGTGTCTTTTGAACAGCCAGTAATAAAAAAGGTGGCTAATCCGATAAGAATAAGACAGTAAAAAACTTGAGTTTTCATAACGAAAAGCGTTAATAGATTTAAAAATAAATTCTGTGTAAATATCTTACTTTTTATAGTTGCTGTTATTTGAGTAACAATGGGTATGCGACAAGAGATTCTCTGTAATTCGTCAGATAATAAGCTGATGTATATCAATACTCTTTATGTAAATTTTGTATGTTTGCATACTTAATGATAAGTTTGAGCTTCCTCTCTCACGAAAAGAACTCGCTGAACTATCAGGAATGAGTCCTGAAACGGTTATGAGAATTCTGAAAAAGTTTAATGAGGAAGGGTTCATTCAAATGAATGGCAAAAGTCTTTTAATTAAAGATATGCTTCGTTTGAAGCATGTAAGTGAAACAGGATAATTTCTTTGTTAGAAATTTTTAAGTACCAGGTTTACAAATATTGATTATTGTTTCAAAAGAAATTCTAAAGGTATTTTAACCCTGCTTCTCCAGGCTAATTCGCTGTGAGGAGCTCCTTCATCTTTTACTGTAATCCAGTTCACTCCTTCTTCATAACCATTTTCCTTCATCACTTCATCCATTCTATTTTGGTGTATTTCATAAAAAGCATCGATAGTGGCTGTCCCGAAATCAAAATATAATCTGTGGTTTTTACTATCAGGAAGATTTTGAGAAAGTCAGGGATCAATCATAAACGGTTCGGAAAATGATAATTCATTAAGATGAAGACTCAATGGCCAGTGTGTACTAATACAACCAGCTCCTCCAAATATTTCAGGATATTTAGCAATGCCATAGATTGAAATGAGGCCTCCCATACTGAACCCCATTATAAAAGTGTTTCCCAAATCAGGAAGGGTTGGATATTTGTAATCAATATATGGTTTAAGTTCATTTACAATAAAACTTAAGTAATTGTCACTTAAAGATTTAAGATCTGGGTTGTTATGTTCCTCCTTAATATATTCCTGCATGTCAGATGGAAGAAGATCAAAAGCAGGGGCAGGGAGGTATTCTTGATAACGTTTCGAAGTGTTCCATATTCCTACAACAATAGCAGGTCTTACATGTTCGTGAAAAATTAATGGTTGAAGCGCTTCATCAATAGCCCATATTTGCCCATGAAAGCCAGAAGCAGGGTTGAAAAGATTCTGCCCATCGTGCATGTATATAACTGAGTAACGCAAAGAGGAATCAAATCCTTCCGGTAGCCATACATCCACACGTCGTTCTTCTATAAAGGCAGATGGAAATTGATGAATGGAATGAATTGACCCATATATGGGATAATTGCTTTTGTTACTTACAATAACATTCATAAGGTGTATAAGGTTCTTAGCGGTATAGAATTAAATCGCAGCAAAAGTATTAGAATTCAAAACTTGCTGATCTATTCTTCATGAAATGAATAAAAAATAGTGTTCAAAAAAGTGAGGCTTTGCTTTTTTGAACACTATCTATTTGTATGTAAATTATTCTTTCTTTTCTGAAAACTTAAAAATTCTCCAATCGGATTAATTTTCCTTTAGCAATTTGTTTTCCTGCCTTTATTTCATAAAAAAATAGACCTTGTGGCTGTTCCTGGCCGTTCTGGTTTTTACCATCCCACTCAATTGTATTTCTTTCACGGGTAAAAGTCATAATTGAATTTTCCCAAATGATTGTTCCATTAATATTATATATTAAAACTGAAGAAAGAACCGTTTCATCGGGAATTATGGTCAAAAAGGTACTTGCATTGAAAGGATTGGGACTTGCACTTACAAATGAAACGTCAGTTTTAGTAAAATCAGTCAGGTTCGTTATTGCGTTCGGACCACCGGCATAGCAAACAAGCTTTCCGTTGCGTCCTCCTGCAACCATTTCCCAGGAACCATCTCCAGTCATATCGGGAAGTATTCCCATGGCATCAACGGCTTCACCAAAACCTTCAGAAAATAGTATCTCACCGGAGGCACCATTTAAAAACATTGCATAATTGCTTTGGAATAACGTTCCAAGTGCGATGTCGTTGATGGTATCACCACTGATATCAGGAATTCGTTTAAGATTCCAAGGCTTGTCGGGTGTTGGAGTAGTCCAGATGGGTTGTCCATTGTGTCCATCGATTGCAATTGCGGATAACCCGCTGTGAGCCGGGATAATATCTGCAAAACCATCACCGTTCAAATCATCCATCCGGATCATTTTAAGGATTAAATTGTTCCCAATATATCCTTGTTCAATGACACTTCCATTTACCGGATTCATGAGATAATAATTGCCATTAAAGCTTCCAGCAATGATATCAGCTACGCCATCACCATTGATATCATCGAGTTTCTCGAGTGCGAAAACGGAACTTCCAGAAGTGCTAAAGTCCCAAGCGATAGCACCATTTGCTCCACTGATTCCCACAACTCTACCTTGCGTTTCGGAAGCATTGCTGGCTCCGGCAATGACATCAGGAATGCCATCACCATTAAAATCTGCAATTCCAATTACAGAAAAAACAGCTCCATTTAAAGGCGTATTCCAAATGAGGCTTCCTGTTTTTCCATCCAGACAAAAGACTCTTTTTGGCCCTGTGCCATCACTATCATCTCCTGTTGCTGCAAGAACATCTGGGAAATCATCATTGTTATAATCATATTTTGCATCTACCTGATAAACCCAGCCTCCATCTCCGAAGTTATTGGTTTGATACTTCCATAGTATGATTCCGGTTTTGCTGCATATCGCAATCACAGAGCGATCGCCCCATGCAGTTCCGGCAATTATATCTGAGAATCCATCGTTGTTTATATCTGCAGTATTTGTGAGCCCTTGCTGCTGATATATTGCACCTGAATAAATCTCTATTTCCCACAATACCTGGGTAATATCCGACGCATTTCCATTGAAAGCCCTTATGTAATTATCTTCTGAGGCAACAACCAGATCCCCTTTTCCGTCTGCATTGATATCAGGAATATGGATCATTGCCTTCGGACTATTATCGTAATTACCTGTGATATTATATTGCCATATAGTTGCACCTACAGGCATATAGATATCGTTTGCATTTCCCGACAATGGAATATTAAGTGGACTCTGATCAGGATCATTGCTTGAAATAAGCATGTTTGAATTAAACTCACCTGCTTCGAGAGGGTGAAACCAAACTTTAAAAGAAACAATCTCAAGAGGTGCAAGACTTACAGGAACAGTATTCATGTCACTGAGATAAAAGATATCCACATAAAGATTGATGTCGTATATTTCAAGCGTAGCATCGCCCCAGTTTTGAATATTCAAGGTCCACTGTTTACTTGCGCCTGTTCGGATGTTACCAAAGTTATGTTCTGTTTCAGAAGGTTGAAGAAAAGGACCTGACTTTAGTGCATTACCAGTAAAGTTAAGTTCAATTTCTGAATTTAAAGGATCATTTGAACTAAGATAACCAGTTGCTTGCAATGCGCCATATAACATTGGATTCCAGTATGCTGTTAAACTTAAGCTCGATCCAGGATTAATCTCAAAAGGTCCTTCCGGGAAGAATACATAAGAGCCCAAAGGAACAGAAAATGAGAAATTGAGTATTGCTTCACCCGTATTACTTACAATGAAATCAATCTGATCGGTTGTGCCAACTGTTACATTCCCAAAATTAAAGTCCGTCTGACTGATAGCTATCTGGGGTGTACCAGCTCCGCCCAAATCAATTTTATATAGGGTACTGTTGCTTCCCAACGCTCCGTCTACTACCCATAGATAGTTGCCATCATAAACAATACCTGATGGTCGTTGACTTACTGATGGATAACTCTCGAGCATTGTTCCTTGTTCATCCACGCGGAAAATCATATTGCCGTTATAATCAACAATCCATAATGTTTCATCGTGTTTTGCCAAATCCCATGTTTGTGTCATCGGAGGGGCAAACTGTTCTAAAACAGTGCCAGTGTTTGATACTTTGTAAATCACTCCCGGATCAGGATAGTAACTCGAAACCCAGAAATCACCATCGTCAAATGCAATTCCTGACATATATTGCTGGGGAAGGGTGAATTGAGATACCACATTACCTTCAAGACTTAGCTGCAACGCATAGGAATTCCCTGTTGAGCCTCTATCAATAATCCATAAATTCTGCCCATCGAAGGTCATACCATAAGAATCGCCAACTGTCGGATTTGTGAAAAGAAGTTGGGAGGTTCCGGTGGCAGGATTGAAACTGTGAACATTTGATCCATTGGCACCATATATTCCAAAATATATGTAAGTACCATCCCAGGCCAGTCCGGAAGCTTTTCCAGGAATGGTATAGGTTTCGACAATCGTCCAATCTTTTGGAGAGAAGGCTTGTCCAAAAACATAAAATTGGATCATCAAAATAGCAAGTAAAATTTTTTTCATTTCCTGATGTTTTGATTTATTATCAATAATTTATCCTCAAAAATAGAAAAACAAAAGCAAAAAGAGAAATGTTTGTAATAAAAGCTATGTTAAGATTTATTCTGAAACCAAATTTTGCAATATAAAGTCTCTTTGAGCAATGAAAGTAGAGTTATTTATTATGGAAATGAGATGCACTTTGTTGCAAACAAATATTAAAGAATTGTTTTATGAGGCAACTTAATAATTAATTTAGCTGAAAATAAATTTTGCAATGACGAATTTAATAGATGATCCGAAAATATTGGCTAAGCCAGGATTGATATTCAAAGTGGGTAATTTTGATACTGAATATACTGCTGGAGTAAAAACGAAAAAAGAAGCTGAAAAGCTCCTGGATGAAAATATTGAAGAACTAATCAAGATTCAGAATGTACTTTATGCTGATAACAGGCATTCCATTTTAATTGTTTTTCAGGCAATGGATGCTGCAGGAAAGGATGGCACAATAAAAAATGTAATGTCAGGCTTAAATCCACAGGGAACGCAGGTGTATAGTTTTAAGGCACCATCAGAGATGGAACTTGATCACGATTATTTTTGGAGAACTTACCGTTGTATGCCTCAACGTGGAAACATTGGCATTTTTAACCGTTCCTACTATGAAGAAGTTCTTATTGTAAGAGTGCATCCAGAATATTTATTTCGACAGCGCTTGCCCTCTGTTAAGAAAATTGAAGATGTCAATGATTCTCTATGGGCGCAACGCTATCGCCAGATCAATGATATGGAGAAACATTTAAGTGAAAATGGGACCATTGTACTTAAATTTTTCCTCAACATATCAAAAGAACAGCAAAAGAGAAGATTTCTTCGACGTATTGATGACCCATCCCGCAACTGGAAATTTTCCTCTGCCGATGTAAAAGAACGACAATATTGGGATTTGTATATGCATGCTTATGGAGAAATGCTTACACATACATCCACCGAAATAGCACCATGGTATGTGATTCCAGCTGATAACAAATGGTTTATGCGCTATGCTGTAAGTAACATCATTGTCAATCGTTTGAGTAAACTTGACATTTCTTATCCTAATTTGCCTCAAGAAGAATTACTCAGACTTTCAGAAGCAAAAAAATTACTTCAGGATGAGTAAAACTCTTGTTTAGCACAATTGAATGATTTATTCATTTTCCTTGGATAAGATTGGACTTTTGCAGAAGAAATTTTCAACCTAAAGTAAATTTTACTGCACTTGGAAAATGCAATTTATTTGTAATCAGTTTTTTCTGATTCTCTCTAATACCCATATTTTTCTTTCCACAATGATTTCAGATAACCTCTGGTTTCCTTTTCTCTTAGGTTATTACCGGGATCATAGATTTTCATCCCTTTAATTTCTTCCGGCAAAAATTCCTGAGAAGCAAAATTTCCTGTATAATCATGGGCATATTTATATGCATCGCCATAACCAAGATCTTTCATTAATTTGGTAGGTGCATTACGCAAATGAAGAGGAACACTTAAGTCGCCTTTTTGACGTACAAGATTCAATGCCTCGTTTATAGAAGTATAAGAGGAATTGCTCTTAACTGAAGCGGCAAGATATATTGCTGTCTGAGAGAGAATGATTCTGCTTTCCGGCCAGCCAATTTTGCTTACTGCATCAAAACAAGCGTTGGCAAGAAGCAATGCGTTTGGATTGGCATTTCCAATATCTTCTGATGCCAGAATCAGCATCCTTCGTGCAATAAAAAGAGGGTCTTCTCCCGCTTCCACCATTCTTGCCAAATAATACACAGCTGCATTAGGGTCGCTACCCCGCATTGATTTGATGAAAGCAGATATGATATCATAGTGCATTTCGCCTGCCTTATCATATTTGACAAGATTGTTCTGAATACAATCCTTTACTATTTTGTTGGTGATTGTGATCACTTCACTTTTTGGAACAGTGTCAGATAGAACATCTACCACCAATTCAATGGCATTGAGAAGTTTTCGGGCATCACCTCCGCTAATCTGCATAAGTGCCTCCCGTTCCATGAGTTCAATCTGAAGATCGTAGTCTTTCTCAAGTGCAATCAAGGCAATATCAGCCAATTGCATGAGATGTTTGACTTCAAGTGATTTTAGAACATAGATTTGACATCGGGAAAGTAATGGAGCAATGACTTCAAAAGATGGATTTTCGGTTGTTGCACCAACGAGCGTTATCAAGCCTTTTTCAACTGCGCCAAGTAGTGAGTCCTGTTGAGATTTGCTAAAGCGATGTATTTCGTCGATAAACAGCACAGGGGGTTCTGGTAGCATTTTTGATCGTTCAATTACCTCCCTGACGTCTTTAACGCCTGAATTGATTGCACTTAAAATAAAGAAACTCCTTTTTAGATAATTAGAAATAATGAATGCAAGCGTAGTTTTCCCAACACCAGGCGGTCCCCAAAAAATCATGGAAGGTATTCGGCCCGACTCGATAGCTTTACGAAGAATTGCTCCTTCACCTACAAGATGTTCCTGACCAATATATTGATTCAGATTTACTGGTCGTAGTCTTTCTGCAAGAGGACTGTTTTGTCTCATAATAAGTTCATTCTCTATTGGTACAATACTATGTGTTTTCCAGTTTTTTAAAACTGGAAACTGAACTTCACTGCAAAAATAGGCTTAAATGTCGAGTTTCGTTTTGTTGTAAGGTAATATTTAGCTGGCTTGAAGCTCAAGAATAAAACGATAAATATAGAAAACATTAAAGCTCTTGCAATACTTGATTACAAGAGCTTTTTAGTAGCGAGACCGAGAATTGAACTCGGGACCTCCGGGTTATGAATCCGACGCTCTAACCAACTGAGCTACCTCGCCATTTTGGAGGTGCAAAATTAATCAAATCTTCTTTTCTGACAAGGATATGGCAAAAAAATATGGAATAAAGTACTTTCAATCATTTTAAACCTTAATAACACCATCATATATCTTAATACAATATTTTACAAAATCAATTCATTTATTAAAGTAAGTCGAAATTTTACCAGAGTTATATGAAAATATTAACATCTTTTTATTTTTGTGTTTTGAAAAACACTTACTTTTGCTACTTCAAACGGAATCGTTTAACCTAAAAAACTTTTGAAATGAAAAACATCATTTTATCTTTTATCTTCCTTCTTGCTTCGGGTGTTTTGCTAAACGCTCAACAATCTGATGCAACAACAACTAACACCAACGGGCCTGAAATATCTTTTGAAAATGTGACCCATGACTATGGAACCATAACTGTAGGTGCCAATGGTGAATATGAATTTGAGTTTACAAATTCAGGAAATGAACCCTTAATTTTGTCGCAACCCAGATCTTCATGTGGCTGCACAGTTCCCGCCTGGCCTCGCAAACCTGTTCTTCCAGGTGAAAAAGAAAAAATAAAAGTAACCTACAATACTGCCATCAAAGGTAGGTTTCAAAAAACTGTAACTGTAATGTCAAATGCAACAACCAATAAAAGCGTTGTGTTGACCATTAAAGGTGAAGTTATGGCTATGCCAACAGAAGCTATGCCAGAGAAAAGTGCTAGTGTTAACACTTCTTCTCCTTCGAAATAATTATAAAGCTTTAATAAAAAAGCCGGCTCAACGGCCGGCTTTTTCTTTTCTAACACTTTTCTAATCAGTGTTTATATAAAAAATTAAGCGATTTATCAAAACCAAATTAATTTCAGAATATTATGCCAAGTATTTCATTAAAAGGGCGGATGATGCCCGAATCACCGATTCGAAAGTTGGTTCCTTTTGCTGAAATTGCGAAAAAGAAGGGTGTAAAAGTATATCACCTGAATATTGGACAGCCTGATATTCATACGCCAGAAATTGCACTGAATGCAATCCGGAATTTTACAGGAATAGTAGTTGAATACAGCCATTCGGCTGGAATTCCTTCTTACCGCATAAAGCTTGCTGAATATTACAAAAAACATAATATCCATATCACTGCAGATGATATTATTATTGGTGCAGGAGCTTCTGAAGCCATACTTTTTGCATTTCAAACCATTATGGATCCAGGGGATGAGGTGATAATTCCAGAACCTTTTTATGCCAATTACAATGGCTTTGCAATCAATGCTGGTGTTCATGTGAAGCCGATATTTTCTTCCATTGAGACAGGTTTTGCTCTTCCCCCTATTTCAGATTTCGAGAATTCAATCACGCCTAAAACCAAAGCAATTCTTGTTTGTAACCCTAATAATCCAACTGGATATCTTTACTCAGAGGAAGAGCTGGAAACCCTTCGCCAGCTTGTCTTAAAATATGATCTTTACTTGATCGCTGATGAGGTTTATCGGGAATTTTGTTACGATGGAAATAAACATCATTCTTGTATGCATTTAAAGGGCATAGAAAACAATGTTATACTTATTGACTCCGTTTCAAAAAGATATAGTGCTTGTGGAGTAAGAATAGGCTGTATGATTTCGAAAAATAAAGAAGTAATGCAAACAGCCTTAAAATTTGCACAGGCAAGGCTAAGTCCTCCAAGTTTCGGACAGATAGCCGCAGAAGCTGCAATTGATACACCAGATAGTTATTTTACTGAAGTACTTGCTGAATACATAAAAAGACGAAATGTTGTGGTTGAATCAATCAATAAAATAAAAGGAGCATTTTGTCCAACTCCTAAAGGAGCTTTCTATGTTGTTGCAAAATTACCAATTGATGATTCTGATAAGTTTTGTCAATGGCTGCTTGATTCATTTGAATTTGAAAAGCAAACGGTTATGCTCGCACCAGCAAGTGGTTTTTATTCAACTCCAGGAAGAGGAAAAGATGAAGTTAGAATTAGTTACGTATTAAATGTCAATGATTTACATCAATCAATGATAGTATTGGAACAGGCGCTTAAAGTTTATCCTGGAAGAACAAATTAAGCGTGTTAAAATTATTTGAAATCAGGGTAAATGAGATATTTTACCCTGATGTTTTTGTAAGTATCCAGTTCATTTTTCCAGCTTTCAGCGATTTTTTCAGCGGTCATTCCATCCTCAATTTGCTTCCGTAGTTGATCAGTCCCGGCAAGTGTATTAAAATATTGATTGAAAAAACTTGATTTACCTGATAATTGATGGTATGCATCGATAAGCCAGTTTATATTTAGTTTTTTAGGATGATTCTGGAATTCCCATGCATAATCCTTAAGTAAAAATCCATTGCATAGTTTATTTTCTTGAACTGGATTACTACTAACACCCTTTATGGGTTTTGGAACAAAAGTAAAATTTCCTGAAAGCAGATCAGGATGACCAAAAGCTTGAAACGGAAAGTCTGTTCCCCTTCCAACACTTACAATTGTGCCTTCAAAAAAACATAGGGACGGATACAAATACACAGATTCCCAAGTTGGTAGGTTTGGAGATGGCTTCACAGGAAGCTTGAAAATGGTATTGCGATCGTAATTTTTAAGTGGTATAACTGTAAGCTGACATTTATTTCCATTGCTAAGCCAGCTCTCACCATTTACCATACGTGCATATTCTCCAATCGTAAGCCCGTAAACAATTGGAACTGGATGAAGTCCGACAAAGGATTTATAAGCAGGATCTAATACAGGCCCATCTATATAATAACCATTGGGATTGGGCCGGTCAAGTACAATAAATGGAATATTATTTTCTGCACAGGCTTCCATTACATAGGTGAGGGTTGAAATGTAAGTGTAAAATCGAACCCCAACATCCTGGAGATCAAAAACCATAATTTCTATATTATCAAGATCAGATTTTTCTGGTTTTTTCTTTTTCCCATAAAGGGAAATGATCGTTAAGCCTGTTTTTTCATCCTTTGTTGAAAGAACCAGTGCACCAGCATCATGATCACCTCTGAATCCATGTTCTGGCGTGAAAACTTTAATTATATTTACACCTGATGCTATCATTGTATCAACGAGGTGTACTTTACCAATCAACCCTGTTTGATTGGTTACAACACCAACATTTTTGCCTTCAAGAAAAGTCAAATACAATGGTGTCTGCTGGGCGCCTGTAATAATTTCATCATATTCAACGAGATTAACAAATTGAGCATGCGTGCATTGAGGACCAAGAAATGCATTTAAAACAAAAATAAATAAGTATGTCAACCTTTTACTATTCATAGCTCTACAATGATTATTTTTGCCAAATTACTAAAATTATGCGTCCAGAATCATTTATAGCATCCAGAATATTTTCAGCCTCCAAGGAAAACCTCTCTGCCTCAATCGTTCGCGTGGCTATTTTGAGTGTTGCAATGGGTTTGGCTGTTATGGTGATATCGGTAGCAATTGTGGTGGGTTTCAAAGAACAAATTCGTGATAAAGTAATTGGTTTTGTCGCCCATATTCAGATTCAACCACTATCTAACAATGCATCATGGGAGATTGCTCCGCTTACTATTGACAAGGATTTGATAGATTATCTTGTTAATACCAAAGGTATCAGGCATGTTCAAGCAGTAGCTAATAAAGCCGGTATCATTAAAACAGAAGACCATATTCAGGGTGTAGTTTTGAAAGGAGTAGGGCCTGATTACAACTGGTCCTATCTTGAAAAGAATGTGATTGCTGGAAAAATTCCATTGATTTCTGATTCTTTACGTTCTGATGAAGTGTTAATTTCAAAGAATATTGCAGATAAACTCTATCTTAATACTGGTGATATGCTTCGGATGTGGTTTGTTTCTGCTGAAAACCAGCAAACAAGGGGAAGACGATTCAAAGTTACAGGTATCTATGAAACTGGTCTTACAGAATTTGACGAATTATTTCTTTTTGGTGATATTCAACACGTGCAACGTTTGAATAATTGGTTGCCCAATCAGGTAGGCGCTATTGAGGTGGCCGTTCAGGATATTGACGCAATGAAATTGATTGCAGATGATTTGTATTTTAAATTGCCAGCTGAACTGGTTGCTTCAACAGCCAATGAAAATTATCCACATATATTTGACTGGCTTCAGCTGCAAGATATGAATGTTATTATCATCATTATTTTGATGATACTCGTTTCAGGAATTACCATGATAAGCACTTTATTGATCATAATCCTTGAAAGGACTCCCATGATTGGAATACTTAAATCCATGGGAGCTGGTAACAGATTCATTCAAAATATATTTTTAATTAATTCATTAAGTATTCTTTTAAAAGGAATGCTGTGGGGCAATTTAATTTCGATTTCATTTTGTTTGCTTCAACTCCAGTTTGGCTTCCTTAAATTACCTGCCGATTCATATTATCTTACAGAAGTACCGATTCACTTTAACCTTTATCATCTTTTATTGATTAACCTGGGATCGATTTTAATCTGGTTTATTACGTTGAGTGTTCCAATTTCAATAATCAGCCGCATCCAACCTTCTAAAGCTATACAATTCAGCTAATTACTTATTTTTTTCCTTTTTAGAAAAATTAAGATTGTTTTGTTGCATCCGAAGAGGTGTTTTTATATCTTTAGCGCTTAATTGTTCTTGAAAAGTAAAATTTATGCAATTGAAATCAAATAAAATTCTACCATTGGTTGGATATGGAGATCTTAATTTTGGCCAGACTGTTGAAGAGCTAACTTCAGTACTTGGAGAAGCTGAAGAAATCGATCATTTGGATACGGACGATCAGATGAACACTATTATACTGCATTTTTGGGAAGAGGGTCTTTCAGTTTTTTTTGAAGGAGTTTCTAAAACCGTGATATCATGTTTTGAAACAGATAATCCTGAAGCTACTCTTTTTGATAAAAAAGTATTTGAACTGAAGAAAGCTGAAGTCATTGATTTGATGAAAGAAAATGGATACAGCGAATTGGAGGTCGAAGAGGAGGAAGGAGAGATTCGTGTTACTTTTGAAGACGGATTGATTGATTTTTTCTATGATGATGAGCTTTTGCTTGCAGTCAACTGGGGTGTTATCATCGATGAAAATGGTGATATTGAATATGATTAATCATCGTTTGCCTGATCGTGGATGAAAACTGATGATTGTTTCGCGTAGATATTCACGATCAATGTGTGTATATATTTCTGTTGTTGTTATACTTACATGTCCAAGCATTTGCTGAACAGCTCTCAGATCAGCGCCTCCTTCCAATAGGTGTGTTGCAAAGGAATGACGAAATGTATGAGGGCTGATTTTTTTTCGAATTCCTGCTTTTGTTGTCAACGATTTTACAATCAGAAATACCATTTGCCTGCTTAACCCTGTTCCGCGATCACTAATAAATACTGTATCGCTTGATTGACGTTTTGGCGTAATATGTATGCGGACTTCCTTAAGATACATTTCAATAAGCTTAATTGTATCTGTACCTATTGGGGTCAATCTTTCTTTATCACCTTTTCCAATGATTTTGATAAATCCATCTTCTTTGTATATATTGCTGATCTTTAATCCAATAAGTTCAGAAACACGAAGGCCACAAGCATACATCACCTCAATCATCACTTTGTTTCTATGTCCATTTGGTTGGCTTAAGTCGATTGCACCAATTATTGAGTCAATTTCTAATACGCTTAAAACATCAGGAAATTTACGTCCCAGATAAGGTGATTCTATTAAGCTGGTTGGATCAATTTCAATGATTTCTTCTAATATCAGAAAGCCAAAAAAGGAACGTAATCCTGAGAGTATCCGTGCTTGAGAACTGCTGCTTATCCCTAAATCAGTCAGGTGTTCAAGAAAATTTCTGATATGTTCTCTATTCGCTTTTTTTATTTCAAAATTTTTATTGTTTTCTTCAAGAAATTGACCAAATATATTTACATCGTGAAGATAGGCACTTACTGTATTGTCAGCAAGTGATTTCTCTAAACGTAAGTATCTCCTGTAGGCCTCTAAAGCTTTCATGCGATTTCAAAATGCAACAATACAAAAAAAGCCCGCTTATAATTTACAAATCGGACTTTTCTAATAGAGTTGAAATGTTTATTTTGATTGATAAAAACAACGTTTTGGTGAAAAAATCAACTCCTGATCTTTTAGCACTTTTATTGCTTTTTCAACATCTTTTTTATCAATTCCTGCTACATCAGCAATATCACCTGGTCTCAGTGGTTCTGTTGATTGTTTCAAGGTGTATAAAACTTTTTCTTTTGTATCCATTATGATTTAGTTTTTCAATGTTAATCCAATGAATGAATTACAAGACCGGAACGCAATTTTGGTTCAAACCAAGTGGTTTTTGGAGGCATAATATTTCCGGTATCAGCAATGTGAATGAGTTGTTGCATCGAAACAGGATAAAGTGCAAATGCTACCGCCATTTCACCACTGTCAACGCGACGTTTCAACTCTTCAAGACCACGGATACCTCCAACAAAATCGATTCTCTTCGATCTGCGAAGATCAGTAATGTCAAGATGCGGTTGTAAAACATATTTGGTGAGAATTGTTACATCAAGAACTCCAATAGGGTCGTGATCATCATAGGTGTCGGGTTTTGCCTGTAGTGAATACCAATTGCCACCCAAATACATAGAAAAATTATGCAGGGCATTTGGTTTATATGGACTATCACCTTTTTCCTCGATTAAAAAATTCAATCTGAGTTTATTAAGAAATTCTTCATTGCTGGCCCCATTTAAATCTTTTACAACACGGTTATAATCGATAATTGTAAGTTGATTTGCTGGAAAATGTACTGCAAGGAAAAAATTATACTCTTCCTCCCCGGTGTGTTTTGAGTTATTTGATTTTTTTTCATGCCCAACAAGTGCAGCTGCTGCAGTGCGATGATGGCCATCAGCAACGTACGTTGATGGTATTTCTTTAAACAGTTGAATGATTTTGTCGATTATCTTTTTTTCTTTGATGACCCAGAAATGATGTCCAAAGCCATCTTCAGAAGTAAAGTCATATTCAGCTTTATTCTGTTTCACAAAGTCAGAAACGATAGTATCAATCTTTTTGTCTTCCGGATAAGTAAAAAAGACTGGTTCCATATTTGCATTTGTTACACGCACATGCTTCATGCGATCTTCCTCTTTGTCGGGCCTTGTAAGTTCATGCTTTTTAATTACATTATTCATATAATCTTCAACACTGGCACATCCAACAATTCCATACTGGGTTTTGCCGTTCATCGTCTGCGCATAAATGTACAAATAAACATTATCATCCTTCTTTAGCCAACCGTTTTTAACAAATTGGTCAAAGTTGATTTTTGCCTGATTATATACTTCTGTGCTATAATGGTCAATCTCTTCAGGAAGGTCAATTTCAGGTTTAATGATGTGAAGAAGACTGTAAGGATTGCCTTCAGCCTCAATTCTTGCTTCTTGTGAATCAAGTACGTCATAAGGCCGTGAAGCAAGTTTTTTTGCTATTGCAATTGGAGGCCTTAATCCTTTAAAAGCTCTTAAAATAGCCATAAGTTTATTGAATTTGTAATTTATTCTAAAAGGCTTATACACCACATTGACTTTAAATAATCAATGAGTTAATAGAATTTTTATTAAAATGATTACCAATTTTTTGCGGGATAATATTCCTCTTCGTATTGTTCCTGATTTCCACTAAGATTTTTTTGTAGTGAAGTGATCAGAGCTCCCAACATTTTTGTCATCTCCATGAGCTGATTTCGTGATTCTTCATCGTCAAAATCAGAGAGATAGCCCAGTTTATTTGCAAAGGTTGAGTACACGACACAACTTCGTATTGCACTTTTTGCTTCTCTAAGATGCGAAATAAAAAAAGATTTTTCCCTTGCTGATCCTTCCGCAATTTGAAGTGAAATTTGTCGAGCTGAGTTGCAAAACCCTTTTGTTAGATCTCCATCACATTCTGGCGCAAAATCCCGTGCTGTATTATTCACCCAAATACTATATTCAAGCGCCTTGTGGTAAATTCGGAGATCTTCAAAACGGAAAAAAGTAGATTGCTTGTTAGATGGTTCGTTCATGTCAGTTTTGTTTTAGTTTGTAAGGTAAATTAGAATATCCTGTGATTATTACTAAAAAAACAAATTACTAGTTTACTTTAAAGGTAATATCATTTTTTTCAAAAAATCCAATTATTTGACGGGCAGCTGCAATACCAGCATTGATATTTGCTTCTGAAGTTTGAGCGCCCATTTTCTTAGGAGTAAAGAAAAAACGATTTGAAAAATCACTTAGTTCTCCAGCGCAATCCGGAGCAATATCCGAAACATAGCTAAAGTCGTTCCTTTCCGAAAAAAGTCTCTTAAGGTCTTCCTCGTGAATAACTTCTTTTCGGGCAGTATTGATCAACATCGCTTGAAGAGGCATCTTTGATAAAAGGTCGAAATTAATTGACTTTTTGGTTTTTTCATTTGCAGGAATATGCAAAGAAACAAACTGACATTTAGTGTAAAGTTCTTCAACCGAATCAACAGAAATTACACCTTCTTGTTCCATTTGTTCTTTACCTACAAAAGGGTCATAACCATATACAATCATACCAAATCCTTTAGCAATGCGCGCAACATTTTTACCAACGTTTCCGAATGCATGTATGCCCAAACATTTATCTTTTAGTTCGATGCCTGAGGATCCGTTAAATTGATTTCTAATTTGATACACCATCATGCCAAATGCTAGTTCAGCGACAGCATTACTGTTTTGACCGGGTGTGTTCATCACAATCACTCCTTTTTCGGAAGCTGCTTTCAGGTCAACATTATCGTAACCTGCACCTGCTCTAACAACAATTCTAAGTTTTTTTGCACTTTCAAGCACCTGTTTGTCAACAATGTCACTTCTGATAATGATTGCATCCGCATCAGAAGCAGCTTCAACAAAATCAATGTGATTTGCATATTTTTCAAGAAAATTACAATTGTACCCCACCTCTGTAAAGATTGACCTGATTTGATCGGATGCGGATTTTGCAAAAGGTTTGTCGGTAGCTATCAATACTTTTTTCATCAGTCTCAAAAGTTATAAGTTTCAGAAAATCAATTTATTTAATCTTGTCAAGGGAAGTAAAGTACTCACCCTAAAATATTTAATGATGACTTTTATTAAGTTTTTTATCAGTAATACTCGATTAAGGCAAACCAATATTGGTTTTATTAGCATTTAAAGTTTTTTCATATTTTCAAAATCTTGCATCACCTTTACCAGTGCCTGAGCACTTTCAAAGGGTAAGGCGTTGTAGAGGGATGCCCTGAACCCGCCAACAGAACGATGACCTTTTAATCCAATCATCCCTTTTTCTGATGCAAAATCATTAAACTCTTTTTCAAATTGCTCGAAGCCATCATTCATTACAAAACACACATTCATACGGGATCGGTCTTCTTTAGCGGGAATAGTACCTTTAAACATACTGTTTCGATCTATTTCGCCATATAGCAAGTCGGCTTTTCGGATATTCACCTTTTCCATTTCGGCAACACCTCCATTATTTTTGAGCCACTTCAGGGTTTGAAGTGCAGCAAAAATAGGGACAACTGGTGGTGTATTGAACATCGACTCTTTACTGATGTGGGTTGAATATTTCAGCATGGTTGGAATAGCACGATCAACTTTCCCCAAAATATCATTTTTAATAATAACAAAAGTCACACCGGCAGGTGCAAGGTTTTTTTGCGCACCACCATAAATAATTGCATACTTGGAGATATCAACCGGACGACTGAAAATATCAGAAGACATGTCGGCTACCAATGGAACAGGGGAATCAATATCTTTCAAAATTTCAGTGCCATAAATGGTATTGTTTGTTGTAATATGAAAATAATCAGCGTCTGCAGGTATAATATATCCTTTTGGAATATAATTATAATTTTTGTCCTCACCGGAGGCAACCACCTCAACATCGCCAAAAAGTTTTGCTTCCTTGATGGCTTTTGTTGCCCACTCACCTGTATTTAAATAAGCTGCTTTTTTTCCGAGGATGTTATAAGGAATCATGCAAAATTGTAAACTTGCACCTCCACCAAGGAAAATAACTGAATAACCTTCTGGTATTGATAAAAGTTCTTTAAATAAAGCAACGGCTTCATCAACGATAGCAACAAATTGCTTGCTCCGGTGTGAAATTTCCATAAGTGATAAACCCATTCCTGAAAAATCTTTTAGCGCTTCAATCGTGTTTTCGATTGTGTAGTCAGGCAGAATGGAAGGACCTGCATAAAAATTGTGTTTTTTCATTATGATTTGTTTTACAAAATTGACAAATATGAATCCTGAGTAATTTTGAGCAAAGATATAAATTGTTAATAAATTAACGATAAAAAATCCTAATTTCGCAACCGATTTAAATCAAAAAGTATTCATGCAATTGTCCGATCAACGTATTCAGGCATTCTCTTCATTAGGGATATTTATAAAAGACTATTTGAACGCTGTCCGAAACAAAGGTTTTGAAGGATTAGATTACAGATTTGATCACATTGATAGAGCAGTTCAAAAAGCAAAAGCAACAAATTTGTGGTTTACTGATGAATCAATTCAATTGGCCCTTGCTGCCATTGTCTCAATGCTTGATGAAAAGCAATTAAAAGATTGGACAGATATATATAGAATTAAAGAAAATAGTGAACCAAAAATTGTTGGTGTCATACTTGCAGGCAACATCCCAATAGTTGGCTTTCATGATTTTCTTTGCGTAATCATGAGCGGAAATCTGTTTTTAGGAAAACTTTCGTCAGATGATGCCTATTTATTGCCAGCTTTAGCAGATGAATTGATTCTTATTGAACCTGGTCTCAAACAATACATACGTTTTACTAAGGCATTGATGAAAAAATTTGATGCCATCATAGCAACTGGGAGTGATAATACATCCAGATACTTTGAATATTATTTTGGCAGATATCCAAATATTATAAGAAAAAACCGTAACAGTATTGCCATTTTAAACGGCAGCGAAAATGAGGAAGATATACTTCTATTGGCACAAGATATTTTTACTTATTTTGGATTAGGCTGTCGCAATGTTTCTCAGCTTTTTCTTCCATTGGGATTTGAATTGCCTTTTCTAATGAAAAGTTTTGACGGTTGGAGTAGTTACATGCATCATCATAAATACTTTAATAATTACGAGTATAACAAGGCGGTTTTTTTGGTAAACCGTATCCCTCATTTTGATAACGGATTTGCTATTTTAAAAGAGGATATTGGTTTTTCTTCGCCAATTTCCGTTGTTCATTATCATTTTTATGAAGAATATGAAAGCCTTTCCAATTTATTAATCCTCAACAGGGAAAAAATTCAGGCAGTTGTTTCCAAGGATGCATGGTGGCCTGAATCGATTGCTTTTGGAAAAACACAGCACCCAAATGTGATCGATTATGCTGATGGCATTGACACTATGGCATTTTTGACATCACTATGATACTATTCTGAGTACAGTTGATTGGCTTCAAATCAATTCTAATTTTGAATGAGTTTCATGAATATAAAAACTAATAATAAAAAAAAACACAAAAATGTTTGCCATTTAACTGAAAGATAGTAATTTTGCAGCCCTTAAAATCCTAAAAAGCCGAATAAGTGATGAAAAAAGACATTCACCCTAAAGATTACAGACTGGTTGTATTTAAAGATATGTCCAACGATTACAGTTTCCTTTCACGTTCAACAGTCAGAGCCAAAGATACTATTGTTTGGGAAGATGGAAATGAGTATCCTATTGTTAAACTTGAAATTTCTCACATGTCGCACCCATTTTATACAGGTAAAATGAAACTTGTTGACTCTGCTGGTCGTGTTGATAAATTTAAAACGCGATATAAAAAACATTACGAAGAACGCACTAAATAGTCTTTCGTTTTTAAAACAATAGAAGCCCTTTTCAAATGAAAGTGGGCTTTTTTTGTTTGAGAACAAAACTTATTAACAAATTAGGCGTTTAGATGGCATATTTATCAACAAACCATTTTAAACTGTGAATTTTTGGTATATTTGTATCTCCAATATTAATTGAAAACCAAACAAAAAATCAATTTTTATATATGAATTTTATCCTGTTTGATAGCACTTCGCGCACTGGCTTATTACCATTAACGTTTACCAGACCTGTGGCAGATATTCGTTTTGGTATCCTTACAATCAGAGAGAAGTGGGAAATGTATTTGAAATCAGTTACTTCAAGTCTTACTGAAGATTATCTTAGTATAAAGTATCCTCTTGTTAAGGATGAAATAAATATGCTCATCAATGGGTCTATTTGCCCAACCAAAGAATTGGTTAAGCAAGTAAATGCACTGAAGGAAGGACAAGCATTAATTAAAGAAGAAACAATAATTGCCATGTGCCTTAACGCACATTCTCTTGAAAACATTGGTGATAGCAATGAAGACATGATTGCCATTGAATGCAAAAGTGATTTTTTGAAGATACAAAATACATGGGATATTTTTAACTTGAATGATCAGGCAATCAAAGAAGATTTTGCTTTGATAACGAAAGGCAGGAAATCAAAACAAATCAGTGAAACGAATCGTTGTATTAACCCTGAAAGAATCTTTGTCGAAGAGGGAGCTATTATCGAGTTTGCTATTCTGAATGCTTCTTCAGGTCCTATTTACATAGGCAAGGGTGCTCAGATAATGGAAGGTTGTATAATAAGAGGATCATTTGCGCTTTGCGACTACGGGGTGTTAAAAATGGGAGCGAAAATTTATGGGCCAGTTACTATTGGGCCATATTCCAAAGTAGGAGGGGAGGTCAGTAGCTCAGTCATATTTGGCTTTACCAACAAATCTCACGATGGTTTCTTAGGGCATTCTGTTTTAGGTGAGTGGTGTAATTTAGGTGCAGACACTAACAACTCCAACTTAAAAAATACATATGAAGAAGTAAAAGTATGGTCTTACGCTGAAGATTGTTTTGTTCAAACAGGACTTCAATTCTGTGGAACAATTATGGGTGATCATACGAAATGTGGTATAAACACAATGTTTAATACAGGCACCGTTGTTGGTGTTAATTCTAATATTTATGGTTCCGGGTTTCAGAGAAACTTTGTCCCTTCATTTTCTTGGGGAGGAACACATGGGCTTATTGATTATGATCTTAAGAAAGCTATCAAAACTGCGGAGATAGTCTATGCCAGAAGAAATAAGAATTTTGATAAGGTTGAAAAAGCAATTTTGACTGAAATTTATAGTTTAACATATAAAAACCGACGAGCCTAAATTATTTTCCTTACTGGCACGTCTTTTGCACCTCTATTCATAAGATATTGAAAGGCATGAAATATTACGTGCCTTTCGTGTTTTTTAACAAAGTGTATTTTCGCGTCTTTCGTTTTACTGACAATTTGTCTTAATTTATAGTTATGAACAAACAAAATCACCCCGAAATATTGAGTTTAACAGATATAATCGATGCTGAAACAGAATTTATTCCTCTTTTATCGCCAGAAGATGAGGTGATGATGAATGCTGAGTCAATTCCTGAAGAGTTAGCCATTTTACCGCTACGTAATGCAGTTTTGTTTCCAGGTGTCGTAATACCTATCACAGTTGGAAGAGACAAATCAATACGACTTGTTAAAGAAGCCTACAGAAAAGAAAAGATCATTGGTGTAATTGCCCAAAAAGATGCATCTATTGAAGATCCGGGTTCTCAAGATCTTCAAAGTGTTGGTACTGTGGCCCAAATTTTGAAAACACTTCAGATGCCGGATGGCAATACCACAGTAATTATTCAAGGGAAGAAACGGTTTCAATTGCTTGAAATCACACAGGAAGAGCCCTATTTTAGAGCAAAAGTTGGTAGATTTGATAGTACAGAAGATATTCCGGTTGATCAGGATTTTAATGCGCTTATTCAGTCTGTTAAAGACATTGCAATACAGATCATCGATAAATCACCAAACATTCCATCTGAGGCTTCTTTTGCAATCAATAACATCGAAAGTGCTGCCTTTATGGTTAATTTTGTTTCAAGCAATCTTAACATTTCTGCAAATGAAAAACAGAAGCTTCTTGAATTAGTTGATGTTCGGGAACGTGCCCATAAGGTTTTGGAAGCACTTTCGAAAGAGATGCAGATGCTTGATTTGAAAAATCAAATTCAAAACAAGGTCAAAACAGATTTAGATAAGCAACAAAGAGATTATTTTCTTAATCAACAGTTAAAAACTATTCAGGAAGAGTTAGGTGGAACCCCGAATGAGTTGGAAATTAACGAATTGAAATCCAAAGCACTCAAGAAAAAATGGGGAGAGGATATCAAAAAGGTTTTCGATCGCGAATTGGCTAAACTGCTGCGAATGCATCCACAAGCTGCCGAATATGGAATACAGTTTAATTATCTGGATTACCTTGTTGAACTTCCATGGAACGAATTTTCCAAAGATAATTTTGATCTTGTTAATGCACAAAAGATTCTTGACAATGATCACTATGGCCTCGAGAAGGTTAAAGAGCGGATTATCGAACACCTTGCAATATATAAATTAAAGCAAGATATGAAAGCACCCATACTCTGTTTGGTTGGCCCTCCCGGAGTAGGTAAAACATCTCTTGGAAAATCGATTGCGCGTGCTGTTGGTCGGAAATATATTCGAATATCATTGGGAGGTTTGAGAGATGAGGCTGAATTAAGAGGCCATCGCAAAACCTATATTGGTGCCATGCCAGGTAGAATTGTACAGAATCTAAAAAAAGCCAAGACTTCCAATCCTGTTTTTGTGCTTGATGAAATAGATAAAGTTATTGGAAATAACATCAATGGAGATCCCCAAGCTGCTCTCCTAGAAGTGCTTGATCCTGAACAAAATAACAAGTTTTATGACAATTTTCTAGAAATAGAGTACGATCTGTCAAAAATTATGTTTATTGCAACCGCTAACACTTTGAGTACGGTACATCCAGCATTGCGCGACAGGATGGAAATTATCGACCTGAGCGGTTATCTTGTTGAAGAGAAAATGGAAATCGCTCGTCAACACCTGATCCCAAAGCAGTTAGAAGAGCACGGATTAAAATCTTCACACATCAGCTTTTCAAAGAAAATTCTTATACAAATCATAGAGGAATATACCAGAGAAGCTGGTGTACGTTCTTTGGAGCGTAATATTGCCCGTTTAATCCGGAATAAAGCTAAATTTATCGCTTTTGATGTGGAATATGATAAAAAACTTACTCCCAACGATCTTGAAAAAGTGTTGGGCGTTTCCAAATTTCATAGAGAGCAAGCTGCTGAACATGAGGTGCCTGGTGTTGTTACCGGACTTGCCTGGACTCCGGTAGGTGGAGAACTGCTTTTTATTGAAGTCAGCTTAAGCAGAGGAAAAGGTGATTTAAAACTTACCGGAAACCTTGGTGATGTCATGAAAGAGTCAGCAACTATTGCTTTTGAATATCTTAAAGCACATTCTGATTTACTTCAAATAAATTACGAAGTATTTGAAAAGTGGAATGTGCATATTCATGTCCCTGAAGGGGCAACACCAAAAGACGGACCTTCTGCTGGAATCACAATGTTTACAGCATTGGCCTCGGCCTTCACCCAACGAAAAGTTAAGTCACGATTAGCAATGACCGGTGAAATTACCCTCAGGGGTAAAGTCTTGCCCGTTGGTGGAATCAAAGAGAAGATTTTAGCTGCTAAACGAGGTAAGATTACCGAAATTATTCTTTCAAAAGAAAACAAGAGAGATTTTTATGAGATAAAGGAGGACTACATCAAAGGAGTACAATTTCACTTTGTCAGCAATATGATGGAAGTTATTGAAATAGCTCTTTTGAAAGAACAGGTTAAAAATCCACTGCAAATCGCTATTGCATGAAAAACGTATTAATCATTCATGGGCATCCTGTTGCTGATACTTTTGTTGATAAATTGACAGAGCAATATGTCAAGGGGGTAAAGGCTTCAGGATCTTTGGTTGAGGAAATCGTTCTTAAGGATCTTTCATTCGATATTAATTTTAAAGAAGGTTACAGAGGTAATCAGGAACTTGAACCCGATTTGTTAAAAGCACAAAAACTAATAAGTTGGGCCGACCATCTGGTTTTTTTCTATCCCAATTGGTGGGCAACTTATCCGGCATTGTTAAAGGGATTTATTGATCGTACTTTTTTACCTGGATTTGCTTTTAAATATAATAAGGGGAATTCAAATTCAGAACAATTGCTAAAAGGTAAAACTGCACGACTTGTTGTTACCATGGATACTTCAGTTTGGTATTATTATCTTGTTCAGAAGGCTCCGGGTCATCATTCAATGAGAGAGGCCATTCTTCATTTCTGTGGTATAAAACCTGTGCGTATTAGCTCCTTAGGCCCCATGCGATCATCTTCTTCAAAACAAAGAGTGCGTTGGCTCAAAAACATGTATAGATTTGGTTTAAAGCAAATTTGATTGAAATTCTCAGAGGTTATTAACCACGTTTTGCTAATTTAGCAACATAATAATTCGCGAAAAATGTGGTTTTGCATTAGAAAACTTTTATTCATCAGCTTATTTATAGGGTTTACTTTTGGGTGTAGTCGCATTCAAAATTCTGAGAATGCAAATGTTTTTAGATACAATGAATCGTCTGGCGTACTGACACTTGATCCTGCTTTTGCTAAAGATTTGCCGCATATCTGGGCTTGCAGTCAGTTGTTTAATGGTTTGGTTTCTCTGGATGACAAGATGAATGTAGTTCCTGCCATTGCAAAGATTTGGGAGACAGATGCTGAAGGGCTTACCTATACTTTTGTTTTAAGAACTGATGTTTATTTCCATGAAAATACTGTATTTGGAAATGGAAAGAGAGCAGTTACAGCAGAAGATTTTGTTTTTAGTTTTAACCGTTTGATCGATCCCCAGTTGGCATCTCCCGGTGCCTGGATTTTTAACAATGTAAGGAAAGAAGATGATCAACTTGCTGTGTTTGCTTTGAATGATACAGTTTTGAAAATACACCTTGAAAGACCTTTTCCTGCATTTATTGGGTTGCTCAGCATGGTTTACGCATCAGTAGTTCCGCATGAAGCAATTACTTTTTTTGGCAGTAATTTTAGAACGAATCCTGTTGGAACAGGTCCTTTTAGATTTAAATTCTGGAAGGAAGGTGTGCGATTGGTGCTGCGTCGAAATCCTGATTATTTTGAAACTTGGAACGGAGAGAAACTGCCTCATCTTGAAGCTGTCTCGATAAGCTTTTTAATTGACAAACAAATGGCTTTTATGGAGTTTATAAAAGGCAATATCGACTTTATGTCGGGTATAGATGCCAGATATAAAGATGAATTGCTGAACAGGGAAGGTCAACTTAGAACAAAATATCAGGACAGGATTGATCTGCATAGACAGCCATATATGAATACTGAATACCTTGGTTTTTTCATTGGCAACTCAGGAAGTGAGCCAACCATTTATCAGAATAAAGCTTTCCGAAAAGCATTAAACTATGCCATTGACAGAGAAAAAATGTTAAAATATCTACGCAATAATATTGGAATTAGTGGACATGGTGGAATGATACCTTTTGGAATGCCTGGTTTTGATAGTCTTAACACCAATGGATATCGGTTTAATCCATCTTTGGCTGAAAAAATAATCAAAGAAAATAGCTTTGAAAGAGAAAGTGTAACCATTACAACTACAGCAGATTACGTAGATTTGATAAAATTTGTTCAATCACAACTCAATGCTGTTGGTCTGGATGCAAGTATTGAGGTTTTGCCAACAGCTACATTGAGGGAAATGAGAGCTAAAGGCCAGATAAACTTTTTCAGGGCATCATGGGTGGCCGATTATCCTGACGCAGAAAATTATCTATCATTGTTTTATAGTCGAAATAAAGCACCTGCAGGCCCTAACTATACGCATTTTTCTAATGAAAATTTCGATTTTCAATATGACGAAATGATGAAAATAGGTAATCCTGAAATTAGAATTCAGGCATACCATAAACTTGATAGCCTTATGATGACTGAGGCGCCGGTTATTGTTCTTTATTATGATGAGGTTTTACGATTTGTCAGTAAAAGAATAACTGGTCTTGGGAGTAATCCAACCAACAATCTTGATTTAACAAGAGTGAGGATTAAAACGAAGATGTAATCTAATTCTAAGGCCTACATTGTCTCTGGCATGATAGACAATCATTGCGCATCCATTGGACTTGCTAAAGAATGCGAGAGACAAATATTGATTCCAAAAAATCAGAGGTTTTTTTGTGCATTATTTTGAATCAGTTCAGTAACCAACTTTAGGTTATGTAATTTACCAATATCTCTTTTAGCTTTAGCGACTTTGGTGAAATACTGATGTTTTTGAAGAAAGTCATATTGATCCTGATACCAATGTGGTAAAGATTCAGGGTAATTATTTTTGTGAATCCATTCGAGTCTCAATCGATGGGAAATAATGAAATAGTCTTCTCGTCCTAAATAATCAAGGTCCGCATCACAAATAATGCTTTCCAAAAGAGTTGACGGCTGATGAGGCATTTTTGTTGCAATAATTAACTTCTCAATTCCTTCAATCTGATGAGATGTGTAACCATAATCGGGTAACATTTCTTTCATAAATAAAACTGATGCTTCTTCATGATTTTCGTAAACTGACATCATCCCTGTTTCGTGTAATAGAGCGGCTGTTCTGAGTAATAAATAGTCATCAGATGGAACATTGAGATCTTTTGCTATTGCTTGAGCCGATTCAAGAACATCAATTGTATGCGCAACACTATGGTAGTTATAAGTCCCTGAGATTTTTTCTTCAAGCTCTGACAAAATAAACTTCTTTAGAACTGTAAAATTCATTATATTATAAGATTATGTACGTTTTCAAAATTATTTTATATATCATGTGGTATTTTGTTTACTGTCAATAGCAAAAATTTTAACCTTACCAACCCGTCCTTTTACTTGCACTTCTGCAAGGTAACGGTGAAGAAAAATATTTTTTTCTGAAATCAACTCAAGAGAGGATTCAGAAACAATGAGATTGGCATTATGGGTTCGTGTAAGGCCTTCTAACCGCGAGGCAAGATTTACAGCATCAGAAATCACCGTTGTTTCCATGCGGCCTTCTCCTCCAACAACCCCAAGAATTAAATTGCCGGTGTGGATTCCTGCTCCAATTTCAATTGGAGGTCTTCCATTTTGCTGTAGCATTTTATTGAAAACCTTTAATCGGTCTTGCATTTCGAGAGCTGCACAAATAGCATCTTCAACCCTCTCTCCAAAAAGAGCCATAATTGAATCGCCAATAAACTTATCGATAAACCCATTGTGTTTACGGATTAAAGGCTCCATAAATCCGAGGTAATCATTAAGAAAATCAAAGTTTTCTTTTGGGCTTAATTGTTCAGAGAGTGTTGTGAATGAGCGGATATCAACGAAAAGAATACTCATCTTTTTCTGCACCTGATCACCAAGCATCACTTCAGTAATACTTTTTTTTCCTAAAATTTGAAGAAATTCATTTGGTACAAAGCGCTGGTTGGCTTCAGTAATTCGCGTCAAAGCTTTAATATTTCCAGTAATACGCATTGCCATTTCGTTGTATCCATTGGCCAACTCTCCTAACTCATCATTGGTGCGAAGAATGGCCAGCCGGTCAAGCTCTTCACTATCGCCTTGATTACGCATTTTATCCACAACTTCCTTTAAAGGAATGACAATACTGAAATGTGTCCAGTTAACGAAAAAGAACAAATAAATAATGCTTATTAAAATGCCAGAGAAAATTCCAACAAACATCATCAAACTGTCAATTGCATTGACATAAAATAAATGCTCACTCTGAAAAAGGTTGCTTTGCTCTATAAATGGAACATACTTCCCGAAAAGCACTTCAATTTGTTCCGTTGTCAGAAAACTATCTCCAGCTTGCCGTATCGCTGTTTTGCTAAGTGATAAATAAAAAACAACCACCACCAATGGTAATAATGTTGTCATTAAGCTGTTTACCCACAAACGACGGATTATATGATCCCTGTATTTTTTATTTACTGATTTATAAAGACTTACGCTATCATAGACATGTTCAAGATATACAAATCTGACCCTGTGCCTGAACCAGAAAAAAACAAATAAAACTGAAAGGAATGCAGCAAAAGTGGCGATAAAGAAAAACTGCATATAAAATTGTCTGCTGAAACTACTTGTAAAATAGTCGCTAAAAAGAAAGTATCCCGTGTAGGAAAGTGTTATTGCAAAGCCTAGCGATAAAATCAAAGTATTTATAAGAGGTACTTTAAGCAACCACTTTCGACAAAATTGTGTTAATGACGGATCAATTGGCTTGTGTCTTCTTTTCAATCGAAAATAACGCTTAAAAGGGTAATTCACAACAAAACCCAATAATAAGCTTACAAAAAACATTCTCATCATAAGGCTGATCGTTTTTTGAAACCTTAGGTCTTCAGGTTCAAGGACAACTGTTGCTGAGTTAGTGGAGGTCTTTTTTCCCGTTATCATCAATGAAGTATCACCTTCTGATGATTTTTGGTTATCATCTAAAAGCAGGATTGAATTAACACTTTTTCCTTTTAGTGCTTCTTTCTCTTCAAGCCAGTTAGGACTATATTTAAAAAGCATGATCAAAGAAATAGGCATTACAAGCATGATAAAAATGCTTATTGCGATCAGATAAATTCTGAGACTTATAAAAACGGGTGTTAATTTAACTTTCACTGTTTCTTTTTACTACCAATCAACGGGCTGACGACTAATGGGCATGGTCATACAGCGCGCGCCACCACCTCCTCTTGAAAGTTCGTCCCCTTCAATGGTTATAACATATTTTTCGTACATATTGATGTCAATATTATTTTTTAGTACATCTTTTGCTTTGAATATTTCGAAACCATGTTTGTTTAACTCATTCATGGTGTGTGTATTGCGACCATAGCCAATAACTTTTCCAGGCGCAATTGCGAAAAAGTTAGCACCGCTTTGCCATTGTTCTCTTTCCATAATATAGGAGTCGTAGTGACCGCCGCAGGCAATGGGTTCAAGATCAATGCCCAATTTGCGCAACGCAACCAAAATATTATCTTCTTCTTTGATTTGAACAACCTGATTTTCTTCAACAATAACGTGGATAGTCAGATGCCGGCTTGATCTTAAAATCAAAGGTTCAAAGATCATACATTTGTCCACATCCAGAAACGTAAATACCATATCGAGATGGATGAATGATTCAGGGCTATAGGGTAATTCCTGCAAAATGAGGTGCTTTGTTCCAGGAAGTGTTTTAAGATATTCTAAAACAGAATCAATACCCTGACTGGTTGTACGGGCACTTATGCCGCTCAGAAAAATATCATTTCTCGCTATCTGCACGTCTCCTCCTTCAATAGTCGCTTTTCCTGATTTGTCAAAAAGCTTAACAGGATTTATCGTTTGCGTTGAAAAAGCTGGATGATAATCGAAAATGGCTTCCATAATCAAAGCTTCACGGTCTCTTACTTTGCTGGCCATTTTACTGATTATCACTTTATCATTCATACTAAATGAGGCATCTCGTGTAAAGAAGAAGTTTGGCAACGGATGCAAGGTAAATCGTTCATTATCAAGAAATTTAGTCAAAGTGTCATTACGCATTTCTACACCTTCAATCAGTTCCCTTGCCAAGTCTTCATTGCTCATGCCCGAAAGGAGATAACAAACATCATCCACCACTTCTGTACGGCAAATTTTTGAAATAAGATTGTTCTTTACTTTTTCGTTTGTGAGAACATCTGAAAGCAGATCTTTCACCTCAAATACTTTGGTTACTTTTTGCAGCACCTGATTGAATTCATTGTATTCAGGTAGAGCGACACTTAGATTCAAAATATCACTGTAAAGCGCTCTTGCTGCATTCTCAGGGGTCATGTTTTCTACTTCCGGGCCAGGTGTATGTGTAATTACACAATTGAGTTTTCCAATCTCGGAATTGATGCTAACCTGAACTTTTTCTTTGTAATCCATGACCAATATTGGTTTCTACTTTAAATACTATTTATATGCTGCTACAAATCAATAAATTGTAATTGATATGTTGTTTGCAAAGGTAAATTAAAATAAGGTTTAGCCAAGCCTGAGAATTAAATAATTAGCAGATAACGCAGTTTGAGCTAATTTGTCATGTTCTTAATCATACAATTGAATGAACTCAAATCTATTTCTGAAATGCTCTAAAAAAATTATGAAATCATTCATTTTTATCACAACGGTTGCTGTATTTTCATTCGGATGAAAACTAATTTTTTCAGTCTTTTCAAGATATTTATCAATAAACAGATAAACGTGATGCTGTTCATCGTTAATAATGCCAAAAGGAGAAACACTTCCGGGCTTAACTCTAAGGTATTTTTGCATCCGTTCTTCAGAAGCAAAGGTTAATTTTCCCTGATGCAGTCTTTGTTCAAGTTCTTTTATATTAAGCTGTTGTAAATGGTCAAAAATTACAAGATAATGTTTGTTCCCTTTATGGTTCCGAAAAAACAAGTTTTTACAATGTGAAGCATCTATTTCTTTCCAATATTTGAGCGCATCCTCAACTGTGGGTGCCGATGGATGATAATGCACTTCATAAGGAATTTTTAATGATTCAAGAACTTCGAATACCTTTTTGTGTTTTTCGTTCATCACACCTTTTAGTTCTAATGATATGAAATTGGAATAGATTCCAGCATCTTTGCTACCTAAGTGTACCTGTCACTGAGAAGAAACCAAACTTCAAATATACTAGTCGATCCAGTCAGCAATAAATATATTGGTGTCCTTTGTGCCGTTATTGTTTCGATTGCTGGAGAAAACAAGCTTTGAGCCATCAAATGAAAACATTGGAAATGCGTCAAATGTATCATCATGGGTTATTTGCTGAAGGCCGCTACCATCAAGATTGATCATAAAAATGTTAAATTGCCATCCTCTTTTTGAATGATGATTAGAGCTAAAAACAAGCTTTTCGCCTGAAGGATGAAAATACGGAGCCCAGTTTGCTTTTCCCAAATTGGTAACCTGGACAAGGTTTGACCCATCCACATCACAAACATAAATCTCCATATTGGTTGGCGTAACAAGACCCTGGGCAAGAAGATCTTTATAGTCTTTTTGGTCTTCAGGTGTTAATGGACGCGATGCTCTGAAAACAAGTTTGGAACCATCAGGCGAAAAGAAAGCTCCGCCATCGTATCCAAGACCCGAAGTAACTTGCCTGACACTACTGCCGTCAATATCCATCACAAATAATTCAAGATCTCCTGTACGATCGGATGTAAACACTATTTTATCACCTTTTGGAGATACAGTAGCTTCTGCATCATAGCCATCGCGGTCAGTAAGTGTTTTAATGATATTGCCTTTCAGATCAGCAACATATATATTGTAATCTTTATAAATGGGCCATATGTATTTCCCATCTTCTCTTGGTGAAGGAAGGTGAGGACAACTTCCGTTTCCAAGATGCGTAGAGGCAAATAGAATGGTTGAATCCCCTGGCATAAAATAGGAGCATGTTGTGCGTCCTAGTCCGGTACTGAGCATTTGAGGAATTTCTTTATCCATTTTTGAATTGTCAAGCCGTGTATAAAATATTTGATCGCATTCAAGCGACCAGGCAGGATTATTTGACTGGAATACAAGCATTTCATCATTAAAACTAAAATAAGCCTCAGCATTATCTCCGCCAAAAGTAAGTTGTTTCACATTCTTCAAATGTGTTTCCTGATCATAATGTGTAACTGTTTTTGATGCAGAGGCACTATCTGAAATTCCATGATCGTGACTATGATCATGATCGTGTGTTTGTTGATTGTTGCAACCAAAAAGTATAAAAGACAGGTATAGAATTGAAATGATTTTTTTCATGTAAGTTAAGATAAAGTGTTATTAATAGATGTAATAATTAGGGTTGATTTATTGTAATGAAGTTCTTTTAAAAGATTTATTTTCATGGTAGGTTTTTTCAAGAAATAGTTGTTGCATATTTATATCAGGTTTTTTTTTGATGATAATTTTAATTGTTCAAGTCTGTTAAAACGTTCAAAATCAATTTAATTAATTGACTTGAAACTTTACAAAATCAATATTAAGACAGATTCATTGATCGAGTGGCAAAGTTATAAAAAAACCGATTATATCAGATTTTGCCAATGATTGCTTCTGCAGTAAATGAATTCTTGCAATGAATTAGTTCTTCAGGTGTACCTTCAAAAATAATTTTTCCACCTTTATCACCTCCTTCGGGCCCTAGATCAATCACCCAATCGGCACTTTTAATTATTTCAGGGTTATGCTCAATAACAACCAAACTGTGGCCATTTTCAATTAAGGCATTGAAGGCATCCAGCAGTTTGTTTATGTCGTGAAAATGTAGACCGGTCGTTGGTTCATCAAAAATAAACAAAGTAGGTTTTTCATTCTGACCTTTTGTTAGGAAAAAGGCCAGTTTTATACGTTGGGCTTCTCCACCACTCAAAGTATTTGAAGATTGACCCATCTTAAGATAACCAAGTCCAACTTCCTTTAATGGCAATAGCTTCTGAATTATTTTTGGGCAAAGGTTTGAGAATTTCCGATGTGCTTCAAAAAATTCTATTGCTTCGTCAATAGTCATTTCGAGTAAGTCAGCAATACTTTGCCCCATGAATTTAACATCAAGGACTTCATCCTTAAATCGTTGACCATTGCATACATCACAACGCAAATAAATATCTGCCATAAACTGCATTTCAACTTTTATAGTCCCTTCACCTTCACATGCATCACAACGTCCACCGGGAACATTAAAAGAGAAATATCCTGGCTTGTAATTTCTGGTTTTTGAAAGTTTGAGCTCCGAATATAGCTGTCTTATTTCGTCAAAAGCTTTTACGTAGGTAACAGGATTTGAGCGTGAAGAACGTCCAATGGGATTTTGATCTATCATTTCAACTGCTTGTATACGGTTTATGTCTCCGAGCAATTCACCAAACTTTCCGGTTTTGTCAGCATGTCCGCCTGATATTTTTTTCATTGCAGGATAAAGAATACCCCGAACAAGTGAAGATTTTCCCGAACCACTAACTCCTGTTACAACGGTCATAATCCCAATTGGAATCTTTACCCTAATATTTTGCAGGTTATTTTCAGTTGCCCCTATAATTTCAATGCAATCTTTCCATTTCCTGCGCCTTTCAGGTAAAGAAATGGCAGCTTTTCCGGATAGATATTTTCCTGTCAGACTTTCCTTCGATTGAAGAATTTCCTGATATGTGCCCTGAAAAACTAATTCGCCGCCAAGTCTTCCTGCCAATGGTCCAATATCAATTATCTGATCGGCGGCTTTTATAATATCTTCATCATGTTCAACCACTACAACAGTATTGCCTATATCGCGCAATCGCTTCAAAACAGTTATAAGTCTCATGGTATCGCGAGAATGCAATCCGATACTGGGTTCGTCAAGTATATAGGTCGAACCCACCAGACTGCTTCCAAGGGAAGTAGCCAGATTAATGCGTTGTGATTCTCCACCTGAAAGGCTGTTCGACAAACGGTTCAGAGTAAGATAGCCAAGCCCAACATCCAAAAGAAATCCAATCCTGTTGATAATTTCAATTAGAATTCTTTTAGCAATAATTTGATCCTCAGTTGATAACTCTATTTTATTGAAAAAATCAAAGGTTTCTTCCAATGACATAAGAACGATTTCGGAAATGCTTTTTCCTCCAACTTTTACATAGTTGGCATCCTTACGCAATCGCGTTCCTTCACAGTCGGGGCAAACTGTTTTGCCGCGATATCGTGATAACATTACACGATATTGAATTTTATAACTCTGTTCTTCTAATTGTTCAAAGAACATATCGAGTCCTTCAAACCACTTATTGCCTGTCCAGAGAAGTTTCTTGTGATCTTTTGAGAGTTCATAGTAAGGTTTGTGAATTGGAAAGTCAAATTTCATTGCATGTTGAATAAGACGGTCTTTCCATTCTCCCATTTTTTCTCCTTTCCAACAAGCGATAGCACCATCATAAATTGAAAGCGCCTTATTTGGAATCACCAAATCTTCATCAATACCAATGATTGAACCAAATCCTTCGCAAGTTCGGCATGCACCAAAAGGATTATTAAACGAAAACATATTTGTTGTTGGTTCTTCAAAAATGATTCCATCCGCTTCAAACCGATCTGAAAAAGTGTGTCTATCGACTTTCTTATCTGTGTCAATTTGAACGATGCAATATCCTTTACCTTCATAAAATGCCGTCTGAACCGAGTCGGCAGCCCTTATTGCCAGTTCCTCTTCTGAATTTTGAATACGCAAACGATCTACCAATATAGCATACTGACTTATTTCTTCTAAATGATCAGGTTCTTCGAGTAAAGTTTCAATACGGACAATTGTATCATTATGAAGTACCCTGACAAAACCTTGTTGCATAAGTACTGACAATTGCTCAAATGTATTTCGTTCTTTAATAGGATTTAACGGTGCAAGGATTAGGGCGGTAGATTCTTGAGGAAGTTGCAAAACATAATCTACTACATTTTTAACCTGGTGACGTTTCACCAATATCCCTGAAACAGGCGAATAAGTCTTTCCAATACGTGCGAATAAAAGTTTTATATATTCATAGATTTCTGTTGATGTTCCAACTGTTGAGCGCGGATTTCGTGAGTTTACTCTCTGTTCGATTGCAATAGCAGGTGAAAGCCCTGAAATAGAATCAACATCAGGTTTGTTCATCCTGCCCATAAACTGTCGGGCATAGGCACTTAAACTTTCAACATAACGCCTTTGTCCTTCAGCATATAAAGTATCAAATGCCAAAGAGGATTTGCCAGACCCGGATAACCCGGTAATGACAATAAGCTTATTTTTGGGGAGAGATACACTGACATTTTTAAGATTATTAACCCGTGAATTGGTGATTATTATGTTTTGAGAAGGCTTAAATTTGTTCATACATATTCTAAATGAGAAAAAATATTTTGCGAAATTATCAATTAAATTTGCTTTTTGTTAAAATGTGTATAATTTTGCATTGTAAACAATAGGTTTACATACTGCTTTTAATCATTAAAACCCATAGGAGAACCATTATCGATATAACTTTTACCCTTTAAAAATAACCACTTAAAAAAAGGGAGGCTCAATGAATGCTATTGAAATTAGCGACAAGGAGCTGGTTGAAAGTTATCTGAATGGTAATCAATCCAGTTTTGAAGTCTTAATAAACCGCCATCAGGCGCGTGTATATTCTTATATCCTCATGCTTGTCAAGGATAGGCAGCTTGCTGATGATATATTTCAGGATGCTTTTATCAAAGTTATCCGAACATTAAAAAGCGGCTCCTACAATGAAGAAGGGAAATTTATCCAGTGGGTAATGCGTATTTCGCACAATCTGGTAATCGACCACTTTAGAAAATCAAAGCGCTTGCCAATTACAGAAAGTGGCAGCGATGATTATTCTATCCTTGATAAAATGGGAGTAAGTGACAGCTCAATTGAAGAGCAAATGATAACCCAGCAGATTCATGAAGATTTACGCAATATGATTGAGTATTTGCCTTCTGAACAGCGCGAAGTACTCTATTTGAGACTGTATTCTGAGATGAGTTTCAAGGATATTGCTGAGACCACAAATGTAAGCATCAATACAGCTCTGGGTAGAATGCGCTATGCATTGATCAATATGCGTAAAATGGTTAAAGAAAAGAATGTGTCGCTAACCTATTGATTAGTTTTTTATAAGACTATCGTTGGTTAGTTGAATCCAATTAGGTGATTTTATCTTAAATCCGAATTACCTTCATGGGTGTAAAGCGCTGATGAGCTATACACTTAAAAAAAGTTAATTAAATTATTTGTCTCTTCATAATAAGTTGAATAATTGTTGCGTTATTCATTCATTCAAATAAATCTATTTGCTTATGAAGAGTGATTACACACCAAACAACTATTTATTGCAAAACACAACTGATGAAAATATAGACCTAGAGTTTAAAATCGGAAGAATTTTGCAAAAAAGTTACAGAAATGAAAGAGCTCTTGGCTCAACCATTCAAATGTTGATTAGTTATGCCAGATCATTCGAACTGACAAAAACAAAAATGTTAGGGATGGTTGATACATTTGTTAACTAACTTTGGATGAAACACTTATTACATCTTAGCTTTTGGTTTTCAAAATCGTTGGTTGAGATGTTTTAACAAGAAGGCTTTTTGAAAAAGAAGGATCGTTTTGAGCATTTTATCAGCTACTTTTCAGAGCATATGCCAGTAGCTGAGACTGAATTATATTTTGATAGCCCTTATCAACTTTTAGTTGCAGTTATTCTGTCGGCACAATGTACCGACAAGCGTGTTAATATAATCACGCCACCATTTTTTAAAAAGTTTCCTACAGCGTCAGCACTTGCAAATACTTCTCAGGAAGAAGTATTTGAATTGGTGAAAAGTTGTTCTTACCCAAACAATAAATCTAAAAATTTATTGGGTATGGCAAAGATGCTTGTTGAAAAATTTGATGAAATCGTTCCTGATCAGATTGATCAATTGCAACGGCTTCCCGGAGTTGGAAGGAAAACTGCAAACGTTATTGCATCAGTTATTTTTAATAAGCCTGCAATGGCTGTTGACACACATGTTTTCAGAGTTGCAGAGCGCATTGGTCTTACGACGAAGGCTAAAAATCCTTTAGACTCGGAACGTCAACTTATCCGTTATCTTCCCGAGAATACAATACCTAAAGCTCATCATTGGTTAATTTTGCATGGACGTTATGTTTGTAAAGCACGCAAACCACTTTGTTTCGAATGTGGAGTAAAGGATTTTTGTCAATGGTATATTAAAAGTGTTAAGGAGGAAAGTTCAACAAAATAATCCTTTTGGTTGTTGAGCATACGTTATTAAGTCTTATTTTTGTTGAAACCGAAAATATTCGTTATATGTTAAACAAAGGTGATTTGGCTGCGGATTTTTCTGCTCTGGACCAAAACGGAAAACTAATAAATCTCAGTGAATTAAGAGGTAAAAGAGTAGTTCTGTATTTTTATCCCAAGGATGATACACCTGGCTGTACAAAAGAAGCCTGTAATCTTCGCGATAACTACAATGAATTAATCGATCGTGGTTTTGTTGTAATTGGAATTAGCCCTGACGATGAGAAATCTCACAATAAATTTGCAGATAAATACAAACTGCCATTTTCATTGATACCTGATCCAACGTTGGCAATAATAAAAGCTTATGGTGCCTGGGGAAAGAAAAATATGTATGGAAAAGAATACGAAGGTCTTCTTCGGACAACATTCTTAATCAATGAAGAAGGAGTTATTGATGAGGTGATTAAAAAAGTGAAAACAGATGACCATACCAACCAAATATTAAAATTTTATTCAAATTAATATGACATCAGAAAAAGCAAAAGAAAGTGCAGACAAATTACGTCTGGAAAAGTTAAAAGCCCTTGAAGCTACACTTGGAAATATTGAAAAAGCTTATGGTAAAGGCAGTATCATGAAGTTGGGCGATGATGCAATTGAGAAAATTGACTCTATTTCTACAGGCTCTATTGGCCTTGACTATGCACTTGGAGTTGGTGGATTGCCCAAGGGTCGTGTAACAGAAATTTATGGACCAGAAAGTTCTGGTAAAACCACGCTTGCTCTTCATGTTATTGCTGAAGCTCAAAAAGCTGGTGGAATTGCGGCTTTTATTGATGCAGAACATGCCTTTGACAGATTTTATGCTCAAAAGTTAGGCGTGGATATTCAAAATCTGCTTATATCTCAACCTGATTTTGGCGAACAAGCACTCGAAATTACAGAAAATCTTATCCGTTCAGGTGCCATTGATGTAATCGTTATTGACTCAGTGGCAGCGCTTACTCCAAAAAGTGAAATTGAAGGAGAAATGGGTGATTCTAAGATGGGTCTTCAGGCACGTCTCATGTCTCAAGCGCTTCGAAAACTTACCGGTACCATAAGTAAAACTGGTGCTGTATGCATCTTTATAAACCAGCTTCGCGATAAGATTGGAGTGATGTTTGGAAATCCGGAGACGACTACCGGGGGCAACGCTTTGAAATTTTATAGCTCCGTTCGTTTGGATATCCGTAAGGTAAGTCAGATTAAAGAAGGTGAAAATGTAACAGGAAACCGCGCCAAGGTTAAAGTGGTTAAGAATAAAGTAGCACCTCCTTTTAAGAAAGCTGAGTTCGATATAATTTATGGTGAAGGTATCTCTAAATCAGGAGAAATCATTGATCTGGGTGTTGAGTACAATATCATAAAAAAAAGCGGATCATGGTTTAGTTATGGAGATACCCGACTGGGACAGGGAAGAGATGCTGTAAAGAGTCTGATTCAGCAAAACCCTGAATTATTTGAAGAACTTGAGGCAAAAGTCAGGGAGGCTCTTGCTACCAATGGGTAAATATTATTGCACTTAAAAAGTTAACCGCCAAATCAAGTGATTTGGCGGTTTTATCATTCATATAATCGTCATGTATAAGAGTCTTACTTTTTTAAATCTATTCTTTATTTTATTGTTTTTATCCTGCGAAAACAATACGAAAACTACTGAAAAGATATCAGAGCCAATAGGGGAGCTTGAGCATATAAATAAACGTATAAAGGCCGATAGCACCAACACTTTGTTGTATAACGAAAGAGCGTCGTTTTTTCTTGAAAGTAATCAAATAGATAAAGCCTTAATGGATATCAATAAAGCTCTTCAATACGATAGTAAAAATGCATCTGTTTTTCTTAATCTTGCTGAAGTATATTTTGCAATGGGTAGGCCTGAGAATTGTAGCAGCGCCTTGCTGAAAGCAGCTGATCTTGATTCAGAAAACCCAAAACCATTTCTTAAGTTGGCCGAACTAAATCTGGTGCTAGAAAAATTCGATATGGCTTTGGCCTATACAGATAAATCTTTGGATAGATCCTCATTTAACCCTGAAGCTTTTTATGTCAGAGGAGCTGTGTTCATAGCGAAACAGGATACTGTCTCAGCTTTGAAAAATTTTAAACTTGCACTCGATCAGAAAGAAGATTTTTTTGAACCAATGATGCAGTTGGGGGTAATATACTCTCAGCAGCGAAATCACATAGCTGAACAGTATCTGAAAAAAGCAATCTTTACATACCCTGAGGCCATACAGGCAAGATATCAGTTGGCGATGTATTTACAGGATAACGAAAACGTTGCGGAAGCTATTCTTCATTATGATACTATTTTAATGACATCCCCGCAAAATAAATTTGCACTTTATAATTTGGGCTATGTTCATTTGGTGTATCTGGAAGATTTTACAACAGCAGTTCAATACTTTGACGATGCGCTGGTAAGTGATCCAAATTATCTTGATGCACTTTACAATAAAGGCCGCGCTCTTGAAGAATTAGGAAAATTTGTTGTTGCAAAAGAAGTTTACAATGACGTACTAAGACGTTCGCCAAGTCACGACTTAGCCATTCAAGCGCTGAACCGAATTGATATGCGCAAATAACTATTTACAATTTCTTTATTCATTCAGGATCAATTTGTTAAGTGATAAATTTAAGAAAAAGATCAGTCCGTTTGTGATAAATCAAACGATTGTAATGACCACACATCATTGATACCGGTGTTTGGTTTTATTATAGAGTATTTAATGAGCCCGTGGTTTTTGGCAATGTAAAAATCCATATAAACTGTGTCAGGATCTGTTGCAGAAACATCTTTATAATCTTTTATATAGGTATGATACACGTCTGTGTATTTATAATTGTTGATGTAAAATTCTGATAATTTTTCAACATTTGTGTAATTTCCTTCGTTGATTCCTAACAATTGAACCTCGGAGAAAGGGTATTTTGGAATAAATATACTAAAGTAACGTCCACTGTTAAAATATAGCCTGTAGTTTTCATTCATGGTTGAATTCCCAACTGGAGATCCTGCTGTGATCTCACCTTTGGTTATGCCGGTCATTGAACTTTTATAATACATTTCAACTGCTTCATAGAAAAAACCATTGGGTTCAGTTTGATCAATATGAAATCTACGATCTTTAAAAACATTTGTGATTCGAACCGTATCAATATTGTTTACGGATGAGGTTTCTTTTTTATAAACCCAATAACTTGCAGAATCAAAAATTGTGTAAGCTTTGAACTCGTCCGAAACTTTACGGTCCTCAACTTGACCAACATGATCTTTTGTACATGAAAGGATTGTACCTGCAAAAATGATTGCAAGTATAAATAATGTTTTTCTAAACGGAAAGAGGCTTCTCATATCTCTGTTAAATTAAATTGAGTGTCAAATGAAAAATTTTGGTTAGTGTTTTATCCTATCTGTGAAAAGAATACCATTGAGATGATCTATCTCATGTTGGAATATTCGCGCTGTAAAACCCTCAACAGTTTCCTGAATCTTTTTTCCTTTTGAGTTATAATAGAGCACTTCAATAGTCCAGGAGCGCGTTACTGTATCCCTTATTTCGGGAATTGATAAACATCCCTCAATTCTTGAATGCACTGAATCAGAAGAATAAATAATTTCAGGATTAAAAATAGTCTCAAAAGGTTTGTCATCTTTATCAAAACGTTGCACCAGAATTAACCTTCGGTTCACACTTACTTGTGGTGCTGCTATACCAACACCTGCATGATTTGGATCATTCACGGTAGCCAACATCCTCTCGCTTAATAAATCCCATATATTTCGTTTTAAATGCGGAATATCGAGACTCTTATTTCTTAAAATGATGAAATCAAGGCTATCTGTAACCTGCACAACACGCATTTTTTCAAAATTTTGCCCAGACTTAATTAGCCTTTGCTCTCCTCTTTTAGTTCTTTGTCCCTGAGATGCAATCGAAATTGACAGAAGGAAAAGGATAAGCATCATTACTTTCATTTGAACTGATTGATTTTTTGCAAAAATAAGGCTATCTTTACGCTATAAAGCAAAACTGACTTAAAATATATTTTTATTCTTTTATTCTATCCAAAGAAAAAGATATTTCACCTGTATTTTGAAATGCTTTAGAACATAAATAATAGTAAATGAATTAATTAAGATAAATATTTACTTTCTTAAACAAACGAAGGGAATATTGTCTTCATTGCTTCTATGTAAAGAAAATAATGAACTTCCTCGAAGATGTGTACAAATCATTTTTAGATTGCGAAAATTTACCTCATTTTCAATTGCTTTGACAGGATAACACTTCGTATTTTTGTATCAACTAAAATAAGACACTAGATTTATTATGGCTGCAAATAGTTTTGGAGAAGTTTTTCGGCTCACATCATTTGGTGAGTCTCATGGCCAAGGAATTGGTGGGATTATTGACGGTTGTCCTCCCAGATTGTTAATTGACCATGAGTTTGTACAATTTGAATTAAACAGACGTAGGCCAGGACAATCGCATCTTGCTTCTCCTCGGCAGGAAAGTGACAAAGTTGAATTTCTTTCTGGAATTATTGACGGTGTCAGTACTGGAGCTCCCATCGCTTTCGCAATTTGGAACAGTGATCAACGCTCTGGTGATTACGATCATTTAAAAGATGTTTACAGGCCTTCCCATGCAGATTATACATATCAGGCCAAATATGGAATAAGAGATCATAAGGGCGGGGGAAGATCTTCTGCTCGCGAAACAATTGCACGTGTTGTTGCAGGAGCAATAGCAAAACAATACCTTAGAGAGCAAGGAATTGAGATTATTGGATATGTGAGTGCAATTGGAAGTGTAAAGCTTGAAAAATCAATTCCTGTGCCGGATTTA
The DNA here is from genome assembly GCA_002842755.1 of Bacteroidetes bacterium HGW-Bacteroidetes-1. Taxonomy (GTDB): domain Bacteria; phylum Bacteroidota; class Bacteroidia; order Bacteroidales; family F082; genus JALNZU01. The sequence goes on along the minus strand of PHDU01000019.1, from coordinate 3,563 downwards.
AAAAATGTCGAAGCATCACTTGTTCGTTGTCCGGATGTGGAATGTTCAAAACGTATGCAGTCACTTATTGAGGAGACAAAATCTGAAGGTGATACCTTGGGAGGCATAATATCTTGTCATATAAATGGAATGTCGGCGGGTCTAGGTGCTCCCGTTTTCGACAAATTTCATGCTGACCTTGGGAAAGCTATGCTAAGTATTAATGCTGTTAAAGGCTTTGATTATGGTAGCGGTTTTGATGGTGTAAGAATGAAAGGTTCAGAGCAGAATGATCTCTTTGTTGAAAAAGAAGGTCGTATTAGAACCATGACCAACAATTCTGGTGGAATTCAAGGTGGGATCACCAATGGTGAAGAAGTGTTTTTCAGGGTGGCTTTTAAGCCTGTTGCCACAGTTATGCGTGATCAAAATACTATTGACAGCAGTGGAAACAAGGTATTGATGAAAGGGAAAGGTCGTCACGATGTATGTGTGGTTCCTAGAGCAGTAGTAATTGTTGAAGCCATGGCTGCCATGGTTGCCATTGATCATTTTCTAAGAAACAAGATTTACAAATAACCATTGTTTAAAACAGCGTATTATGAAAAAGTTTTTTAGTGTGGTAATCATTGTTCTGGTTGTCGTTTTTATTGCGGCACTTTTATTGCCCTATGTTTTCAGAGGAAAAATAGTTTCCTTAGTAAAACAGGAAATTAATAAATCTATAAATGCTAAGGTTGATTTTCAGAAAGCAAGTCTTAGCTTTTTTAACAACTTTCCCGATCTGACTTTAAGTCTAAACAACCTACAAATAATTGGAAATGTGCCTTTTGAGTCGGATACATTGCTTTTTGTTAAAGAGTTGAGAATAACGATGGATCTGAAAAGTGTGTTCAAAGGAAGTCCATACGAAATTAAAAAAATTGGATTGAAACAACCAAACGTTAATCTTATTTCGTTAAAAGATGGAACTGTAAATTGGGATATTGCTAAAACTGAGTCCGATTCCCCTGAAGAAATAATGGATGAAACCGAAGCTTCATTTGAGCTCGGTTTGCAAGAAGTAAGTATTGAGGACGGTTTTTTACTTTACGATGACCGTGAACTCATATTCTTACTAGAAGCAGAAGAATTGAATGGTAGCTTATATGGAAATCTTACACTGGATCAAACTGACATTACCACTATAATAAAATCAGGATCCTTAAGTATGAATTATGATGGAATGACATTGCTAAACAATGTGTCAGCAGTTTTAAATACTGTCATCGATGCAAATCTGGCGCAAAGCATTTATAAAATACGTTCAAATCGGCTATTAATCAATGAATTAGAGCTTGAGTTTGACGGGAGCTTTTCTTTGGGTGAAGATGATATAGGAATGGATTTTAAATTTAAGGCACCTGAGGGTGACTTCAAACAACTCTTATCTCTCATTCCTGTTATTTATTCAAATGAGTTTAATAGTATTCAGGCGGAAGGTGGTTTTGCTTTCGATGGTTTCATGAAAGGTAGATATAGTGAATTAACTTTCCCTGGGTTTGGTATGAACCTGAAAGTTGATAACGCATTTTTTGCATACAAGGATATGCCTCAGAAAATGGAGAACATTTCAATAATAGCTTCGGTAGATAACATTAGCGGTGATTTCAATGATACTTTTCTAAATCTCGAAAAGTTTAATTTTTTGCTTGAAGGCAACCCTTTTGCAGCCAGACTTGAACTGAAGAATCCTGTTAAGAACCCGCAGGTAGATGCCGCTTTGAATGGGACAATTAATATGTCAAGTTTGTCGGCGCTTCTACCTCTGACCGCCATCCCTCAAATGAAAGGCTTAGTAAAAGTTGGACTTGAAGTACGAGCTGCCCTTTCAGACGTTGAAAATAAAAATTATCAAAATGTATTTGCAAAAGGAGCAGTAATTGTTACAGATGCCGAACTTCCACTAACAACTTCCGATGCCCCATTGCTTTTAAAAGCAGCACAGTTCGATTTTGCACCTGAAAAAATCCAAATGAATTTTGATGAATTACTGTTGGGGAGAAGCGACTTTATGGCTTCTGGAACACTCGAAAACTATCTTGATTATTTTTTGGGGGAAGGGACGCTTAACGGTAATATGCAAATGAAATCAACCTTAATAGATATGAATGAGTTGATGAAAATTTTTGGCGCTGAGGCTGAAACCGAAAGTATTGATTCGAGTGCTTTTTCTGTTGATCTTCCAGAAAGAATGGATTTGTTTTTTTCAGCAAAAGCCGATCAGCTTATTTTTGAAAATTATGACCTTAAATCTGTTGAAGCTGGTATACAATATAAAGATAAGATCATCAATTTTAATCCATTAAGTGCAAAACTATTGGGGGGTAGCATGTCTATGAAAGGCGTTTTTGATGCAACCAATAATTCAACTCCTGAGGTTGCATTCGATTTTAATATTAAAAGTTTTGAAATTCCTCTGGCATACCAGTCTATTGGATTATTTCAGAAGGCAGCGCCGATAGCTGAAAAAACGACAGGCAATTTTTCAACGGTTTTCAGGCTTAAAGGTAAATTGGATGGAGTATTGAATCCTGTTTTTGAATCCTTACAAGGTGGAGGAACGTTGCAATCTTCGCAGATTAAAATCGAATCAGTAAATGCCATGACTACTCTGGCTGAATTATTGGGCAATGAAAGCTATAAGAGATTGATTACAGACGGTATCGATTTCACATTTGAGTTTATCAATGGCAGGGTTTTCCAAAAACCATTTACACTTAAATATGCAGGCAATGATGTTACAATGGGAGGAAGTATTGGTTTTGATCAGATTCTTGATTACGATATGGTGTTTCAAATTCCATTTGCTCAACTGGGATCAAAAATTGCAGATGGCATCTCCGATATTGTAAAAATGGCTGGCAATCAAGGTGTATCACTCAATCCTGGTACCTCAGTACAGATAAAAGCCAAAATTACAGGAAGTGCTACAGATCCAAAAATTTCGCTTGACTATAAAAACTTTGCAGCTGATCTTAAAACTGATATCACAAACATTGCTTTACAGGAAATTGAAAAACAAAAGGAAGCTCTGAAAGCGAAAGTAAGTGATGAAGCTAATAAACTTTTGCAGCAAGCACGAGAACAGGGTGAAAATTTAATAAAGCAGGCAGAAAATACAGCTGAAAATATCCGTTCCGAAGCAGCCAAAGTTACAAAACAACTAAGAGATGAAGCGAATAAACAGGCAGATAAAATTACTGCTGATGGCAAAGCCAACGGAATGCTTGCCGAATTGGCAGCAGTTGAAACAGCAAAACAAATTAAACAACAGGCAGATAAAAATGCACTAAAATTTGAGGAAGAGGCTGATCAAAGGGCTGCCCAGCTTATTTATCAGGCGCGTATTCAATCCGAAAAGCTACTTCAGGAAGCCCAAAGAAAAGCAGATGGATTATTGGATTGAGGATGTACTGTTAAGAAGCATTTCTTGGTATGAATACTTTTTTTGAGGTGTCTAGTTAACTACTTATTTTAATATTCTGATATGTAAGGGGTTTAAGCATTAACATCCTTAACACTAACGAGTGAAAGATAGTTTG
>PHDU01000188.1 GCA_002842755.1 Bacteroidetes bacterium HGW-Bacteroidetes-1 | reverse complement strand
CTTGAAATACCCTTCTTTCTACAGAACAAATATGTGAAATACGCTCCTCATTTTGAAGGTTTAATTGGAATACTCACAAAAGGTTTGTCTCGATAATTTTTTTTGCACTAAAACTGACTAATAAACATTTTAAGTATAAATATATTCAAAACAACAAAATATGAACAGATTTGCAGAAGGTATAGTAAAATTTAAATGGCTTATAATTATAGCCGTTGTAGGATTAACCGTATTCTTTAGTTACGAGGCAAAAGACTTGCATATAAACTCTGATATAATAAGCTCTTTGCCCGATGATGACCCTGCTGCCCAGCTGTACAAGGAGATAGGCACACAGTTTGGCGGAAACGATATGGGATTGATTGTTCTGGAAACCGATGATGTTTTTAAGTCAGAAGTCATTCAGCATATAAAGCAAATTACTGACAGCCTTAAATATACCAATGGTGTTTCAACTGTTACAAGCTTAACCAATATTCTCGATATCAAAAGCTCAGAATGGGGCATTGAAATCGGCAAGCTGGTTGATGAGTATGATTTGCCCGTTGAGCAAAAGCAGTTAGACAGCTTAAAAAACTATGTTTTCTCTAAAGAGATGTACAGAGGAGCTGTTGTTTCTGAGGACGGGACAGCAACCGCAATTATGTTTACACTTCTTCCTGATGAAGATAAACAAGCTGTTGCAAAAGAAATTAAGGATAAAATTAAAGCATTGAATTTGCCCGAAACAATTTACTTTGGAGGTCTTCCAATGATGATGAATGACATTAACGATTTGATTGTTTCGGATATTATTTGGCTTGTCCCCATCGTTTTCCTCGTGATAGCCATTATTTTATTGTTAAGTTTCAAGTCATTTCGCGGGGTATTGTTACCGTTGCTCACAGCAGGCTTGGCCGTTGTATGGACAATTGGTATAATGGCAGTAACCGGATATGAGTTGACTATTATTTCAAATATAATACCTGTTGTGTTGCTTGCTGTAGGAAGTGCTTATACAATTCATGTACTCAACAGTATTAACCACATAAAACTTGCTGTAATACTGGCAGCAGTAACCACGGCCATCGGGTTTGTATCATTCGTATTTGGGGCATACCTCACCATGATTAAAGACTTCGGGATATTTACTGCGGTTGGTACACTAATCGCTTTAATACTTTCCCTATTTTTTGTTCCCGCTTTAATCTCTGCCCTTTCAATGCATGGCAAAAAAACCACTATTGAATCCGAGGAAAAGAAAACAATATTGACCCATAAGATTTTATTGCCGTTAGTGAAGTTTTTGTTTAAACATCCCAAATATACACTAATAGGTTGGGGAGTTTTAATAGTGTTATGCATTGGTGGCATATCCCTGATAAAGACCAGTGTAAACATGGCCGACTATTTCAAGAAAGATAATCCAACAAGGGTTGCAGAGGATGTTATGCAGAAAAAATTTGGCGGCTCATTACCGGTATTTGTAGTTTTTGAAGGTGATATGCAAAGTCCCGAGGTGCTGAAGATGATGATTAGTACCGAACATTTCATGAAGGAAGACCCGAATATTGAAATAACACAGTCGATAGCAGACCTGATTGAACAAATGAACGATGCCATGGGCGAGGGTAAAAAAATACCCGACGACAAGGCAAAAATTGAACAATTATGGTTTCTGCTCGATGGGCAGGAGGTTATGCCCCAACTCGTGAATGACAACCTTTCCAAAGGAATTATCCAATCGAAATTTGCATCGGTTGACAGTAAAGAACTTGAGGTGTTTACTGCAAAAATGAACAAGTTCATCGAGAATAACCCGAACGAACATTGTAAAATTGAATTGACCGGGATGCCGTCTGTGTATGTTAAGCTCAACAGCAGTTTGATAAATAGCCAGTATAACAGCTTGATGATAGCCATTGTTATGGTTGTATTAATAGTAGGATTG
>PHDU01000018.1 GCA_002842755.1 Bacteroidetes bacterium HGW-Bacteroidetes-1 | reverse complement strand
CTGATAATTCTGAAACATTAGAAAACTATAGAGAAATTCAATTACGGTACGAAAAATTGATTAACCTACAATATTTTTAAACAGAACCTAAAATAATAAGTGTTCTAACTTTCATCTTGAATGGATTTTATGGAAATAGTATTGTGCTTCAGATAACTGATTTTTTAGTTCTGATTTACTTTCTTTAGTGTTTCCGCCACAATTAATGCAGCAGCCTTTGCTGATGCTCCTTTTCCTCCAAGTCTTTCCTTAAGTTCAGCGTAATCGCGAGCAAGTTTTTCTTGTTTCTCTTCATTGAAAATCAATGCATGAAGTTCAGCCTTCAAATTATTCTTGTTGAATTTGTTTTGAATTAGTTCAGTAACAACCTTTTGGTCCATTATTAAATTGACAAGGGAAATATACTTTATATGAATGATCCTTTTCGCAATTTCGTAAGAGACAAAGTTGCCCTTGTAACAAACAACTTCAGGTACCCCAAAAAGTGCAGTTTCCAGGGTAGCTGTACCAGAGGTTACGATGGCTGCAATTGAATGGCGTAATAGATCGTAGGTTTTGCCGTAAATAATTTTCACTTCTTTATTTGCAATCAATTTGTTGTAAAATACTGATTCAATGGAGGGTGCTCCTGAAATGACAAACTGGTGTTCGGGAAAAAGCGACACCATTTCAAGCATGGTATGAAGCATTTGTGAAATTTCCTGTTTTCGGCTACCGGGAAGAAGCGCAATGATAGGTTTTTCTTTCAGTTGATTTTGCTTTATAAAATTATCATCAGGAGTTGACGATTCAATAGCATCAAGCAGGGGATGGCCAACAAAGTCAACATCCATACCATATTGTTGATAAAAATCTTTCTCAAAAGGTAAAATAACCATCATTTTGTCAACCACTCGGCGGATTGTGTGCACACGACTTCGTTTCCATGCCCAAATTTGTGGTGAGATATAATAATGGACCAGCATGCCATTTTGATGAGCAAATTTAGCTATCCTTAGGTTAAATCCAGGGTAATCAATGAGGATTAAAACATCTGGTCTGAAAGCAAGGATATCTTTTTTGCATTCGTCAAAATTTCTGAGAATTGTCCTCAGATTCATTATCACTTCGGCAAAACCCATAAATGCAAGATCGCGATAATGCTTCACTATTTTGACTCCTTGATTTTTCATCAGATCACCACCCCATGCGCGAATATCAGCCTTCGAATCGAGCTTTTTTATTTCTCGTATGAGATTGGATGCATGCAGATCGCCTGAAGCTTCACCGGCAATGAAATAGTACTTCATTATTTCAATACTTTTATTGTAGGACCTCTAAATGAAGAAAAATACAGCAAGTATCCCCAGAAAAGTGACCAATAAAATACCTTTACCAGTTTTATCCATCTTTTTGTTAACCATGAAAACACGAAACAAAATCAAATTGGGAATAAATGCAATTATGTAGGGTGCCTTGGGATTAGATAGCCAATAGGGAGTTGAACTTAACAACCCAAAAACCCACTGACCAATCAAAAAAGTTACTACAGCAAGCACTACTCCGGCAATGATTCCTGCAAAAATATGATTGAGTGTGAAAATATTTTTCATTTTAACAAGGTATTATTTTTGACATAGCTAATCAGACATAATAAACAGAATTCCCTTTTTTACCTGCGTAAAGTCTGGTTGGTTTTACTTTTCTCCGATGAATGCCTAATGAATTGACTATAAACATATTATTTCAAAAGCTATTCTTCTTCAAGATTCCAGGATTTTATTATTTCAATGGACTTATAAGCGGTCAAATCATATTGTACAGGAACTATAGAAACATAATTGTTTTCAAGGGCAAACTGGTCGGTATCTTCTCCTGCATCATCATTTTCAAAACGGCCTGTTAGCCAATGATATACTGCACCACGAGGATCATGTCTTGAGTCGAATTCCTCAACCCAGCGGGCATGTGATTGTCTGCAAATTTTTATTCCTTTAATAGGTTCATTGCTAAATGCCGGTAGATTAACATTAAGGCAAACCCCAATTGGAAGTCCGTTTTTCAGGACCGATTTTGAAATATTTTCGATATAATTATCAACATGGCTGAAATCAGCATCATGGTTGTAATCGAGCATGCTGAATCCTATGGCAGGGATTCCGTCAATACAAGCTTCAAGAACTGCCGCCATTGTACCGGAATAAATCACATTGATGGAAGCATTGGATCCGTGATTGATTCCGGAAACCAATAAATCTGGTTTTCCTTTCAAAACAACTTGTTCACCCAGTTTTACGCAATCAACCGGAGTGCCGTTGCATATATATTCTTCGTAATCCTGCTCTTTGCAAACTGTTTTTATTCTTAATGGAGTTTTAATTGTAATGGCGTGACCCATTCCTGACATGGGTTGGTCGCTGGCCACAACAATCACACGGCCTAATTTTCGCATAATGGATATCAGTTTCCTGATTCCTGGTGCAAAATATCCATCATCATTAGTAATTAGAATAGTAGGTTTTTTTATGTTATTCATCATGTTGAGTTTCGAGATTGGTAACGCCTGCCGAGATAATAAATTTCATCACATCAGTAGCTGAAGCATCAATAGGTGTAACATTTTCAGCAGGAACAATAAACAGGTTTCCAGACCAGGCGTAAGAATGGGGCAAATATACGGCAACCTTTTGATTGGCTACACCTAGAAAACTTAAATCTTTGTTGGTAATAAATCCAATTTTCTCAATGTCATATCCTTTTCCTATTTTCACCATCACTGGTTCGTTAAAGCGTTTTTTCTGTCCTACAAATGCTGAGACGAGGTCTTTTACCGAACTATAAATAATTTTTATCAGTGGTGCTTTGGTGAATAACTGGTCAAAATAAGCGATGAATGGTTTGAATAACAGTGTCGAACCTAATAACCCGATAAGTGTGATCGCAATTAAAAGAACAATGATTCCTAAACCGGGGATGTGTCGTTTCAACAATGAATCCAGATAATCAATCAGCAAACCATCAATAAAATCGAAAATTGCAATGACTCCCCAGATTGTAAGTGTTATTGGAGCAATGTAAAGCAATCCCTGAAAGAAATAGTACATCACTTTTTTTGAAAAAATCTTAATCATAATTATTGGTTTTAAATGATTTATTTGCTATAAAATCAATTATTTGATTCAATCTTCAGGTATAATTTTCTATGAATCTGTATCACATTGACGTATATTCTGAAGTCTTATATACCTTCACATTAAAACAATTTTAGCTCCTCATACAACCTATGTGTTGGCAATCCCATCACATTATAAAATGAACCCTTTACGGCTTCGATGGCAATATAACCAATCCATTCCTGAATTCCGTATGCACCGGCTTTATCATAAGGCTTGTAATGATCAACATACCAAGAAATTTCTTTCCGTGTTAATGTTCCAAATTTTACATCAGAACACTCGCTGAAAATAGTTGTTTTACTTTGGCAACGTAAACAAACACCTGTGATAACATTATGCCAGCGTCCTGAAAGCTTTTCTAGCATGGCTATGGCTTCTATCCTGTCGCTAGGCTTGTTAAGTACTTCATTTTCGACTACAACAATAGTGTCAGCAGTGATGAGGAGAAAGTTTGAAGGAAGTTCCTCCTTTGAAAAAGCATTTGCTTTTATCTCACATAAAAATGTTGCGATATCTTCGACAGGCATATCTTTGGGAAACGACTCATCTACATCCTTTGTAATGATATCAAAACCTATCATCATACCACTTAATAATTGCTGTCGACGCGGCGATTTGGATGCGAGAATTACTGAATAGTCTTTTAAGTTATTAAGGCTGTGTTTATTCATTAAAGAAAAAAAATTGATAATAAACCACTTATAATAAGCATTTTAAGAATGGATGAAGTTTGTTTATAGTGCTTCTTAGTGTTGGCAGTGACGATCCTTGCGATCACTAATATAGCCAAAAAGTCGGATATATAAAAAAACATAAAACTTGAATGATATCCAAGGGAATATAGAATATGCTGCCAGAAAATTATCATTACAATCAAAATCGCCAATAGCCCAATTAAAGTGTTTTTTGAGGTAGAGATGCCATACACTACCGGAAAAGTTCTGCATCCAAATCGCTGATCACCCGTTATGTCTTCAACATCTTTGGCCAGCTCTCTGATCATACTTGTGAGCAACGCGAAAAGGGTATAGGCCATTACCAAACCTGTAATTTGCGGAAAAACTACTGATGCTTGTGAAAAGGAGTACGGATCTGTTTGCAATGCAAAAAATTCGACCAACCATACTATTACTAAAACCATTGCAGAAGCAAAGGAAACAACAATATTTCCAACCAATATCATTCGCTTGTATCTCTTTGAATAAAACCACATCAATCCGGTCATCATAAGAAAGATGAGGCTTATTCGCCAACTCTGAACAGCAAAACCAATATATATTCCTGCAAGCACACCTCCAATGGTTAGCAGCCAATAAAGTTTATAGGCGTTATCATGACGTATTTTTTTTCCAATGAGCTGCTTGTCAGCTTTGTTAATACTGTCGACATCACTATCAAAGAGGTCATTAATAACAAATCCTCCGGCAGCAATAAGTAACACACCAAGAACCAGAATAATAAAAGTGAGCAGAGGTGTAGCCAGTTCAGTATCCGTCTTCTGAAGTTGTGGAGCAATGAGCATAAACCTCACAAGTAACATTGATGCAAAAATAATCAGAAGGTTGGGCCATCGCACCAGTTGTAAGTATTTCATAAACAAAATTTTACCAATGATGCGCTTCGTCATTAAACCATTTACCCTGAACTTTAAGTACCTGTTCAATAATATCGCGTACACAGCCTTGACCACCTCTGTAATGACTGATATAAACACTGATACGCTTTATTTCTTCCGAGGCGTCTGATGGACAAACCGGCACTCCGGCAATTTTCATTGGGTTGTAATCAGGAATATCATCTCCCATGTATACAATCTCATCTGCTGTTAAGTTTTTAGTTTGGAGGTAATTATTGAAAACTGTCAACTTATCACTAACCCCTAAATACACATCAGAAATATTGAGGGCCTCAAATCGTCTGTACATTGACGGGGAATTTCCACCTGAAATTACCGCAACATTATAACCTAGTTTTTTTACAAGTTGCAGTGCATACCCATCCTTTACGTTGGCGGTTCGGAGTGGTTCACCAACATTGGTAATCAGAATGACACCATCTGTCATCACTCCGTCATAGTCAAAAATGAATGTTGTTACTTTTTTTAATAATGCTTTGTAGTTACTCATAAGGATTTTTGATGGTATTTTGTTAAAATATAAGATGTTATATCTTTATAAATAGTTGATAATTCTGTTTTTTGAGAAAGCATTTCGAGGTGTAAATTTATTGTTCCGATATCATTTCTTCTGGCAGGGCCAGTTTGCGCATCTTCCGGCTGTAAAACACATGCTTTATGAGCAGTTTCAAGTATAAGAGGCCTGAGATAATCAAATTGAAGATTGAATTCTTTAAGAAGACCTGCACCAATTTCATACATTGCATTGGAGAAATTGGAGACAAAAACAGCTGCCAGATGAAGCTCTTTACGTTGAAGATCGTTGGTTGATATCACTTTATTGCTAAGTCTTTTACCAAGCTCCATCAATATTTGCTGGTCTTCTTTATTTATGGCTTGAATAAATAAAGGGATTTCTTCAAAAGAGGGATTGCGAGATTCAGAAAAGGTTTGTAACGGATAGAAAACACCTCTTCTTTTAAAATGCACCGGTAAAACATCAATACTCTTGAAGCCAGAAGTATGCACAACCAAACCTTTGACAACTGGCATCAACCCGGCTACTTCTGCAATAGCGTCATCGCTGATGGCCAGAATATAGAGATCGGCATTTGTTTTAATATGGTTCAATTTATTGGTGTAATGTGCACCGGTTTTTAATGCAATTGTTTCCGCTTTTAAAAGATTACGACCAACAATCTGAATAATTTGCAATCCACAATCCTTAAAAATCTTTGCCAGATTAGAACCAACCCTGCCAGTTCCGATGATCACCACATTATTGATTGAATGAAATTTCATTGATTAATTTTGCACGAAATTACAACTTTTTGATTTGTTGATTTTAATTGACTTATTTCCTTTTGTGATAAATGAATACAAAGGATATGTCAATTATTCTGATGAAGTGACTGAATTAGTTTGAATCTCTATTACCGGAAAAAAATATTTTGAAAACATTTTTTAACATTTTAGAAACTTTTTTTTGTTTCGAGTGTTTAGATTGAAATTGAATTGCATTAAAGCGTTATGTCAAACTATTCTATAAAAGATCTTGAGCGGTTAACCAATGTGAAAGCTCATACATTGCGTATCTGGGAAAAACGATACGGGATAGTTGATCCTAATCGTTCGGATTCTAATATTAGATCCTACACTGACGAAGATCTGAAACGATTGCTCAATGTTTCTATTTTAAACAGGCATGGAATTAAGATTTCCAAAATTGCACACATGAGCAATTATGAGCTTAACCAAAAGATTTTAGATGTGATCCGTCCCGAATCTGATCATGTAAGTCAGATCGAAAGTTTGGTTGTGGCTATGATTGAATTGAATGAAGATCGTTTTGAACGTATTTTGAATCAAAGTATTATTAAGATAGGCTTTGAGGATACTCTCTTTTATATTATCTATCCATTCTTTGAAAAGATTGGTGTTTTGTGGCAGACCGGCACTATTAATCCTGCACAGGAGCATTTTATTTCAAACCTTATACGTATGAAACTATGTGTTGCAATTGATAGTCTGCCGGCAGTACATGATCCTCAGGCGAAGAAAATTATTCTTTTTTTACCTGAATGGGAACTCCATGAAATCGGACTTCTCACTTATTTTTATTTGGCCCGTAAACACAAGCTTAAAACAATTTACCTTGGACAAAATGTCCCAATGCCTGATCTTTTTTCAGTAGCCGATACTATTCAACCAGATATTATTGCAACTTATTTTGTTTCTGCTGTCACCATCCCGGAGATGAAAAATTATATTGAACAATTGGTAAAACATTTTTCTGATAAGCCTATTTTAATTAGTGGCATTCAAGCAGCAAGTATCAATTTTGCATTATCAGAGAATATACAATTGCTTTCGTCAGCAAAGGAATTCTGTAATGTAATCAAAGCAAATATTTGATTTTTAATTCCTTAACTTGTGATGATAAATCACCTCTTGACGATCTTTTTTTTAAAGGATCGTTTTGATTTAAGTTTTCATTCTGAATAATACCGATCGGAGAAATGTAATAGTCCAATTATCGCGCACTCAATTGACCTAACATTTCTATCCATCGGCATTCTACCATAACAGCTTTTGGATTCATCTATAATTCACTTTGGTATAAAATATAGCCTCGTCGGCCAAAATTTTTATTGGCATCAATGCGATTTTGACTTTTTTTATCCTCATCATTTTTTTTAAAAAAAAGAAAATATTTTCGTTCAATGTGCATTTAGCAAATTTTTGAAGGGTCATTCAACAAAATAAGATCTTAAGATCATTAACCTGAAAAAAAAGACTAATTTGCAGCAGTTTTAAACCAGACTGCTTATGAAACGTACTGTAATAAGAATGCTGCGGGAAGCAGCCGAAAAGTATCGCCAAACAGCTTATGTAAATCAAAAAAACTCAAAAGGATGGGAATCCCAAACTTTTGAGCAGGTGCTCCAAAATGCGGGCTTTTTTGCATCAGCACTGCTCGACTTAGGATTTCAATTTGAGCAAAAAGTTGCTTTGCTTGCGGAAGGCCGAAACGATTGGGTTGTTACCGAGTATGGAATTCTGATGACCGGTTGTATTAATGTTCCATTGTCTATTAAGCTTCTTCCCGAAGAAATACTGTTTAGAATTAATCATGCTGGTTGCAAAGCAATCATTGTTACTTCAAATACCATCGAAAGAGCAATTTCAGCTTTGGAAAGGCAGGTGTCTGAAGATTTTCTTTTCATTTTTATGGACAATGATATCAGACCCTTTCTTGATCTTTTGCAAACTTCAGGATTTAACCCGGATAAGCAAGTTTTATTACTCAAATCCTTGTATGATCAGGGTAAGGCAGCTTATCCGCAGAACAAAATAATACTTCAGGAAATTGAAAGTCAAATAGAAGAAAATCAGGTTGTTACTATTTCATACACTTCGGGAACAACCGGAAATCCAAAGGGCATCATGCTTTCCCATTTGAATTATTATGCAAACAGCAATGATGCAATGACCTATTTTCAGGTTACTGAAGGAGATCGATTGATGCTTATTCTACCACTGGATCACTCTTTTGCGCATACGGTGGGAATTTATGCCTGTGCAGTGCGTGGTTTGTCTATTTATTTTGTTGACGCCAGAGGCGGAGGGAAAAATACACTCAAGAATATTCCAGTTAATTTAAAAGAGGCAAATCCACATTTTATCCTTACTGTGCCTGCACTTACTGGTAATTTTATGCAAAAAATGAAAGATGGAGTTGCGGCCAAAGGAGGTATCATCGAAAAGTTATTTCAAGCTGGTCTCAAAGCTGGTATTGAAATGTATGGTAATGGATATAATAAGCAACCAAAAATTGCTTTAAAAAAGAGATTACAGTATAAACTTGCATATAATTTGATCTTTAAAAAATTACAAAAAGTCTTTGGAGATAACATACGTTATTGTGTGGGGGGAGGTGCTTTGCTGGATATTTCGCAACAGCAGTTTTTTGCTGCCATTGGGGCTCCGGTTTTTCAGGGATATGGTTTAACTGAGGCAACCCCAATAATTTCAGCTAATACACCAGCCAGGCATAAGTTAGGTACCTCAGGTATGGTATTGCCAGGCATTGAGTGTAAAATTGTAGATGCTCAAGGAGAAATTCAGTCTCCTGGCCAAAAAGGTGAAATCGTTATCCGAGGAGAAAATGTAATGATGGGATACTATCTCAATCCTGAAGCTACTGCAGCAACCATTCGCGATGGCTGGTTGTGGACAGGTGATCTTGGGCTTTTTGATGAAGACGGTTTTTTGGTTGTTGTTGGGCGTCAGAAAGCTTTGCTGATATCTCCAAATGGAGAAAAATATTCTCCGGAAGGCATTGAAGAGGCCATTGTAAATTCGTCTCAACTTATAAGTCAGGCAATGGTTTACAATGACATGCGACCTTATACAGTTGCAGTAATAGCGTTAGATGAGAATGCTTTGCTCCGTAAAGCTAAAAGCGAAGACCATAAATTGTCTGATGAGCTTATTGCAGATATTCATAAGTCTTTATATAGCTTTCAGGAAATGAAAGCTTATCGGGACCAATTTCCTGATATATGGATTCCAAAAACTTTCATTATAGCTGAAGAAGCGTTTACGGAACAAAACCACTTTATCAATTCAACCATGAAAATGGTTCGTCACAAGGTTTTCGAACACTATAAAGACCAGATTGAGGTGATGTACTCCATGGATGGAGTCAGTCCAATTAACGATTACAATCGAAAAGTAATTGATAAACTGTTGAAGAATAGTTAGATAAAAATTTTTGAAGAAATGATTCTCCTATTTTGAATTTAAGTTCTAGACTTTAATAGTTTACAGCTACACTTCTCCTTTTTCAACATTTCTTGCTTTTAGTGGTGTAAAAATAGTGTCTTTGTTTGATTAGTTTCAGTGGCACATATCTGAATTGTTCTTGCTGGAATGCATAATACCGAAAGGAGAAATGTAATAGTCCAATTATCGCTCACTCAATTGGCCTAACATTTCTATCCATCGGCATTATACCATTAATTCCTTTGGATTCATCTATAATTCACTTTGGTATAAAATTCAGTTTAACGTTTTTTAATGTTTGAATAATTGATTTATAATCAGTAGATTAAATTCAATTTAACATATTTTGTTTAACTTTTATCAAAAAACGATTGACAAAGTATTTATTTTGTTTAATTTTGCACTGTAGATAATTAAACAAAAATCAAACCATGACTGCACTGGAGTTCAATTATAAATTAACGGGTCTTCAAAAGTACCTTGAAATATTTGCCAAGCAATTAACCGGTAACGAAGATGATGCAATGGATCTTCTTCAGGAAACTTTTCTGAAAGCATTGATTTATCGTGAAAAGTATGTAAATGAAAATAATTTCAAAGCCTGGGTTTATACCATAATGAAGAATATTTTTATTAACAACTACCGTCGAAACAAAAAAGCCCGCACGATCATTGATCAGACTGATAATCTGTATCATATCAACTCTGGATCACATGACACTGCTTTTAATCCTGAATCTATAATTGCAATTAAAGAACTTACACAAGGTATTGAAGCTCTTGATAAAGATTTTCGCCGTGCATTTGATATGTACAATGAGGGTTATAAATATAAAGAAATAGCTGACGATTTGAACCTCACAATTGGTACAGTTAAAAGTAGAATTTTCTACAGTCGGAAAAAATTGATGGAGAATCTTAAAGAATATCAACCAGCCTAAATTTTTTTGCTTAGATTCTTATTGTTTAAGAAAATATTATAAAGATTAAACAAATAATTAAAAGCCGGTTCAGGAGAATTGGTTATTTTGTACAGCACCGAATATTAAATGTCTATTTTCTATTATCTATTTGATTACAGATAAATTTACAGAAAGTATTTTCAATAAGATTCAGCCCATTTGATAATTCATATTCGCTCAGAATAATCATTTTTTTCTTTGTGTCCCGTACGTACGGGATAGTGCTTTTTTGTTGGCTCTCTGCGCAATAGCTATAACACAAGGTTGCGCAAAGAATCATAGAAGTTGCACAAAGAGACAATGGATTCAGAATCAATAAAAACAATCCTCTGCACATCAAAATAAGATTTAGCCCGAAAATATTTCAATAAATTTAATGAGTAGATAATCAGGCATATTTGTTTAGATCTTCTCTAAGTCGTTGGATTGCATGATCGATCATTTTTACTTCGCTTCCAAGAATTTTTTTTGCCATTTCAGTTGCAGATGCATCCTCAGGTAAAGCTGCATAAGCTAGATGTATCATTTGAATAACCTCTTCGCGTACTGTTTTTGTAAGTTGCCAGGCCGTGCTACTCACATAGAGTTGTTGTGAAAGATTATGTTCAAACTCTTCACGTATATTTTGAAGAATAATTTGAGTCAGATCATTTGCTTTTGAAAAATTGTTTAAGTGTCTTGATACAAGCAAGGATGGTTGCATACGTTCAAGAAAAAGCACCAAACGCTCGCTGGCCTGAACACGTAAAGGCAGGATTATTTTTAGGCTTTCTGACTTTCTTTCTTCACTATTATCGTGTATCAACTTCGATAAATTATTCTGAAAGCTGTCCAGAAGCACTTTAATGGATTTAAAAAACATTTGTAACATTAAATATACCAATGCGATAATAAGGACAGACATTGATACAGTCAAAAGAAGGAAAGTGCTATTCATTATTTTGCTTTTAAATTCTGAATCAAAGATAGTGCTTATGTGAAGTGATTTTGTTAGACTACTGGTTTTTGTATCTTTATTTTAGTCTTTTCTAATTGTATGCATAGAGCTCCTACGAAGCCTTTAATCCTATTCAATATTTCTAATGGATATTTTAATACAAAATATTCAACAAAGAGAATTCAGTTCAACTTGGGGCTAATTATTGTTTGGTATAAATGAGGTAATGTTTATTAATGAGATGCAGAAAGTGCGAAATCGTTTGCAATTGTTCAATTTTAACGATGTACCTTCGATTTAATTTCTCTATTTTTGCACACTAATAAAAATCTTGAACGTGGATCATATACAAGCATTATCAACGCGTGTGAAATCTCTCACGGAGTCGGCTACCCTCGAAATGACCAGAAAAAGTCGTGAATTGCGCGATCAAGGTATCGATGTAATTACGTTAAGTATTGGCGAACCAGATTTTGATACACCAATGGTTGTCAAGGAGGCTGCTATTCAGGCCATTCATAATAATTTTACACATTATCCACCAGTTCAGGGTATTCCCGAGTTACGGAAAGCTATTGCTGAGAAGTTGCTTCGTGATAACAATCTTCATTATAAACCTTCACAGATTATTGTCTCCAACGGAGCCAAACAATCGATCATGAATGCTTTTTTCAGCCTTATCAATGATGGCGAAGAAGTAATTATCCCTGCTCCTTATTGGGTTTCGTATCCCGAAATGGTAAAACTTGCTGGAGGTAAACCTGTGGTTATTTCTACCTCTGTCGACCAGGATTTTAAAATTTCAGCGAATCAGCTGGAAAAAGCAATAACCCCTTTAACAAAAGCTTTTATTTTCAGTTCTCCTTGTAACCCCAGTGGTTCTGTTTATACAAAAGAAGAATTAAGAGCTTTGGCTGCTGTTTTTGAAAAGCACCCTCAGGTGTACATTATTTCAGACGAGATTTACGAATATATCAGATTTGGTGGCCCACACGAAAGCATTGCTCAGTTTGCTGAAATATTTGAAAGAGTAATCGTTATTAACGGGTTGTCGAAAGGGTATGCAATGACTGGCTGGCGTGTGGGATATATGGCCGCAAATCTGTGGATTGCTGATGCATGTAATACAATACAGGGCCAATATACTTCAGGGAGCTGCACAATTTCACAAGCTGCTGCATTAGAGGCGGTTAATGCTGACCCTGTCACATCACCTGAATTGAATGATATGGTCAGGCAATTTAAGCAAAGGAGAAGTCTTTTATTCGAAAATCTATCACAGATTGAAGGAATAATTCCGAATATGCCTGATGGGGCTTTCTATATGTTCCCGGATGTAAGCTTCTTTTTTGGAAAATCAAATGGAAAATATGATATCAGAAACAGTCGCGATCTATGTCTTTATCTTTTATCTGAAGCACACGTAGCATTGGTAAGTGGGGATGCTTTTGGTTGTGATTGTTGTATTCGTTTTTCTTACGCCACATCACCATCTTTGATCAATGAAGCTACGAATCGCATCAAACAAGCACTGAGTAAATTGCAATAGGTAGTTGCAAACAATAAGAATAGCCGGTCAACACTTTCATCAAATGCCTTTTTTATGGTAAAATCATCTACTGATACAATCAATAAGCAACAGATTGACGAACTATTTGGCAGGTTTAACAGTCTTAGAATAATGATTGTAGGGGATGTGATGTTGGATTCCTATTTATTTGGAAATGTTGACCGAATTTCTCCTGAAGCCCCGGTACCTGTTGTGGCAGTACGAAGTCGGTCTAACCGATTGGGTGGAGCTGCCAATGTTGCACTTAACATTCATGCTTTGGGGGCAGTCCCTGTTTTAGTTTCTGTTGTGGGGAATGATCAAAGAGGAAAGGAATTTCTTCAAACCCTTGAGGCAAATGACATGCCGGGAAATGGTATTTTTGTCAGCAACAATCGTATTACAACAACAAAATTCCGGATTATCGGCAACAATGTTCAAATGTTGCGTGTTGATGATGAAATGACAGATGACATATCTCTGGAAGAAGAGAATATGTTGCTAAATTCTGTTCAATCGATTCTAAACCATGAGCGTATTGATGCAATTGTTTTTCAGGACTATGATAAAGGTGTGCTGACGCCTAATCTCATAGAGAACATAATTGCGATGGCATTCGAAAAGAATATTCCTGTAGCCGTTGACCCGAAGAAGAAAAATTTCATGTCCTATCGCAAGGTGCAATTGTTTAAGCCAAACTTAAAGGAACTCCGTGATGGCCTCAATCTTCAGTTTAATCCAAATTCAATATCTGAAATAATTGAAGCTGTTAACAGACTTCAAACAATACTGGAAACAAGTATTGTAATGACTACTTTATCAGATAAAGGGGTTGTTGTATCTGAGAAAACAAAGGAAGGCCATTATAAAACAACACATATTGCAGCGCATCTGCGAACGATTGCTGATGTATCGGGAGCAGGCGATTCAGTAATTAGCGTTGCTTCTTTGTGCCTCGCCCTCAAGGTAGATGCTGGCCTGATGGCCATCCTGTCGAATCTTGCTGGCGGACTTGTTTGCGAAGAAGTTGGTGTGGTACCGGTTAACAAAAACAAATTGCATGATGAACTGTTAAAGCTTGTGGAAACGTATTATTTTGATAAACAACGGAAGAAATTAATAAGTTAAAAGAATTGACAGTGACCCAAGGAAAAAAAGAGCAGGTTAGAGTAATGTTCGATAACATTGCTGGTAAATATGATTTTTTAAATCATTTCCTTTCAGCAGGTATAGATGTTCTTTGGCGAAAGAGATTGGTAAAAATGTTAATGAAAAGCAACCCTGAGCGTATTCTGGATGTTGCGACGGGTACAGCTGATCTGGCGATTGAATTAGCCAGGAAAACGAAAGCTTCAATCACAGGAGTTGATATTTCGCAGGGGATGCTTGATATTGGTCAGCAGAAGTTAATAACCAAAAAGCTTGATCATCAAATTGTATTGAAGTTGGCTGATTCTGAAATGCTTCCATTTGAAAATCATAGTTTTGATGCTGCCATGGTAGCTTTCGGTGTACGTAACTTTGAAAATCTTGACAAAGGGCTTGCCGAAATGCAACGTGTGCTTACAAAAAATGGAATGATCGTTGTTTTAGAATTCTCACGGCCAAGAGTTTTTCCTGTGAAACAGTTTTACAATTTTTATTTTCGATTTATCTTGCCTTCCCTTGGTAGAATAGTCTCTAAGGATAAAGAAGCCTACACTTATCTTCCAGAATCTGTAGGGAATTTTCCTGATGGGAATGATTTTCTTGTTCATCTCGAAAATGCAAATTTTTCAAAGGTAAGCCAGAGGCGTCTCACATTCGGAATTGCCACCATTTATACCGGATTTAAGTTGTAGCAGAGAAATAGAATTCTTTGCGTCAATTTATTAAATACTTTTAACGAAAATAATCATCATATTCGTTTTTTTATTGACGCGTAATAAAAGCACAGGACTTGCGTTTTCTTTGCAATAAAATAAATATCACTTGAAATATTTTCATTTCAGAATAGTAGTAGTCGCATTTCTCATGATTCTTTCAGTCTCTGATCTCCAGGCTCAAAGAAGAAAAGTAATGAATTTGCCAAAATATGATTACGATCCCTTACATTTTGGGTTTATACTTGCGGCCAATCAAATGTTGCTTAGCTGGAAACCTGTTTCAGGTTATCAGGCAGATTACTATAATCCTGGAGATGCGCCCGATATGTCGATACCAGATCAGTATCTTGAATTAGCTGAGATTACCATGAGACCCGTTCCGGGTTTTGCAGTCGGTATTGTGGGTAATCTGCGGCTTGGAAATTATTTTGACCTGAGGCTTGTCCCAACGCTTGCTTTTGGCGATCGTATTATTGAGTACAAAGTCAATGGGATTTCATATACCCCCCTTGGTACAATCTCTACACCTTATACTGTTACAAAAAGTTTACCATCTACAATGGTTGATTTTCCATTGCATATAAAATACCGGTCGAAACGACTCAATAATTTTGCTGCCTATCTGATTGCTGGTGGAAAATACAGCATAGAGATGGCCTCAACAAAAAAAGTTGGAACTGCCAATAACAATTACCCTGTAAAGATAGACCGGAATGATTTTTCAGCTGAAGCAGGTGTAGGTTTTGACTTTTATACACCCTATTTTAAGTTTGGTACCGAGCTGAAGATGAGCTATGGCATGAAAAATATTTTGGTGAAGGATGAGTTTATGTATAGCAGTTCAATAGACCATCTTAACAATAAAGTATTTCAACTTTCATTCACATTTGAATAAGAAAAACAACAAATGGAATCCATTTCACGTGAACAATTGTTCAAAACAATTATCGATAAATCAAGCCTGAAGCAGGATATTTACGATAATACGTTAAGTACGCTTCGCGTGTTTAAGCAGGTAATCGAAGAGTTTACACGTGACTTTCATATTCTTTCCGAACCGCTCAACACCAAACATCATATTACTTTTGAGAACAGATATCGTGGTGACTTTGAAATTGAAATGAAATTTGGTGGTGATATACTGATCTTTTTGATGCATACCAACATTTTTGAGTTTTCACGCGACCATGAAGTCATGAGAACACCTTATATCCGTGAGGACAAAAATCGTTCTTATTGTGGTATCATCAATATTTACAATTTTCTTGGAGATTCATTCAAATACAATCGCATCAATGATGTTGGTTACCTGATCGGGAGAATTTTTATAAACAAAGATTTTCACTATTTTATTGAAGGTAAAAGAGAACTTGGCTTTTTGTTTAACGACTTTGGCAAGAACCTGATTACGAATGAATCAGCAAACAAGATTATTGAAGCTGCCATTCTTTATACAATAAACTTCGATTTGCTTACCCCACCTTATGAAACAGTCAAAATTGTTTCCATCAATGAAATGACAAGTACCCTTGACTCAATTTCAACCAGCACTGGAAAACGTTTAGGTTTTCGTTTTCAACAGGATAGATCTGTGAATACCGATGACTGATGAATATTTTTAAAAAAATATTGTAGATAATCAAAAAAGGTTTACTTTTGCACCCACAAATGAAACTAAAGGCTCCCATCGTCTAGTCAGGCCCAGGACGCCAGGTTTTCATCCTGGTAACAGGGGTTCGAATCCCCTTGGGAGTACATCCAAACTATCAAACGTTATTAAGACACTAATTGAAAATCAATTAGTGTTTTTTTTATTGATATCGTTCAATGATATTCTTGGACTTTTCGAAACTTCGATTGTGATTTTTTTGATCAATTGCCAACTTTTAGGATTGATCCACTTGAGTTTGATAAACATTTATCAAATAGTTGGTTCCAAATTTTAATTCTTCTTCCTACCTTTACCTTTCAATTAGAAACAACCATCCTGATGATCAACCTTCATAAATATCCTTTTGTAAGGTTTCTGATGCCTTATGGTTTGGGTATTTGGTTAGCGAATAATTTCAAGGGGTTGTTATCAGAGCCTTTTGGTTATGGCATCGTTGGCGTTGGATTATTTGTGCTGATAGGAATGCAGCTAAAATTACATTCTTATCCTTTACGATGGCTATTTGGTGCAATTCTCAGCATCATTTTAGTGGTTGCCGGTGTATTAAATGTTCAACTTCAACAGCCCTCAAGGAATGCCACACATTTAATTCACGATCAGGTTCCATCCTCTTTTTACAAGGCTCGTTTGATTGAACCAGCGATTAAGGGTGAAAAAACAACAAAGCTATTGCTCAAATTACAAAGTACTGTTGACAGCAATGGTCAGATCATTAAAGATGGACTCATTCTTGCTTATATAAAAAACGATGACAATGCTGTTTTTCCTGAATATGGGGATATGGTATTGTTTAGAAAAACTCCTATCTCCCCTGAGGCTCCACTTAATCCGGATCAGTTTGATTACAAGTTATATCTGGAGCGAAAAGGAGTTTACCATCAGATATTTCTCAAGGAAAGTGAATGGTGGATCGTTGGACGGGGATACCGAAATCCCGTTTTTTTTCTTGCATACAATCTTCGTAATAAATTACTTCATGCTATTCAGGAGAACGGCTTATCAGGGGATGAGTTCCATGTAGCCTCGGCAATACTGTTAGGATATGATGACCACTTGCCATCCTACCTTCGCAAAGGTTATACGGCTGCAGGAGCAATGCATGTACTTTGTGTTTCTGGGTTACATGTGGGAATTATTTTTCTTATTTTTTCATTCCTTTTAGGTTTTCTTAAGCAGAGTCGCTTTCAACAAATATTAAAGACGGTTTTACTCTTAATCGTTATCTGGTTTTATGCACTTATTACAGGGTTGTCACCTTCGGTGTTAAGGGCGACAATTATGATAAGTTTTGTGCTCTTCGGGCAGCTCTTTAAACGGAATGGATTTATAATAAATTCACTGGCTGCTTCAGCTTTTGTGTTGCTGTGGGTAGATCCTTCTACGTTATTTAACATTGGTTTTCAACTTTCTTACAGTGCAGTACTCGGTATTGTTTTGCTTCAAAAACCAATCTATCATTGGTTATTTGTGAAAAATTATGTACTTGATAAGATTTGGGGAATTACTTCTGTGGCTATTGCTGCTCAGCTGGCAACAATGCCATTTGTACTTCATTATTTCAACCAGTTTCCTTCTTATTTCATGCTCAGTAATTTATTTCTTGTCCCATTGTCATTTTTTGTTATCGTTTCAGGAATGGCATTGTTGTTAACTTCATTTTTGCCATTCATCCCACAATTTCTGGGTTGGGTTACTTATGGGTTGATCTTTGTGATGAATCATTTGATTTTATCCATTGAGGCATTGCCTCATGCGGTTATCTCTGAGTTGTACATCAGTTGGTTAGAAGTAGTGTTGTTGGTATTATTGATTTCCTCAGTCCTAATGATGGTAACATTAAGTGCTCGCAAATGGACAATACCGGCTATGCTATTAGCTGCTCTATTGCTTACTTCTTTTACATGGAGAAATATTAAATCACATCAACAATCACGTTTGATGATATATGGTCTCAATCGGCAAACAGCAATTGATCTGATTAAAGGACGCGATCATGTTTTGATTGCCGACAGTTCGATAATAGCAGATGCATTTAGTTTGAGCTATAATCTTGAGAAACATTGGGTGCATTCCGGATTGAACACTAAGCCCGTTTGGTTTGAACGAAATGCAACTGTTCAGCATACATTTTTTGATAAAAAAGGACCATTGATCTCATTTAATGGAAAAATACTTGCTTTATGGGATCGGTACAACCAAAATCAATTCCTGTATTCCAGGCAAATGAAAGTTGATTATGTACTCATAAATGGGAATACATCTGAATGTTTAAATGAAGTGAGGCGATACTTTGATTTCCAAATATTAATACTTGATCTTTCAGTTCCTGACTGGCATGCGGAAAAGTGGGAGCAAAGCGCAAAAGACGCATCTGTTGAAATGTATGACATTCGCAAGAAAGGTGCTTTTATGGTAGTTTTTTAATATCATTTTTGGTGCAAAGAAAAAATAAGTATAAAAAAAGAGGCTATCAACGAAAACAGCCTCCTTTTAATAATGAACTTATTGTGCGTAAGGTTCAATTTTATTTTATAATTAATTTTCTTGTAACGATTTGGAATCCATCCTGAAGTTTTATCAGATAAATACCTTTTTCTAAATGACGAAGATCGTAAGTGAGTGCCGGGCTACCATCAGAAAAAACCAAGGATTCGGCAAATACTTTTTTCCCAACAAGATTGTAAACTTCAATATCAAATCTACTGTTTGAAGTACCTGCGTTGATACTGAAAAGTCCATTATTTGGATTGGGATACAGGCTAAGGTTTAGCGTTCCGACTTCGTTTATTGCTGTTTCACCAATTGTAACAAAAGATCTTGTTGGACTCCAGTTGGTTGAATCCAGTCCTTTAATTGCTTTTACCCTCCAATAATAAGCTGTTTCAGGATCAAGGAGATAAATGGTCTGATGGAAATCAGTAGTAGAGATGTACTGTTCAGCGTCATCAAAAGTGTTATTTTTTGCGACTTGAACAAGATATTTTTCAGTACCACGAATTAGCTGCCATGTATATCTTGGAAGGCGAACAACATTGGTAGCATTGTCAGCTGGAGTAACAAGTGTTACATCATTGGCAGTAGTGAATTTGAAAACTGGCGACCAATCAGAAATGCCACCAGCATGACGGGCATTTACACGCCAATAATAATCATGATGAAAATCGAGTGCGAAACGATATTCATTCACACCAGATTCATAGGTGAACGGATCAGTAAATGCCTCATCCGTTGATAATTGTATTGTATATCTGACAACCCCGGTCAGGGCAGCCCATTTTACTAGAGTATCAAGCGCAATATTGACAGAATTATTAACGGGTGAAGTAAGAACAGGGTTGGAAACAACAACAAATGAGCGTGCAGTAGACCAATCAGATATTGATTCCTGATGCCTTGCTCGCATTCTGAAATAATGATTTCTGCCAAATAAAAGATTGGAAAATCTAAACTCAAGTGTTGATGCATCAACCGTATAACTTTTCAGGTAATCGCTATTAAATCCATCTCCCTGATAAGCAATAATGACACCCGCATTGCCTACGATGTATCCGCTTTCGGGGTTTGGAAGGTGAATACCAAACAGGTTTTGTGCTGATCCACTTGCAAGTGTCTGCCAAATACTTCCATTATAATTTAATAATGTACCATTATTGCCTACAACAAATCCGTTGTTTTCATTGGTAAAATAAACATCATTCAAATCGCGTGTTGAGCTTGAAGGAACTTCTGTCCAGGTGCTTCCATCATAATTGTAAATTCTGCCTGCTTTAGCTACGGCCCAAACATTTGTTGTGCTTAGTGCAAAAAGCCCATAAACGTCTCTATTTGAGATGATGCCATTGGCCCAAGCAGTTCCATTGTAATATGAAAAGTTTCCGGTTTTGCCAGCAACCCATATATTATTCTCATCCAAGCCAAAAATGGCATAAATGTCAAGTGCGAAACCAACATTCACTGTTGACCAAACAGTACCATCATATTTCAAGGCAACTCCAGCGTTTCCTACTGCATAACCATTGTTTGCAGACGAAAAATATAAGCCATTTAAAGGAGTTGTTACTCCGGAAGTCATCGAAGTCCATGCTGATCCATCATAAAATAAAATAGTTCCTTCAGCACCGCAAGCCCATCCATTATTGGAATCAACAAAGTAAACATCAAGTAGATTTTGAGTAGTTCCGCTCTCAGAAATATTCCAGATTCCCTCTGTACGATGAAGAATTGTTCCAGAATTACCAACTGCCCATGCATTATTTTCGTCCACTTCAAAAACATCATTCAATTGAATGGTTGTTCCTGAAGCCATTGTAGCCCATGAGTAAGCTGTATCAACCTGAATATCATAATTACTGATTCCTGTTATTTTCGTCCATTTAATAAGTGGATCCGGGTTTTGTGTTGTCTGATTGTTTGGAGAAGTAATATTGACTGTAGGTATTACTTTAAAAGTAAATGGAGCGGACCAGTCAGAAGTTGAGATTCCATCCGATGCTCTTACACGCCAGAAATATAATTCGTCAAATTTTAACAAACTCATTTGAACTGCTGAGACTGTTATGGCTGAGACTGTTATGGCATCAGAAAAATCAATGGATTGAGCCAGTTGTATATCATAAGTGATGGATTCGCCTTGTCCAGTTACGGCGTCCCAGTCTAACAATACATCAGGCATTTGACTTATCGCATTATCAGCAGGAGCACGCAGTGTTGGTGTGTAGATTCTGCTTTGAGCAAAGGTTGTGGTGCCAATCACCAGAAAAAATACTATGGATAAATAAATCTTTTTCATCGTATGCTGGATTTTGAAATATACATTATTAATATACTAGGAACTTAATGGCTTTAGCTTGATTTCCGCTTTCAAGTCGTAAGATATAGGTTCCGGTAGTAAGCTCAGTACCTGAAATTGTAACCTGATTTTTCCCTGCTGTTCGATAACCGATTATTTCTGATTGAATCACTCTTCCCTGAAGATCAAAAATACTGTAATGTACATTTCCATCTTTAGGAAGGACAAAATCAATAATTGATTGATTTACAACAGGATTAGGAAATATACCGATTTCAAAGTTATTTGCTTGTGGCAAAATGGGTTCATCAATTCCAACAGGTTTTCTGAAATCGTTACAACGGAAAAGACCACGTCCGAAAGTGGCTCCATATATGATGCCATAGTTGTTTGTTCCAGGATAAGTTTTTACAAGTGTATCAATATTAATCAACTGCACAGTATCTGACGATTTATTGATTATTTGTTGTTTAAGATCAAAAACAGGGACATTACCCAATTGTCCTTGATCGCTTGTCCAGTCAGGAGTTCCTGTGATAGAACCAGTGGTAAAAATACCATATTCTGTGCCCAACATAACATAGCCTGGAGTACTCATTTCAAATATAGAAGAATATACCGGCATCTTTGGAAGATTTCCTTGTTTTGACACAAATGTTGGATCAGCATCAAGTGCGTTCGTAGTCATATAAACATAATGATCATTGCCGTAATTTCCCAAAGTAACAAGAACATTATTTGGATTGTTAGGATCGACTGCAATTGATGTAATTGCCTGGCTTATTGGAGTGGTGCTATTCGGAAGATTGACTGTAAGCTGACGGGTTGCCACAATGCACTGCGGACTATTTACATCTGCACGCTCGTAGTTATAGGCAAGAGAAAGGTTTGAAATGCGGAAGAGGTTACCATCACGCATTCCCACAAATAGATGGTTGCCATCGGCTGAGTATGCAATTGACTGGGGAATTCCTGATAAACCTACGCTAACATTACTAATTTCAAACCAATCCGGACGTTTAGTAAAATCGAGGAAATTTTTTGTCATCCAAATTTTGTTTGCAACAGCAATAAAAAGTTTTGAGGAAACAATATCCTTTATCCTCAATGAGTCTCCTTGATTAAGATTGATGTCAGAGGGGAGTGTATAATAAAATGGGTGATCAAAATTTTGACTTTTGGCTTTAATCACCTGGCCACCCTGGTAAAAGCCTCTGGATTTAAAGGTAACTGAATCGCGGCTTTTGTAATCTTCATAACTTTCCCAAAGTGCAACAGGTGTTTGGTATGCCTGTGTATTTCCCATCCCAACTGAGAGTAAGAATTGTGCAGATAATGTGAAAGCCATATCCTCTGAACGATCCATGCTACCAGCAGTACCTGTAACGACAATAGCATCAGGGTTAATAGTTGAAACTACTGCAGGACCCCCGGAAGATAAGAATGCGTATATTGTTTCCCCTTGACGAACTGTGTTCCCTTCTCCTGAAATGAAGATTGTCCCCTGATCGTGGGCACTGCCTAAAACTCGATTTTCTCCTCCGGAAGGAGCTATTTTGTAGAACTGACTTGTAATGAAATTGCGATTATTGACTGTGTAAATATAATCATCACCACTAATTGTTCCTTTATGGACGCCTCCATCTGTGGAAATTGCAATTTTATTGGTAGTGCCTGGTTTGAAAATCAGCCGTTGTTGTCCAAAATGAACATAAAAGTCAAGAAATCCACCACCAGCAGGAAAAGATTTTGCATCCCATGCAAACAGTCCTCCTTCAACAACTTTTTTGCCTTGCCACAAATTTAAACCACCTATTATAATTCTGTCGGGATCATTTGGGAATACAACGATGTGGTTGTTGTAATTACCTCTTCCATTATAAATATTTACTGAACTGGTAGCAGGTAAAATTACTTGCCAGGTTTCACCTTTATCCTCTGAACGGTATATGCCAAGCTGAATACCAAAACTATTTACAGCAGCAGCATACATGATATTTGGGTTTGAAGGGGCAATTGCGAATTCAAGTCGTTTAACTTCATCGGCAGGTAATGCGTTCTCTTCACCTGTCGAAATAAGTACAAAATCTTCCGGATTACCTGACCTAGAGATGTATCCTTTGTTTTCAACAGCGGCCAATAAGGTGCCATCAGAACCCGCCTGAATATCACCAGCATTTGATGAAAGAGGGTTTCCTTCATTATCTTTTGCCAAATTCCATGTAGAACCTCCATCAGTAGAATACTTAAGGCCGGAATTGGTTGCTGCAAAAATATGTCCTTCACTATTAAGTGCCAGCTCGTTAATAAAAGCCCAATCAGATTCGTTGTTGTTAGATTGAGGAACAGTTGTGGTCAATACGCTGAAAGTGACTCCGTCTGTAGATTTCCAGATGCCTTGACCCATAAAACCACTGCTATAGCCAAGATCATTCAAAAGACCAAGCAAGTGAGCATTGAATCCATCACCTGTGCCAACATAGATATCACCATTTGTTGCTTGAACCATGCTGCTAACCATTAGATTTGGTGTTCCAAGTGGTTGCCATGTAATACCATCGTTGGTTGACTTCCAGATTCCACCTCCGACAGCCCCTGCAAGGAGGGTCTGGCTTGTGGCATCGCGGTTGTCATAAATGAGTCCTTTTGTCTTGCCACCATAATTATCCGGGCCTAATGAATGCCAGTTTAATGCGGTCTGATTACGCGAAGAATTCATTGCCTGAACCTGCTGCGCAGCGAGCGCTACATCCGACGACTTTATTATTCCAGTCATTTGATTGCTGCGAATTGCGTACAGATACGCTTCGGATGAAGGTGCTTCTTGTTGGCGAGGAGTGTACTTTTCTCCCGAATTACTTGCGTTGGCTAATTGCAACAAGTTGATTACTAAAAGAATACTAAAAAGTAAAAATCCTTTTTTCATATCATATAATTTTGATGGTATTTGGATCAGTTCTCATGTAAAATAGTGGCACAAGTTACGTCAAATATTTAGACCTGCAATACAGTTTTTCAGTTTTTCTTTAACACTTCTTAACATCTGTTTTTACCCTTTATAAAAACTTTCTTGATTTTGAAGTATTTTACTAAAAACCACATGTGTCTGAATTATTTCTTTGGTTTATTTATGCACATTGTATATGTATATCATTCAAAGCAGCTTTCGAATTATCTTATTGAAAATCAATGATCTTCAAAAATAATCACGGAAAGATGTACTCTAAAACTTTACAAAGATAGGATGTCCCTCTTAATCTGAAGTATTTTTCTTAAAAATGATTTAAAACTTGAGTGTTTTTTCGCAAAAACGTATTGAAGGTCGATAATTAAAATTCGATAGATGGATCTATAAGAATAGAATCAGAAACAGAATCCTAAATGAATATTGATATAAATAGTTGGTTGTTTGAAAACCCTTTTCTATTTTGAATGTAAATTATTTTATTTATTTAGATTGAAAATATGTGCCTTATTTGGCTATAAATACTCATTAACAACCGAAGTCAGAGCTGTGATTAGGGATTTGCTTCGTGAAGTAAAAGCATGTTTTTTTTCTTTCCTTCAGATCCTGACAGATAGGTAAACTGATAATCGGGGCCTTTTGCTACATTTTTGAAAACCGCAGAATCATTCTTACATATTGCCCAGTCAACTGAACACCATTTATTATCATTCAATACTGACAAATAAATGAGGCTATCCGAGCAGTTTCCTTTAAATCTTATGTTTTGAACCTGAAAATACTGATTTGTCAAATCAAGATAATGGTAATGTCCAAGATAGGGCGGAGTTGTTACTTTGATGTTTTTTAAGGCAAACAGACTTGAATCAATTTCCTTGTAAATACGCCTGTAAACTTTCGGAATTCTTTGTGTCGTGGTAAAAAGATAGGCTGTTTCCGTGCTTAGAAGCGGCTTAAAGGTGCCATCAGGAAGCAGAAATACTGCAAAAAAGAAAGAGTTTACAGAGTCAGCAAGATAGGGAACATAATCCACCGTTGCAGGAATTCCAAGACTTCGAAGTATTTTCGCTTTTAAGTAACTAATATCTTGATAGTTGCCTTTCTTGGTTTTTAAAAATTCATCTATTGGTTGTAAATGGGGATTTTTTATATAACGAAGGTCAAACTCGAAATTATCATTCACGTGCTTATTCACCAAAGCAGCAACTGCATCCACATTTGCACCCTTTCCTACTGTGTCAATTATCCAGGAAAATTCATTTAAAAGGGTTGATCTCCAGTCCTCAATATGCTCATTTCCAATTTTATAAGGTAAGACATATTCCAAAAAATACTCAAAATCAAGATTTTTGGCCCAGCTGTTATTACGTGATGTGAAAGATAGTTCAATGGTATTAATGAGTAGTTCTGAAGAAATTGTGTCACGATCAAGGGTAAATTTCTTTGTGCGGAAGAATAGTCCACCGAGGCTGTCTTCAATTTTCTTCCAATCTTTTAAAAAACTTTTTTCATCAGGGAATGAAAGGGGATGAATATCAACAACATTCTCGGCTGAGTCGGTCAAATTGTAATCAACTGCATATTGACTATTGATATTTGATATTAGGAAATAAGCCGCTGCAAGTCGCAGGCTGTCGTCCGATTCAAAATACTTTGCAATGGTTTTGTATAACTCAATCTTGTTGAATCCTGTTTCGTCTATAACTTTTACAACGTCTGGGGGAAGGCCTGGTTTTTTGGATTTCAGACACGAAAACATCAACATAGAAAGCCCTGTTATGATAATAATCCAGAGGCTGTATGTTGTCGATTTTAGCAGCATTGTCAGATTCCTTTTAAAACATCTTCAGGAAGCCATCCAATACTACCATTGGCTATCTTGATTTTTTGCCATCCGTTTGTATGATCAAGAAGGGTTACTTTCGTTCCTTCATGCAAAACAAAAAGATCAACGCTTGAAGCAACTGGTGAGCTTTTTATTGTTATTGTTGGTGCAAATATGATAGCTTCATTTGTTTGCTGGGTGTAATAGTATTTTTGAGATGCAAGTCCAAAACTTGCTAAAGAACTGAATATGAGAACTAGTCCTGAAAAGAAAGCCAGTTTACGAACAAGAATATTAAATGAAGTAAGATACAGATATATGGCTAAAAGTGTAAGGATGAAAACAAGAACAGAAATCCATGCCCACGTATCCGCTGGAAGTAGTTTATAGAATGTGTTCCACCAGACTTTAAAAAATAGTTGTGGAAGCACTTCAATTTTGTCTACAATCATTGCGTTTGCAATACTAAGGTTGTGCGCAATATCCTCATCTGTAGGGTTGATCTTAAGTGCTTTTTCATAATAAAGTATAGAATAGGGAACTTCCTTAAGTTTAAAATAAGCATTGGCCATGTTATAATAAAGAACATCTGATTCAAGGCCGGTATCTAAGATTTTATGATAATGGAACAATGCAGAGTCGTAAATTGCTTGATTGTAGTAGTTGTTGCCAAGCTCAAATTGTTGCTGAGGCTCTGTTGTATGTGCTGCAGTTGACAACAAAATAAGAGAAAAAATGGTCAGGAAAGTTTTCATCATTTTTTTCATACGCTGTTGTTATTTTATTGCGCGTTCGGCTTTTGTAATTACTTCAATACCTTGATTATATAGGTCATCCATTTTCTTACCTACCTCACCTGGAGCAAAGCGCGCATATTCACAATTGTTTAGAGTTTGAATAAACTGCTCGGTAAGTTCTTCAGGGGCATCTTTCTCTTTCAAAATGAGTTGAACATTTTCAAATGATAACTCCGAACGTGAAATCGTAAATTTATCAGAAATATACCCCCATAGCGCCTGAGACATCTCTGCATAAAATGCATTTTGGTCTTTGTTTTTAAGGTATTGTTGCGCGTTACTAAGTTTTTTTCGTGCTACTTTAGTTGCTTTCCTGTTTTTTACAAGAGACTGATTTTGGTTGAGGC
The DNA here is from genome assembly GCA_002842755.1 of Bacteroidetes bacterium HGW-Bacteroidetes-1. Taxonomy (GTDB): domain Bacteria; phylum Bacteroidota; class Bacteroidia; order Bacteroidales; family F082; genus JALNZU01. Next base: position 29,376 of record PHDU01000018.1, on the reverse strand, counting down.
GTCTTTGTTTTTGGGTATAAATGTAAGCGAATGCAAACAATAAGAGAGCGCCAATGGTAAGCACAAAATAGGCAGTGGATGCAAAGAAATAACTCTCTTTTGGTTTTAGATTCTTGTCTTTTAGTTTGATATGTCTAATGTCGGAACCGAGATAACGGATTCCTTCCTGAGCTGTAGTTAATGCTGTTTCGCGACCCGAATCACCACTTCCTTTTTCTACTTTAATTTCAAATCCCTGCGATTTGAGAGAGATATATTCTTTTTTACGAGGATCAAAATAGACGAAATCAACCGGTTCGATCTCATAACTACCTGCGTACCGGGGAATAACAAGGTATTCAGCTTTCTTGCTCCCTGAAACTCCATTAGGTCCAGTTTTGATGTCAGAACTGATTTTAGGTTCATATACTTCAAAATCGGCTGGAAAAACCGGACGAGGTACCTCAATTAATTCAATATTCCCAGATCCGGTAATTGTTAAAGAAATATTTATTGCTTCGCTGGTGTTAATTTCAGTACGATCAATAACCGATTGAAATCCAAACTGGCCGACTGCACCATTGAATTGTTGAGGTTTTCGCGCAACTGGTAATGCCTGAACTTCAATTGATATAGGTTCAGAAATAAGCTTTTTTGGAATATTTTGAATGTTTCTGTTAAAAAACGGATCGTTAAAAAAACTTTCAAAAGGATCGCGTGACTGTTGCCTGCCAGCCTGGGTTCGTACCTGTGCAACACACTCCAGTTCCATTGGTTCAATACTTAGCTTCCCAATTTTTTGGGGAAAAAGTGCTACTTTTCTAACATCAGCAATAACATATTCTATTCCATTGATTATCTGGGTCGATTGCTTGATCCCTTCTTCTTCACTTAAAAGGTTTTTTGTCCAGAAACCCGGGAAAGATGACAATTTGGTAACAGTAAGCGAAGAAACGGGTACCCGTGTGTAAATGCGATACGTAACAATAATTTGCTCGCCGACAACCACGTTTTTTTTATCGGGGATGGCTTTGATGTATAGATCATCTGCAGTTAAAGCCCCTGACGGGTTTTGAGTGGATGAAGACGGGTTATTGTTGCTGCCCTGAGGCTTTGAAGCAGCAGCTCCAACTTTTACAGCCAATCGGTTTGAATTGTATTTTTTACCATCAACCGTAACACTAGCTGATTCAATCGTGAAATCACCTACTGAACTAGCCGCTATTATATAGGTGTATGTTTGAGAAAATGTACGATCCATTTTTCCATTGACAATCTGGATGCTGGAACTTGTTGAAACCATTGGACCTGTCAAAATACTGAAGCCTTTGAAGTCGGGCCCTGAAAAATCACTACCTTCCGCATTTACTTCAAAAACAACACGGAACTGTTCACCAACTTCTACAAGGCTCTTTGTGCTGGCTCTAAAAGTCACATTTTGCCCCTGCATGATCTGCGAAAACAGAAGCGAAACAAACACCAACAGATATCCAAATTTTATATTCATGCTTCTTTATTATTTCAATATCAGTGCATTAATTACAAAAATATCGAGTACATATTTTGCAAAAATCAGCATTTTCTTTTTATTTATAATGCTCAATGTTGTTCATTTACTCCTATGTTTAATATTCATTCTTACATTATCAATGTTTTCTTTTCATCATGGCATAAAATAAGGGAGAGAATTTTTAAACTTATTTTTTCTTTCCTTACTTTAACGCATTAACTTACCACTTATTACCAATCTTTTTCTCTTGTTGCACTACGAATGGCTCTTATTTTTTGTTCATTGACTTTTTCCATTGTCTTTTTTTCTTCTCCTGTCAAAGCTTGCAGCATTCGTTCAGCATCCTCTTTTGTAAGCTGAGGTTGCTGTGCATTTTGCTGGTTCTGGCTCGACTGCTGTTCATTTTGCTGTTGTTGATCCTGCTTTTGATCATTTTGAGGGTCTTGCTTATCTTGTTGATCTTGCTGCTCTTTATCTTGATCGTTTTGATTTTTATCTTTATTCTGGTCTTGCTGCTGATCTTGCTGTTGTTGTAGTTTTTGCATCGCATAGGCCAGATTATATCGTGCTTCTTCATCCTGAGGATTTATACGCAGCGCTTGTTTAAACAATGGAATGCTTTCAGCATACTTTTGTTGACTCATATAGCTATTTGCAGCATTATAAAGGGCTTTTGATTCCACCTCAGGAGTCCGACTCATCTCAGCAACTTTACCAAAATGATTTGCTGCATCCTCGAAATTATCCTGCTTGTAACGTGCATTTCCAAGATTAAAAAGGGCTTTGTTGTTAACAGGATTTTTATCGGTTGCTTTTTGATAACTAATTTCAGCCTTATCAAAAGCACCATCTTTATAAAATTTATTACCCTCACGAATCAGTTTTTTTTCTGATTGTGCCAATCCTTGATATGAAAAGCCTGCGATAAGTATAAATCCAATGAGTATTTTATTCATGAGAGATCGATTTTTTTTCAAACAAATTTATTTTTGATTCCCATTTGCTTTTGCGTAAAGCCAATAAAAGTTCTAATAACAGCAGGAGAATAGCAATTCCTATAAAAATTTGAAACCGGTTTTCGTAATCGGTATATACTTTGGCTTCAATTTCTGATTTAGCAATTTTGTTTATTTCATTAAAAATAGTTTCAAGACCTGAACGGGTGTTGTTGGCACGCACATATGCTCCTTCGCCAGCTGCAGCAATTTGTTGCAATAAACTTTCATTAAGTTTGGTAACAATTGTGTTGTTGCTGTTGTCTTTTCTGAACCCGGTTTGTTTTCCGTAAGTGTTATATAACGGTATCGGTGATCCATCTTCAATACCCATACCAATTGTATAAACTTTGATCCCAAGCTTATTGGCTTCCTGAGCTGAAGTTACGGCATCTGCTTCGTGATCTTCTCCATCAGAAATGATGATGATCGCTTTGTTTCGTTCGGTTTTGTCAAACGAATTAACAGCAAGTTGAATGGCATCACCAATCGCAGTTCCCTGTGAAGAAACAATATTGGTGTTAATGGTTGATAAAAATAGTCGGGCTGCAGCATAATCTGTTGTCAATGGAAGTTGGATGTATGCTTTTCCAGCAAAAACAATAATTCCTACCCTGTCTCCGGTAAGTTTATCGACCAATCTGTTTATCGCTTGTTTCGATCTTTCAAGCCTGTTGGGCAAAATATCTTCTGCCATCATTGAATTTGAAACATCTAAAGCTAAAAAGAGGTCAATACCTTCGCGTTTAACTTCTTCCATTCTCGAACCGGTTTGCGGATTGGCAAGGGCGATTACAAGGGAAGCGAAAGAAAAGAGAATCAGAATAATTTTTAACCAGGGACGTGTAGTTGATTGCAAAGGCATTAGAATTTTGAACAAATGCAGTTCAGCAAAACTTCTCATCGATTTTTTCTGAAGATAAATTGCCGTTATGAAAAGCAAAAGTATCACTGGAATAATCAGCAGCAGATAAAAATATTCGGGTCGTTCAAACTTTAAAATATTGGTTTCCATCGTATGAAGCATATTAAGTAATTGATCTGAAAACCGTGAAGCGCAATATAATTTCTAGGACCAGCAAGCTAAAGGCAAAGATGGCAAGAGGCAAGTATTCTTCATGCTTGCGACGAAATTCAGTAACATCAATTTTTGATCGTTCCAGCTGATCAATTTCTCTGTATATCTCTTCCAGTTTTTGGTTAGAGGTAGCCCTGAAATACTTGCCATCTGTTTTAGCAGCTATATCCTGTAAAAGAGGCTCATCAATTTCAACTTTCATATCACGCAACTGGATACCAAAAGGAGTTTGCACGGGGTAGGGTGCCATGCCGTATGAGCCAACTCCCACCGTATAAACACGTATTCCGAAAACGAGTGCAATTTCTGCTGCCGTCATCGGATCTACTGATCCAGCGTTGTTCACGCCGTCAGTAAGCAAAATCACAACTTTTGAAATAGCTTTGCTATCTTTCAACCTTCCAGTTGCAGTAGCTAAACCATCACCTATTGCGGTACCATCTTCAACCATTCCGCTTTTAATGTCTTTGAACATATTGAGCAGAATTGCATGATCGGTAGTTAAAGGTACTTGCGTAAAGGTTTCTCCACTAAAAATCACAAGTCCAATACGGTCGTTGGCTCTGCCACGAATAAATTCCTCAGCCACTTGTTTGGAGGCTTCGAGCCGGTCGGGTTTTAAGTCTCGGGCCAACATACTCCCGGAAACATCAAGCGAAAGAACGATGTCGATACCTTCGATGGTTATATTCTGTCCTGATGAGCTTGTTTGAGGTCGGGCAAGAGCCACAATGAGAAGGGCAACCACAAGCATACGAACCGCAAATAATCCATGACGCAATACAACCTTGCTGCTAAGGGATGCGTTTTCGAACATACTGAGGTCGGAAATCTGTAAGGAAGGATGCAGCTTCTTTTCTCTTAATACATACCAAAATATAATGAAAGGTATGATAAAAAGCAAGTAGAGGAAAATTGGCTGACTGAAACTTATCTGTTCAAATTTCTCAATCATAACGATTCCTCCTTTCCATTTTCCACATTAATTGTGGGTTGCACAACGAAATGGCTTTCGTTTACAAAGTCAATCATATGATTCAGGCTAATGTCATTTTCCATCGAACTTGGCTGAGCTTTGGCAAATTTTACCAGATCAGCTAACTCAAATGCATTGGCAAGTTTGCTTATAGCATCTGAATTAATATTCATTGGCTGCAGACCGGCGAGTATTTCATAGGTCGTCATTTCGATAGCGTTTACTGGGAATTGCGCCTCAATATATGCACGAATGATATCAGAAAGTTGCGTATAATAATCTTTCACTTTTCCGTTTTGCCAAAGCTTTTTCAGACGGAGTTCTTCCAGTTGATTCAACGCATGAATATGAGGAGGTATACCGGGCTTTACGAGCGGATCTAATGGTTTTACTTTATTTCGTCTGCGCATGTAGAGCCACACGATAATAAAAAGCAGGGTAGCTAAACCAAGGATACCAATAATCCACGGTAATATCTCAGCAAATGTAATGGGCTCGGCAAGAGGGTCTTTGATAGGCTTAAAAGTACCGGTAGTATCAATAGCAACGGTTTCAACGCGCAACATCAAAGGATTCGATTGTGCGGTATAAAAAATTGTATCACCGGCGGGGGCAAATTGGATATCGATGCCAGGAATGTAAATCCAACCTGTATCAAAAGTTGTAAGAACCATCTGCTGCTTCATCCAAACATTGCCATCCTTGTCGGCCGGTAAGGTTTCAGGATTGCCTTTATGGAGGATTTCAAGATTCGATGCAAGTGTATCACTCCATTGAGGCCATTGTACATGAAATCCTTCAGGAATCTTCAGATTTAACTCAAATCCTATTTGTTGGCCAATTGAAATTGAATCATCACTAAGCAAGCCAATGGCTTCAACCGTTTGAGAACGGACCGAAACTCCTGTCAAAAAACTAACAAAAAAAATGATCAGAATATATTTATTTCTTCCCTTCATGTGTTCTTTTACTGTGTTTCTGAATCATGTAAAGTATTATAATTCAATTATTTTTGTCTAAATATTATGATTTTAAATTTCTCAATAACATTTTCATAATGAGAAAAATAAATTGATTTAATTGGCTCCTCGTTTTTTAAAGAGCTTCATCAAAGGTTTAACATAATCTTCATCTGTATATATTAAGGTGTTATCAACGCCACATTTTACAAAAATTGATTCCAGCTGTTCCGTTTTCTTTTTGATCCAATATTTGTATCGTTTTCGCGCATCTTCACTAGAAGTATCCACCCAGATTTCTTTTCCTGATTCTGCATCGGCAAATTTCACTAAACCTATTGGAGGAATTTCATCTTCACGTTTATCGGTTATGCGAAGTGAGATAAGGTCGTGTTTTCGTGCAGCTATTTTCATGGGTTGTTCAAAATTATCACAAATGAAATCGGAAATCACGAATGCAGTTGAGCGTTTTTTAATAGCGCTTGTTAAAAATCGTAATGCTTCACCTAAATCGGTGCTTCGATGCTGGGGTTTGAAGCTAATTACTTCCCTGATGATACGCAGAATATGGGATGTGCCTTTTTTAGGAGGAATAAACTTTTCAATTTGGTCAGAGAAAAAGATAACGCCAACTTTATCATTGTTTTGAATTGCCGAAAATGCAAGAACAGCAGCAATCTCGGCAGCCGTAATCTTTTTTAGTTGTTGTTTTGATCCAAAATCATTGGACCCTGAAACATCAATCAGAAGCATTACTGTTAGTTCTCGTTCTTCCTCAAATATTTTAATAAAAGGATGATTGAAACGCGCTGTAACGTTCCAGTCAATATTGCGCACATCATCCCCATATTGATATTCGCGGACTTCACTAAAAGCCATTCCTCTGCCTTTAAATGCACTATGATATTGACCGGAAAAAATCTGCTGAGACAATCCTCTTGTTTTTATCTCAATTTTCCGGACTTTTTTGAAGATGTCTTGTTTAGTGATCGTTTGATCCATTGCAATTTGCATTTCTATTAAGGCACCTCGATTGTATTAAGAATTTCGTTGATGATTTCCTCTGTGGTAACACTTTCTGCTTCTGCTTCATAAGTGAGTCCAATTCGATGGCGCAATACGTCATGAGCAACAGCACGAACATCTTCAGGTATCACATAACCTCTACGTTTTATGAAAGCATAGGCTTTGGAAGCAAGAGCAAGATTGATACTTGCACGCGGAGAACCACCATAAGCAATAAGACTTTCGAAACGTTTTAGTCTGTATTCACCAGGAAAACGGGATGCAAAAACAATATCTGTAATATAGTTTTCAATTTTCTCATCCAGATACACTTCCCGAACTACGCTGCGTGCTTTTAAAATATCTTCAATGGAAATTATCCCCAGCGTAGTTCTTATTTCATTGGTGATGTTTTGCCTGAGAATTAACTTCTCTTCCTCTTTTTTAGGATAGGTTATAACCACTTTCAACATAAAACGATCCACCTGTGCTTCAGGGAGAGGGTAGGTTCCTTCCTGCTCAATTGGGTTTTGCGTTGCCATCACCAAAAATGGATCGGGAAGCATATACGTGTGATCACCAATAGTGACTTGTTTTTCCTGCATGGCCTCAAGCAATGCACTTTGAACTTTTGCCGGAGAACGGTTTATTTCGTCAGCCAAAATAAAATTTGCAAATATGGGTCCTTTGCGTACAATGAATTCTTCCTTCTTTTGGCTGTAAATAAGTGTTCCGACAAGGTCGGCAGGCAACAGATCGGGTGTAAACTGTATTCTGCTGAAATCGGCTTTTATGACATTTGCCAATGATTTAATAGCCAATGTTTTAGCTAATCCCGGGACCCCTTCAAGTAGAATGTGTCCGTTTGAAAGAAGCCCAATCAGTAACCGCTCAGTCATCATCCTTTGACCAACAATCACCTTGTTCATTTCCAGATTGATAAGGTCGATAAATTGACTTTCCTGTTGAATTTTTTCATTCAACTCTTTGATGTCTGTTACAATCATAATAAGTTTAATTTTTGAGTGGCAAAGATAGGTAGCGACTACGAGGTTTAGCGTTAAAAAAAGTTAAAGGTATTAAATAGAAGTTAATGAAAATAAGCGATTTACATTGAAAAGGAAACAAATTGATATTCAAAATATTTCACATATCTTTATCAGGGAGGTCATGAGAAAGTGAAAATTTATTGTATCTTGCACGCTGTTTTAAATGCAAATTATTTATGGAATTTTCAGCTCAGCAAATCGCTGAACTTTTATCGGGTACCGTAGAAGGTAATCCTGATATAAAAGTATCAAATATTGCACGCATTGAGGGCGGACAGCCTGGAACTTTGACTTTTCTTGCCAACCCAAAATACACGCCATTTATATATGAAACGAAAAGTTCAATTGTTATTGTAAACAATGGTTTTCTTCCTGAATTTCCAATACATGCAACTTTAATCAGGGTAGCCGATTCATATAGCGCATTCGCGCAATTGCTTGAATGGTATCAAAAAATATCTGAAAAATCAGGTGTTTCTTCGCTTGCATACATAGCAGCTGATGCCAAGGTAGGAGAGGATGGATATGTTGGCGAGTTTGCATTTATTGGTGAAAAGGCTGTAATTGGGAAACATGTGAAAATATTTCCACAGGTTTATGTTGGTGACAATTGTGAAATAGGAGATGACACTATCATTTATCCTGGTGTAAAGCTTTATGGAGGTACAAAAGTGGGTAAAAAGTGCATCCTTCATGCAGGTTGTGTGCTTGGAAGCGATGGTTTTGGTTTTGCTGTACAGCAGGATCAGCAATATAAAAAAGTGCCCCAAACCGGAATAGTTGTTCTGGAGGATTATGTTGAAATTGGTGCTAACACGACCATTGACCGTGCCACTTTGGGTGAAACAATTATAAGAAAAGGAGTGAAGCTCGACAACCTTATACAGGTTGCTCATAATGTTGAAATAGGTGAAAATACTGTTATAGCAGCTCAGACAGGTATCAGCGGATCGACAAAAATCGGCAGCAACTGTATGTTTGGTGGTCAGGTTGGATTGGCTGGCCACATTGTTATCGCAGATGGTGTTAAGATTGCGGCCCAGTCTGGAGTTGGGTCACACATCCGCGAAAAAGATTCTGTTTTGATGGGTTCTCCAGCTTTTGCCTTAAGTGATTTCAAGCGTTCAACAGTACACTTCAAACGACTCGACCAGATGGCAAAAAAAATTGCAGAGCTGGAAGAAAAAGTCAGTCAGCTGTCTAATCCTTCCTGAGTGGTTGGAAATGAGCAAAAAGTATTACTTTTGCGAAAATATTTTGCTCACAACCAAATCTTTTTCACACTATGGCGGTTGAATATCAGTGCACGATTAAAAAACCTGTAAGCGTTGAAGGTATGGGATTACATACCGGACAAAAGGGGACAATGACATTTCATCCTGCTGCAGAGGGCCACGGTGTAAAATTCAGAAGAATCGATAAACAAGATCAGCCTGTTATTCCGGCAAATATTGAACATGTTGTGGATACATCGCGTGGAACTACAATCGGAATAAATGGCACCCGTGTTTATACGATCGAACATGTGTTGGCTGCACTTACTGGCATGGGAATCGACAATGTGCTGATTGACCTTGATATGGATGAAATTCCTATTCGTGATGGCAGTTCCAGATATTTTGTTGAAGCAATTGAACATGCTGGTATTGAACAACAAAATGTTGAACGTGAATATATTACTGTCGATAAGGAATTGGTTTTGGAGAACGCTGAAAAAGGTTTCCGGTTGTGCATTGTTCCCGCTGACGATTTTGTAGTGGATGTAAAAATTGATTATGGCACGAGTGTTTTAAATGTTCAAGAGGCCCATCTTGGTTCTCTAGATGACTTCAAAACAGAAATATCACCGTGTAGGACTTTTGTTTTTTTGCATGAATTAGAGTTCTTGCTCCAAAACAATTTGATCAAAGGTGGTGACTTAAGCAATGCCATTGTTTTTGTAAACCGTAAAGTAAGTCAGGATGAGCTTGATCGGCTTGCAACGCTTTTCAACAAACCAAAAGTAAAAGTAAAAGATGAAGGTATTCTGAATAATCTTGAACTGCATTTTTGGAATGAACCCGCCAGGCATAAATTACTTGATGTTGTGGGAGACTTAAGTCTTTTGGGAAAAAGAATTAAAGGTCACGTTTCTGCATTCAAACCAGGTCACTATGCCAATACTGAGTTTGCGAAATTAATTTTACAACACAAAAAATTGAAATAATCATGATAAGAGTTCCTCCATTCGACCTTTTGAAAGAGCCTGTTTATGACATTATTCAGATTCAAAAGATATTGCCTCATCGTCCACCTTTTTTGTTGATTGACCGAATCATTGAAATTAGTGAAGATCATATACTGGGATTTAAAAATGTAACCATGAATGAACCGTTTTTTGTCGGACATTTTCCTCAGGAACCTGTAATGCCGGGAGTATTACAAATTGAGGCTATGGCTCAGACTGGAGGCATATTTGTTCTTCATACGGTACCCGATCCCGAAAATTATATTACTTATTTTCTGAAAATTGATGATGTAAAATTTAGACATAAAGTTGTTCCAGGAGATACAATAGTATTTGCACTTGAACTTACATCACCGGTTAGAAGAGGAATCTGCAACATGAGAGGTGTTGCTTACGTTGGTAATAAAATTGTAACTGAAGGCACGTTGATGGCTCAGATAGCCAGAAAACAATAAGTCAATAATACAAACCCACCAAATGAATCAGCCCTTAGCTTATGTTCACCCGCAGGCAAAAATTGCCAGTAATGTAGTAATTGAACCATTTGTAAATATTGAAAAAAATGTTATCATTGAAGAGGGAACATGGATTGGTTCCAATGTCACAATTATGGAAGGCGCGCATATTGGAAAGAATTGCAGGATTTTCCCGGGAGCAGTTATCGCTGCAATTCCTCAGGACCTTAAATTTGCCGGCGAAGAAACAATTGTCCGCATTGGTGATAACACCACTATCAGAGAATTTGTAACAATCAACAGGGGAACCAAAGCCAGTTGGGAGACCGTAGTTGGAAACAATTGTCTTTTGATGGCTTATGTGCATATTGCCCATGATTGTATCCTTGGAAACAATGTGATACTCGCCAATGCGTGTAATCTTGCCGGTCATATTCGTGTTGATGACTGGGCAATTATTGGTGGATTGGCAGCAGTGCATCAGTTTGTTCAGATTGGTGCCCACTCTATGATCAGTGGTGGTGGTATGGCCCGTAAGGATGTGCCTCCCTTTACCAAAGCAGGACGTGAACCTCTCTCCTATATAGGTGTCAACTCCATTGGTTTAAGGCGCAGAGGCTTCAGCGATCTGCGCATCAATGCAATTCAGGATATTTATCGTACGATCTACCTTAAGGGATATAATGTAAGTCAGGCAACGGGTTACATCGAAGCCAATGTTCCTGCTTCGCCCGATCGTGATGAAATTCTAAGTTTCATCAGCAATTCGACCAGAGGTATCATGAAAGGGTATAGCAAAAACCGTGAGTAGCATATTTTTCATTTAAAACATTACATTAAGGCTGTAAAATTCAGGTTGAATACCTAACTTTGCAGCCTTAATTTTTCTTAACAAATTACAAAAGATTATGGCAACAACTGCTGATTTTAGAAATGGATTGATCATTGAGTATAATAATGAGTTGTATTCAATCATTGAGTTTCAGCATGTGAAACCTGGAAAAGGTAATGCATTTGTCCGCACCCGTTTGAAAAACCTTAAAACAGGAAAGATTCTTCCGAATACTTTTTCCGCAGGGGTGAAGATTAACATTCAACGCGTTGAACGTCGTCCAATGCAATATCTTTACAACGATGGAGAAGGTTACCATTTCATGAGTTCAGAAACTTTCGAACAAATACAAATACCTAAAGATCTGATCAATGCTCCTCAATTTCTTAAAGAAGGCGATATTGGTGAAGTAATGTATCATACAGATTCTGAGTCTGTTTTATCAGTCGAATTGCCTTCAACTGTTGCTTTGGAAGTAACCTATACCGAACCCGGAGAAAAGGGCAATACTGCAACCAACGCCATGAAAGAAGCTACCCTCGAAACTGGGGCCATCATAAGGGTGCCTCTTTTCATTAACATTGGCGATAGATTGAAAGTGAATACGGTTGATGGTTCTTATTCAGAAAGAGTTAAGGAATAAGCATTAAAATTTTATAGATAAGCAAACAAATGAAGTTCAATCCAGGTATAAGCTTAAAGGATTTGGCCACGCTTATCGTTGCTGAATACGATGGAGACCCTGATTTTCAAGTTACAGGATTAAACGAAATTCACATGGTTGAACCGGGTGATGTAACTTTTGTGGATCATCCTAAATATTACGAAAAAGCGCTGAATTCAAAAGCGACTACGATTATTATTAACAAAAAAGTTGATTGTCCTGAGGGCAAAGCATTGCTTTTTCACGAAAAGCCTTTTGATGCATTTATCGAAATTATTCGTAGGTTTAAACCTTTCGAAGCTTCCAATGGGTTCATTAGCCCAAAAGCGGAGATTGGTCAAGGTACCATTCTCCAGCCGGGAACTTTTGTTGGTAACCATGTTAAAATTGGAAAAAATTGTCTGATTCACTCCAACGTTAGCATTTACGATCATACTGTTATTGGTGACAACGTTATCATTCATGCAAACAGTGTGCTTGGCGCTGATGCATACTATTTCCAACGTCGTGCTGAAGGGTATAAAAAGTTTGAGTCGTGTGGTCGGGTTATTATTGGTAATGATGTTGAAATAGGCGCATTATGCAGTATTGATAAAGGAGTGACGGGTGATACAACCATTGATTCAGGCACAAAACTTGACAACCATTGTCAGGTAGGTCATGACACCTATATCGGACGCAATTGCCTTATTGGTGCGCATGCTGCCATTGCAGGCGTTACGCGTATCGAAGATGATGTGATTATCTGGGGCAGAGTTTCTATCAATAAAGATATTGTTATTGGCAAAGGAGCTGTCATTTTGGCAATGTCGGGTGTTGACAAGTCATTGGAAGGGGGAAAAACATATTTTGGGGTTCCTGCTGATGATGCACGTAAAAAATGGCGAGAACTTGCTGCTGCCAGGCAGTTGCCAGATTTGTTGAAAAAGATCAGATAAAAAATTTGGTTTTAAGTCCTTTTTTTACTTTTTAGGCAGCAATTGTTTTGCATGTGATGATGAATGAAACCAACTATTCTGATTTAAATGTCAAAGAGGTTAGTTCATCCAGTTCTCTGTCAGCTCCATATACATCCATCACTACAATAATTGCCATACAAGCCCAGACAGGAACAGAAAGTTTATCAGTATCAAGAAAGTTGTTCAAAAAGCCATGTACAAAGTAACTTATCAGCGCCAGAGTTGCTGTCATAGTAATTATCTTAGCCTCTCTGGTTTTAGCTTTTTTATGCGTTTTAAGCCCGTAGTAAATCATGACTCCGACCAGTAAAAAAACGATTAACATTCCGGGTAAACCCATTTCAGCTAAAGGGCCAATATATTCACTGTGAGCATTTCCCATATCGCCGGCATTGGTACTTATTATGGTTTTTTCCTTTGAACGCTGGTAAGGCCCATAAACAAACTGATAGGTGCCTGGTCCCCAACCAGTTGCCGGTCTTTCGTTGAAAAGACGAATGGCAGCCTGCCATCGATTTATCCGTTCAAGGTTTGATGCGTCAGATGAAATATTATAAATTGACTGGACATGTTCAATAAAATCGGTCGAGGAGTCTTGCTTGTTTTTTTCAAGGGAATCCACAATTTCGTGCTGGAAGGTAAGAATGATCGTAATGAACAGAATAAATACTCCTAATATCCATTTGAATTTAATATGAAATTTAACCGCTGCAAAAACCATTATGGATGCAACTATACTAATCCAGGCAGCACGACTTAAAGAGAGAAGCGTTGCTACAGATAGAAGTACAATCATACAAACAACCCAGAATCGTTTTGTTTTACTCAAACCTGGATAGAAAAGATAACCAGTTGTAAGTATTAAAAACATGGCCAGAGCCGCTCCATAAGCTGTATGGTCGTTGTATAAAGGAGACATAACCCAGTGTGCTGCATTATCACTGAATCCATATCTGGCATGATTGATAATCGTATATCCTATGACAATAATCAACCCGATATTATAAAGCCAGATAAACCAATGAATATTTTTTATTTTCTTGAAGATAATGGCGGCAACAAAAAAAGAAGGAACAACAAACCACAATCTGGAAATGAGATATTTTATTGATACAAGAGGTAATTCACTTGTAAATGTGGTGATTATCATCCAAAAGAGCATGATATATATAACCAAGGCAATAGGGTGACTGGCGATTTTTAAATCATATTGCCGCTCATAGATCAATTTTGTAAAAAACAGAATTAGAACCCCAAAAAGCATAGGTTCTACCGGGAGTGAAATGCCTAATCCAACCTCTATGTCTTCGATGTTGAGCGAAAGAGGTGTTAGAAAGCTAATGAGCAAAACAACCTTATCAATTGAAAAAACATACAATAACAAAACTCCTAAAACCAGAGGAAGAGCAAAGACAAAATAGATATCTTTTTGAACAACCAAATACAAATTAACAGCAAGAAATACTGCTGCTGCAAGATACAACCATGCTATTTTTGTACGTTCGTTCAATCCGTCGTGAAGTTGTAATTTAGGATTTTTGATCAACGAGTTTCGATTTGTTTTCTAAAATGAAAATCACCAGTACTGAAAGTAGAAATGCGCTCAAAGCAGAAAAAACAACAATTACCCATCGGATTGGGAAGGCTTTTTTATCAGAAGGATAGGCTTTTGTGATGATATTTGAATATGTAAGCTTTGCCCTTAGAAACCTTTGTGCTTGTTCAAGACCAAGTTTAATTTCAACATAAGTACGTGCTTCGTGATGAAGCATTTCGGTTACGGTGAGAAGCTCACCCCCGTGTTTTTCTATATTTCCTTTAAGTTCAGTAACTCCTTTTGTGTTGATATTGCTAAGGTTTGTTCCATAAACTGTTCGCAGGTAACCCCGCATGATTTCCTGTGACTGAGCACTGTAATCAATCAACCCATATTCGTTACCCAGCACATATAAGCGTTCCTGAAGTGAATCAATCAATTTATTTTTTAATAAAAGCTGCTCCTCATACATATCAACAACTTCCTTGTATTTGCCTTTGTGAAGTGAAGCTACTTTTTCATTGTAGATATCAAGAATTTTATTTGCCATTGAAGAGGCTATTTCAGGATCTTTATCACGGACATTGATAGAGATTGCCTCATAAGGTGTTTTTCTTATTTTTACGTTTTGGGAATATTCAGCTAATAAAGCAGTACGCATGTATTTATATTTCGGGTCTATTTTGTAGTGATCCAACAAGTTAAAAATATTAATAATTGAGTCGGTGATATCTTGCGATTGAAGCAGTTGGAGCATTTGCTCGGTTTCACTCTCATCTGAATAACTGTTGATGTTAGCCGGATATGCGACAGCTTCTGATTTATACAATGGAGTAATAAAAGCAGAACCAGAGAAAATAGCTCCTAAAATAGCTGCAATAATGGTTATTACAAGCAGATGAAATCGCCATCTCATGATAAGTCCGATCAGTGAAGTGTTATTGAAATAATTGTCCATGATTTTCCAATTATGCTGATTATTAGGTTTTACTGTTCGATTATACGGTTTGATTGTTGGCCATTTGAAATTAATTTCGGGTCTCCATAGCGTTTTTTTTTTACTTCACTGTTTGTGACTTGTTCCAAAACGATCAAAACAATTACAGTGAGAAACAGGGTCGAAAAAACGGTAACCAGCAGGATAAGCCACCGAATAGGGTAAGACTTCTGTTCCGCTTCGAAAGCAGAAGTTACGACAAACTTATGGGGCAGATTTTGGGTTGCATCCACTTTGGATTCTTCATATTTTGCCTTTATTGCAGAGAGTTGCTTACGTTCGTGTTCCAGATTATCACGAAGAGAAACATAGGACCCTCCATATTCAGCTAAAATATCGAGTCTTTTCTCCAGAGCTTTAATTGCAGGTTGATTATTTTTAGCCAATTCAATTGCCAATTGCTGATTCAGCATTTCAGCCTGACTTTCATAATCATGAATGCCAAGTCTGCGGATTGAATTGAGAGAATCTTCCATAAATTTAACTTCACTTCGAAGTTTAAAATATTCCTGTTCAACTATTTGGAATGCTTTTAATGCGACTTCTTTCTGCATCAAATTCATGGTAGAGTCGAATAACTCAGCAATATCATTGGCAATAAGCGATGCAGTGGAAGGTTCTTGGTCAAGCACTGTAATTTTTACAGCCATATATTCCGTTTTGCGGAATTTTATCTTGCCTTCGTATTCTTTGTAAAGCCTGGTAAATTTGTATTTTGAGTCATGTTTAATACCGTAGTGATCCATAAGATCGTATTTCTCAATGATACGATCGCGTATCTTATTCGAGTTCAGAATCTGAAGCATACGCTCCGTTTGTTCATCTTCTCCAAATTCAAGAAGGTCTTTGTTTGTATTGAAATTTGTACTTAATAGAATTTTAGAGATTGAGTTCGAGGAAGTTGGGTATAAAATAACTGTCGATTTAAAAAGAGGAGTAATAAAAAAGGGTGAACTAAAAATATAAGCCAGGATTGATGCCAGGAATGCAATAATGATGAAAGCCACTTTGTAGCGGTTCACTAAACCCACCAAACCTAATGTATTCATGTCGGACTCATCCTGATTTTGCATATTCAGATGCTATTGAATTAAGATTGCCAAAATTAGAAAATATTCCTAAAGAATAATAGAATTATTTAGCAAATTGAATTTTTTAGGATTTAAGTTGTTTTATTAGCGCTTTTTGAAGCCACACAGATCAAATGAATCTATCTCGGAGGGCTAATGCAGTTTTTTAGTTCAACCAATTGTTTTGAAGGTTTCGAATTCAGGATTCATAACATTTTAAAGCTTCTGTTTTGAAGTTGGAAACAAAAAACTATTTTTTTATTGAAGAGGATGCAGAGAGCAGTAGTTGTAATACCCCTTTGACTTCGATCATTTTGGTAACAAAAACCAAAAGAATACTCATAATCATTGCAATTATAAAGTTCCAGACCCAATGAAATGGCAGAAGCAATGATCCATAAACACATAGAAGCAAAAGCACGACAAAAAGGGCAAGCCTTTGCATAAACATTTTTCCAAATCGGAGTTTAAAAATCTTAAAAGAAATCAAAATCTGAATGAGCGCTGTTATTGTCTGAACGACGAAGCTTGACCATGCTGCACCCAGTGCCTCAAATTGAGGAATAAGAATAAAGTTCATCGCTACATTAATAACCACTCCTGAGCCTGCAACAATGTTAAGCAAGGCCAGGTTGCCATTGGCAGTGAGCAACGTTCCAAAAATATAGGTACATGAAACAGCGACAAAACTACCCATCAAAATGCGAAAAACACTTGCAGATTCTATTATGCGGGCGGAAAACTCAAGAGACCCTTCGCCCGGTCTGAGGCCATAAAGGAGCATCATCAATTCATTGCTGTATATAAAAGAAAGAACTGCAACCACCAACGACATCGACAAAATGATGCTGAAGGACAATTGAACCAGCATGTTGACTGATTCTCTCTTTTTGATCATGGAGGCAAACATGGGAAGCAATAACACTGAAAAAAGCAATGAAATGTTGTTTCCGGCGTCCAATAGCCGAAAAGCTTTGCTATAAATACCTGTTTGAACAAATGCTTTTCCCTCAGGAAGAAGTCGCTCAATAAGCACCGGTTCAAGTCTGTTATAAAAACTCATAAGTAAAACCAGCAGGGCATAAGGCATGCTTTTCCGAATAATCATCAACATGAAAGGTATGTTGAAAGAGAGTTTTATTTTTCCGGCATGTTTCAACACATAAAGGAATGCTGCAATAAAAGTGATGAGGTAGGCCGATGTTTGCGCATAAACAAACCATTCGATCTGGAAATCTGTTTGTACGAAACCTGACCATAGCAGGAAACTGCAAATCAGAATCATCAACAAGCGGTCGAGAATGGAAAAAAAACTGTCGGCTTTGAAAAGCATCAGGCCCGAAATGTTGGAACGGAGGTAGAGAATAAAGGACAGAATAACCTGGTTGAGTCCAACCCATGCGAGCATTTTTAGTTGCGCTTCGTTATAACCGATAAGATAACCTATAAAAAAAACAACGGAAGCATAGAGAACGGCCAACAATATTTTAACAGTCGCTATGCCTGTGAAATGCTTGCTAAGCAAATGATTGTTTTGGGCAATGTTGCGGTTGTTATAATTGGTAATGCCAAAATCAAGCAGGATAAAAAATAAAAAGGAATAGCTGTAGATTGAAAAATAGAAACCATACATACTGTCACCTACAGCATTTTGCACGGCTCTGTCAACACCTAAAATCCAAAATGGTTTAATAAGGAGATTTAGTGAAAGAAGAAGTGCGAGATTTCTGATAAAACGCTTCTGCATGGCCTGTTAGCTGATCAAGAGGGCTAAGGTATGAAAAAGAAGTTCTGGGTATGATTTATTTCGGAATTATAATCAACCAGCGTATTGCGATGTGCAATTTTGATAGTGTAGCCCAATTGCCTCATCAGTGAAAAACAGTGTTTGCGATTTTCGTTATCCCATAACTCTGTATAAATCAATGGCTTGTGTTTTTTTATAAGGTTCTCTCCTCCTTTGAGTACAAAATACTCAAAGTTCTCAACATCCAGTTTGATAGCTGACAATTGAAGATTTGCGTTTTGAAGTTCAATGCAGTTATCAAGTTTAAGAATTGGGACTTTTACCGATTTGCCTTCATTGAACTCAGTGATGCTTTCGTGAACTACATGGCTCAGGCCCTGCATTTTAACATCGTCTAGCACAGGCATTACCATATCCACATTTCCAGTTTCATTGCCCAAAGCCTTTTCTATCACTCTAACATTGCTGAGGTGGTAAAAATTTAAAACTCTTTTTAAAGCCTTGATGTTTTGTGGCATGGGCTCGAAGGCTAAAATCTGCGATGAAGGTAATTGTTTTGCCAGCCAGACTGACATGATACCGATATTAGCCCCGATATCAAGTACTGTTGTACCATCAGGGATTTGCTTGAGAAACAGTAAAAAATCTCCTTCTTTCTTGTTCCAACGCAAAGTGTGAATAATAAAAAGTGAAAAGAGGAACAGATAATTGTCGAATCCTAACAGCTTTTGCAAGAACTTTTTTAACCCCGACTTCATAATATTTTCAGATATTTGCCACAAAGTTAGAACTTATTCAGTAAGCAAAAGGCTCTTTAAATTTTGTTTTGAATCGGTTTTACCAGTATAGAACTTGCATTAAGGAATATAGTGCTGATATTGAGGAATTAGCAGGCCCATTTTATAATTAATTTGAGATTCATTTTACTTTAATGCATATTTATATTGAATCAATCCATGAAAAAAAAAGATGAAGCATTGAAGATAGCAATCAACACCAGACTTCTGATTCGTAATAAACTCGAAGGCATCGGCTGGTTTACATACGAAACACTCAGACGCATCACAAAAAATCATCCTGAAGTACAATTCTATTTTCTTTTTGACAGAGAACCGGATGCTTCGTTTATTTTTGAGTCGAATGTTTTTCCAATTGTTTTGTTCCCTCAGGCACGACATCCTTTTTTGTTTATTATCTGGTTTGAGTTGTCGGTTGCACGTGCATTAAGAAAAATACAACCCCATTTGTTTCTTTCACCTGATGGTTATCTAAGCCTTTCAACAAAAGTGCCTTCATTGGCAGTGATGCACGATTTGAATTTTGAACATTTTCCAAAGGATTTGCCCTGGCTTGTCAGGTGCTACTACCGTTTCTTTTTTCCCCGGTTTGCCCGCAAAGCAATTCGTCTTGCAACGGTATCTCAGTTCTCAAAAAGAGATATCGCTGAACAGTATAATATTGATCCTGGTAAGGTGGATGTAGTTTTTAATGGTGCAAATGAAATGTTTGTGCCTTTGGATGATGCTGAAATTAACCTGGTAAGAGCGAAATATTCTGATGGCAAACCCTACTTTCTCTTTGTCGGTTCTCTACATCCCCGAAAAAACCTTGTTCGTCTTTTTGAAGCTTTTGACCTTTTCAGGGCTGAAAATGAAAATGATATAAAGCTTGTTGTTGTGGGTGAAAAGAAATGGTGGACAAAACCGATCAGCGCTGCATTTGAAAAAATGGATTATAAGGAAGAGGTTGTTTTTTGCGGCAGACTTGATTCAATTGAGCTTCACAGGATAACCGCAGCGGCATTGGCAATAACTTATGTTTCTTATTTTGAAGGATTTGGGATCCCTATTGCTGAAGCCTTCCGTTGTGGGGTTCCTGTTATAACAAGCAATGTAACTTCAATGCCGGAAGTAGCAGGCGATGCCGCTTTGCTGGTTGATCCTTATAATATAAATTCTATCGCCTCAGCAATGGCTTTGATGGTTAAAGATGAAAAATTACGGGCCGAATTGATAAGGAAAGGATTCGAAAGAGCTGGTATATTTACCTGGGATGGAGCTGCCAGCCGGCTTTGGGAAAGTATGATGCATGCATATCGGGAATCAAAAAACACATTGAACACATGAATATTTTACTTTTAGGATCAGGAGGGCGGGAAAATGCTTTGGCCTGGAAATTGAAACAGAGTAGCGCTATAAAAAAGATATTTATTGCTCCAGGCAACGCGGGAACTGCGCTTTACGGTACTAATTTGCCTGTTGATACGATTGATTTTGAGCAAATCAGGTACATATGCATCGAAAACAATATTTCGATGGTGGTCGTTGGTCCGGAAGTCCCTTTGGTGGCCGGCATTACAGACTTTTTTCAAAATGACATTGTTTTAAAGGATATTGCTGTAATCGGTCCATCCTCTCAGGGAGCAATGCTTGAAGGCAGAAAGGCTTTTGCCAAATCTTTTATGTTACGACATAACATCCCAACCGCTGGGTATAAAAGTATCACCAATGAGAACCTGAAGGAAGGGCTGGAGTTTTTAAAAACCCTTAAGCCTCCTTATGTTCTCAAAGCTAATGGACTGGCTGCAGGAAAAGGTGTTTTGATTTTGCAAACGTTGGAAGAGGCTTCCCGGGAATTGCAGGCGATGTTGGCCGGCAAATTCGGGAAGGCATCCCATGAAGTGGTTATCGAAGAATTTCTTAAAGGAGTTGAACTTTCAAGTTTTGTAATTACCGATGGTAAAAATTATAAACTATTGCCTTCAGCCAAAGACTATAAACGCATCGGAGAAGGGGATACAGGACCTAATACTGGCGGGATGGGCGCAGTTTCTCCCGTAGTTTTTGCAGATAAGCAGTTTATGGAAAAAGTGATATCACGTGTTATTGAACCTACCATAAAAGGTTTGGAGGCTGAAAATATTGATTATAAAGGATTTATCTTTTTTGGATTGATGAATGTTAAAGGCGATCCTTTTGTAATTGAATACAATGTAAGGCTTGGCGATCCGGAAACGGAATGCATTCTTCCACGTATTACCAGTGATTTCTTTGCCTTGCTTGATGCCTGTGCGAATCAAAAATTAGGTGATTGCAAAATTCAGATTGACGATCGCTATGCAGTTACTGTAATGCTTGTTTCAGGTGGTTACCCTGATGAATATAAGAAGGGAAAATCTATTTCGGGATTAGATGCCGTGAGCGATTGCGTTGTTTTTCATGCTGGAACAACAATTGATTTAAAAAATGAAACTATTAAAACGAGTGGTGGTCGGGTAATCGCAGTGACTGCCCTTGATTTTTCTCTTCAGGATGCGAAGCAAAAAGCTATGGCCAATGCATTAAAAATTAAGTTTGAAGACTGTTATCACCGCAGTGATATTGCTGATGATCTTATAAAGTATCGTACCATTTAAAGCATAGAAGATGTTGATAAAATTTTTAAGGTCGAGTTTTGCATCCCAGTATGTGGCATTGGTTTTTATGGCATTGATGCTCTGGTTTCCTGCCTTTCTTCATCCTGAAATTCCTGCTCAACCGGATGCTTTTAGTCCTGTTTACAATGTACTCTTTCCATTCCTTAGTGCTTCACCTTTGATTGCAACAATCATTGCATTTTTATTGGTCATTGTTCAGGCTTTTTATTTCAATGCTATCCTTGCTTCAAATCAATTAATCGGACGCGTGGCTTCTGCCGGTGCATTTGTGTTTGTGCTATTGTTTAGCCTTAGTCCCGCCCAAACAACAATGTACCCTTTATTACTTGCGTTGCCGTTTATTCTTGCTTCTATCCATCTTTTTTTTAACATGTTTGACGAAAAAAACAATGAGACCTATATATTTAATGCAGCATTTCAAATCTCTTTAGCATCGCTTCTCTATTTTCCTTCTATCATTTTATTTTTCTGGTTGTTTACGTCTTTGTTTATTTTGCGTATTACTTCCCTTCGCGAATGGATCATACCCTTTGTAGGATTGATAACTCCTTATTTCTTTCTGGCAACGTTATATTTTATGATGAACGTTTTGTTTGCCAAAGCAGCGGCCTATGCATCTTTACCATCCATGATTTCTTTCGATCTCAAATGGCCAGGAATAACATCTTTGGTGTTGTTAGCCCTGATCATTGTAATTGCGGTTCAATCTTTTCAAATCGTTAGTAGTCCCGGAGTTGATCGTAATATTGCCATTCGGAAAAAGAAAGCAATAATGAATGCATTATTTTTCATTTCATTGCTTATGAATGTTTATCAAATGAAAAGCATTGAGCAGAATGCATTGTATCTTGTGCCATTTGCTGTTTATATCTCTTTTTCATACATGGTCGTAAAAAAATATTTTTGGCCTCAATTGTTTTTGCTCCTTTTGATTTTTTTGAGTCTTTTTAATCATTTTTTGATGTTTTTGAAATGAGCAATCTCATCGCTTTTCATACCAGCAATGAAAAAGAAGCAGGATGTGATGAAGCCGGTCGCGGTTGTCTTGCTGGTCCGGTGGTTGCGGCTGCAGTAATTCTTTCTGCAAATTTTGATCATGAATATCTGAATGACTCAAAAAAGCTAACAGCCAACCGGCGTATGTTGCTGCGAGAGCTGATCATGGAACACTCCATTACTTTTGGTATAGGGATGGCGTCAGTGGAAGAAATTGATACAATAAATATTCTGAATGCTTCCTTTTTGGCCATGCACCGCGCTATTGATGCACTTTCGTTTACTCCTGAAATACTCCTAATTGATGGAAACCGTTTTACAAAATATCAATCAGTTAAGCATCATTGCATCATAAGTGGTGATGCTATCTATCGTTCCATCGCTGCTGCTTCAATTCTGGCGAAAACAGAACGTGATTTACTGATGAAGCAACTGGATAACGATTTCTCCTGTTATAACTGGAAACAGAACAAAGGCTATCCCACCATCGAACATAGAAAAATGATTGCAGAAAATGGCATTTCAACACATCATCGTAAAACTTTTAATATGGGACTTCAATTAAAAGTGGATTTCATCTAGACTGTTTAGAGGCATTGTTTTGTTTTGGTTGATTTCACTACCTTTGAAGTGAATTGTAAATGGTTTTCGGCCATTGTGCAGGGTTTAGAATTTTGATACTGGTGCCTGATTTGCTTTGAAACCAGTTTTTTTGAAAATGAAGAATATATAAAAAGATGCTTAATAAGAATTTGGTTTACATTCTATTGGTTGTTTTGACTCTGATTGCAGGAAGTTATTTTTTGCTGTATGAATCAGGACCTGAGAAAATCATTTATGATGCTATGCCCCTTAGCTCGGTTCTGATATTTGAGTCGAACCAAACAGGTCCTTTTTGGAATAAGATTAAAAAGGAAACGGCATTCTGGAAATCAGTGCTGGAAATTGACTTTATTGAAACCCTCAATACACAGATTTTTACGCTCGATTCACTTTTAATGCATAAAGACATGTCATTTTATGCAACGATGAAGGAAAGAAAGATGGCGATAGCGCTTCATCCAGTTGGTGAAGCCCATGGTTACCTGTTTTTTGCAGAGGTTGGCAAAAACTTACGACTGTATGAAATTCCGGAAATGGCCGAAAAAGCGTTTGGTAACAGGGTGGGAGTGATCGACAGAAAGATAGGAGACTACCGTGCTGCCACTTTGATAGATAAACACAGAAACATTCAATTCAATTACTGCATTGTCGATGGTTTGTTTATTGGGAGTTTTGAAAGAGAGTTACTCGAAATGGCCATTGCACAACTTGATAGCAAAGTAACTTTACTTCAAAATGAAGATTTTGTGAGCGTTAGGGAAACGCGGGGGAAACTTGTGGATGGCTATGTTTATTTCTTTCCCGAAGGGTTTAATACATTAATTAATAAAAATGTTGAACCTTCCTATCTCCAGGCCGCATTGGATGCTTCAAGGAAAAGCACGAAATGGATGGCACTGGATTTATTTATCAAACAAAATGAAATACTGCTGAATGGGTTTACCCTTCCTGCTGATGAAGGCTTGCTTAATGCACTGGTAGGACAGAATTCCGTTGGACTGAAGTTGTTGAATGTGCTTCCTTACAATACGAATTTGCTTTTGCATTTCGGACTGAGCGATTTTACAAAATTTCATTTGCAAATCGTCGATCAAAAGGTGGTGGAGTTATGGAGCACACGTTTCGGAATCGATTTTAGCAAGGGTTTAATACAGCAAATAGATAATGAGGTAGCACTTGCATTACGTTCATCATCTGGTTCCGGAGATGCTCTTTTTGCGGCTCATCTTAAAGATGTCAAATTAGTTCAATCCACTTTGAATGCTCTTGCTGCTGCAACAAAAGGGTTTGTTGGAAAAACTGAAAATAACATTTCTTTTGCCAATATTCAGGGTTTCATACCTGCACTTTTTGGTTCTCAGTTCACCGATATTCAGGGTTGTTATTTCACGGTAACTGATAATTTCTTATTGGTCGCCAACAATGCCTCCATTGTCGAAGATGCTGTTAGGCTGTATAAAACCGGACGAACGCTTGATTTGAACGAAAACTTCAGACGTTTTGCAAACAATCTGAGCGATCAGTCAAATATTCTGATCTATGGCAATATACGTGAAGGGTTCGATTTGTTATGCCGCTTTACGGACGGGAGACTGTTGTATCATTTAAACAGAAATCAGAAAGTAATCCGTGAATTTGAAGCTTTTGCTGTTCAGCTCAGCGCTACTGAAAAAATGATCTATACCAACGCGGTTATCAAGTACAATCCCGACTATAAAGAGGAAAGTCTCATTGCCTGGAAAACCCTACTTGATGCACCGCTTGTTGCCCGACCCTTTATCGTTGATGACCACCTGAGCGGAAAAAAAAATGTTATCGTTTTTGATGAAAATAACAAAATGTATTTGATTTCAGCCGAAGGAGAGGTGCTTTGGAAAAAGCAATTGAGCGAACAGCCGATAAGTGATGTTTTTGTGGTTGATTTTTTTAAAAATGGAAAGCTCCAATATCTTTTCAATACAGCCCATCATCTGCATCTGATAGACCGCAACGGTGATTATGTAAGAAATTATCCAATAAAATTGCGGTCGCAGGCTACCAATGGCCTTGTGGTTTTCGACTATGAAAACAAAAAGGAATACCGCATTCTCGTTAGTGGAGCTGACAAAAAAACGTATAATTATGAATTGGCTGGCCGTGAAGTGAGTGGATGGGAGCCACCTCGTTCATTGGATATTGTCACCAAACCGGTCGAAAGACTTTTTGCTGGTTCGCTGGATTATATTATTATTACCGATTCAAAAGGGGATATTAAAATTGTTGACCGCAGAGGCCAAACACGCGTTAATCCAAGAGGCCAGATGCAAAAAGCCTTAAATTCCGATTTTTATATCAACAGAACCAATTCAAAAGGTGTTTTACTAACGACCAATAAGAATGGAAAACTGATTTATATCAGTGGAACCGGAATACTTTCTACAACTGATTTTGGCAACTATAGCTCCGACCACTTTTTTTTATATGAAGATTTTACTCAAAACAGATCGCTTGATTTCATTTTTCTCGATGGCGATCAGCTCAGGATTTATGATCGTTTTCAAAAAGAATTATACAGCTATAGGTTTAAAAATTATATTTTGACACGTCCCGTATTTTTTAATATCAATAGAAATAAGAGATTGTTAGGCATAGTTGATGAAACAGCCAGAGAGATTTACCTGATTGATAAAGATGGAAAAATGATCATCGGATCAGGATTGACGGGTGAACTGCCCTTCGCAGTTGGAAGTCTTCGCTCAAATGATGAAATAAATCTGTTGACCGCCATCGCCAATGAACTCATCAATTATCAGATCTACTGATAGCATACGAATCAGAATCTTTATAATTGATTTTGTCAAGCCTGCAAAACTATCTTCTTTGGCTGATTGTTGTTATTTTTTTCAAGATAACGCAGGCAATGGTCCGGGCAAATGGCTTCTATTCCTCATAAGTTATCGTTGGTGACAAAAGTCAAAAATGCAAATGATAAGTCAACCTAACTTACCCACTTTCACCTGTTCTAAAAAGTACTTTCAAGCCATTTTCCTTTTCTCAGGTAAAGCAACGAAAGTGATGTCAACAGCACTCCATAAACAATTTCTGAAGTCCAGGCAAGTGTGACATTAGCTCCTAAATAATGAATTAAAACATAAACATAAAGAATGTAAAACAACAAAACGGTAACTTCGATAAGGAGTGAAACATTTGTTTTACCTGTTCCCATTACGCCATTGAAAAGCACAAAACCTGTCGAAAGAAAAATGGCACTAAGACTAACGACCATAAGTACCGGGATTGAAAGCTGCACCAACTCAGGATCATCGGTGTAAATCAGTATAATGGCTTTTGGGAAGAATAAACTTACAAAAACAAGAACTCCAACACCACCTGTGGCCAGCACCATAATACGTTTTATCAAAACGAAAATATAATCCGGTCTTTTTAGTCCAATCAAATAGCTCACCATTGAATTGGCTGCAGATGCAAAACCCCAGATGGGTATCATCAGAACAATGTAAACACTGCGGATGATGTTCGACACAGCCAGTGATTGTTCGCCCAGCTTTTCAACAATGAGGAAAAAAGCAAACCATACCCCTAAGGAGAGAAAATTTTGAAACATGATGGGGTAAGCAAGTTTGAAATTCCTTAAAAACAATTCTTTATCAAAAGGCTCAAAAGTAAATAGCTTATAAATTTTATGATGATTTTTATAGAGAACATAAATCAACAGGTATGCTACTGCAGAAAATTCAGCAATGGTTGAAGCAAGTGCAGCTCCTTCAAGACCCATTTCCGGCATTCCTAATTTTCCAAAAATCAAACCATAATCCAGTATGATGTTAACGATGGCCATAACCAAAGTACTCCATGTTATCACTTGAGTTTTGGCAATGCCAATGTAAAAACTTCGAAAAATGATTTGTCCAAAAGCGAAAAACATACCATACATGCGGTAATCAAGAAATCTTACAGATGCATCGAAAATCAGATCTGAATCGATAACAATGCGCAATATTGGGGCGGCAAAAAAGTAGATCAACAGAAATGAAACAATCGAAAGCGGCACCATAAAATAAAGCGCGTGATCAAAAGTTTTTCCAATCAGAGATGAATTTCCTTCACCAAATCTTCGCGAAATAATAATTTGAGTGCCTGTACCAAAACCCAGACCCAACATAAAGAGTACAAAATAAAACAATCCACCCAGGGCAGAAGCTCCTAACTCAACCGGTCCAACACGTCCAAGAAAGGCAGTATCAGTAACGTTGATAAGATTTTGGGCAACACTACCAAGTATGATAGGGTAGGCAATACTCCAGATACGTTTGTACGAAATGTTGGGCTCCAAATGTCAATTGAAATTGGCTGCAAATTTACATCAATAACAATGCATTAAGCATAAAAAAGTGTTTTGGTTCAATACATGCTTTTTTTTCGATCATTTTTAATATCTGTTTGTTTTTATCAAACAAATCTAGCTCTTTCGTTGTTTTAGTAGAATGAAAATTATAATTGCAGGAGCAACCGGGCTTATTGGCGAAGCCCTTGTAAAACGTTTGATAGGAAAGCACGAGTTGGTGATTTTCACCCGCGATGTTCCAAAAGCCAGTAAACAGTTTTTTGGAGCTGGAATTCATTTTGCTGATTGGCATCAGCCTCCCTCTCATCTCGCTGCATTGGTTGATGGCAGTCAGGCATTGATTAATCTTGCAGGAACTGGTATTGGTGATAAACGATGGACCAGCGATCGCAAACGGGCCATCCTTGGAAGCAGGGTACAAACTGTGGAGGCGCTTATCAAACTGATGTCGGCGGCTGAGCAAATGCTTCAGGTGGTGATTCAGGCATCAGCGGTTGGATATTATGGCTTTGATGCTGAAAAAACATTTACCGAATCAGATGATCAGGGGGAAGGTTTTCTGGCCGAGGTCAGTGGAAAGTGGGAATCGGCAGCAAAAGGATTCCAGTCAATTGCCGAAAGAGTCGTCTTGATCAGGTCTGGCATTGTGTTGTCGGATCATGGAGGTGCATTGCCAAAAATAGCACTACCTTTTAAGTTTTTTGCAGGCGGTAAAACTGGAAACGGGAAACAATGGGTATCATGGATTGATCTTGAAGATGAAATCAATGCTATTTTATTTTTGCTGGAAAACAAAGATTGTCAGGGACCTTTTAATCTTGTGGCCCCCAATCCTGTGCGGCAGGAAAATATGGCCAAAGCAATTGGTAAAGCACTCAAGCGACCTTCATGGATGCCTGTTCCAGATTTTATACTCAAGCTAATTTTGGGTGAAATGGCAGATGAAATGCTGCTTCGGGGCACCAGGGCTTTACCTCTGAAGCTTATTAGTAAAGGCTTTACCTTTACTTTTCCTGCCATTGAACAATCCTTAGACGAAATATTTACAAAATGAAGAAAGAAATAAAAGCTGGAGATGCTCTACCATTATTCAGATTAAAAGACCAGCATGGACAATGGGTTGATATGAAAGATTTTATTGGGAAGATGCCTCTTGTTCTCTATTTCTATCCTAAAGATGATACACCAGGTTGCACCAAAGAAGCCTGTGCTTTCAATGATCAGGTTGAAGATTTTAAAGCAGCCGGGGCAGAAGTGTTTGGTATCAGCGCTGACAGTGTGGAGTCGCACAAGAATTTTGCAAATAAATACAAACTTGATTTTCGCCTGCTGAGCGATGTAAACAATGAGATACGAAAGTTGTTTGGTGTCCCGTCCGATTTACTGGGATTGTTGCCCGGAAGGATGACTTATGTCGTTGACCAGACTGGAATAGTGATTCATACCTTCAAATCACAATTCAATGCCACGCGTCATGTTGATGAAGCACTTTGGGCACTTCAGCAAATCGAGGTAAACAAGGAATAGTCCTGACCTTACTTTTTGAACACAGTTTGCCGCTCACATCCACAATACCATCCGTGTAGAGACTATTTTCCTGCTTTTGTGCATTGTGGTTGTATGTAGACAGCCTTTGGTTCATGTTTCAAAAATAGTTTTTTTTTCTTGTACTTTTGCTCGATCAAAAGTACCAAAAATCAAGCGCGAACGGAACGTCCTCCCGCTCTGAAAAAACAACGCAAATCCAGCGAACCATCGCCCTGAGGGGCGAGATGGCCTCTTATCAGAGGCCAGTTTCGCAGATTTGCAGTTGTTTTTTCATTCACCCTGGCGCCGCTCCGCCGTTCGCGCGGGCTCGCGCACCCGTCCCGGTGCGATGCCGGATTTTGGGTTGGGTGTAAAAAGAATGATGATAGAAAGAATGAAACTCTTCACTTTTCGCCGGGCTGCCTGAGCC
>PHDU01000111.1 GCA_002842755.1 Bacteroidetes bacterium HGW-Bacteroidetes-1 | reverse complement strand
ACTTATGCGATTGATGGTAACACTTTGCGAATAACAGTCGGACAACATTACACATTGACTGTCGCTATTGCTGATCATCCATTGATTGAATCTGCTGTTATTGTTCCTTTTCCTTTTGAGAATTTTGGAATTATTAAGACTGATTCAAATATTAGCGAATATTACAGAGATTATTATTTTAAAGCCTTCATCAACGATACGGCAGCCATTCAAAACAACTACCAATTGTTTGGTACAGCAGAAATAGAGACGGTTTGCCGAACCGATTCCGCTGTTGAACAAACAATTCATATAAAAAAGATATTCGATTACAGCCCTTTAATATCCGACCAAAACCGCGATGGTCAAACATTCCATCAGAATGCCTACGTGAGTGTATTTGATCAGCTTTTCCCTTATCAATGCAATTCAACTCCTTTGAGCATCAACCTTAAACTCATTCATTTGGAGGGTTCTACATACAATTATTTGAAAGCATTGGAAGATTTCGATATTTCTTTGGGCGATCCTTTTGCTCAATATGTTATAGTCCCGACCAATTTGACAAATGCACAAGGCATTTTCGGGGCTTATGCAATTGTTGAAAAAACTATTTCATGGATAGATCTGCAATAATCAGAACTCACTTTTTATATATTCTATATCAATGGCTTAATAAACACTTTTTCTTTATTTCTACCATCCTACTTTTGAAAGCCAAAATCCAGCTTCACCATTGCACCGGGACGGGTGCGTGAGCCCGCGCGAACGGCGGGGCGGCGTCAGGGTGAATGAAAAATCAACTGCAAATCCGCGAAACTGGCCTCTGATAAGAGCCCATCTCGCCCCTCAGGGCGATGGTTCGTTGGATTTGTGTTGTTTTTTCAGAGCGGGAAGAAGCTCCGTTCGCGCTTGATTTTTGGTACTTTTGATCATGCAAAAGTACAAGAGAAAAAAACCTAAGCAGGAGAATAGCCTCCACACTGATTATACAGACACTACTGAGATGCGCTTTTTGCCATCCATGCGTACAGTAAGGTAGTCGCTAAAACGAACATGACGGAAGTACTTTGTTGCCTGTATCAATTGCTGTCTTCCAAGAATCTCATAATTGATGAATCCTTTTGACAACTCGGGTTGGACAGTAAAATAGCCAACATTCATAGAAGTCACATTGTGGAAGAAATGTGAGCCTGAGGAAGCGTCAAGAGGAAAATCCTCAAGGCTTGTTTCGACAATTACTTTGGCCTGACTGATCTGAGGCCAGTTTACAGGAATCCCAATCCACTGATCGCGCGTGCCCCATCTACCAGGTCCAATAAGAATATAGGGCCTGTTCTGATTTGACATTTCTTCATTCAAAACATTAATTTCCTGTGCCATTTCTTGTGTAAACCTTTTATCAAAAACCTCTTTATCTACATAAATCACATCTTTGATATTACGAATAATACCATTTCCCATTCCTTTTTCGGAATAGAGCAGAATATCCTCTTGTTTGATTTCATCCATATTGACTACGTAGTCATCCGCGCTGCCTAAAAGTGGTTTGATTTGTAAAAGATAGAACGAACAACGGCCATCTTCATCGCGATCGAGATCAAGAGCCCACTCAATTTCTACAGCAGTGCCAAGCGCCTCTTTTACAACATCCAGGACTATCTCCAGTGTTTGCGCCAAAGGGGTGTAATTGTACTTCAGAATATTGGCAAAATTTACAATACGGATTCCTTGTTTGCTCAACCCGGGATAAATGGTATTGTTGTCAGGGCTGTAAACAGATGCACAATGTCTTAACGAACCATGCTCTTCTGCTTCACTTATTTCAAGCGATGCAAGGCCTGCCATATCACCTTCTAATAGATTGGGTTCTGTACAATCCAAGTCAACAGCAAGAAAATTAACCTGTGAATTCTTCACCTGGTCTTTTGGAGAATTAATATCCAAAGTAGGATAAAGGGGCGAAAAACGATAAGCCCTATTGCCCTCAACAACATATTTTCCCAATCCGACAGCAGCGATAGCAAATCCCTCTTCCGGTTTCATGTGAGCGAAAGGATAATAATTATAGGATTGTGCCACACCACTGACATGTGGATAATAATACCTCCCGAACTGCTTTCCAACAAGCTCCTGAATTACAACAGCCATTTTTTCCTGATCAATGCTGTAGTTGATAGCATTGACATACCCCCTTGCGATATCAGAGTAAACAGAAGCAAATACAAGCTTAATAGCATCTGCCAGTTGTTGCAGCCTCACTTCAATATCGGGATGACTATTGGGCAATACATAGGTTTCAAAGATTCCGGCAAAAGGTTGGGCAAGACTGTCTTCAAAAAGTCCGGACGATCTTATGGCAAGTGGTTTGGTTATGATTTTTAAAAGTGAGCGCAAACGTCTTATCAGCGTTGGCGTAAGTTTAGCCTGAACAAAAAGTTGCTTGATGCGTTCGTAATTGGTTTCACCAAGCACAAATTCATGCAGCTTATTTCGCTCCATAAAAAGTGAAAATTCCTCAGTTCCTACAAGGGATGTTTTTGGTGTACGGATGAGGATGTCGGGCACGTGCTGAGAAAAATCGTAATTATAAATCAATGAATTAATGAATGCCAGACCCCGGCCTTTGCCTCCAAGAGAGCCATCAGCAAGATTCACAATATTTTTTTCGTTTCCAATGGCTTCTTCTTCAAAAGGAACTATTTTGCCCGCATCCTGCTCATTGCGGAATTGTTGAATCATCCTGAGCAGTTCTTTCCTCAGCTCATCCGGATTTTCATAATCAGCAACTTTTTTGGGATTTATAATTTTTGCTACCCTGATTTCACCACGTGCCATCAACCAAAGTGAAAAGTGATTGCGCTGTGCATGATAAAGAAGTGACTCATCAGGAATAGTACGTAATTTGGATTCAAACTCCTTAAGTGTGCGTGCTTGTGTGATAGGATTGCCATATTGATCACGATAAACAAAGTTTCCAAAGCCAAGAAAATGGGTAATAAAACTCTGAAAATCCTGCGATAGGTTTTCGCTGCTTTTATCGATAAAAGTTGCTTTGAATCGATATGCAATCTTTACATTTTCGGCATCAGATGATTGAATGATAACAGGCAAGTCAGGGGTTAGTGATTTTGCATATTCTACAAGGTCGATACCTGCCTCTTCATCCTGAACATTATTGCGGTCGAACTTGATATCGGTGATAAGACAGAGCATGTAGTCCTTGTACTTCAGTAAAATCTTGCACGCCTCTTCGTAATTATTGGCCAATAAGAGCTTCGGTCTGGCTCTCATTCTCAAGACCTTGTATAACTCATCTGTGCTTACATCATCAATAATTCGTCTGGTTTGCTCCATCACAATTTTGTAAAGCATGGGCAAATAACGCGAATAATACATGGGCGAATCTTCAACCAAAAGAATCACTCTAACCATACCTACACGCGTATCGTTAACCACATTGATGCGGTCCTCTACCATTTTGATCATTGAGAAAAACACACTCGAATCGCCATTCCACGTAAATATGCTATCAATTGTAAACGTTTCGCGGCTCACTTTAGCAAAATAAGCAAAATCAGCATTGCTGTTTAAAAGGAAAAAAATGGGGATATTTGGGAAGTCTTTTTTAATTTTTCGGCTCAACTCAACAGGAGTTTTCCTATCAACGCTAACCATAAAAATTATCAGGTCGAAATACTTGGCACGCAGCATTTCGAAAGCTTCTGAGGCCGTTGTAACTCCGGTGATCCGTGGCACCGAGCTCAGGTTAAGTTGATGGTAATGCCCAAGAACATGCTCCGAAAAACGACCTTCACGCTCAATTGAATAGGCGTCATAGAGGTTAGAAATGAGCATGATGTCTTTCACCTTGAAATTCATCAGATCGTGATAAATATCGCGGTCGGCATTGTTTTTATTCAAAAAACGCTGCAGAAGTTTGCGGCTCTTTACTTTTTCACCAAGTAATTCCTCATGTTCCTTCTCAAAATCTTTTTGTGTTGACTTATCAACAGTCCGGAGTCCTTTATACGAATTAAGGTATCCGCTGATCATGTTTGAAAGGTTGAAAAGCAAGTCGCGTTCCTCTGCCAGAAAAGGTCCTTCATCAAATTCGGGAAACTCCTTTGTGTAGCATATTTCGATGGATCCTTTCTTATCGTCGAAAGTCGTAAATTCAACAATCTGTTTCCAGGGTGTAAGCGTAAAGTTTGGGGAAACATAAAAAGCGCCATCGTACATAATTCTCGCTCCGGTAAAAACAGGGTACTGCCAGCCATCAGGCAATATCATTGCAATATGATTCAGGGTTTCCTCCGGTGAACGGTTTTCACGAATAAGATGTGAAGTACGGTTCATGATGGCCAACTCCTTTAGTCGCTCAAGGTTCTGTGCTTTTAATCGTTCAAATTGTCCTCCAAGATCGCTTTCAGGTTTCATAAGAATTGATGATTTATGTCCCTAACAAAAGTAAGAATTAATTGAGATGAGTTATTCTTTGACCTTGGTTGGATGTGATAAAAATATTAAACCATGTACTGATGGTAACATTCAATTACTAAATCCATGATGGTTATCCTGTTCTTATAAAATATTCCCTTTCAAATACGCCTTACATATTGTAAATTCGCTGCCAAATTCGAAAGGATCGATGGATAAAATTAAGGTTGCTATTGTTGACGAACATCCGATTATGTGTGATGGGATAAGTGCGCTTTTATCGGATGCCATTGATATTGAATTGGTTCTAAGCGCAAGAGATATTCCATCTTTGATTCATGAACTGTATAAACGACCGGTTCACATCGTTTTGGTTGCGCTGTACAAACCCGATCCTGAAGATATTGAAATGGTGAAATTGTTGTGCAACAAACACCCTCGCAGCAGTGTCCTTATTCTTTCGATGTATAAAATCGAAAATCTCATTTTTAAAATGATCAAGGCAGGGGCGAAGGGACATCTTACCAGCGAAACCAACCGTGATGAGATTGTTGAAGCTATTTACACCCTTAGGAACGGTTACGACTTCTATGCGAAAACCATAACCAATATGATTTTGCGTAACTACCTGAACGATAATCAGGAAGCTGAGGAAAGAAAAGAACATGAAAAGAGCCTGTCAGTGCGCGAAATGGAGATTCTGAAATTGTTTGCACAGAGCTACACCAATAAGGAAATAGCCGACCGGCTTTTTATAAGTGTTCGCACCGTAGAATCGCATAAGAACAACATCATGCGGAAAATCAACCTGAAAACCACGGTTGATATGGTGAAATTTGCCATACGCAACAATATTATTGATCTTTATTGATATTACTTTTTCGCTTTCTTTTTGAAAGAAAAAAAAGATGTTGCAACACCTTTCATAGGTGTTTTACTGAAAATGATACGTATTCCCCTCATTATTCCCTATATTTTTTGAAACGTGCGATAAGTGTTTTTAAGTTTGGTTGAAAATTCACTTTTTATAAACCAAATATCTTAAAACTATGGCAACCCATTTTGAAAAAAAGTTAAACGATTTCATGGCAAAAGTCATTTCCAAAAACCCAAGTGAAATCGAATTTCATCAGGCAGTTCACGAAGTTGTTGAGTCTTTGATTCCATACATTGAAGAACATCCGCATTACAGTGAAGCCAAAATTCTTGAACGTATGGTTGAACCCGAACGTGTGATTT
Source organism: Bacteroidetes bacterium HGW-Bacteroidetes-1 (assembly GCA_002842755.1). GTDB lineage: Bacteria > Bacteroidota > Bacteroidia > Bacteroidales > F082 > JALNZU01. Next base: position 3,247 of record PHDU01000111.1, on the reverse strand, counting down.
TATTCCGTGTTCCCTGGACTGATGACCGTGGTGAGGTTCAGATCAACAAAGGTTTTCGCATCGAAATGAACAGTGCAATTGGACCTTATAAAGGTGGATTGCGTTTTCACCCAACAGTAAATCTTGGTATCCTTAAATTTCTTGCTTTTGAACAAGTATTTAAAAATTCACTCACAACACTTCCAATGGGTGGTGGCAAGGGCGGTTCAGACTTTGACCCAAAAGGCAAATCAGACAATGAAGTGATGCGTTTCTGTCAGAGTTTTATGACTGAACTGTCACGTCATATTGGACCTAATACGGACGTTCCTGCTGGCGATATCGGTGTTGGCGGTCGTGAAATCGGCTATATGTTTGGTCAATACAAACGACTAAGGAATGAATTTACAGGTGTTCTCACTGGTAAAGGTCTTGAATGGGGTGGTTCACTTATCCGCCCTGAAGCAACAGGTTATGGGGCTACTTATTTTGCTGAAGAAATGCTGAAAACCCGTGGTAATAGTTTGAAAGGAAAAATAGTAACAGTTTCCGGCTCAGGTAATGTTGCACAATATGCCACAGAAAAAGTAACCGAAATGGGTGGTAAAGTAGTCACCCTGAGTGATTCAAATGGTTTCATTTACGATCCTGACGGGATTGATGCTGAAAAACTTGCTTACGTTATGAACCTGAAAAATGTTCGCCGTGGCCGCATGTCTGAATATGCTGATAAATTTAAAAATGCATCTTACCATGAAGGTGAAAGACCTTGGTCAGTGAAGTGCGACGTCGCTATGCCTTGCGCAACACAAAACGAAGTGAATGAAGAAGATGCCAGAATACTCATAAAAAATGGTTGTTTTGTTATTTCTGAAGGTGCCAATATGCCTTCTACACCAGAAGCGGTAGAGGTATTTCTACAGGCGAAAATCCTATATGGCCCGGGTAAAGCTGCAAATGCAGGTGGTGTTTCCACCTCCGGTCTAGAAATGAGCCAAAACTCATTACGTCTATCATGGACACGTGAAGAAGTGGACTCACGCCTGCATCAGATTATGAAAGATATTCACCAAACCTGCGTCAAATATGGTACTCAACCCGATGGTACAATTAATTATGTAAATGGCGCCAATATAGGGGGATTTGTAAAAGTTGCTGATGCCATGCTTGCACAGGGTCTGGTTTAGCTTTCTTTTGAGTTTAAGGTAAAGGCAGAGGTTAAGGTTGACCTCAGCCTTAACCTTAACCTCTGCCTTAACCTCAATTAGTGGATCATATTTTCAGGGGCAAGAATACAATCAAGTTCTTGTTTCGAAAGCAATTGTTTTTCAAGCACAAGTTCATAAACACTTCTTCCCGACTCAAGTGCAAGTTTCGCAATAAGCGTGGATGCATCATAACCAATGAACGGGTTAAGTGCTGTTACAAGTCCGATGGAGTTTTGCACGGTTTGTTTACATTGCTCCTCGTTGGCAGTGATTCCATCAATGCAACGGTATGCAAGCACTTTCATCCCATTCTTAAGCATCTCAATTGATTCAAAAAGACTTTGAACAATCACTGGTTCCATTACGTTGAGTTCGAGCTGTCCAGCTTCTGCAGCCATTGATACTGTAAGATCATTTCCAATTACCTTAAAAGCAATCTGGTTAACCACCTCAGGAATAACAGGGTTTACCTTACCAGGCATAATAGTTGAACCTGGCTGCATGGGTGGAAGGTTGATTTCGTTGAGTCCGGCACGAGGCCCTGAAGACATCAAACGAAGATCGTTCGACATTTTGGAGAGTTTGGTGGCCAATCGTTTCAGTGCGGATGAATAGGTAATAAAATCACCAGTATCCTGCGTGGCTTCAACAAGATTTCGGGCAAGCCTGATCTCCATTCCAGTAATTGTTCTGAGATAAGGTATTACTTTGTCGCCATATTTAGGATCGGCATTGATGCCGGTACCAATAGCAGTTCCTCCCATATTTACCTCTAAAAAAAGTGCGGATGTGCGGTTAAGCAGTTGAACCTCTTCTTCCATTGTAACAGCAAAAGCAAGGAAACTTTGTCCGAGTGTCATTGGAACAGCATCCTGCAACTGAGTTCGCCCCATTTTGATGACTTTTGAAAACTCTTTCGCTTTTTTATGCAACACTTTGATCAGATCCTGTAAAACATCCACCAATTTTTCATTGGCTTTTATCAAGGCAATTTTTATAGCTGTCGGGTAGGCGTCGTTGGTGCTTTGTGATAAGTTTACATGGTTGTTTGGGTGACAAAATTCATATTGTCCCTTTTCTTTCCCCATAATCTCAAGGGCACGGTTGGCGATTACTTCATTGGCATTCATATTGGTAGAGGTTCCTGCGCCTCCCTGAATCATATCCACAACAAAATGTGAATGATAACGGTTGTCCATAATCTCCTGACAAGCCATAACAATGGCGTCAGCAATTTCTTTGGGCAGGATACCCAGCTCATAATTTGCTTTTGTGGCTGCCATCTTTACTATTGCCAAAGAGATAATAAAATCCGGATAGAAATTGAGTGTAATGCCGCTTATATTAAAATTTTCGAGTGCGCGTAAAGTTTGAACCCCATAATAATATTCGTAGGGTACTTCGCGCTCGCCCAGCAGGTCATGTTCTCGGCGTGTTTTTCCCGATTCATACTGCGCTGTTGCATTCATCATCTTTGTATTGGCATAACGCATCCTGCGTGAAACCACTTTCGTAATATTGGATAAAATCACCACCGCAATAGAACCAGACGAGCGGAAAAGCTCGCTGTTTATGGCAAGTACTTTGCTGCGTTCGAATGCGCGTGCAGATGTTGAATGTGGAGAATCTTCCATAAGAGATCCTTCTCCCAGGAAATCATATTTGGTAAAAAATGTAATGCGCTGCTCTTCACCAAAAGCAGTGCTTTTAAACAACTCAACCTTCCCTTCAGCTATTAAAAATATTTCTTTTCTGGGATTGTTTTCTGCAAACAATAATTCACCTTCTTTGTAGTCCCTCTCGATTGCCTCATCAGCAATTACACTTATTTCTTCAACACTTAAGCCTCTGAAGAGTTCAATGTTATTGATAAGTGCTTTTTTATCAGTTGCATCCATTGTAAATACTTTTTAAGAAAATTAGCGTTAATCTTTTCACAAAGATAAGCTTTATTAAAAAAACTTGGTTCTGTTTAAAAATATTGTAGGTTAATCAATTTTTCGTACCGTAATTGAATTTCTCTATAGTTTTCTAATGTTTCAGAATTATCAGCAACAGCT
>PHDU01000017.1 GCA_002842755.1 Bacteroidetes bacterium HGW-Bacteroidetes-1 | reverse complement strand
CCAAGTGTTACACAAAAGCAAAGTATATGTTGATTCACTCAGTAAAACTCCTAATGTTTAAATGGAATAATGACTTAGCTATACTTTATTAACAATGCCAAATAATGATTGCAGATATTGAAAGAAATGACATTTTGTTCGGTACCAGACCTATCATCGAAGCTCTAAAATCAGGCAGAGAGATTGAAAAAGTGTTGGTTCAAAGTGGATCCCGATCACCTCAAATTGGAGAGCTACTTGGGTTGGCGCGTTTACATGAAGTGCCCATTCAAACCGTCCCACAAGAAAAACTCAACCGACTGACACGTAAAAACCATCAGGGAGTTGTTGCTTTTCTTTCTCCGGTGCTATACCAAAAAATAGAATCATTGATTCCAATATTGTTCGACGCCGGAAAATTGCCGTTTATTATTATCATGGATAAAATAACAGATGTTCGCAATTTTGGTGCAATTGCACGTACTGCTGAAGCAGCTGGTGCGCACGCAATTCTTGTTCCAACAAGAGGATCTGCAATGATCAATGCTGACGCTGTGAAAACGTCAGCAGGAGCATTAAATAGAATCAATCTCTGTAGGGAAGACAACTTGAAGGTAACCATCGACTTTTTGAAAGCTAGTGGCCTCCGAATAGCCGCAATTACTGAGAAGGCAGACAGAGAACTTTGGGATTCAGATTTAACGGGTCCAGTTGCACTTATCATGGGGTCTGAAGAAAACGGAATATCTGAAGCATATTTAAAAATGGCAGATACACATCTGAAACTGCCAATGCTAGGAACCATTGAATCCCTTAATGTCTCCGTAGCAGCGGGTATTGCTTGCTATGAGATTGTAAGACAAAGAAGATAAAGTAAAAAAAAAAGTCCGGATTCGAAAATCAGGACTTAAATTTTTAAAATTACATCTATTACCGACGGGCTTCCTTGATTCTGGCCTTTTTGCCTCGTAAGTTTCTAAGATAGAAAATTCTGGCTCTTCTAACTCTACCCTTTTTATTGACTTCAATTTCATCGATAAAGGGTGATGAAATGGGGAAAATTCTTTCTACACCAACATTATTTGAAATTTTTCTAACTGTAAAAGTTGCTGTTGGACCGCTTCCAACACGTTGAATGACAACTCCCTGAAATTTTTGTAAACGTTCTTTATTTCCTTCAATAATTTTGTAGGTCACCGTAATGGTATCACCTGCTTTGAATTTGGGAAATTCTTTTATGTTTACTTGGTCTTCTACAAACTGAATAAAGGCGTTCTTGCTCATTTTAAACTGGATATTTTATTGACGTGCTAAACTCAAAAATGAGTGCAAATATACAATTTTATTCTAAAAGCGAAAGTGTATTGTGATTTTTTTCTCATTTCGGTGATGAGACATTTTTTAAATCACAGAAAATCAATATGTAAGGTGATGGTATAAATAGATTTCTTTTTTCAAAACTGTGACGATGTGGACATTTTTCTGTTGTCATTCAGTTGTAAAACCCGGTCGACGCTTTGTTGTTCGCTCCAATGCTTGCTGATGTTTCCATTCGGAAATTTTATTTTCATCTCCAGAAAGCAATATTTCCGGCACTTCCCATCCTTTAAAAATACGTGGACGTGTATAAACCGGAGGTGAAACAAGTCCATCCTGAAATGAATCAGATAGGGCAGAGGTTTCATCATTTAAAACGCCTGGTACTAATCTCACCAAGCTGTCAGTGAGTACTGCAGCAGCAAGCTCACCACCTGAAAGAACATAGTTGCCAATAGAAATTTCTTTGGTTATAAGGTGCTCACGAATGCGCTCATCAATACCTTTATAATGTCCACAAAGAAAAATCATATTTCCCATTAAAGAAAGCTGGTTACAAATGCTTTGTTCGAGTAGCTCACCATCCGGGCTTAAATATATTACTTCATCGTATCTGCGTTCACTTTTTAAAGTATTTATGCATAGATCGATGGGTTCAATCATCATCACCATTCCAGCTCCGCCTGAAAAAGCATAATCATCTACTTTCTGGTGTTTGTTGTGGGCGTAGTCGCGCAAGTTATGGAGATGGATTTCTACCAGTCCTTTGAGAATTCCCCTTTTTATGATGGATTCAGAAAAAGGCCCATCAAACATTGTAGGAAAAATTGTAATGATATCGATCCGCATCATTCTATCCAGTTGGTTTTTAAATTCATAAATTCTTTAACACCATCAAAAGTAAGTTCCCTGCCAAAGCCTGAATTTTTAATTCCACCGAAAGGTGTTCGGGGATCGCTTTTAACCATACTGTTTACAAATACAGACCCAGCTTCTATTCGAGGCAATATCCTTTCAACCAATGAATTGTCTTTTGTCCAGATACTGGCTCCCAGTCCAAAACGTGTATTATTGGCAATCTCTATCGCTTCTTCTTCCGAATCGAAAGTAATTACAGCCATCACTGGTCCGAAAGTCTCTTCGAGAAACACTGGCATATCAGGCGTTATATTACAGAGTAAAGTAGGGTTGAAAACGTTTGGATATATTTTACTTCTTTCACCACCGCAAATAATTTGTGCTCCCATTTTTTTTGAATCAAGTACTTGTTTTTCAATCTGATTCAGTAAATCTGGTCGGGCCATTGGGCCAATGTCGGTATTTTCTTCCAAAGGATTTCCCAATACCAATTTTTCAATGGCTGTCTTTTGAAATAATATAAAGTCTTGATATATAGAATTATGAACAATAAATCGTTTTGCTGCAATGCAAACCTGACCTGAATTCAGCATACGGGATTTCAGTCCGGCTTTACAACAGTTATTTAGTTCGGCATCATTGAAAACGATAAAAGCATCGGAACCTCCGAGCTCTAAAACGCATTTTTTTAAATACATTCCGCACAAAGAAGCGACAGCTTTACCCGCTTTTTCACTTCCTGTGAGTGTTACTCCTTTTAAAGTAGGAGAGGAAATAATTTCTACTGATCTTTCAGCAGGTATAATTATTACAGAAAAGGCATCTTTGGTAAATCCTGATGATAAAAACAATTTTTCAATGGCTAAAGCACAACCTGTTACATTTGGAGCATGTTTTAATATCACTGTATTTCCAGCTGTTAAAGCAGGAATGGCAAATCGCAATACCTGCCAGAATGGAAAATTCCATGGCATGATGGCAAATAAAACGCCAAGAGGTTCATAACTTACAAACACGCTTTTCGCTTCAGTATGGATTTTTTTTGAAGAAAAATCGAGAGTTGTTTCCTGTGCATAATGCTCACACAACCAAATGCATTTCTCTATCTCGGCAATGGATTCCCGAATTGGTTTACCCATTTCATTGGTTATGAGTAAAGCAAAAGATGTTTTATTGAGTTTCAGATTCTCTGCAAGAGCTTGATTTAGTCGTCTTCTTTTTTCAATGTCAATTTTTTTCCAAATGTTATACGCTCTGTTTGAAGCGTCTAAAATTTCTTGCACCTTTCCTTGATTATGTTCAGGATAAGTGTTTAATGTTTCAAGTGTGAAAGGGTTGATGCTCTCCATCTTTGTTTTGCTAATTCTTTGCAAAATAAAGAAAACTATTCCTTTTACGATCCAAATGTTTCAAAATAGCTACTTTTACTACTTTATTAAGTAAATAAAATTTATACCTTTTTTAAAGCATTTTTTTCTATGCAAAAACCATTTTTTATCATCTCCATTATTTTGTTTGCTTTTATATTAACGATACAAGGTCAACAGGATTCCTATTATTTTTCAAGAACAATTCAAAAAACTTTTGCAGAACAAACGAGATCTGCCATGGGTTTACCGGCTGTAAATTACTGGCAGAATTCATCTGATTACTATATCAGTGCAACTCTCCAATCTGCTGAAAAGAGCATTGATGGAACTGCTAAAATTTATTACTTTAACAATAGTCCCGATACCTTGGAAAGAATTGTATTCAACTTGTATCAGGATATTTTCAGGAAAGGAAACAGCCGCGATTGGGACATGGGTACCGCTGACCTTCATGACGGTATGCAAATCAAAAAAATGAAAGTTGATGAACTGGAAATTGATGTTACAAACAGAAAGAAGGTTGGTAGAAATGGCACCAAATTGATAGTTGATCTGGACAACTTCATTTTACCGCATGATTCTGCTTTGATCTCTTTGGAATGGACAGTTAAGATACCATCTAAAAGGAATTTAAGAATGGGTAACTACAATGATTCCACTTTTTTTATTGCCTATTGGTTCCCTCAAATCGCTGTTTATGATGATATCGATGGTTGGGATATGATTTCTTACAATGGCAGTGTTGAATTTTATAATGATTTCAGCAATTTTGACGTTCAATTGAATGTGCCCAATGATTTTGTTGTCTGGGCTACGGGATTATTGCAAAATCCTGAAGAAGTCTTACACCCTCAGGTTGTCTCTCGTTTCCACGAAGCAAAGGAAAGAGATGAAGTAAGCCACATAATAAAGGATGAGGATTACAAGAGGAACATGGTTTTAAAGAATAAAACCAATCAAACATGGCATTTTAAAGCAGAAAATGCAACGGATTTTAGTTTTGGGGCAGGGATAGGAATGTTATGGGATGCTGTTGGTCTTGAGATAGACTCAACAACAGGTCGCAGAATACGAATTGATGCAGTTTATCCGGTAGGAGTACCTCATTATGAGAATGTTGCTGAGTACAGTCGAATGAGCATCAATTATATGTCACATGTAATGCCGGGAATTCCTTTCCCATACCCAAAAATGACTACATTTTGTAGCGGCAAAAAATCCGGAGGAATGGAAACGCCTATGATGGCCAATAATGGAGCTCCAGACGAGTTAAGCAATCTTTTGGGTCTCACATTTCATGAGATTGCACATTCTTATATGCCTTTCTTCATGGGAACCAATGAAAAAAAATATGCCTGGATGGATGAAGGTTGGGTGACACTTTGGCCTCATGCATTGGTTGATAGTTTATTCCCTGAATATAAATATCTTGAACGTACAATTGCTTCATATGAAAATGCCGCAGGAAGTGAAACAGACATTCCACCAATGGTGCCTAATTACCTCCTTGGGGCAAATTATTCCTCGTTACGACTTGCTTCCTATTCGCGGCCTGCAGTTGCCTATTATTTTCTGGAGGATGCTTTGGGTGAAGATGTATTCAAATATGCACTAACAACTTATATGAATCGTTGGCAAGGCAAACATCCTGTTCCTTCGGATTTTTTCCGGATTTTTGAATTAGCTGCTGATCAGGACTTACAATGGTTTTTCAAACCATGGTTTTTTGAAAACGCTTATCCTGATATGGCAATAAGAAAAATTACGACCGACCGTAAAATTGTGGTTGAAAATAAGGGTGGATTGCCACTTCCTGTATATTTGGAATTATTATTTACTGATGGGACAAAACAAGTTATGAATTTTCCTTCCTCTGTCTGGAGTAACAACGAATCTTCTATAATTATTGAAGGTCCTGAAGGAAAATATATTCAGGAAGTGCAACTCGGAAATACACTTATACCGGATAGTAACAGGTCTGACAACAGAATGTTGTTGATAGATTGAATTTTATATACTCTTAACTGTATAAATAACTATTTTTGCAAATTAATGACTTTATTATGAAAGCAATATTTACCCTATTTTTTACCATTATTATTTTTCAGCTCGTAAGTGGTCAGATAGCTCCGGATTCTTATTTTGTGCAATTTACCGACAAAAATAATTCTCCATATAATCTTAATAATCCTGAAGCATTTTTAACACAAAGAGCTATTGAAAGGCGTCAAAATCAACTGATACCTTTGATTGAAAACGATCTACCTGTAAATCCTTCTTATCTGGATGGCGTGGCTCAAACAGGTGCTTCTTTGCTTTTTCACACAAAATGGCTGAACGGTGTGACCATCGAAACAACAAGTCAATCGGTTCTTGATGCTATTGCTGCCTTACCATATGTATCTAGTATTAAATCTTTGGTTGAAGAACCACTGAAGCAACAGATTAAAAACAAGGTGTACTTTGAAAACGAAACTGTATCTGATGAAGTACGTCCTGAAAATTCAGGAATGAAGCAAACAACAGTTTTTGATTATGGAAGTGGATTCACACAAATCAACCAGATCAATGGCATTCCTTTGCATGAGGCAGGATATAGAGGGCAAGGGATGATTATCGCAATATTGGATGGCGGATTTATTGCTGTAGAATCACATATTGCCTTTGATAGTTTGTGGTTAAACAATCAAATTTTAGGCACGAAAGATTTTGTGCATCCCGGAGGAAGTGTGTTTACAGAAAGTTCTCATGGCACATCAGTATTGAGTACCATTGGTTCTAACATACCTGGACAACTAATTGGGACAGCGCCAAAAGCGTCTTTTTGGCTTCTAAGATCAGAATATGTAATTACTGAACACCTAATCGAAGAATATAATTGGGTATCAGCTGCGGAATTTGCTGATAGTGTGGGTGTTGATGTAATTAATTCTTCTTTAGGCTATATCGACTTTGATTATCCTCAATGGAATCACACGTATGAAGATATGGATGGTAGTTCAAATGTAGTTACAATTGGTGCAGATATTGCTGCAAGTAAAGGTATCCTTGTTGTTAATAGTGCTGGAAATTCAGGCAACTCTTCCTCCTTTCCCTATATCGGCGCTCCTGCTGATGGATTTAATGTGTTTTCAATCGGTGCAGTTGATGGTACAGGTGAACGTGCATCATTTAGTTCGATTGGACCAACTTATGATGGTCGCATAAAACCAGATGTAATGGCAATGGGTCAGGGGACGGCTGTGGCAGCTGGATCAACAGATAATTTTACGTTCAGTAATGGAACATCTTTTTCATCGCCAGTGATGGCAGGAATGGCAACTTGCCTTTGGCAAGCAAATCGTAGTTTTAATAATCTGCAAATAAAAGAAGCAATTATGTTGACCTCAAGCAACGCTTCAACACCCAATTCAACTTTTGGTTATGGTATTCCTGATTTTTTTCTCGCAAATTCGACTCTTACTTCAATTGATACCGGAGAGGGTAGCCAGAAAAGACTTGTTGAGATTTTTCCAAATCCATTCAGCTCACTCACGAAGATTCATTTTTACGACAACCGATCATTGTCATTTAGTCTTTTTGATATCCAAGGTAGATTTATGTTTCAGGTTGAACTCGATGCATATCAGGCAAATTTTTTGAATAGAAAGCTTAACGAATTAAAGCAAGGAGTGTATATTTTGCAGGTACAATCTGCTGATGCAATGCAGGCAATTCGTTTGATAAAGAATTGATGTGACTACTTGATATTTTTTTCAAATCTTTTTGTTCGATGGAAATATCAAACACATTTTTCAGATGTGTCCAGAATTGAGCATAAAAAATATTCGATCCAAGAAAAACTATTGAATATAGCCATTTTTTATTGCATATCTAATAAGCCCGGCAATATTGTTCACTTCCAATTTTTTCATTAGATTGGTACGATGTGTATCGACTGTACGATGACTTATAAATAATTTATCTCCTATTTCTTTATTAGAAAGGCCAGAAGCGATAAGCTTTAAAATTTCAGTTTCTCTTTCTGTTAGTATAAAAGTTTTCGGCGCAGGATTACCATTGTCATGTATTTCTACATTGATCAGATTCATTGTCAGGGAAGAAGAAAAATAATATCCGCCATTGGCAACACGATTCATAGCAATCATGAGTTCCTCTTTATCAGAATTCTTGAACAGAAATCCTTTGGCTCCCAGATCTGTTAGCTTTTTAACCAGAGATTTCTCTTCATGCATGGATAATACTATTACTTTCAATTGATGAAAGCTTTTCCTTATTTCGCTTAAAGCTTCAATTCCATTCATGACCGGCATGTCAATATCCAGAAGGATAATATCTGGTTCAACTACTTCAAGTGATTTGAGCAACTCGCGCCCATTCAATGCAGTTGCAATTACTTTGTACCCTTCAATGTGGTTAATGATAGCTTTTAGTCCATCAATAACCATTTGGTGATCATCGGTAATGATTACTTTTATCATACTAAATAATTGGTATTCTTATGGTTGCTAATGTGCCACTTTCAGGGCTAGGTCCTAAATTAAACTCCCCATGAATTGTTTCTACACGGCTTGAGATATTCATTAACCCCATCCCTTTACTCTTCAATTCTCTGAAAGAAAATCCTTTACCATTGTCCTCTACAAGAAGAACAAGCAAACTGTTGTTTTTAATCAATTGAACGTTGACAATATTTGCGCCTGAATGTTTTATGATATTGTTAATTAGCTCCTGACAAATACGATACAAGCCCACTTCAATATTCTCTTTGAACCGACAATCTATTCCAAAATGCTCAAATTCGTAATTGATGATTGACATCTGAAAAGATTTTTCCAGCATATCAGCGAGCGCTGGTACGAGTCCATCTTCCTGCAATATTCGCGGCATCATCTGATGTGAAATTGTTCTTACTTCAATACAAGCATGGTCAACAATTGTTGATATCTCTTTGAATTTAATAGTGTTATATGAACTTACTTCATTCAATTGTGCAAGACTTGATAAAGCAAGTTTTACGGTTGATAGAGCTTGTCCTACACCATCGTGAAGGTCCTTTGCAATTCGTTTGCGTTCTTTTTCCTGAGTTTCAACAATTGCTATTAAATGCTCTTCTTTTTGCCTGATAAGCTTTTGATTGAAAGTATAATTTTGTTTTAGTTTATACCTTTTGTATAAGTAGAAAATAATAATTGCTCCTAAAACAAGAAGACTTAATAATGCTATCCTTTCAGCTTTATGCTGTTGAATCTCAATCTCTTTTATGAGTTGATCTTGTTTAAGATGTTGTATTTCATTGTCTTTCTTTATTGCTTCATATTTCGATTCTACTTCAGCAAGTTGTTTGACACGGGTTTCGATATAAAGTGAATCCTGAAAGTTTCTTACCTGTTGGAGTGTTTCAAAAGCATTTTTATAGTCACCCATTTCATGATAGAGCCCAGATAAACCATTATAAGCAAAGAATAGTAGTTGATTGGCAGAAAATTCTTCAGCCAAGTTAATTGCCTGATTATAATAATAAATGGAGCTGTCATATTGTTTTGAGCCAAGCATTGTACCAGCAACATTTAGCATGGAGTATACAGAACCGATTTTATCGCCTGTTTTTAGATCTATTTGAAGAGTTTCTTTAAAATATTGTTTTGCAATTTCGTTGTCACCTTTTGATGCGTATATGTCACCCAGATTATTTAAGATGATCGCCTGGGCATCTAATATATTGAAATCAATAGCTTTGCGATACGCACGATTATAATATTCAATGGCATATTCCATATTACCTTTCGCTTCATATATTGTGCCTATATTGTTTAGTGTCATTATTATACCACGGTTTAAATTTAGTTGCGTTGCCAGTGAATTCGACAAAGTATATGATTCGAGTGCTTTATCATACTCTCCTATGGTTTTATAGATGATCCCGATGTCATTGTAGTTGGTTGAGAGCTCTTCTTTGAGGCCTAACTCCTCATTGATATACAACGACTGATGATGAAACGACAATGCGGTAGAATAGTCTCCTTTGTTTTTATAGATAACTCCAGAAAGACTGTAAGCTTTTGCTAATGCAGACATTTGTTTCAGTTCTTTACTCAGTTTAATTGTCTCTTGTGCATACAATAAACATATATCAGGCATGCTTCGATAATTACTGCTAATAAAGCGTATATATATCTCTGACTTTAAACTATCGGGAAGTGTTTTTATTAACTCATTTAAGCTATCCTGTTCAGGTTTGCTTAAAAGGGTTCTACAAATCAATAGTAAAAACAGAAGTAGGGGTAGCGTTAATTTATATTTGGTCAGTGTGATCATTATTAATTCGTTGTTTGGCCAAAAATACAATTATTACTTTGTTAGCCAAAAAATGTCGATTCAAAAGAAAAATATTTATGGAAGAGTTGATAAATTACAAGTGTAACGTCATATTTAATATTTACATACAAATGTAAATCATTTAATTTAATTTATTGATATAAAGTTAATTGAATAAAGCATACATATGTAATCATGTTTAAATTACGTTTGTAACATTGTCGCAAATTGTAAAAATCAATAAATTGTAAAAAATATAATTTTACAATACTGATAACCAATGTATTATTAATTTTACTTAATGTAATGATTTATGAAATATTACATTTTTGTAAAATTTTTAATATTTATATATACATATTCTAATACATTGAATTTAAGTTAAATATATAATACACTTGAATTATTAGATCAATGTTATATCAAATTTTAATTAAGTTACATATGTAAAATGCATAAATTTTGCTTTATGTTTCAAATGTTGTTAACTTTGTAAACAATTAATAATTCGAACAGACAATTTTTTTTCTTGTGATTTCAATAGTCTAAAATGAATTGAGTTTTATGTGATAAGGAAATTATGATGGATTTGAAAGAACGAATAGCACATGTGATTAAAATTAAGAACATCACTGCTACGCAATTGGCGGAAGAAATGAATATTCAGCGATCTGGCTTATCTCATATTTTATCGGGTAGAAATAATCCAAGCCTTGATTTTGTGACAAAACTGAAAGAAACATATCCAGAGTTTAGTCTTGACTGGCTATTACTTGGCAACGGATCTGTTACAATATCGCCCGAAAGCAGCAATAAACCTAAACAGCCACTCTTGTTTGAGTTAGATATTGATGAAGCTGCAACACCGGCGGATAAGCCGGTTAAGAAAGTTGATCTCCCAACTGAAAAGATGGATAATGAGGTTAGGCGAATGGATAAGGAATCTTCATATCAGGATAAGAAAGAAACTTCTGATATCGTAAGTGAATCCAGGAAAAATGAGGAAACCTCCCTTCGGCAAGAAGAGAGGTTTCAAAAAAATACTGATTCAAAGCTTATTAACCGTGTGATCATTCTTTACGAAGATCATACGTTTAGTATTTTTGAAAACAACGAAAATTAAAATACTTCCATTGTACTAAAAAAGAATGATGATTCAATTTTGGCATTCTCATCACTATCAGATCCATGTACTGCATTCGCTTCAATGGATTTTCCATAAAGTTTACGTATTGAGCCTTCGCGGGCATCAGCAGGATTAGTAGCGCCAATGTACTCACGGTAAACAGAAACCGCGTTCTCTTTTTCTAAGATTGCAGCAACAATTGGACCATCTGTCATTGAAGTAACAAGACTGGCATAAAATGATCTTTCCTTATGGACTGCATAGAAAGTTTCTGCTTGTTCTTTGCTTAAACGCATCATTTTAAGCGCTTTAATTTTAAAACCTCCTTCAACTATTTTTGCTAAAATAGCAGCAGAATGTCCATCAGCCACAGCTACAGGCTTTACCATTGTAAATGTAATATTTCCGTTCATTTGTGATTTAGTTGTAATGAGCGGCAAATTTAGAGTTTTTAGTAAAAGTAAACTTCAATAAATTTCATTTTTACATGAATTAACATTTTCTAAGAAATTCAGGTGAAATATTCACTTTAGTTCAATGAATTTTCTCTCAGCAATTGAAATTAATAAGTAAAGACGAGCCTGTTTTTATAGGAACAGATTGATTTGCTTATTTTTGCAGTTTAATTGAAATCTTATCTGATGAAGCAAATGGACATTTTTTCTCAATTGAAGACCATTTTTAAGGGTCAACATAACATTGCCATAACAGTGCACAGCAATCCCGATGGTGATGCTATTGGCTCTGCATTCGCATTGTGTAAGGTTTTAATTCAACTTGGACATGAAGCAACAGTCTTAATTCCAAATATGTATCCCTCATTTTTATCTTGGATGCCCCAAATTGAGACAGGTGTTATATTCGAAAATCAGTCTAAAAAAGCAAAAGATGTATTAGCAGTGGCAGATTATGTGTTTTGCCTTGATTATAATAGTCTTAAACGTTCAGGAGCACTTTCTGATGTTATTCAAAAAGTGACTGTACCGCGAGTATTAATCGACCATCATGTTGAACCTGAAACAGATTCGTTTGAATATATTTACTCTGATATTAAAGTTTCCAGTACTTCAGAGATGATTTATATACTATTAAAACGCCTGAATCTTGAGCATTTAATTGATAATGACGTTGCTTCATGTATCTATGTAGGTATAATGACGGATACAGGTTCATTCTCTTATGCCCTCAAAAATCCGGAAACATTTCACATTGTGGCTTCATTGGTGAAGGTTGGAATAGATGCAGAGCGCATCCACCGCCTGATCTACGATACTTTTACCGAAAACAGACTTCGGCTTCTTGGGCACTCCATTTCTAACAGGATGATGGTTCTGAATTTGTTTAAAACAGCTATTATATCATTGAGTTTAGTCGATTTAAATAATTTCCAATATCAGATTGGTGATACGGAAGGTCTTGTGAACTATCCTCTTTCCATGGAAGGAATTAATTTTTCAATTCTTATTACCGAACGTAAAGACCAGGTTCGGCTTTCTTTCAGATCAAAGGGCAGTTTTTCAGTAAATGATTTTGCCCGGGTGCATTTCGATGGTGGAGGGCATTATAATGCCGCTGGAGGTAATTCTTCGTTAGGATTGAAAGAAGTTGTTTCAAAACTTTTAAAACTTTTACCTGAACACGCTGAACAGTTGAATTATGTCTATTAAAAATTTATATCTTTTCGTTGTAAAGATGATCTTAGCTATTGTATTTACGATCAGCATGATAGCTTGCAATAATTATGACTCTACCTCTCGCAATAAAAGACCTGATGATCTTACAGAATCCTTGATAAAGGTAAACAAGCACATGGTTAAAATTGAAGAGGAAGACATTAATGATTTTATTGGTCGTTATAACTATAAGATGAGCTCAACAGGAACTGGCTTGAGATACCAGATTGATTCTGTAGGTTATGGTCGAAATGTCAGGTTTGGTGATATTGTGCGTATTAGATATAAAGTACGGCTTCTGACCGGCGATGTCATCTATGATTCTGATTCAACTGGTCCTAAAGAATTTGTTGTTGGCAAAGGAGGAGTAGAAACAGGCTTGGAAGAAGGAATATTATTGCTTCGCAATGGCGACAGGGCAAAATTTGTTTTACCTTCGCACCTTGCTTTTGGCTTGCTGGGCGATAATGATAAGGTACCACCCAAAGCTTCAATAGTATATGATTTACAAGTAGTTGATTTACAATAATTAAAAAAATGAAGGGCAAAAGTTTAATTTTTATCGCTGCAATAACATTTGCCGGCATCACTACGGCATGCAGCCAGATTTCAAATGGGTCATATAAAGAGACTGATTCCGGATTGAAATATAAGTTTATACGACAGTCAGATGATTCTGAGAAACCAAAAGTAACGGATATTGTCACTGCAACGATGGCCTATTATATCAATGATTCATTGTTGTTCGATAGTAAAAATATGGGCAAGCCAATACAGTTTCCCTTAAGTGCTTCAGCTTTTAAGGGTGATTTCTTTGAAGGATTGGCAATGATGGGAAGCGGAGACTCAGCAAGTTTTCTTTGCAGAGCAGATTCCATTTTTTTAAAAGTATTTCGTGTAAAATCGCTGCCTGGTTTCGTTGTTCCGGACGCCATGATGCGTTTTGAAATTGGTCTTGATACTTTTATGACCCAGCAGGCATTTGAAACTCAAAAATATGCTCAGGCACAGGAGGAAGTAGTCGAAAGCAGCAGAAAACTTGAACAGTATATTAAGGATAATGGAATCACTGTGCAACCTCAAGCCAGTGGTTTATACTATATTGAAACGCAAAAGGGAACTGGAAAAAAACCACATGAGGGCGAGCGCGTGAAAGTTCACTATAAAGGAACATTGTTGGACGGAACAAAATTTGATGCTTCTTATGATCGAAATCAACCGTTTGATTTTGTTTTAGGAATGGGGCAGGTGATCAAAGGTTGGGATGAAGGAATAGCCTTGATGCAAGAGGGTGGAAAAGCAACGCTTATTCTGCCTTTTAACCTTGCATATGGCGAAAGAGCCACAGGTCAGATTCCTGCATTCAGCCCATTAATTTTTGAAGTTGAATTTATTGAAATCATCAAATAATTTTTATGAAAACAGAAAAATGGATTAGAAAAGGCATTATTTTGTCTGTTATTATTTTTGCGGTCGCATCTTGTGGCAAAAGCAAATATCCTGGCTTCAAGGAAGCTGAAAATGGTGTTAATATCAAATACCATGTAAAAGGAAATGAATCGGAAAAACCTGGCCTTAATGCCATCGTTACACTCGATATGACCTATGGTTTGGGTGACACTGTTCTTTTTGAAAGTTCTCAATTACCTGAACCATTGAGTTTTCCTGTTATTGAGCCTACTTTTACCGGCGATTTATACGCTGCACTTACCTTATTAAATATTGGTGACTCTGTTACAATCGCTTTTCCTGCCGATTCTTTCTTTATGGCAATGGCCGGTATGCCTGAGTCTCCTGAGTTTGTTAAGCCGGAAGCGACGATGTACATCGACATTAAGCTTAAATCTTTTAAATCGCAGGAAGAAAATTTGGCCGAACAACGCGCTTTGATGGATAAAATGAAAGAACAAGAGCAGGAAGTACTTCAAGCTTATTTAGTAGACAAAAAGATCACAGTTCAACCACTTCCTTCTGGATTATACTTTTTGGAAGAGAAAAAAGGAACAGGGCCTCTGCCAAAAGAAGGAGATGTTTTACAAGTTCACTTTTCGGTAAGTATGATCGAAGGCTTTCCTTTGTTTTCAACTTTTGATAAAGACCCGATGGATATTGAGTTTGGACAGCCATTTGATACCAAGGGTTTTGATGAAGCTTTGGCATACCTTCGAAAAGGATCAAAAGCTTCTTTGATTGTTCCATCGCCCATAGCTTTTGATAGTGTTGGACGGAGTCAGATGATACCTCCTTATACAACAATGCTTTATGAGGTTGAACTTGTCAACATACGCTCAAAAGAAGAAGTTGATAAAGAAAAAGAAGCAGCAGCCAAAAAAGCAGAAATTGCTGCTGAGAAAGCAAAAATGGTTGAAAAAAAGCTTATCAATGATTATTTGAGAAATAATAATATTACTGTTTTGCCTTCAGCATCAGGTTTGTATTATATTGAAACTGAAAAAGGAACCGGTAAATTTGCTGAAGCAGGCAAAGAAGTGAAGGTGCATTATACGCTTTACAACATTGAAGGTAAAAAACTGCAAAGTTCTCTGGACGCTGGACAGCTATTTTCCGTTACAGTTGGCGCAGGTCAAGTGATTAAGGGATGGGATGAAGGTTTGGTGTTAATGCAAGAAGGGGGTAAGGCTCGTTTTATTATTCCTTCCTCATTGGCTTATGGAGAAACTGCAAGAGGTGAGGACATTCCTCCCTATTCACCGCTTGTGTTTGATATTGAACTTATAGAGGTAGTCCAAAAGTAAATAAATAGATTATGATTTAAAGAGGCTTTGTTATTTCAGAGCCTCTTTTTTTTTTCAAAGGAATTCATTTGTTTCACATCATTGGGTTATTTGGCAAATTGTTTATAAAAAAAACAACCAATTGTTTTATACACTTTACCTTTAGAAAATGAGTCCGGGTTTATTGATAAACATTGAGATCACAATTTGAACGAACCAATATCTTCGATTGTTTGGATGTAGTTTACAAATGCTTTTACTTTCGACTTTTGTATATTTTCGTATTTTTGTCAATAATGCTACTATAATTCATGAAATTTAGAAATATTCTGTTTTCCTTTTTTCTTTTTGAATTGCTATCAGGTTTTTCAAGCCAATACCTGACTAGGTTATATGCTCAGGATTTGCAGTCAACCACATTGCTTTTGAGTGAGAATGCGAATAGAATCAACGGTCAAATTGTAAATCAATCTATTCTAAATGCACTTTCGCTTGGTACTATTAAGCCTTTGAATCAATTAGAGATTAAAGTAAATCTTCAATATAGTTTTCATATAAAGCAATTATCGGAAAACTCAAGCGAAGTTTTTATTGAAATTGCTGATGTAAAGATAGATGGAGATACTTATTATCGTTCTTTTCCTGTTCATATGGCTTTAAAACCTGATATCTATACTGGTGTCTCAGCACTTTACGAATTAAGTAAACAAATTACAACCTTCAATTACACCTTTCAATACAGCAATAATAAGCCATTAAAAATTCTACAGTTAGAGCTTAATACTTCAAAAAATGCAACCTTACAGAGCAACATCAATGGTTTTTCTTTTTCAGAATATAGTAAAGAGAAGTTTCTTGAACTATTAAGTAAAATAAATCAGTATTGGTCGGTTAATAGTATGATTGATTCATTAATAAGTGATGATTCAAAACATGAATCTGCTTTTCAAGAAGATCCTTCAGAGATGTTTGCTTTCACTGAAAAACTTCGCAAAGCGAAAATATTTACAATGGAAACGATTTCTATGAACGAACTGCAACTTAGCTCAGCTGATCCAGCCCAACTCATCGAAAAAGTAATAATAATAGATAGATTAATCCTTCGTTATTCCACTTTATACAAAGCCTCAGTTTCCAAAAATGAAAGAGATGAGTTACTTGCAAAGAAATTATCAGATACCTATGTTGCCTCACTTATTGGCTTCTATGCGGAAGCTTCCTCAGCTGATTTCAGAGATAGTGATCTGATATTAAAGGCTTCACAACTTCTTGTTGATGATGACTTGTTTCAAAAGCTGGAACTTGCAAGTCCTGTTGATAATAAACAACTTGCTGCATTTTATTTGTACAAAAATTTGTCCAGATTGGGTGATTCGCTTTTTGACAAATCCGATTTTTCAAATGCATTAAACTTCTTCCATGATGCTAAAGAGCTTGAGTCAGCTTATGGTTTTTTAAATCAAAATGGATTGTTAAACAACAAAGTTGAGGCTGCAAAGCTTGGCTTATTGAAATCCTATTTAAGAATATCAACACGAGCTATTGAAGCCGGAAATCAAATGCTGGCAAATTTATACAGAGAAAAGTCGAGCAAGTATCTGCAGGAAAACCTAAGCGACAATCTTATCAGTAATTTGTCAGACCAATCAGATGATTTAATACTATCCTATTTAAAAAAGGGAAATGATTTCATTTCGTATCAAAGATACGTAGATGCCATTCAAATGTTTGAAAAAGCATCTTCAATAGCAAGAAATTTTTATTCAACGCGCTTTAATGACCGCATTACACAAGGTTTTTTCAGTGCACATCGTGCTATCTTCCTTGATTTAGTGAATCAAGCTCAGCAGTATTACGATGCTGGTAAATTGAGTGAGGCTTCTCACCGGCTTGATCAGGCACTCAATTATCGACTGGATCATATTCATTTACTAAGAACATCAACAGAAGCGACCAATTTGAAAAATAAACTTAACACTCTATATCTAACGGCTCAAATGGTACCTGCTCAATCTGAGAAATCTGAATTTCACAACTTAACAGGTAGTTCTATAGATGGAACTTCGGAGTATTATTCAACAGGATTGGCTAATTTTCAAAATCAAGAACAACATAAAATACTTGTTCTTCAGCAATTAAAAAAAGCACAATTGAAAGTATGGGGTAATTCCCTCGATGATGCCTGGATTATCTACGAGGAAGCTTTGGAGTCAAGAAAAAACTTTAATCTTAATGCAGATGGTCATATCAGGAAAGCATTTGAAGACCTCGATCAAAAAATTATTGAAAGAATTTGCCTGAACAATCGGTTTCGATACGAGGATTTAATGAATATGATCAAACAAAGTATTACAGCAAAGAGTTTTGAGGATTTAAAGGAACAACTTGAAGAGGCTGTTGGTCTGGGGGTAAATAATCAAGGATGTGGACTCGATGTAAGTGAGGCAATGCAATTAAATGAATTTTACAAGCCTCTTTTTCAGTATCAGCATGATTATGGTGAATTGCTAAGTCAATTATACAGCCTTGGAATGTATCAAACAGTTGAAGCATATCTCATTTTTGATCAACTGTCGGATACTTACCAGTTGAATCGTTTTGGCATAAAGCATCTTACATTAAGGGATTTTCTTATGAAGCAAAATAACAGCATATTTACGATTCAGGTAATTTCCTATTTTGTTGATAAGATGAATGTTAATGAGATCGTTCATTATCTTGAACTGTTACACGACCAATCTTTTACGCGTAGTCAAACTTTTGATTTACAACAGAAAATTGCAACTTTACTTGCTGTTGCCGACAGTGCCGATGAGATATTTAATCCCGAGGAGCGCATTTCAATTGTGACAGGAAGCGATGAAAGATTGAATGATTTGAAAAATATATACCTCCAGTCTGTAAAGAAACTCAGAAGAAGAAAGTAAAGTTATTATTAATTATAAAAATTTTAACACATGAAGTTATTACTTATCAGCAACTCAACCAATGCAGGAGAATTATACCTTGCATGGCCTCAATCATTTATCTCTGATTTTATGAACAAGCACAAAGTGACAAAAGTTCTTTTTGTTCCATATGCCGGAGTAGGGTTGTCAACCGAGAGTCTTGAAAAATCTTATGATGTTTATGAAAAACGTGTTTCAGATGTTTTTTCATCGCTTGGATTTGAACTGACATCTGTTCATCGTAGCAGCGATGCGATTAAATCTGTTGAGGAAGCGGAATGTATTGCAGTAGGTGGTGGTAACACTTTTCATTTGGTTGCTATGATGCATAAAACAAAAATTATGGATGCAATACGTAAGAAAGCATTTTCAGGTACTCCTTACATGGGATGGAGCGCAGGTGCTAACGTTGCATGCCCTACATTGCGTACTACCAACGATATGCCTATCATTCAACCAGAAAGTTTCAATTGTTTGAATTTGATACCTTTTCAGATCAATCCTCATTATCTTGATGCAAATCCTGAGGGTCATGGAGGTGAAACGCGGCAACAACGAATCGAAGAGTTTTTGGTCGTTAACAGGGAAATGGTTGTTGCAGGTCTTCGTGAGGCAAGTCTTCTTGAGCTTGATGGAAATCACTTGCAATTAAAGGGGCTCAAAAAACTAAGATTATTCCGGTTTGGTCAGGATACTGAAGAAATTGAACAAGGAGCTGATCTTAGCTACCTGCTTTGAAAGCCTTTTTTGGCGTGAATTTTGTTGTTAGATGAGATCTAACAACACCTTTAAAAATGAAAAATTTACTTTACACTGGTATTCTTTTTTCCCTGTTAATCATTCCGGTAATGAGTATTCAAGCACAAGATATGAATAATACAGAGAACAAAAATACAGGCCGGAAAGCGAAAAGGGAAATTAGAAGAGAAGCGAAGAAGCAAGTGCAACAGGTACGCTATGATAGCCTTTTACAGATTGTTTCCGACACTAATTTTGTTTTCGAGGCTCACACAGTATATGGAAAGCGGGGAAATACTACACGTCTTAATCTAATGACAAATTTCTTTTCACTTTCAGGAAAAAAGGCAAATATTCAACTGGCGTATAACCAGCAAGGTAGTATTCGTGGTCAGAATGCCACAGGCCGTCTGATTCAATACAACATTAGGGCAGGGGCAAAGGATAAACTTATTGTTATTAATGGTGCTATTGAACCAAATACCAGAGCTGGACAGGTATTATTTATTCTTACTATTTTCTCAGGTGGCAATGCTAAACTAGAAATGATACCGTTAAACAGCAACCGTTTCATCCTTGACGGTCAGATTGTACCTCCGGAAAATTCAGGTGTTTATAAAACTTTACCCGATTTCAAACAATAGTGTGTTTAAAGCTGTGTCAAAAGTTTCACTTATCAAATTATTTGATAGGATGAAAGTTTGATTGCAATCGACAGCAAAATCCATCCAGCTTTGCACCGAGTATGAAATAAAATTGCAATTCAAAGGACAGATTGCTTATTTGCCAAAAAAAACTGCAATCTTCTGTTCAAGTTCAAAAGGTTTGTAAGGTTTGGCAAGGAATTCATCCATACCTGCTTCCATACAGTTTCTCTTGTCATGATCCATAGCAAAAGCTGTTACAGCAATAATTGGTATATGAGTATTTTTACCTTCAAGAGCTTCCAATTGCCTGATCGCTTTAGTTGCCTCAATTCCATTCATTTCTGGCATCTGAATATCCATAAGAATGAGGTCATATTTATTACTCTTGAAGAGATTAACCCCAATTAAACCATTTGCTGCAATATCTACTTCATGCCCTATTTTTCTGATTACAGCAGTTGCAAACTTTTGATTAAGCTCGTTATCCTCAACCAATAAAATCCTTAATGTTTGTTTTTCACTTAACATAATTACTATTTACGACAAATAAAATATAAGGTTTCGTAGAATAATTACTAAAAATAATACCATGCAAATGTACAACAATCAAGACTACGCACTATTAATTTTTTTGAATTCAAATTATTTTGTGCTCATCAAAAACGGCAGAAATAGCTTTATATAGTTCTTCACGCTTTATTGGCTTTGGTATATATCCATTAAATCCTGCTTCGAGTAGTCTTTCTTTATCACCAGCCATACTATAGGCTGTTTGGGCGATAAACGGACTTTCTTTATAAATTTCATATTTATTTTTGAAAGCATCCATCAGCTTAATTCCATCCCAGGGCGCAGGAAGATTAATATCAAATAGAAAGAGATCGAAAATGACATTATCCTCTATTTTTTTTCCAATAATCTCAAGCGCTTTTTCTCCATTTTCAGCCTCAGTTACTGTTGCATATTTTCCAAGGATTTTCACAAGGATTTTTCGACTGGAATAATCATCTTCAACAACGAAAACATTTTTCCCGCTAAGTAGGTTTATTGCTGTTTCCGGAACAACAATCTCAGGTTTATTTATTTGAATCACTTCATTTACAAGTGGTAACTCGATTGTTATTGTTGTACCTACAGACTTTTCCGATTCAATAGAAAGCTTTCCTCCCATTTTATGGGTAAGCCTTTTAGCCAAAGGAATTCCTAAACCAGCACCTTGATATTGGCGTGAATAGCCCAGACCATCTTGCCTGAAGGCTTCATAAATATGAGGAAGATAACTTTCATCAATACCGATCCCAGTATCTCTTATTTGAATATTAACAATATTATTCTCCTCTTTAACTTTTACACTGATCTTAATAAATCCCTTTTCTGTGTATTTGACTGCATTATCGATTATTTCATTTAAAATGCGGGTTAATGTAGGATAATCAGCACTTACACTACAAGGAGAGATGTCTTTGATTATTCTCAAACCTTTGTCGTTTGCCCTGAATTGACATGGCTCAATCACTTTTTCAAGAATTTCAGATAAATCGCATGAAGCAAGCTCCATCTCTATATCATTGGCTTCCAATCTACTGATATCAATTATATTATTGAGAAGATGAAGGAGCCTATCTCCACTTTTTTGGATTGAGTTTGCATATTCAAATAATTCCGGCTGGTCAATTATGGCCAGCTCTATTTCTAATAAACTGGAGAAGCCTAAAATACCATTGAGCGGGGTTCTAATTTCGTGACTCATATTGGCTAAGAATGCATTTTTATGGTAGTTGGCATCCTCGGCTTTTTTAAGAGCTTCATTAAGTTCATTATCAATTCTTTCCCGCTCATTTAATTCTTCGTTTAAAGAAGTTATACGATCAATTGTTCGGCCTTCTAATTGATGATCAATACTTTCCATGTGCTCCTTCAATGATAATTCTTCAGCAGTAAAATTGCTTATGACAATTTTCAAATCATCACTTATTTTTTTCATTTTATTCATTAACCTGAAGGTGAAAAAAAGCAGTACCAATACGATGAATAAAACAATGGTCCAGTTGATATTGTTTTTTTGCTTAACAGCATCAAATTCTTTTGATAGTAGTTTGTTCTTATGAACAATATATTCTGGAGCAGCGTTTAAAAATGAAGTGTTTGAAGCTGATATCTGTATTTCATTGCCTTCAGCCTGCATTAGATAGTACACAGCTTTTACTTTATCAACGTTCAAGTAATAATCGCCAAGCATTTGGGCAAGAAATTTTTTTAAAGATACATTTTCAATTCTTTGATAAGAATTTTCAAGTTTTGTTACCAAAGAATCAAGTAAAGTTGGATTGACTGGGATTAACTGTCCGAGCCTAAATAATTGTAAAGTAAACTGAATCGTATTTTCCGTTTCAAATTTATTATTACGATGAATACTTTCTCTGAAAATCAATGAAGCCTTTTCCATATTTCCTTTAAGTAGTTCATAGCGAATTCTTTCAATATTGAGAGAATTGACCAATGAAACAGGATAGTATTCTTCGTTAAATTCATTGATTGCAATCAAAAACAATAGCGATTTTTCAGGTAAATTCAAATCATTAAAGATTCTAACCATTTGATAAAGAGATTTTAATGAAGAAACTGTATCATTTGAAAACTCAGCATATTTCATTACTGTTCTCCATAATTTAAGTGCCTCTTCGCTTTTACTGGTCTCTTCGAGCAGAACTGAATTAATTGTATAAAGAGGCATTAGTTCCTCCAGGGAAATGGCTAAACTGTCTGCAGAAAATAAAGCGATTTGGGTTGCTGCTATGGCATTCTCATAGATCTTGTGTTCAAAGAGAAACTCAGAAGCGATATAGGCACGATAGAAGTCTGCCCGGGATAATAGATTCTTATTTTTTATTACTTCAACCGATTGCAAAATCGTATAGTTACTGGTTGTATCGGCATATTGATAGTGAAAGGAAAGTCGGGGAGACAAAGAAGTATTTTGAGCCAATTGATGCGTATCAATATTGGCTAATAAACCTGAGTGGCTTACTAAAAATAGAAGGATAGTTATAAACGCCAATTTCTTTTGATGTATTCTCATCATTCCAGAACTTGTTTTGTTCCCACAAATATAACTTCTTTTGGGTTTAGAGCAATTGAATTTAAATAATTCACTTCTTTCATAAGATTTTTCACATCCATTACCGAAACGTGAAATCCAGCTTCTTTAAGTCTTTCAATATAATCATTTCCATAGAGCCGAACATGATCAAACTGACCAAAATACTTTTCTCTTTCTGAAGGGGTAATAACAGTATTATCTTCAATAGTCTTATCCAGTATTGGTGACCAGGGAACCTGTAGTATTGCTTTTCCGCCTGGTTTTAAAACCCTTAATAATTCTTTCATGGCTGTACGATCCTGTTCGATATGTTCCAAAACATGGTTACAAATAATTAGATCAAAATAATTATCAGGGTAGGAAATATTCAAAATATCCATCAGAATGATATTGGGACTGTAATAAAACCCTTCATGGTATTTTACTCCTTCAATATATTGAAGGTTATCATTTTTCTGATTATGCCGGATCCAGGAGGATAGGGCTGGTTCAGGTGCGATATGTAAAATCGATTTTGCGGGAAGAAATTTGTTTTCAGGGTTTGTTATAAGAAGATATATCAAACGTTCACGATCCGTGGAAGCACATCCCGGACAAACCATTGACTCTCTTCTTCCTGCTCCGATAATCTGCATTTGATTGATGACGGGTAAATCGAACCCACCGGTAAAAAACTTACGATAGGAATGATTACATATTGGACAATAATAATGATTCCCATAATATAAAATCCCCCTTGCTCTCAGATAAATTTTTCTCAGCCAGTATCCTGCTGACCTCGGAATCATCTTTTTAATCAACTTTTTCATCTGGCAATTAAAAGGGGTTTATCACAAGAAAACGAATCGATGAGGTACTTCTATCGTTGTGCAAATAAAGAAAATAGACCCCTTGCCTCCAATGCTCAATAGAAACTTCAATCAGATTGGTGCCAGAATCAAGGGATAAGTGAGGTTTTAAATAGCAATGGTTTCCAAGAATATCATCAATTTGAATCGCTGCTGACTGAGGGTATGGAGAATGAATTGTAACAAACAGTTTAGTAATCGCAGGATTGGGCCAAACTAATATTTTCATATTCTTTGCTGCAAATTCCTCTTCACCAGCATAGGTATCCTGAGATTCAAATGCTCCGATATCGTATCCATTGTTGTGAGGCCGGGGACGGTTCAGAATATCAAAACTGATGGCATTTAGACCCGCAAAAAATCCATTGTTTACTGCAGTTGAATTGGCTTGAAGATCAAAATTATCATTTGAATAGTTCGAAAACTTCAGAGGATCAGTATTTTCTGTAAAAATATTGTTTTTTAGTGAAAAAAGAATCTCTGGCAAATCGCTGTTAAAATAAGCCCTCCAATCGTTTGATGCATAAGAACCAGGGTTTGTAATGATATTGTTCATTACCAAATTATTTGTAGTATTTGAATTAAAAAAACGAATGCCTGTGGTTTTTGGACTAACAATGGTATTATGTAAAAGATGAAGAGTGGCTGCGCTGGCATCAGGGGCATTTCCGATAAAAACCCCATGTCGTGCGGCATTTGGATTATCTGGCAGGTAGGTTATCCCTGCTCTGACAATAAGATTGTTGTAAATTTTCATCGTTCCACTTCCAAAAATATCCATGCCATCTCCTTTACCATCAAAAATCTGATTGTTGTAACAATCGCAAACCGACCCACCTCCTACAAGAATGCCAGACATTTGATTTGGTGTTTCTCTGTAGGAATCATTTCTTATGATATTATTGAAAATCCGGCAATCGGATGGAGCTGAGCTCACCTGTATGCCATCCCAACCTGTTCGTTCAACAATATTGTTATAAATATGAACACCATGAATCACATGTGGTAAAACTGTTGTATCGCAATCCTGAAGATACTGACCGGTAAACTTTGAACTGCCGATGTACATCCCCTCATCTAATATATCGTGCAAATAGCAGTCATGAATTCGAATATCAAACATCGTGAATTTATCACGTGTAGCAACAAAACTACAATTGGGATCCGTTTTGGCATAAATACCACCCAGGGCAGTATTTGCAATCTCAACATGTGCTATCTCAATATTTGTACTCAAATCATCAATTGAAATTCCTGCACCATTACCAACGCGATTAATTTTTATGCCATAGGGATTGGTAGAAGACGATGTTCCGGTTAATTTAACATGCTTGCATCCGGAAAATTTAATACCGTAGAAATGATCTGTATCAATAATGCTTTTTGAGTCACTATTAATAATTATGATTGGCTGGCTGGCTGTCCCAACTATATTCTTAAGTAAAAGGTAAGTCCTTAAACCACCATCAAGGCAGATTGTATCACCAGGTAAAACGGCAGTTCCATCAAAAATGTTTGTTGAATTATTTATTGTGAAGCTACAATTTGTCTGAGCATAAAGCAGGGAGGGCAGGGTTGAATAAAATGCCAACCCCAAAAGTACCAAATGCTTTATCAGGATTCTCATAATTTTCCATTTTTCTTGTGATCTTTTACTTACCTCTTTGGGCTCTTTCCCAATTAACAGACTGACTACCCTTGAAATATCTTTTTATTCCTATTAACACTGCAAGATTCATGATCATAAAGTAATAGGGTATAAAAAGTATCTTGATTTTTATTGCTTTGTTTTCAAAATACCAGCCAAGCATTGCGAGAAAATAAAACAATATTTGAGCATAAAAAAGCCAGGTAAAAACATTGCTAAAGTTTGTAAAACCGGCTAGGAAAATAAAAATGAAATTCAAGATAAGTAAAAGTGGCAATGAGATAGGGGCTAAGGTCCATCGCAATACACGGTGTGAAATGTATTGGAAACTTAAACGCCCATATTTAAAAATGTTAAGAAGAGGACTTAAACGAATAATTGACTGTATGCCTCCTGCGGCAATTCTTACCTTTCTTTTGAGTTCCTCCTTTACATTGGCAGAAGATGTCTCGATAGCATAGGCCTCAGGGTCATACTGTATTGTAAAACCTTTCATGGCAACTCTGAGCGAAATGATAAAATCATCTAATAAAGTATCTTTTTCAACTTTTTCGAACAGTTCGGTACGTATTGAAAACAGCTCGCCAGCAGCACCAACAACAGAGTATAACTCAGCATCCCATTTTTTAAGCTTTGATTCATATTTCCAGTAAATTCCTTCGGTTCCAGCAGCAGTATCCTTCTCTTTATCAAAGATTCTTTTTTCACCTGACACGCAACCAACTTTAGGATTACTAAACAAGCGTACAATTCTCCTTACACTTTCTTTTCCCAACATTGTGTTCCCATCCGAAAAAACAACGATGGGAGTTTTAACAAACTGCATTCCGCGGTTCATAGCTCCAATCTTACCGCCCCGCGCTGGCAGATGATACACCTCTACACCTTTTGATTCATATTTTTTTAATATCTCCGGAGTCCCGTCTTCGGAGCCATCAGTCACCCAAACTTGTCTGATTTTATCCTGCGGATAATCAAGCTCAAAAGAATTTTGTACTTTGGCATCAACATAGTCTTTTTCATTGTAAGCTGCAATGAATAATGTTACCTCAGGCTCGTAATCTAAATTGTTTACATGCAATGACTTAGAAAATACTCTTTTTAGTCTGACCAAAATATACAGCAAGATTCCATATCCCAGGTAAGCGTAAAAAACAACAAAAACAAGAAACCAAAAAAAGATTTTGAGTGTTAGCATCTTATTATGTTTTTATATTACCTATTTTTTTTGCTGCCATATTTAGTGCATCTACAGGTATATATTCAAATACACCAAATTGATTCAATATATTTTTTAATTTATCTTCACCGGAATGAACGCTTTCCATTACAAGCAGAATATTTGGATGCTGCTTGAAAAATATTTCAGCACCAAGTAGAACGCTACTTTCCATTCCTTCAACGTCAATTTTCATGAGGATTTTCTCATTATTTTTTATATTCATTTCATTGAATATATCATCAAATCTGACCAACTCAATTTCTGTTGAGATTCCTCTTAACTCAGCTTCTATATCCTCAGCAGGAATACCATCCAAATGTGAAGCCCCCGTATTGAGAGGATCAAAAACAAAGGATGCCTTCGTATTGGTATCACTTAAGCCTACATTATAAATAGTGGTTGTTTCTTCAAGATTATTTAATAATACATTGACTTTAAGCGCTCTGAAATTTTCGTAAGCAGGTTCAAAAGCATAAGTCCTTAATCCTCTTTTAGCCAACATAATGGTATAAGTACCAATGTTTGAACCGATATCAATGAATACCTGATATTCTTTATAATATTTATTCATTATTTTTTTTACATTCCATTCATACGCGTAATTGGCAAACTGAAAATCAAGCGAGCCTTTCCTATGGAGGAACAATCCCAGCTTACTATGAATGATTCGGGTCTTAATAAATGATTTCTTGGTCAGAATGTAGATAAAAGAAGCAATTACGAGTCTTACTTGTCCAAATTGTAAAAAATCGACAAAATAGCGGATAAAAGTAGAAATCTTGTGCATAAAGTAGTTTGATTATTAGTTTGTTGTTTTTTCCCAGTTTTTCGTTTCAGGATTATAGTGCCGAAGAATTTTTGCAGGATTTCCGCCGGCCACACTATAAGGAGGTACAGTTTTAGTTACAATACTGCCTGCTGCAATGACGGAATGTTTCCCTATTGTTACTCCGGCTGTTATAACCGCATTAGCTCCAATCCAAACTTCGTCCTCAATGATAATTTCCTTTGTTTCTACAGCTTGCAAACTTGGAGGGATTGATATGTCTCTATAACCATGATTAAGGCCTGAAACAACGATATTTTGAGCAAACATTACATCGCTACCGATTGTTGCAGGTCCAATGACAACGCATCCCAGGCCAATACGGGTTCGATCGCCAATGATGACATTTCCTACGCCGTTGTTGATGGTTGCGAAATCTTCAATAGTAGCGTCCTTACCAAGGACAAATTGGTTGAATGGCAATACGTCCATTCTTGTTCGCCGGCGTACAAGTGAACCTTTACCTTTTTTATGTTTTAAGGGATTGACAAAGCATTTAACCCAAAGTCGGGGTCTGGCCTGGTTTTTTGGCATTAGCATCCATAAAACTAAATGTTTAAGTTTTGGATTTGCCTTAACTTTTTCAATTATACTCATGAGACCTTATCTTTAGGCTGTTGCAGAATATATATCATCCGGTCATATATTTCTTTAACATTGTTTTCCCAGGTGTGACTTCGTGCAAATATTTCTCTCTTTTTTTCCAAATCAGGACTATTTTCCTGCAATGCTAATTCAACCAGTTGGAGATAATCTTCCTTTGTTTCTGCAAGATAGGTATGATCTTCAAAAACTTCCATTGCTTTTGTTTTGGTAGCAACAGTGGGCTTACCCATGGCAAGATATTCATCAATTTTACGAGGATAATTTCCGATGGTTACTTCATTAAGCTTCTGAGGATTAAGTGCCACATCAAAAGGATGAAGGTATTCGGGAAGTTGTTCCATTTTTTTTGATCCTAAAAACCAGACATTCTTCAATTGATGCAATTCGCTGTTTTTAAAAGCCTCATCTTCCGGTCCTACCAAAACAATCTGCCATTGTGGGCGTTGTTTTGCAATGAAAACAAGCACCTCAATATCAAGCCGAAGAGAAAACAATGCACCTATATATCCTATTATAGGTTTTGGAATTGTGGCGATGTCTTCCGGAACGGTTTTTATCAGATTTTTATCGAAAAGAGACACATCACAGCCTTGTCCAACATAATATGAATGCGTGTTAAATTTTCGGGCATGATCAGCAAGGTAGGTTGAATTTGCCACAACCAAGTCTGATTTTTTCATTAAAGCAGCTTCAATTCTGATACCTTGTTTTTTCCAGAAATCAACTGCTATAAGGTTATCACGTGTATAATAAACATAAAGTTCAGGTTCAAGCAGTTCTTTCAGGTAAAAACCTCTGAACATATCACTATCATTAAATACGATATAGTTTGAAAACCCTAGTTTTTTTATTGCTTTTTTTATCTCGCGCGCAAAACGTTTGTTGTTGACTTTATTGAAAAAATCAAATAAACCATTGAAAGGAAGCTGACTGATAGATTCCAGTGTTGTTTTCGGGAATAGATTCCACATGTTTTCGTTCACCTGAATCAAATCAGGTTCAATCCCTTGATTGATACGAATACGTCTTTCAATCAGTGGATCTTTTCGCTCGCGAAATCGAGTAAGTCTATCCAAAGGATAGTTTACATACAAAACTCTGTTATTTTTGGCAAATTCGTGGGCAATGTTAATACAATTGCTTCCAATTCTACTATCCAGCGCCTGAAGGCCAATTACGATGAAATCGCGATTTTGAATCATTTCATTCCGTTTTTTCTAACTAATAAAAATCAAATATAAATATTTATTTCTCCAATTCGTAATAAAGCGTCAAAACTTCCTGTGCCATTGCATTCCATGAAAATTTTGCTGATTGCAAAAAACCTTTTTCAATGAGTTCATTGCTTTTTTTTTCATCGGTCAGAATTAACTTCATTGCTTCTGTAATCTCTTCAGGTTTAAAGGGATTGATGATCATGGCTGCACCGCCCGAAACCTCAGGCATACTGGAAGTGTCAGAAGTAATCACAGGGCTACCACAACGCATGGCTTCAAGCATTGGAATACCAAAACTTTCACGCAATGACGGGTAAAGGAAAACTGCGCATTGGCTGTAAATGGAAGGAAGATCAGTATTGACAACATATCCGGTTAGGTGAATGTGTTTGATTAAATCCACATCTCCAATTTCATTGAGCAAACTGTTTAGTGCATTTTTATCATAGTCGAGCATGACAAGCGAAAGTGGATCATTACTTTCTTTAAGGTATTTTGAAAAAGCCTGAAGTACTCCTTTGGTATTTTTTTTAGGGTCAGTGTTGCCTAAAAAGAAAGCGTATCGATCAGGCAAATGATATTTATCTTTAACTCTTTTAAGTTCAGTTTCATCCGTGACTTTGTGAAAATGCTCGCTTACTCCATTGTATATGGCTACTAAACGCTGATCAGATTCAGGAAAACCAAAAAACTTCCTTATTCTTTCCTTTTCAAAGTTAGAAACAGTAATAATCTTTTTACTTTTACTAACAACTCTGGGAACGACAAATCTTCTATACATATTTCCGGTTTTCTGATACCATGTTCCACCTTTTTTTAAAATACTCACACTTTCGAGATAAATGATATCGTGAAGTGTAATTATTAATGGTATTGATGTAGAAATGGGTGCCGTATTGCTGGTACAATGTAGTAGGTCACATCCATATTTTTTTGCAGCTTTTGGAAGTGCAATTTGTTCCCAGGTAGGATAGGGGCCTCCATCCAATTCAATCAAATGAAAGTTCTTCGTTTCTTCCAAACATAAACGGTCTTCATCAGGCTTCACAAAGATGAAATATTCATTGATCAAATCAATTTTCTGGAGATTTTTAATCAGCTCAAGTGCAACCATATCCATTCCGTGTTTTTTTACACGAAATAATCTTTGACCTTCGATACCTATTTTCATGATGTAATAGCTTTAAGATTTATTATGAAACCTATGTTTTTTCTTAATTTGGAAAGCGTTGTATGTATGTTTTGTATGAATAAACTGTTTGTTAGCCCCTCTAATATTTAGTAAAGATAAGAACATGAATGTAAAACCAACAGGTAAATATATCAATGCTTTTAACGTACCAATGGTATAGAAACTTTTTGGAATAGATAGTATTAGAGCTAAGATTATAATTATTAATGAGATAGACCAATAAAATGGATGTGTGGGAATGCCAAATAAAAAAGAAGTTAAAGTTAAAACGAACAAAGAACCAAGCAAAAGAATCCTTGGTAACTGCAGATATTGAAAAGCTTTATTAAAATATTCTCCGTTTCCTTCCCGAATAAGGGCTTTGGTAGCTGGGATAAAATGCTTGCCAAAGTAGTGGAATTGAGCAGATATCCAGCGCCTCCTTTGTTGTGTAAAAATTTTCACATTTTGAACCTTCTCATCATATACAATGGCCTCAGGAATATACTCAATTTTATATTTATTGCTCAATAAACGTAACTCAATTTCTTTATCGAATCCTCCCACAACCTCAATATCTGCCATTAATTTTTTGAAGAATGTAAAATCAAATGCCATTGCAGAACCAATTAAAGCCGATGATAATCCTAAAACGCGTTGTCCTTTTCTGAAAATCTGATTGTTTATCTCCTCACTCATAGCGTCAAGAATTGCAAAACCAGTATTCAGGTTTTTTGCGATTCGATGGCCCTGTACTGCAACATAACCGTTTGAAAGAGCAGCATTCATTTTAAGTAAAAAATCATTTTCCATGATATTGTCCGCATCAAGAATACAAACGGCATCGTACTGATCTTTAGGAAGATGTTTCAATGCATGGTTTAGCGCCCTGGTTTTTGTACTTATCTCAAACTTTTCGTTGAATAGAATGATGGGTAACTCTAAAAGTTTCTCAACAGTAGCCTGCTCAAATTTATCTGCAATAATGACCACATCGAAGCTATCGGTGAGATAGTTCTGATTTAAGGCTTCTCTTGCAACGTCATAAATCACATCATCTTCTTTATAGCAAGGAATGAGAACAGCAAATCTTTTCAGTGGGATTTGTTTTTCGGGATATTTGGGTAAAGGGAACAGAGAAGCAACAGCGAAAACAAAGACATATATACTTGTTAAAGCAAGATAAATAAAAACGATTACCTCTATTGCTTGTAGTAATCCTAAGAAAAGTGAAAGTGGTATCATAGCTTTAAAGCATTGGATTTTCGTGAATTTCCGGGTCGGCAATGTGAGAAAAGTGCCATCCGATGGCACGGTAATAGGCATAAAATAGCTGAACCTTGCCTTTGAGTAAATATAAAAATGCATTTTTTGGAATCGCCACGAACAACTGATAAGCCATTCCAAGATAAAAACTTTTGCCAAAAACATTACGACGCATGAAGACCAGTCGGTTTCTATTCAAATAGTAAATCTTTAATGTGCTTAGTTTTCCTGTGGTAACAGATTCTTTATGAAGAACATACGAGTTGTGTACAAAATGTATTTCATAACCGCTTTTTTTTATTCGTTCACACCAGTCGGCTTCTTCATAGTATAGGAAAAAAATATACGACATTAAACCTACTTTCTTTACAACTTCAATAGGTACCATCATGGCAGCGCCGTGTGCGTAGGCTGTTTCATGATCAACATTATATTGTCCGGTATCTTTTTCGCGGTATCCGATCGCGAAATTACGCATCGTGATATAGTTGATTGCTGTATAACCAGCATATTGGATCGTGTCGGGCTGATAATAAAATTTTATCTTAGGACTTACAACACCTATCTGAGGATTATTTTGAAGTTTTGCAACCAGGGGTTCCATAAAATCAAAAGGAACTTCAATGTCATTGTTGATCAACAAAACATAATCACCTCTGGCACGCATCAGTCCAAAATTATTACCAGCCGCAAAACCATAATTAATGGGATTTTCAACCAGTATCACATTTGGATAGCGCCTCTTTATGATCGTTGGATCATCATCAGGTGAAGCATTATCAATCACAATGATTTCAAAGTTTGGGTAGGAAATTTTGTGGAGGGAGGCAATAAGCGCACAAGTTACCTCAGCCTGATTGTAGTTGACTGTAATGATTGAAACCAGTGGATATTTCTTTTTTGCCGGCATTTTTAATTCTTTTCCTGATCCATCATTTCAGCTCAAAAACTTTACGGTAATGATTAAATATAATTTATGTTTTTAAACTCATTTCTTGTTTGGTTTTTCTACATGGTCGTGTGTGGTATGAATAAAACGTTTTGATGCACCTTTAATCTTTAAAAGGCTTTTGATCATGAGTAAAAATCCATGTGGAACTGAAAGCATAGCTTTTAAGTTTGTCAGATTATAGAATTTTCGGGGTGTTGAAATCAGAAGCGTTACAAGCGTAATGCTAAACAGCAACGACCAGAACCTATAATCAAGTAAAAATAAGTCTCTTACATATTGAATGTTAAAAGAATATGTGATGACCGAAGTCAAAGAAAAAATAAAAAGAGTTCCGGCTAAAAGAATACGAGGTGGTTGCACCATTTGCAATACCTTGTCAAAAAAGTCGAAGTTTCCATGCCTTAAGAGATTCCAAAGGCCGTCAAAAAAGTATCTTCTGAAAAACTCTAACTGGGCTGCAATCCATCTTCTTCTTTGGTTTACAAAAACATCAGAACGAGAAGTTTTTTCATCAAAAACCTTTGCATCATCAAGATATTCAATTTTATAGCCTTGTTTCAACAATTTCATTTCCACTTCTTTATCCTCCCCAACAGAATCAACTGTAGCCATTGTTTCTTTGAAAAGCTTGTAGTCAATACCCATTCCTGATCCTATTAGGGCCGATGACAATCCAAGAATACGGTGACCTTTTCTGAAAATATTGTTGTTAATTTCTTCACTTATTGCATCGAGGATTGCAAAGTTTGTATTTGTATTTTTGGCCATACGGTGGCCTTGAACAGCTTGAAAACCAAGATCAAAAGAATTGTTTATTTTGGTTAGCACATCATGTGCCATGATGTTGTCAGCGTCTAATATTACCACAATATCGTAGTCGTCTCCAATTACTTCCATGCATTTATTTAGTGCCTTTGATTTCTTGCTGATTTCAAATACGACTTCAACAACTTTTATAGGAAGCGCCTTTAAAGCATCAAGCGTTTCCTTCTTAAAAGAGTCAGCAATTACAATTACTTCATATTTTTCACAAGGGTAATCCTGTAAAAGAGCATCTTCAGCAACATCAACAATTACTCTATCTTCTTTATAACCAGGAATTAAAACAGCAATTTTTCTAAATCGAACTGAAGAAGAAGTATTCTTTTTTCTTGAGAAAACAGAGGCAAAACCGAAAATAGCAATATATATCGTTGCCATCGCAAGATATATGAATAACAACAACTCTACCGCTTTTAAGAATAATGATAAGGCAATCATAAGATTTTTTGTTTTGGTTTGGGTGCATCACGAATTCCTTTTTGATGGGAAACATTCCACCACATCGCTTTTAGATATGCCCGGATTAAATCCGGACGTTTTTTTATGAGAAATGAAAAGATCATTTTTGACATTACAATGCCATATAAGTATAGCATGCTTAAAACGACCTGAAAGCCTTTTGCATTTCTGCGTGCAAAAAGTACACGTCCACGATGAAGATAATAGATTTGAAAAGGACTGTCCTTCACGGTTGAAATTGATTCTTTGTGACGAACCTTAGAAAAGCCATTATAATAAATTTTATACCCTGCTTTTTTGATGCGTTCAGCCCAATCATGTTCTTCATAATAAAGAAAGAAGACCTCTGTCATCATGCCAACTTCTTCGATTACCTTTCGGGGCACAAGCATTGCAGCGCCAAAAATTGAACCTGTTTCGTGACATACATCGTATTGACCTTTGTCAGTTTCACCAAAGCCAATTGCTTCATTTCTTACGGTAATTTTGCTAAGTGGTGTAAATCCAGCGTATTGAAAAGTATTTGGTGTATGGAAGAAGTGAATTTTTGGACTAACCATCCCAATTTCAGCATGTTGCTCAAGCAATTCAACCAGTGGTTCAAGAAAACCAGGGTCAACTTCTGTGTCATTGTTAATAAAAAGCAGGTATTTCCCTTTTGATTTTTCAACTGCAACATTATTTCCACCAGCAAAGCCTAAATTTTTCCCGGTTTTTATGAGCGTGATGTCCGGGAATTTCTCAGCGATAATATCAGGATTATCTTTTGGAGAGCCATTATCAACAACAAAAACCTCAATATTAGGATAAGTAGTTTGCCTGAGCGAGGCAAGGAATTCAAGGGTTACTGCTGACTGATTATAGTTTACCGTAATGATTGAAACTAAAGGTAAATGCTTTGATTCCAAATTTTTTCCCATAACAACATATTCTATTCAACTTTCACAATATGGATTAAGTTATCTCAAGTCTTATTTTTGATAGACCAGGGATCTAATCCTTTACTAACCAGATAAGTATATTCCCGATCGAGTTGTTGACTCATAAAAATGAGTGACCAGCTTACATAGATTAGAATACCTGTTGGCATCTGACCTAAGACTCCATTTCCGTAACTTGCCCCCATGATTCCTGTAAAACCAGCCATGAGGGCACCAACAATGCTTCGTAATTCTGGTTCCTTTAGCCTGAACATGATGATGTATGATCCCTTGATTAAGATATAACTTAAAATGAATAAGTGAATAATAAGCCCAACAATGCCCTGTTCTGCCCAAATCTGAACATACCAACTATCAGTAGCTATTTGAGAAAGAAATCCATTGGGAGAAAAACGTTTACCCCAGTCTCCGGCACTTCCAATACCACCTCCAAAAGGTTTAGAGGCAAGATAACCACCCAAAATTCTACGATTCTCAAGGCGAACTATATATGATTCATCTTCGGTTGGTCTAAAGGCGGTACGCATTCGCCGTACCTGAGCATTACCCTCACCAATGTAGGTGTAGGCAAAAAATGCATAAATCAAAGAAAGCAATACTCCCCCAATAATTAATGCGCGAAAATTCTTTCGTAAAAGTATAAAAGTAATTCCACCTATCATTGGAACAATCATCGCACCTCTGGTTCCTGATATCATCATTCCCCAAAGGCCAGAAATACCCATAATCAGAAAAAATATTTTATTATGTGAACCTTTGATGGAGAATGCTGTAAGAAGCCCAACCACACCTGCAGCTCCCTGTGCAGCACCAAATTGACCTGCATCACTGAAAAACGAGAATACGCGCAGTTCTCCGAATAGAATATGCGTGACAGCACCAACGGTGTCAAGCCAGAATTGTTCAGCAGAGTCAGGACCGATGTAGAGTTGCTGTAATCCCTTTAGTGTTCCCAGAATTGAAAATATCCCCCAAATGTAAAGAAAAATATAAAGATACCTTAATCTGTTAAATGTCAATAAAGCTAAAGGAATCAGGAGAAGCATATACAACGAAAGCCCACGCATAGCATAAAACCACGCGGTACGGCTTAATGCTTCAGGATTAAAAAGTTGCAATACACTAAAACCAAACCATATCAACCCTAAAAAAACCAGATCCCGGTTTATTTGCGACCATTTAACTTTTTCATAGAAATACCTGAAAAAAACTGCAACGTAGGTCAAAACCAAAAAACCGTCTACCGTTAAACCAAAAGGCACATTCCTGATATAGCGCGTTAACCCGATTGCAATGAAACCAAGAATTATGACAGTATATATACCAACACGAGGATCGTTTAAAAAACGATTAAAATAAATGATAACAGGAAACAATCCGAGCAACGCAATTGCAACGATAAATCCTCCTTTTGCAATAATAAGCCCTAGAAGGACAGCAGCAGCAACCAATACCAGTATCATTACCGGATGTTGCAATTTCTCCGAGCCTGTTTTTTCCTTCAGCGATGAAAACATAAATACGTTTCCTATTTCAAAGTGTTTTTCTTCGTGATTTGATCATACCATAGATATTTGCAAATCCCTGTACAAATATATCTTTTTTGTTTAACTTTAAGTCTTTATCGAGGTAATAATATCCTACCGCAATGCCAACGATGGTAAAAATGATGGTTACAACTGCGACCATCTCAAGTGTTTTTATAATGGAAAAGCCATGAGCTATTCTGTAGGCGTCATCAGGTGAAAAGCCATTGAATAGTAAAACGATCCATGAAGTACCTTTAAAAAGGACTGACAGTCCAAAAACAACTATCAAATCACCAATGATGTTCGAGCTTGCCATAAATATCACTTTGAAAAAGTTTTGTTTGGGTTTGTTTATGCTATCAAGTCCGACACCAATGAATCTGTCTATAGGGAGAAGAAGCCCATAAATACAAAATATTCTGAAAATATTGGCTGTTATGACGTAATCACTTCCGCCTAAAATATATACGATAGGCTCAGCAAACACGAACGAAAATAACATTACGGGTATCATTAGAAACGTCATTCCACCAGCATTCTGGTAAAAAATCTCTTTTACTTTCGTTAAATCTTTGTCAATACTCGCCTTTGACATTTTTGGAAATGCTGTAGCAGTAAAACTACGCAACGGTATTTCGATAATTTCGGTTAGTTTTAATGGTATGGCATAAAGCGCAACACCAACTGTTCCGACAAAAGGACTTAAACCAAGAATAAAAGTATCTGAGCTCTTCAATAAATTACTTCCGATCAATGTTCCGGTGGTATATTTTCCAAAATTTAAAATTAGTCGATTGGTAACCCTCGTTGCCATAAGCGAATATCGAAAACCGTCCCAATTAAATATGCTGGCAATAATTGAACTAAGGAGATTAGTAAACAAATAGGCATAAAGGATAATATTGATAGAATAGGACATAAAAAGGTTGAGGGAAAGAAAAATCATGAATGATCCAACGTTGATTGTTCTTAGCCACAGCATTTTATCAAATTTCATTTCTGCTTGCAAAATGGATTGTGCATTGTTGAAAGGCAAACTAAGAAAAGCCAGAAGAGGATACCAGACAAAAAACATTGTGAATCCAGAATCGTTGATTGAATCTTTAAATAGACTGTAAACAAGAATAAGAAGTGCAGAAATAAGGATAGTCGAGAGCAGATTTATAAAATTATTGGAACCAATTAAACGTTTGGATTCTTCTATGTCAGCTCCGGAAAGAAAACGAATTATGGCAGTTCGCGTTATTCCAAATCGCAACATATCAATAAAATTTCCAGCTGTAATAAAGAGTATCCACTCGCCGAAGCTCTCCTGGGGAAGCATTCGAACAAGCATAATAAAGCTAAGAAATCCAAAGACAGCTACAAGGCCGTTGTTTGCAAGCGACAAGAAATTGTTGCTTGAAAGGAGTTTTTTGAATAAGACATTCACCGAAAATTAGTTTTCTTTTACCTGAATTCTAATTCTACCAGGTAAAGTAATGAAATTTCTAAATCTATAGAAAACACCATCAGTTTTTTGAACCTTGATCCCCGAGATCAATTCTTCAATAGCAAAATCTTCTGCTTCATTTAGTATAGCCATCGGCGGCTCTTTGGCCAAATCTTTAAT
Source organism: Bacteroidetes bacterium HGW-Bacteroidetes-1 (assembly GCA_002842755.1). GTDB lineage: Bacteria > Bacteroidota > Bacteroidia > Bacteroidales > F082 > JALNZU01. The sequence goes on along the minus strand of PHDU01000017.1, from coordinate 19,517 downwards.
TAACTCAAGTGCGCCAATATCAGCTTTATTCCAGCTGTTGCTTGATTTTATAACAAGTAGGGATGCGTCAACTTTTTGAATAAGTTCCATTGGGAAACTGTGGAAAATGACACTAGGAATTTCTAACAAAATATAATCATACAAGTAATTATCGCGACGCAGGATATTACTATCAATCAATTCTTTCAGATTGCGTACCTCACTAAAATTTTCATTTACAGGATAGTTATAGGAAAGGTTGTAATCTTCGTCTGCATTTTCACCTCTTTGATCTGAATAATTCAATATCAACACTTTATCGCCATATGTGCGTAATTTGTTTGCGATTTTTGAAATAAGATATGTTTTACCTACATTGTCTTGTGTACTAAAGAAAAGTACGAGATACGGTTTCTGAGGAGGATATATTGATTGTTGCGTGATGCTGCGCTTGATATTTTGAATAATCATTTCAATAAGCCTGTTGCTGATAAATACAGCATCTTTCATTCTAACATTCGATCCAATATATGGATAGGCACCTGCAAGCTTTAATCCAATCTCACTTACAACTCTATCAGGTTTTTTCAAAGAAGAGTCAAAGTATTCTAAGACGAGGATGATAAACAAAACCATGATGAATCCAATCATCAACGCGGCAACTACCAGGTATTTTGCTTTGGATGCATTGGCTTGCAATGGAAAATAAGGTGGATCAACCACTCTTATATTTGTTGCCATTTGCAGATTTTGCTGTCTCATTTTTGCGAGGTTCAAACTACGCAAAAGCTCGAGGTAGGTTTGCTCAGCAATGGTCATTTCCCTCTCAATTCGCTTCAACATTGCGCCGAGAGGGGCAAAGCGCTGATAGGTTTTTACGAAATCAAGTTTTCTTCTTGCCAGTACAACTAAGCTGGCTTTTGCTTCTTCATATGACAAGGCATTTTTTAGCCACTCACCCAAGAGAGAGGCAACAGGAATACCTTGCGTGGAATGGCCATAGAGATATAGTTGATCTACATAAAGTTTTATTTCATCTCTCAGGTTATCAGCCCTATGGCGCAAAATAGAAATTTCATTCCCAACTCTTTTATCATAATCTTCTGCAAGTTCATTGATGAGTATTCGTTCGGTAACATCCGCATACTCTTTACGACGTTGATTGATCACATCGCTTTTCAAATAAATACTGTCTCGTCTTGTAAGCTTGGTTTCGAGTTCACGAAGTGCAGCAGAGGATTGTGCCATCCTAACCTGTTCATTTTGATAGAAGAGGTCTAAATCTTCTTTCTGTGCAGCAATATATTTTGTTTGCTCCTGATAGTTGATAATATTATTTTTCTTGTTAAATTTCAAAAGTTTATCTTCTGAATATTTTAGTATTCTGTCAGCCGAATCTACCTGCCTTCTAAAATATTCAACAACTAAATCAGTTTGGTTTTCTTTCAGAAGTTTATAGTTCTTAATGAAGACATGAATGATAATTTTTAATGTTTGCTGACAAATACCAGGATCGTCAGAAAGGTAAATTAGTCGCACAAGATCACTATTATTAATCCGGTAAATTTGTAAAGTTTTTATTGATCGTATGCTATAATGCTTGTCAGAACCATAGTGTAATAACCCATAAACAAAATTGCTATCACTTGAGTTATAATAGTTTGTCAGATTTTGTACTGTTTTATTAAAGTCTTCCTCGCGAATACCCCTTGGGATTAATGGATCTTTTTCAATGTTCTCAACCATTGATGCGATGTCAGGTAAACTTGTTGTAATCTGACTATACGATTCTCTTGCTGGCTCATTTATGATTTCTTCCATCTCAGCAGAATCATCATAATAGGCATAATCCTCATCGGCGTTTTCGATAGCGGGTTCAGCATAAAATGCTTCAGCAGGTTGAACAATGTTTTCAATTTCCAGCACAATTCGTTGTCCTGCTCTGAGAATTTGTGTATCCAAATTATTCAGTTCTCTTAACCTGTTTATGCTGATGCCATATTTCTTTGAAATGGTCAGAAGAGTTTCTCCTGATCTGACCATATGTGTTCTTTGTTTGAAACTGGCTGATGGTGTTGAAGCATTTTGAGGTATTGTATTGTAGGAAACGTTATTCTGGTTATTGTAGTTGTTGCTGTTTGAATCAAAATTATCATCCTTTGTGAGACCGGTAGTAGGTACATAATCAGATGTACCATTTAAAGGAATACTTTCTGTTCTGCTTTCTTCGCCTCTACTCCTTTGTTGTATTTCCTTTTCCAGATTTCTTAATTCTTTTTCAAGCAACCTGATTTGATCTTCTTTTTCACGCTGCACTCCGGCTTTTCCATTTTTTACTACAAGATCTTTTACATGTTTTGGAATAAAACTCTGCAGCTTATCGTAGTTTTCGTTTGAGATGTATTGTGCATTGTATGTTTCTAATGAAAGATTCTGTGCCAGCAACATAATTGCAGTTTCAACAATTGTTTGACGAGAGTTGATAAGGTTGATCAGGTTATCGAATTGTGCACTTGTGCTGAAAAAGTCGGTAGGGCGTTGAGCAGTAGATTCAATCGAATAACCTGTGGTGATACCAGTATAGATAATTGCTTCAGATTCAAAAACCTTATCTTGATTTCTTGTAAAATAAAAAACAACGATTGCAAGAATTAAAGGAATAGCAAAAAGAAGTATAAGATTGTTCCTTATTATTCGTATAAATTGAGCAATATCCATATTTTAAAAGTTCTACCTTAGTACATTAATCAAGTTGAAATTGATTCCGGTTAGTATTTCCAAAATCCTGTAATTTTTACTGAACTCAGCAATAGCCTGCTGATACTCAATAGCACCTCGGGTTTGAATTTCTTTTAGTCGCGTATATTCAGCAGTTCCAATTTCACCATTTAAAAACTGGTTCTGAGCCATATGCATTTGAATTTCTGTGAATTTCTGGTAATCATTATATATGCGTATATAATTTTGCCATTGAATCATCATATCATATGCTTCGATTACTTGTCTTACAACAAATTGTTGATTAATTTCACGTTGAACAAAGGACAATTCCTGCCATTTTTTCTGTTTTGCAATACGGTTCTTTCTGTCGATTAGTGTTGCCAAAGGAAATCGAATATAAAATCCAACAGCGTAGTTAGTACGCCTAGAATCTAAATCAATCCAAAAATCCGTTGATTGTGATCTTTGATTATCAATAAACTTCCAAAAGCCCCAGTTTAAATCTAGATTGAAGCTGAAATGCTCTGTCCATGCTCTTTCAACAGTCAATTGTTCGTAATAATAATAATCAGCTTTCAATTCTTCGTATCGGACAGAGGGAGAGTTGACAACAGCTGAATCAATTAATACGCGAATATTGGGCAGTCGCTTTGTAATATCATCCGTTAAGGGATTAAATAACTTTGAATCATCAGTTGAAAGGATTTGCCCAATCACCTGATTTCCAAATAAAAGTACCGGAAGTAAAATTAGTATTCGTAAAAAATGCTTTTTAATCATATGGGTGCTTTTCCGGATAATTACAATCAAATAAAGAGGTTGCTTTTAGATTACTAAATTAAGGACATTTTAACATTAACAAAAAAAGTTCTATTATTTTTTAAACATATTTATCAACAATGTTTTAAAACCAGAAGAGCTATACATTTTCTTTTTGAAAAAGAGCTGGTATTGTTCTTAAAATAAGTTTAATATCACCCCAAAAAGAATATGTTTTGGCATACTGATTGTCAAGAGCTTTTCTTTCTTCTTCAGACATGGCTCCTTTTTTGCCTCTTTTTTCAACCTGCCAAAGACCAGTAATACCGGCAGGCCCCATAAAACGTTCACTCCAATCGTCTGAAGTAAGCAATTCTGCTTCGTATAGTGGTAGAGGCCTGTTCCCAACTATCGACATATCACCTTTTAAAACATTCAAAAGCTGTGGTAATTCATCAATACTGGTATTTCGTATGAATTTTCCAATGCGGGTTACACGTGGATCATCTTTAATTTTAATAAAAGTAGCATTTCCTCTTTTCTTTTTAGTTTCATTATACCAATACTCGCATATTTTTTTCCCTTCCATAAAAAGGACAGGAGAGCATGTCTCGTCATTTGCAAGAGCTGCACAACGAGGGCATGGTTCTGACTGAACAGTTTCCGAAACAGTTTCACTATCATATTGGTTTAAATGTTTTAAATTTTGAAGGGCGGCATCTGCTCCAACAAACATTGATCTTAGTTTATAAAAATCAAAAATTCTATACCCTGTACCAACTCTCTTAGAAGTATAGTAAACTTTTCCCTTGGACTCTAATCGTATTGCAATCATAACAATGATAAATACAGGCGATAGCATTAGTAGAGCAAAGAACGATACAGCAATATCAAATAATCTTTTATTCCATGGAATACGGTATTCTCTTTGAGGTTTATCAATAGCTCTGTTAACTGAAAAATATTCTGCATAAAGCTTTAAGAATCCAATTCTAACATGAACATTCGTGGGATTAATATTTCCATCATAATAATCATTCACTCTCAGTGCAAATGCTTCGTTCTTAATATTCTTTGAAGAATCATCTGTTAAAATTATGTAAGGAGTCTTTGGATGTATATTTTGCAATCTTAATAACTTAAAAATCTCAATTGCATTCATTCCGGGCAAATGATATTCAGACAGGATGGCATCCAATTGAGGATTAGCTTTTAAAAAATTAATTGCATTGAGTCCATTTTCGACTATAGTCAATGAAAAAAAAGAGGGTTCTTTCTGAAAGGACTCGATGATAGAAAAATTTCCTCCTATATACAAAACTTGATATGGTACAAAAGAATCTTTTTCCATTTTCAGTTAAATTACTAAATACAGATAAATTACTTTCTTGCAAGTAATAACTCAATGCGAATGGCAAGTTCTTCCGGGTTAAAAGGTTTCACCATATAGTCGTTAGCACCAAGTTTAAGGCATTTTACTTTTTCCTGACTGCTTTCTATCCCTGAAAGCATGACCAAAGGAATGTCACGAAAAAAACCACTTGCTCTTATGTTTTTTATAAAATCGTAACCATCCATATTTGGCATTTGAATATCAGCAACGATAAGATCAGGCATGTTCCCTTCTTCTAAAAACCTAATTCCTTCCATTCCGTCGTTTCGTGTCAAAACTTCGTAAGATTTACTTAAGAAATTTTCCAATAACATCCGGATACTCAATTCATCATCAATTACTAAAATTTTCTTTTTCATGAAATTGTTATCATTAATATAATAATTTATAGCTCTTTAACTAGCTGCAAGAAAGTTTACAAGCCCTAATATTTTCAGTTTTGCTTCTATTAAGCAGCAAATTTAAGTAAATAATTGACGAATTACGTAAAAAAACATGGTTATCTTTATATGCGATTTAATAACTTAATGTATGTTTTATTTTTTTAGTAAAAATTCAAAACAAAGATTTGTTTCAGAAAATATTTTTCATGACATTCCTTTGTGTCATTTTTCTTCATTCTTTTTTTCAAATATACGTTGTTCAAAAAATGTTATTTCGTCACGCAGTCGTGCAGCTTCAATAAAATTAAGTTCTTTAACAGCTTCCTGCATTGATTTTTTATTTTTTTGAACAGCTTTTTGAAGCGCTTCTTTCGACATAAACGCTACGACCGGATCTGCAGCAAGGAAAGTAGTTTTTTCAGCGGGGTAAGCTTTGGTTCCGTCGGCGGCAACATCAATTAAAGCACTCTGACCGAGCACAGAAGGCATCGATTTAATAATTGAGCGAGGTATAATGCCGTGCAATTCGTTATAGGCTAATTGCTTTATCCTTCTACGATTGGTTTCATCGATAGTGCGTTGCATTGAACCTGTAATTACATCGGCATACATAATAACTTTGCTGTTTACATTTCTGGCAGCACGACCTGCAGTTTGGGTCAGCGATCGCTCTGATCTAAGGAAACCTTCTTTATCTGCATCCAGAATAGCAACGAGGCTGACCTCCGGAAGGTCAAGGCCTTCTCTTAAAAGATTTACGCCAACAAGTACATCAAATACACCTGTTCTCAAGCCTCTCATAATTTCTACACGCTCTAAAGTGTCAACATCAGAATGAATGTAACGGCATTTTATATCCAACCTGCTAAAATATTTGGTCAACTCCTCAGCCATTCTTTTGGTAAGTGTTGTAACCAGCACTCTTTGGTTTGTTGCAATCGTTAATGAAACCTCTTCCAGCAAATCGTCAATCTGGTTAAGACTGGGACGCACTTCAATGATAGGATCTAATAACCCTGTAGGCCTGATCAGTTGTTCAACAACAACACCATCAGATTGTTGTAACTCATAATCAGCAGGAGTTGCACTTACATAAATGGTTTGACCGCTTATCTTTTCAAATTCATCAAATTTGAGTGGTCTGTTGTCCAAAGCAGCCGGTAGCCTGAATCCGTATTCGACCAAAGTCTGTTTTCTTGAACGGTCACCACCATACATTGCCCTTAATTGTGGCATGGTCACATGACTTTCATCGATGATAGTAAGATAATCTTCAGGAAAATAATCAAGCAAACAGAATGGCCTTGACCCGGGTTGTCTTCCATCAAAATAAAGTGAATAATTTTCAATCCCACTGCAATAACCTAACTCGCGCATCATTTCAATATCATAGGTTACTCTGTCCTCAAGTCGTTTAGCTTCTTCATGTTTTCCGGTTTCTCTGAAATAGGCCACTTGCTTAAACATATCTTGCTGAATATTAATTACAGCACTTTTCATTCGATCAGGAGAAGTAACGAAGATATTTGCCGGATAAATTGTCAGTTGTTCAAGTTGCTCAATGCTTTTGCCGTTCAAAGGATCAAAGCTCTCCATACTTTCGATTTCATCACCCCAAAACAAGATTCTGAAACCGATATCCAGATATGCCGGAAAGATATCCAACGAATCTCCTTTTAGCCTGAACTGCCCACGGCCAGGCTCAATAATGGTTCTGCTATAAAGGCTATTAACAAGCAGTTGTAATAAATAGTTACGGCTTATCACCTGTCCTTCTTTCAGGAAAATCATATTGTTGGTAAAGTCATCAGGATTTCCAATGCCATAAATGCATGACACGGAAGACACTACGATGATGTCACGTCTTCCTGAAAGCAATGATGAAGTTGCGCTAAGCCTTAGTTTTTCGATTTCTTCATTGATTGAAAGATCTTTTTCAATATAAGTATTTGTAACAGGTATAAATGCTTCAGGTTGGTAATAGTCGTAATAGGAAACAAAATACTCAACCGAATTTTCGGGAAAGAACTGTTTGAATTCACCATAAAGCTGTGCGGCAAGTGTTTTATTATGGCTGAGCACCAAAGCCGGACGATTTAACTGAGCCAGAACATTGGCTATTGTATAAGTTTTTCCTGAGCCTGTCACACCAATCAGGGTCTGTGCTTTATCTCCTCGCTGAAGTCCTTCAACGAGTTGTCGTATTGCATCTGGCTGATCTCCGGTAGGTTTAAATGAGGACTCAAGTTTAAAAGCCATATTATATTTTTGATTGCACAAAAATACATTAAGTATGCTTTGTTAACTATGGTTTTACACTAAAACTTAAAGATACAGGAAAATGATCAGAATAAGGAATTTTGTACACTTTTGATTTTCCGGGATATATATCATCCGAGTGAAAAATATAATCAATTCTAAGCCAGGGAATCTTGCCGGCATAAGTAGCTCCAAACCCATTACCGGCCGAAAGATGCGAGTCGATATAGGACATCTTGTTCATTTGTTCAAAAATATAGGAAGCCGGGGTATCATTAAAATCTCCACATATCAGCATTGGAATATCATCAGAAGAAAGGAACTTCTTCAAATCTGTTATTTCAGTAGCCCTGACTTTGAATGAGTTACGTAATTTTCCAAATATGTTTTTGCCATGCAATTTTATGGTTTCCATCTCCAACATAGCTCCTTCGCTAAAAAGATTGATTTCTCCCTGCACTAAACTGAAAGAAACCAGATGAATATTTGCCACTCTCACTATTACATCCGTTGCAATCAAAATATCAGCATAAACACCAATATTTCTTCTAGTCTCTGATAAAATGACGCCTTTATTTAAGAAGGGAAAATTACTAAGAATCAAAAATCCATCCGACTGAATTCCTCCTCTTTTCCAGTAACCTTCAAAATAGGTATATTTTAGTCCCATGTTCTGAGCAAGAAACGCAACGTCATTTGGTATACTACCTGACCAGGATCTGAATTCCTGCAAGCAAACCAGATCAAAATGCTGAGGCGCTATAAATTCAATGATTTTGTTTTGAATATCAGGATGATTTTTTGTTTTATCAAAACCGTTAAACCCGTGAACATTATAGGACAATAGCTTTATTTCTTTCTCTTTAGCTTTTGCATTGAAAGAAACGTAACGGGTTAAAGTAGGAGTTGCAAATAACAAAATAACAAGCAGAACATATCCAAATTTACTTCGAAGAATCGTCATGACTAATAATGAAAGCAATGATAGCGAATAAAGTAGGGGAAAGAACAATCCAAAAACAGCGATCGCATCAGCCTGAGCAGGGGTTAAATACTTTGCGCCTGTCGCAATTAGTAAAGATATTCCCAATAGAAAACCAATGGGATGAATCAGCGTTAGAAAAGCGTTTCTTAAGAATTTGAAAAACTTGTTGTTTCGCTTCATTTATTCTATTTATCTCTTGTGGTTGCTGTTTTTAAATAGAATTTCCTTCTCCTTACTGCTAAGGCTTTCGTACCCTTTTTTTGATATTTTATCAAGAATGCTGTCTATCACTTTTTGCTCTGCATTCTTCCGCTGATTGTATTCATCATCGGTAATGGGCCGCCCGAAATCATCCTTACGAAAATTTTGATTTTTGTATGAAGCCCTCATTTTACTTTTTCGAATAAAGAAGTCTGGAAAAGAAAAAAGGTCAGTACCACCTTTTAATAGGTAAATGTATAAAAAGCCCCAAAAAGCACCACCCAGGTGAGCAATATGACCGCCCGGATTTCCTCCCTGTATGCTAAAAATATCAATAATAATGAAAATTAATGCCAGGTATTTCAACCGGATAGGTCCAATCAGAAACAGATGAACTGTATATTGAGGTACATAGGTTGCAATGGCAATCATGATTGCTAATACAGAAGCTGAGGCTCCTAATGCAATAGCAAAGGGATTTGAATCGAAGAAAACAGGGAAAAAATTAAACGAAAGGATGTAAAAAACTGCACCACTCAATCCTCCTAAGATGTATGTCTTAAGCAGCTGTTTCTCATTAAGGTACTGGAGAAAAATACTTCCACCGAAATATAAAATGAGCATATTAAAAAACAAATGAAAAAAACCTTCATGAAGAAACATATAAGTAATTACAGTCCATGGCTTTAAGATTAAAGAACTGAAAGAAGAAGGTACAGCCAGCCAATGGGTTAGAAAAGATAGTCCGTTTTCAGTTTTTAATTGAAACAACCAAAAAATCAGATTGCTTAGATAAACTAATATAAAAACCCCAGCATTGATAAGAATAAGCTGCGGCAGTACAGATCGTCTGTTGAAAAAAATTCTTGCAGAATCAAATATATTTGTAGAATTGTAAGGGTTCATATCAATTCATTTTTCAATATAAGTTACCCTTTTTTTTCCAGTAAATAATGAGCAGGTAACCAAATAGCATCCCACCAAGATGAGCAAAATGAGCAATATTATTTCCAGGACGGTTCATTACACCTTCAAATAATTCAAAAGCACCATAAATAATTACAAAGTATTTAGCTTTGATGGGTATTGCAAAATAGAGATAGATTACAGTATTTGGAAACATCATTCCGAAAGCAAGAAGAATCCCAAAAACAGCACCTGAAGCTCCAACAACTACGGATTGATTGAGATAAAATTCTTTGTATTGAATCATGAAGTTAACCACGATCTGCATAGCTTCTGCATTGGCAGGATTAGCAGTAAGTATCTGAAAATTCTTTTGAAATGCCTGAAAATCAAACCAGATTTCACCGGAAAACTGGTTGAGTAAAAATGTGTGGGATGAAATAAACTGGTTTAGCACATCAAAATCTCTGGTGGCAATAAACAAATTGATATCACTCAGCGCAGGTAACATCTGAAAATATATCCAAATGGTGTAGATAATTCCTGCCCCAATGCCGGTGACCATGTAATAAATGAAAAACCTTTTTGGCCCCCAGAAATTTTCAAGGCTGTTTCCAAACATCCATAAGGCAAACATATTAAACAAAATGTGTGCAAAACCCCCATGCATAAACATATAGGTCACGAACTGGAATGGTTTGAAATCAGAGGCGCCAATAAAATGAAGTCCAAGTATGCGGGTCAAATCGATTCTGAAGGATGTTTCCAGCGTTATGGTTGCTAAAAAAAATAATCCATTAATGATCAAAAGGTTTTTAACCACAGGTGGTAGTACCCGAAATCCGGTAGGTTGAAATTGCGACATATTTATGTTTCTTATTCTAAGGGAAATTTACTATTTGTTATCTGTTTAAAAAAGAAGTTAAATCATTCATTGTTAATACGTTAAGTATTTTTCTTCCGTCAGGTGCAACCTCTGCAATCTGACAAGCAAACAGTTGGTCAATAAGTGCGCTCATTTCTGTCTCTGATAAAAGCTGTCCATACCGGATGGCCATGTTCAACGACATTGAGCGCGCTAAATTATGTCTTTTGTCCAAATGAAGATCAAGACTATTTTTTTTGTAATGTTCTAAGACACGTTCAATCATTTGGCCTGCATCTTTTTCACCAAAACCTTCCGGCGATCCATTCACAACGAAAGTGCGTGTGCTCATGGGTTCGATGTTAAAACCCAGCAATTGCAGTTCATCCATCAATTCAATGAGCAAATCTGCATCTGAAGCATTAAATTGTATCGTCTGAGGAAATAATTCCTGCTGCGAACCAAGGCTTCTGTTCTCCAACTGTAAGAGATATTTTTCAAAAAGTATCCGCCAATGCGCTAAATGCTGGTCAATGATCATTAACCCCGATTTTACGGATGTGAGAATGTGCGTACCATGTGCCTGAAAAAACTTTGACTGATTCAGTGGCTGATCAGGCCATTCTTTTTTAGTTTTTGTAACTTCAATCTGGGTAGGAGTTCTTTCAGCATCCTCATAGAAGATCCGCCAGTTATCTGTTTGAGTAACTTTAGCTTGGTGCTGAAAACTTTTTTGAATTCCCGGGTCAGGATTGCTAAACGGGTTGTAATCAGGATTTGTAGTAATATGTGGAGCATTTATAGGCCTGTTAGCACGGCTTATTTCTCCAAAATCGATACCATGATCTGTTGAAGAAGTGAAGTCTAACTGAGGGCTTAGGTTGTGTTGCCCTAAAGATTTTTTTACAGCGGCATGAATGATGGCATACACAAGTTTAGTATCCTGAAAATTTACCTCTGTTTTAGTAGGGTGGATGTTGATATCAATTTCTGCAGTGTCAACAGTAATGTGTAGAAAATAAGTGGGGAAACTATCACGTGGAAGCAATTCATGGAAAGCATTTTCAACCGCATGATGCAGGTAGTGATGTTTTATAAATCGTTTGTTTACGAAAAAATATTGCTCGCCTCTCGTCTTACGTGCAAATTCTGCCTTACCAATAAAACCTTCAACTGACATATTTTCAGTCACTTGTGCAACAGGTAAAAGTCTTTCATTGTAGATATTACCAAAAAGGGCTACAATTCTTTGTTTGAGACCTGAAGCGTAAAGATGAAATAATTCTTTTTCGTTGTGAACAAGTGTAAAGCTAATTTCAGGATTAATAAGGCACACCCTGTGAAATTCTTCCAGAATATGACGCATTTCAGCTGGAGGTGTTTTAAGAAAGTTTCTTCTTGCAGGAACATTAAAAAACAGATTTTTTATGGCAATACTTGTACCCGCCTGACAAGAGCAAACTTCATGTTTTTTTACTGTCGATCCTTCAACTTTAACAAAGGTCCCATATTCATCTTCGTGTCTGCGAGTTTTCATTTCTACCTGGGCAATAGCTGCAATACTGGCCATAGCTTCGCCTCTGAACCCCATCGTTCGGATAGCAAAAAGATCTTCTGCCTTGCTTATTTTTGATGTAGCATGCCGTTCAAAACTCATGCGCGCATCTGTTTCTGACATTCCGCATCCATTATCAGTCACTTGAATAAGTGTCTTTCCAGCATCTTTTAGAACCAAATCGATTTTTGTTGCACCAGCATCAATAGCGTTCTCCAAGAGTTCTTTCACAGCTGAAGCCGGCCTTTGAATAACTTCACCTGCTGCTATTTGATTGGCTACTGAATCAGGAAGTAATTTGATGATATCGCTCATGAATCCCGCTAATCTTTTGACGATTACTTAATAATTCCAAATGCACGTATCATGTTGTCAATCAATTCTGTAAAGAATATCACATAAATCCCAAAAAGAATAATTGAGCCATATACAATAAAGCTCATTCGTTTGTATTTTTCGCCAAACTCAACTGGGTTTTTCTGTCGCCACCGAGCCGACATACGGTTTCGTAATTCTTCCTGTTCACTGAGTTTTGTTTCAAGTCCCAAAATAGCCTTTTTACGTTCCAGCGCTTCTTTAGCCGGATCATAATAGCGCGGTTTATAATTGTATTGTTTAGGTTTACTTGTGCGAAACATTACAAACTTCATAGCATTCACGTGTTTTTTTGCATGTATAGATGCTGGTTCAGGCCACAAAAATACCGAATAATTTCGAGCTGATGAAGTTGAATCCTTTGCTTTTTGTATTTTTGAAGCACTGTACTTTTTTGAATTCTAATCACAATACAATGGATACGAATGAAAAGCTTGAAAAACTAATAGTTGTTGGCGACAGAGTTCTGGTCAAGCCTAAGTCAAATCCTGATAAAACGCGAGGCGGATTGTTTTTGCCGCCGGGATATACTGAGAAAGAATCTATTCAAAGTGGTTATGTTGTAAAAGTAGGGCCAGGGTACCCAATCCCATTTCTTCCTGATGAAGACATTGAACCCTGGAAAAAGCAAAACGCTGATCAGGCGCGTTACATGCCTCTTCAAGCCAGGGTTGGCGATCTTGCCATTTTTTTGCAGAAAGGTGCAATAGAAATTATGTATAACAACCGACGCTATTTTATCGTTTCACAAAACTCAATACTTTTGCTGGAAAGAGATGAGTTTGGGATAGAGGAATAAAAACAACCAATTATAAACCTGCGATGAAAAATTTGTATTGCTGATGGTCATTCAAAATATGAAGAATATTTTCCGTTTCACCCTTTCCTTTTTATTTATTTTTAGTGCTCTACTCATGTGGCAATGTCGGTCAGCAGTTGACCATCAGGAAGTAGCAGAAATACCTTTAAATATTGTGCTCCAGCCTGAATTTGCAAAGGGATTTATTGTATCAGAAAAGGATGGTTTAGCAACGCTTTCAATTTTCAGTCCCTGGAATGAAAACCAACTCCTGAACAGCTACATTCTTTGGCCTGACACACTTCCATTACCTGACAGTCTAAGAAATTCTGATGTAATATTTACTCCTGTGAAAAAGGTGGCTGCACTTTCCGCAACACAGTGGAGCCCATTGCTAAAACTTGGAATGGGAAATATAATTAAAGGCGTTTCTGAATCGCGTTACATTCAAAACAAAGAAATGCTCGATTTTATTCTCGAAGGCAAAACAACCGATGTTGCTTCTGATGGTGTTTATAAAGTAGAGCAACTTGTAGCCATTGAACCTGATTTGATTATGTATTCGCCAGATCCTGTTGGAGTTGCTCCGGGTTTAAAACAAACGAATATTTCCTTGCTTGCCTGGCCCGATTATTTTGAAACAGTACCTTTAGGTCGAACTGAGTGGATTAAGGTATTAGGATTGTTGGTTCATAAGGAAAAAGAAGCAAATCAGCTATTTGATTCTATTGCCAGTGCCTATAATAATTTAAAGAAATTAGCTGCCGGCACTAAAAAAAAGCCAACGATTTTTGCAGACAAAATTTTTGCCGGTCAGTGGTATATCCCGGGTGGAAATAGTTATATGGCTGTCATATTCAAAGATGCAGGGGCTGAATACATTTTTTCCGAGAACGGTTCAACCGCCAGTTTTCCATTGGATATTGAAACCATTTTTAATCGAGCTAAGCATGCCGATTTCTGGAGGATAGCCCAAGCCACGGATCAAAAATATACATATGAGCTTCTTTTGGCTGAGAATGAACTTTATAAAAGTTTTGATGCATTTCAAAACAAAAAAATTATATACTGCAACACCGGGAAATCTGCTTATTTTGAACAAGGGTCTTTAGAACCTCAAAAAGTTCTTGCTGATTTTATAGCTATCTTTCACCCTGAACTTTTGCCGGAGCACACAGCTGTTTATCATCAAATTCTGAAATAATGTTAATAAATTCGAGTAGTTGGAAATTTCTGGTTTTGATGGTCATATCGGTCATGATATTATTTTTACTTTTTCTACTCAATTTATTCTGGGGCTCAGTATCCATTGATTTTAGTGAAGTTTTTTCTATTATAGCCGGAAAAAGTAGCGCTGTCTCATCGGCAAAAGTTATAATCGTGGAGCAGGTTCGCTACCCTCAGGCCTTAACAGCTGCTTTTTCAGGTGCAGGTCTTGCCATTGCAGGGTTATTGATGCAAACACTTTTTCGAAATCCGCTCGCCGACCCTTCGATTCTTGGTATCAGCTCAGGAGCAAGTCTGGGCGTAGCTTTATTGTTATTGTCAACAGGAGCTGTTTCAGGTCATGCTTTTTCCACACTCGGATGGATGAGCCATATCGGGATTGTTTTAGCGGCATTTACGGGATCAATGACCGTGCTTTTTTTTATTACGCTGCTAAGCAAACGACTTAACAATATGGTTACCTTGCTGATAGCAGGAATTATGATCGCTTATGTTGCGGGAGCTCTTGTTGGGGTTATTAAATATTTCAGCCATAAAGAAGATGTCCATGCATTTGTAATCTGGGGTTTGGGTAGTTTTTCAAATGTCAGCCGATCCCAGGTTCCCTATTTTGTTGCTTATGTATCTGTAGGACTGATCGTGTCATTAGTTCTTATGAAGCCTTTGAACCTTTTGCTTTTGGGGGAGAAGTATGCACAGAATCTGGGATTAAATGTCAAAATGAACCAAGTTGTTTTGTTGGTTGTATCAGGTTTTCTAACCGCTGTTATTACAGCTTTCTCTGGACCAATCGCTTTTTTGGGGCTTGCAGTCCCACATTTAGCACGCAACATTTTTCGAAGCAGCGATCATAAAATTTTAATTCCTGCTTCCATCGTTACAGGAGCCTCATTGGCGCTTTTTTGTAATCTTATCGCACGCTTGCCTGGTTTTGACGGAAACTTACCGATCAATTCTGTTACTTCACTCATTGGTGCTCCTATTGTAGTTTGGGTTATACTCAAAAGACAGCACCTTTATACTGGAACTTCATGAAACAACCATTCATAGAGCTCAGGGATATTGAGATTGGGTATCGCGGTTCAGGTGGTCTGCCGAAGGTCCTTCTACCGCCGATTTCTCTTCAATTGAATGAAGGAGAATTTGTTGCTATCGTTGGACCCAATGGTACAGGGAAATCAACACTTTTGAGAACCATGAGTGCGCTTTTGTTACCTGTAAGGGGAGAGATTTTGTTTATGGGAAAAAAGCTTCAAAATTATTCATTGCATGAGCGGGCCCTAATGCTGAGTATTGTTTTGACGGATCATCCTGATGACTTGTTTCTTAAATTAGAAGATGTAGTTGCTACAGGAAGATATCCTTACCTTGATTTCTGGGCACGGTTGACCAAAAATGATACAGAAATTATAGAGCAAAGCATTCAGCTTTGTGGGATTGATCATTTAAAAGGCCGGACGCTTGTAAGTTTGAGTGATGGTGAGAGGCAAAAAGTGATGATTGCAAAAGCACTTGCGCAGGATACACCGCTTATTATTTTGGATGAACCAGCAGCATTTCTTGACTATCCCAGTAAAATAGAACTTATGCAGTTGCTTCATAGACTGGTAAATACGCGGAATAAAACAGTACTCTTTTCGTCTCATGACCTTGATCTTGTTTTACGATCTGCTGATAAAATGTGGATGATTTCACACGGCAAACCACTTGTTGAAGGTGTTCCGGAGCAATTGGTACTTGACGGTACATTAAATGAATATCTGGACAAAGATGATCTTCATTTCGATGCTGCATTAGGTCAGTTCAAAATGACCTCTGTTATTGGAAAATTGGTACATGTAGAAGGTCATAGTCTTCACGCAAAATGGCTTAAAAATGCTTTGCTCAGAAAAGGTTTTCAGCTGTCAGAGGAAATTCGTGCAGAATTTATTATCACTTTTGCAGAGGATGTTTTTACTGTTGAACACAATCAAAGCAAATTAAAATACAAATCCATTGAAACATTATTGTATGATATCCAAAAAATTAAATGATAAAGGCATCGTTTTGTTGATGATAGCCATAATAACGCTTCAAGCTTGCATACCTATGAAAGAAAAAGTTGATTTTATTCTCATAAATGGAAAGGTTTATACCGTTAATGATAGTTTTCAGATGATGGAAGCTTTTGCAGTTAAAGATGGAAGATTTATTGCAATGGGTGAAACGGAATATATCATGTCAGCCTATAAGTCGGATGTAGTGTATGATGCTGGAAACCATCCGGTTTATCCGGGATTGATAGATGGACACAGTCATTTCTATGGCTACGGAGAAAACCTTTATCGATATGCGGATTTAAAAGGAACACATTCATTTGATGAAGTTCTTGAACGGTTGAAAGCGCATTATTCTGCCCATCCTTCTGAATGGATTTTAGGGAGAGGATGGGATCAAAATGACTGGGAAGGACAGAGATTTCCAGATAACGAAGCATTAGAGAATCTCTTTTCGGATAAGAAAATTTTATTGATCAGAATTGATGGTCACGCGTCGTTGGCCAGCAAAGCTGCACTTGAGGCAGCAGGTATTAATAAAAATACTGTCGTTCCGGGAGGGGAAGTTGTGCTTAATGAAAGTGGTAACCCAAGTGGAATATTGATTGATAATGCCGATCAGGCAGTAAAAAATCTGGTGTCAAAACTTACGGATGCTGAAAAGGAAATTGCTTTGTTGGAAGCTCAGCAAAATTGCTTTGCTGTTGGTCTTACAAGTGTTACAGATGCCGGCTTACCTTATCAAACCATTGAGTTGATTAGAAAACTTCAGAATGAGGGAAAATTGAAGATAAGAATCAATGCATGGATTGATCCGGATAAAGAAACAATGGAATATTATTTGCCTCGTGGGCCTCAGGTTACAGATTTACTAACGGTCAATGCTGTTAAGATGTATGCTGACGGTGCCCTTGGTTCAAGAGGTGCTAAATTACTCCAGCCTTATACGGATGAACCTTCTAAAACGGGTCTGATTTTACATGATTCCAGCTTTTATGAAGAGGTTGCAAGGCAGGCCTATAATGCAGGATTTCAGGTGAATATGCATGCAATTGGTGACTCCGCAGTACGCTTTGTACTTGATCTGTATGCAAGCTTTCTTAATGATAAAAACGACCGTCGTTGGCGAGTAGAACATTCTCAGGTCGTTCACTCGGAAGATTTTGACCTTTACGGGCAATACAATATTATTCCTTCAATCCAAAGCACCCATGCAACTTCGGACATGGGCTGGGCCGGAGACAGGTTGGGTTCAGAACGATTAAAAGGCGCTTATGCACAAAAACAACTACTCGAACAAAACGGCTGGATCGTAAATGGCACCGACTTTCCTATCGAGGGGATTAATCCTGTCGGAACGTTTTTTTCAGCAGTTTTTAGAAAAAACCTTGAAGGTTTTCCGGAAAATGGCTTTCAAATGGAGAATGCACTTACCCGTGAAGAAGCGCTTCGATCGATGACGATCTGGGCAGCAAAGGGTTCCTTTGAAGAGAATCTGAAAGGTAGCATCGAAAAAGGTAAACTTGCAGACTTTGTCATATTCAACAGAGATATTATGGAAGTATCTGAGCAAGATGTTTTAGAATGCAAACCTTTGGTAGTTTATTCATCTGGTGTAAAGGTTTTCGGTCAGAATTAGACGGTTGTTATGTATTTTCTGATTTTTTAAAAATTGACATCTTTTAATCAACAAAAGGTCTTAATTTTGCGTTTTAACAAAATAATCATTTTATGAGTGTTCTTGTAAATAAAGATTCAAGGGTTATTGTTCAGGGTTTCACAGGCAGTGAAGGAACATTCCATGCAGGTCAGATGATCGAATATGGAACCAATGTTGTTGGTGGTGTTACGCCGGGAAAAGGGGGTCAGGAGCATCTTGGAAAACCTGTTTTCAACACAGTCTTTGATGCAGTGGATCAAGCCGGAGCAAATGTTAGTGTAATTTTTGTTCCTCCTGCATTTGCAGCTGATGCCATTATGGAAGCAGCAGAAGCGGGCATTAAAGTGGTCGTTTGTATCACGGAAGGTATTCCTACTTCTGATATGGTCAAAGTAAAAGAATATCTGAAAGCATTTCCATGCCGTCTGATTGGTCCTAACTGTCCGGGTGTAATCACACCAGGTGAAGCAAAAGTTGGTATCATGCCTGGCTTTATCCACAGCAAGGGCAGAGTAGGTATCGTTTCCCGTTCAGGAACCCTAACCTACGAAGCTGTTGATCAGTTGACAAAAGCCGGATTGGGACAAACTACGGCCATTGGTATTGGCGGAGATCCAATCATTGGAACAACTACACGTGAAGCAGTTGAATTGCTGATGAATGACCCTGAAACCGAAGGCATTGTTATGATAGGTGAAATTGGTGGTAGCATGGAAGCAGATGCAGCTTACTGGATCAAAGAACATGGCACCAAGCCTGTTGTTGGATTTATAGCAGGTGCTACTGCGCCAAAAGGCAGAACGATGGGTCATGCAGGTGCGATCATTGGCGGTACGGCTGACACTGCTGAAGCAAAAAAAGAAATTCTGATTGAATGTGGCGTTCATGTTGTGAATTCACCCGCTGATATCGGAAAAAGAATGCTCGAACTTCTGACAAAATAATTGAAGAGCTCTTTTTTGTTTTTTCTCAATTCATTTTATACTTTAACTTAGATTTTTTGCTTCTTTTTGATAGCATGATAAATTCACATTGACTAATTTTTTCGAACGATTTTATAATCTTTTGACTCATTTATCAAACAAAGGGATGTTTGGTTCAAATAGACCATACATTTCACAATTTAATATCACTTGCTACTCGTGTTGTGTTGTAAGCTCCCCCAAAAATAGTACAGTTTAAAACTAGTGTCATGTCAACTTGATATTGACGTATAAATTATGTATATTTGCTGGCAAAAAAAGCCATGACAAAATACAAAGTCACTTTAACAAAAGAAGAATATGAGGAACTTATGTCAATAGTAAACAAAGGCTCTCATACATCTCAGCAGTATCGAACAGCTTATATTCTTCTTAATTCCGACCAAGGGGAATATGGCGATAAAATTTCAGGCAGACACATCAGTCAGGTG
>PHDU01000110.1 GCA_002842755.1 Bacteroidetes bacterium HGW-Bacteroidetes-1 | reverse complement strand
AAAAAATGCGCTGCTTACAATGGAAGTATTTGCTAATTTTATCGGGATAATAACGCACTTAAATGGGAAATATAAGAGGTTTTTGGACGGACTGCCGTTTGCAGCTATTAATTTATCTGCTTCTATTCTGAATAAGGGATACTCCTCATTCAGTTCACGTTGAGCTTCTTTTAACTCTTCTTTTGAGTCTTGCAAATTTTCCTGTGCATTTTCAACTTTTTTAGCTTTAGAGTCACATGAAGCAAAAATACCGGCTATCAATATTGCAACAAAAAAAGCATAATACATTTTATTTTTCATTTGATAAGTGTGTTAAATTGAACTTAGGTTTAAAACGCATCGTTCAACAAATGCTCAATGAACGATGCATATACCAATGGTTTTTAAAGACCAGAGATAATATTGTGCAGCTCTTCTTTTGTTTTCCCGAGCTTTTTTTGAAGCCTTCCAAACATTTCGTCTTTTTTACCTTCAGTAAACATAAGGTCATTGTCGGTTAGAATGGCAAATTTTTGTTTGAGTTTTCCTTTTTGTTCATTCCAGTTTCCTTTTAATTCTGTATTATTCATTGTTTTGGATATTAGTTTCCCGAATTTGTCGGGACAGGCATGAAAAATATTTTCATAATACAAAGGTGGCCCCTATTGAAATGAAAAGCGTTGCATGATTCTGACAACATGTTACATGTTTCACACATATAATCAGGGCAAAAATGAATTTCAACTCCTTATCAGCTCTTTTTATAGCAACTTTATATCATCTGTAAACTACGATGCCTGGTTTAGAAATCTCAAAATCTCTAAATCCATAATCACTCGTTTCAAAGGAATTTGTTTTAAAGATATTGTACCCATCGCCAGGAATGTAAGGATAGAATGACATTGAAAGTTGAAAAGTGCTAAACATCAGATAGTCGTTTTTGATCAATACTCCTATTCCCAGAACTGTATAGAGCCTGCTGTGGCTGAAACTTGAAGTTCCATTTCCAAGCATTCCAAATGAAGAAAAAAAGTAAGGTCCGAAGCGAAATCCAATTAAATTCCAAGGAGAATAGCTCTGGGTCTGAAGTGTTAGAACCATCATGCTAGTGGCTGAAAAGGCCAGCTTTTCAAAACCTGCCAAATCTTCATTAAAAGAGAGGTTGTCGGTTACAAGTCTGTTGAGTCCGACAATGACTGTGGGTTTTACAAATTGTCTGATTTTCCAGTTTCCAATTGTCATGAGTTTTGTAAAATAGTTAACTCTGCATGTGAATGCGCCTTGTTGAAAGTTGGTTGCTCCGACAAAAGAGCCATATTCAATATGAGCACTTAAGTATCCAAAAGGATAATAATTTCCTATCGCTGCTTTTGCACCAAAATAAAATCTTTTTGTCTTTTGAACATCCATTCCTAAAGTAAGACCAAATGCCTGACCAACGGGCACATCCTCAACCTTTCCGAAATCGAAGATGAGCTTATCTCTGATATACTTTCGGGAAGTGAAGCCAATACCGGCAAAAAAACCAGTCTGATCGTTGAACAGGTTTGCTGCCAACGCATCCGGATGTTGCTGAGGATAGTTTAAACGCAAGATTCTTGCCGATAAAATATAATTGCTGATAGGAGCATCAGCCGAATACTTTTTAAGCACTTGCCACGAACGGGCCCCCCAATAATCTTGTTCATTAACACGGGAATGAAGCTGATAAATTGTATCATTATCAATATATTTCTGTGCTGTTTTCATTTGTCCAAGAAATACCCCTCCGGCCCATTTTGTGAGGGGGGTGTGAAATGTTCGTGAAAGTTCAATGCTTTTTATCGAATCCACTTTGCCGGTTAAAACATACCGAATGTTTGAGCTGATATATGAATTGCTGATGTTGGGGACAAGATAGCTTAAACGGGTTGTGTTCGGCACATCATTCATCCTCCATTTTCGATCGGCATGAAACCGGTGTCCAAGTCCTGCAAAATTGTTTTCGGTAATGCCTGTTTCAAAGTAAGTAGGTGAAATGTTTAATTCAGGAACGATACTCCAGACATCATACGTGTTTATAAACACATCAACTGAGTCGGAATTGGGCGATGTTAATACAGAGTAAAATAAGACATCCCTTAAATATTTTTGCGACCTTACCAGGCGTTCCGATTCCTTAACAAGTAAGGAATCAAAAATTTCATTTTCTTTAAATAGCAAAAGGTTTTTAATGATTCCATGCTGTGTTTTAATATGCAACCAGTTTCCAGCTTTGAGGTAAAAACTCTTTGGTTTGAGTGATGTGTCCTGAACATAGTAGCCAAAAGGATCGAAAGTTGAAATATGAATGGTTCTGACAACCTTGCCTTCATCTTTTTGATACGACTTCGACCTTTTCGCTTTTTTTTTACTCTTGTTGTTCGTGGTTTCAGGCTTAAGGGGCTTAAATATGAGCTTGTGTAAAAACCGTGTTACTTTACTCTTTTGTGAGAAAGTCTCGAAGGCACTGTATCGCAACGAATCCTGGTTTGGCTGGGTAACTTGCGCACTGGATTGATACGACACAATGAATAAAAATGAAAAGACGAAAAGCAGTCTGTAAACCATAACATATAATACCAAAGTGAGTTATAGATGAATCCAAAAGCATTAATGGTATAATGCCGATGGATAGAAATGTTAGGCCAATTGAGTGAGCGATAATTGGACTATTACATTTCTCCTTTCGGTATAATGCTTCAAAACAAGTCCGGCATTATTCCTGAGATGCCCTATTCTCTATTCGTTTCGTTCCATTAGTCATTCTGTGGAACCTCTTCTTTTTGTAATCTTTTCATTTCAGCTTCTCTCATAAGGATAGAATCCTCTCTCATTTTTGCCTCTTCTTTTGCTCTCTTTTTAAAGTATCCTCTGAAGAGAAAATTATTTTTAAGCGCTTCGAGGTTGTCATCCAACCCCTTACTACTATTTCTGAGATTAATGATGGTCTGATTGATGTTCTCAGCCACGGTGGTATCCTTGATAAGACGACCAATGGTGCCCTCACCTTGGTTAACATTGGTAACAATTTCAGCCAGTTGATCGGAGGTTACTTGTACGTTGCCGGCCGTTTTATTAAAGCTTTTCATGATAACATCCATGTTTTCAACCACACCAGCACTGCTCTTTTTAAAGTTGATAATTGTTTCGTTGATGTCTTTCGCAATCGTTGAATCCTGAATAAGCCTTCCGAGTGTACCATTACCTTGATTGATGTTGGTCATAATTTGAGCCAGCTCATCAGTAATAATCTCCACATGCTTTGCAGTTACGCTGAGACTTACAATAATGGCATCTGTTTCAGTAGGTTCGACTGACATGAGCGACTGTCCTCCAAGAACTTGAGGAGAGTCAGTTGCACTTTGAGTAATGACCAGAACCCGATCGCCAATAATGCCTTCGGAGCCAATCAAAACCATACAATCGGTTTTTATAAACTGCTGCATTGACCGCTGAATGAACATATCAACCTGCACGGTTGTATCATTGATGATTTTAATGCTTTCCACTGTTCCGATATTGATACCCGAAAAGCGGATATTGTTGCCAACCTGAAGACCGCTAACATTGTGAAAGGTTGTAGTAAGATTAAATACAGGATTGAAAAGATTTTTTTGTCTTCCAATCAGAAATATTGCAACGGCAAAGAGGATAAACCCTCCTGCTACAAAAAGCCCTAGCCGCACTTTGAATTTTGATGATTTCATGATCTTGTTTTATTATTCGTGATTGTATTTTTTTTTAATATTGAAAGTTTACTTCCATTCAACAAGGCTTTATATTCAGCCTTTTTTAAAAAACGCTTTTATTAAGGTGTCCTCTGAGTTGTCAAAATCTTCAATGGTTCCTTCGAAATATACTTCACCTTCACTCAGCATGATGATTCTGTCTGCTGTTGCACGTGCACATTCAATATCATGTGTGATGATAATTGAAGATGTTTTGTATTTTTTCTGTACCTCGTTGATGAGGACGCTGATTTCATCAGAAGTAACCGGATCGAGGCCAGTGGTTGGCTCATCATAAAGCATGATCAGGGGATCAACTACAATGGTTCGAGCCAGGCTTATTCTTTTCCGCATGCCGCCTGAGAGTTCCGAGGGCATGCTATTTATAGCATCTGCAAGACCAACATTGGACAGAGCTTCTTCTATTTTTTCCTGAACCTCTGAGCCTTTCAGGTCCTTCCTGATTCGTTTGATAGGAAACTCAAGGTTCTGCTTTACGGTCATTGAATCGTACAATGCTCCACTTTGAAAAAGAAATCCAATCTTTTTCCTCACATCCTCAAGGTCTTTGTTGTTCATGGAACTGACCTCTTGCCCAAGCACTTCAATTGTGCCACTATCCGGATCCAAAAGTCTCACAATGCACTTGATAAGTACCGATTTTCCCGTACCTGATTTGCCAAGCACAACCAGATTTTCTCCTTTATACAGCTTCAGATGGACGTTTTTTAATACATCCAGATCACCAAAACTCTTTTTAAGGTTTTTGATTTCTACAACCACCTCACGCTCTTGTGAGACGTCTGGAGTCATTGTCTTTTGTTCTTCCTGTAAATCTTTCATAACAACATATCTGTAATCTGTACGGCAATTAAATCGACAACGATAACCAGCAGAGATGAAATAACAACTGCTGAATTAGCTGCAATACCAACGCTTTCGGTGCCTCGACCAGCATTATAGCCTTTGTAGCATCCCACAAAGCCTATTACTGCACCAAAAAAGAATGTTTTAATCAGGGCAGGAAAGAAGTCAAGGAAATCTATCGATTTAAATGCTTGTGAAATGAATAGTACCAACGAAACATCTCCTTTTATGTTGACACCAACCCAACTCCCGAAAATTCCAAAAGCATCAGCAAAAAGTACCAGCAGGGGCAACATCAGCGTTGCTGCAAGTACACGGGTAACTACAAGGTATCTGATGGGATTGGTAGCCGAAACTTCCATTGCATCAATTTGTTCTGTAACTTTCATTGAGCCCAGCTCAGCACCCATACCTGACCCAATTTTACCGGCAAGGATAAGTGCTGTAATGACTGGTCCAATTTCCCTTATTATTGATAGAGCAACCATGCCTGGCAGCATGGTTACAGCACCAAACTCGGCCATTGCCGGACGTGATTGAATTGTAAGCACCACTCCCATGATAGCGCCGGTAATGGCAATCAGTGGCAGCGATTTGTTTCCGATTTCAAAACACTGGCGCAAAAACTCCTTGAATTCGAAATCGCGTGAAAACATTTCTTTTGTGGTACGTGTTATAAACAATGCCATATTTCCTAAATCAGAAAGAAATACCGTGGCAAGGTCTTTCTTTTCTACTGCCTTATCGGCAAGCTTGACGGTTTGCATCGAAACAATATCTTTCGCTTTAACCATCGGATTGAGTGCCATTATAATGTACTTGTTCTTCATTTTTTGCTTTCTGATTTTATTTTTTTCATGCTAAAAATTTATCATTTATATGACATCATCAGTTTTATGATCCGGATTGAGGTTTTGGTGTTTTTCTAGAATGATTAATTTTTTTATCTCCATCCAATAGTGTTTTTATTTTAAATATGCCTATTACAGGCATGGTATCACCCAGTAAAAAGCCAACAGGTTTCAATGATTCAATATGATCGCAGATCACTTTAAAAATGGCTGTTATCGGGATGGAAAGAAACATCCCTGGAATACCCCAAAGTGCTCCAAAAGCAAATATGACCACAATGGAGACCAGGGCATTGACTTTTACTTTTGAGGCTACAATCTTAGGGACGATGTAGTTGTTGTCGATCAGCTGAATCGTATAATAAATCCCCAACACATACAATGCATACATTGGTGAATCTTTTGTGATAAGAGCGATAATCATTGGCAAAGCCACAGCAACAATTCCGCCTATATAGGGTATTACATTGAGCAATGCTCCAATGATTCCAAGTAGTAATGCATATTCTATGCCCAATATCAATAGTCCTGTTGTATTTAGCACAGCTATGATTATGATTTCGATGATCAGGCCTGTAAGGTACTTTTGAATGACGGTTTTAGTCTGGTTGACTATTTCGCTCACTGTGATTTTATGATCGGTGCCAAAAATCTGATGAATGAAATCCAGAAGCAAGGGTTTGTAAAACAAGATCAGAAAAACATATACCGGAATTACAAATAAAACAACCAGTCCATTACCAACACTCATAAGCGTTTGTCCAATAGCATCCCCACTGTTTTTGAAAAATTCAGCCTTTGCTTTTGAAATGTAATCAATGATTTGCTCAGGTTTTATTTCAAAATATCCTGAAGCCCATGCCATTGCTTCATTATAAACATCGGTGAATTTTTCGATCAGCTCATTTGACGACATACTCAGTCTGCTAAATTGAGAATACATGAGGAAGCCTAAACCCGCAAGAGCCAGAAATGCAACAATAAGTGTGAAGATAATCGAAAGTACCCTGTTCACTTTTTTCTTTTCAAACCAGGCAACAATTGGATATAGAACAACGGCAATAATAAACGCAAAAATGAGCGGGACAATAATCCCGCTTGCAATGTACATCATCCAGATGAAGACAAACATTCCAACTAAAATAATGGATGCCTTTGCATAAAAAGGAAGTCTGAATACTTTATCCATTCTTACTTAAGTTAATAATGACAAGTAAAAATATTTACTGTAGATTTTCGTTTTAGTTGCTTTTACTTAATTTTCAGTTACCATTCGCCTTTTCGAACAATTTGAACATAAATATTTGTATTACGCCCGACCTTCAAAAACCTGATAGAGATTGAATTCAATTCAGATTAAAAGGCACATAGATTTAACTTTAAAAAAACTCAAATTCTTAACCATACAATTGTTTACACTTTAAGATTAAGTCTCATTCAATCCATTGAAGAATTCAAAGCATTTCATTGTTGTCAGATTAAACAGTCACATATAGTAAAGCACCGTTTACCCATTTAATGTTAAACGATGCTTACCTACGTTTTAACACTAAAGCGCTGCCATCAAAGAATCAAATTCCTCTTTGGTTTTACCAAGTTTTTCGCGAACTTTCTCTAACATTTCATCTTTCTTCCCGTTTTCATATCGAAGGTCCTTATCATGCAAAATATTAAATTGATTTTTAAGCCTGTTTTTCTGATCAGGCCAACTTTTTTCCACATGGAGCGTTGCATCTTCTTTCATCTTAAAAGTATTTTTTTGTAACTAAATTATTACTTTACAAAGTTGCGTGACTTTCAACCTTAATGCTTTATACAATCATTAAAATTAGTTGCATGTTTCACACATTTTAAAAAGTTAAAAATCAGCACAAAACAAGTCGCTGTGAAAAGATTATCTTTCTATTGATAGCATAAAACGAGCTCGTATAAATGCAACATTCATAAAATGAAAGGTTTAGCTTTATGAAGTTGATTTAACTACCCAATGATTTTCCCATCAAAAAGACTTAATAGAGACAGGTTCTAAAAGCTGATATTAAAAGTTACACTTATCTGTACTTTTTCTTTTTCCCACTTTTCCATTTCGAATGACCGGGATTGGTAGTAGCAGGATGATGAGGATTGTTTGAATTTTTGAACCATCCAATAGGCTTATGATTATTCCCCTCCATCTTTTTTGTGGTGATGCAGGATGAAGTAGTCAAAATTAAGAACAGGAAAATTGCAGACAAAAAGATTGTTATAATGGTTTTCATAGCATTATTTTTAAACAAAATAATGTTGGCCTTGTCCGAAAGGACAAGGCCAACATTCAGATATACTTTAAACTTTATTTTTCTACTTCTATGACTTCAATAAACTCTACACTCAGTTCTACCCTTCTGTTACGGGTACGACCGGCAGCTGTTGAATTATCATCCACTGGCATGGAATAACCATAACCTGAAGAAGAAATGCGTGTTGGACTTACTCCTTTGGCAATTAGATAGTTAGAAACTGCGTCTGCACGATCTTTTGAAAGTGTCATGTTCATGCTTTCGCCACCAACATTGTCAGTATGACCACCAACTATCAGTTTATAGGATGGATTTTCATACATCACTTTAACGACAGCGTCAAGAATCGGATTTGATACGGCTTTAATGGTTGACTTTCCTGTGTCAAACTTTATTCCCTGAAGTGCCTTTTGGAAAAGCATTTCAACTTCTTTCTTTAATGCAGGACATCCATCATTTTCGACCGTGCCAGCTATTCTTGGGCACTTATCAAGATAATCAGGAACACCATCTTTATCTGTATCAAGGGTACAGCCAAATTCGTCCACTGTAGCTCCTTTAGGTGTATTCGGGCAGTTGTCGTTATAATCCGGAACTCCGTCAGCGTCTTCATCAAGAGGGCATCCGTCCTTATCAACCAAAGCATTCGCAGGTGAATTTGGACATTTATCCAGATAGTCTGCCACACCATCGTTGTCATTGTCTATCGGACAGCCCTGAGCGTCTACCAATACCTTTGCAGGTGTGTTTGGACATTTATCAAGATAATCAGCTATACCATCCTGATCCGTGTCGATCGGGCAACCATTTTTATCCACCAGTACCTTATCAGGGGTATTCTGGCATTTATCCAAATGATCGACAACACCATCACCATCGGTATCAAAAGGACAACCAACTTCGTCAACTGAAACTCCGGCTGGAGTACCAGGACACTTGTCTTTCCTGTCGGCAACACCATCGTTGTCGGCATCCTGTTTTTTTCCAAAATTGAATGTCAAACCAACGGAATGTTGGAGGAAAGCATCATTTGAATTTAGTTCAACTCCATCGCGTTTATCACTCGATGAATAGATAAATGTTTCAGTTAGATTAAGCATAACGGCTTTGCCTAAGCGGATATTTAAACCCGCACCAAAGGAAGGAGCTGCAAAATCATACTCAGAAGTCTTTTCGGCTGCAAAATCATTCACAAACATCATCACACCTCCACCAGCAAAAATATAAGGTCTGAAAAACGATTCCTCACCTAAAATATTAAACCTGAAGTTTATTGTAGCTGTTGACATTTCCTGGCGAAAACGCGAATCGCCCTCGAGATAGCCTATTTCACCCTTGGTAGCAGCGAGTGTGACATCAAGACGGTTTCCTAAATACCGGGAGATTGAAAGCCCGCCAAAACCATAAAAAGCCATATCCAGTTTATAGAAATCATTTCCAAGATCTCCATTGTATTGTCCGGCACCAGCGTGCAGCCCAATATTCCATCGTTTGTCGGCAGTTTGTGCCTCAGTGCTTACAGCAATTGCCATCAAAACGAAAGCAATCACCAATGCACGATAACCATTAAATTGAAAAGTAGAATTTTTCATCATTAAATTTTTGTAACTAATCAGTTTGACAAAAATACTACGTTATTAACAATTTTCGGTGCTTTATCAACGGGTTGTAAGTAGTTGTAGTCTGTCGAGTTGGAAA
>PHDU01000187.1 GCA_002842755.1 Bacteroidetes bacterium HGW-Bacteroidetes-1 | reverse complement strand
CACTGTTGTCCGGTAAAAATAGAAAAAATCAGGTTTGACCATGTAATACGCTGATAATCAAATATCGTTTTGGCTGGTCTGCTATATTTTCAAAAGTAAGCCCCTTTTTAAAACAAGGCCAACTGTTCAGTATTGATGAACGATTTTTGCCAGTCTTTGTCAGGATTTTCGAGGAAGTTGATCAAATGTATATAGTTAAACAGATGAATCTTGCAGAAGCCTACCAGATTTGAGAATGCCCAACTTCTTTTTAGACTCTTTTGTATTACAGTCATTAGCAGATTAGCAATCAAAGTGCAATAAATTTGAATCTTAATGGCATTTTCATTGTCCCCGATAAAGTATTTTAAAGGGAAATTCTGTTTTAGCTGTTTGAAAAGCAACTCTATTTGCCAGCGAAGCTTGTAAATAGCAGCAACCAGGTCGGACCGCATGTCAAACAAATTGGTTAGAAACTCAAACTCCCGTTTAAGTTCTCTGTCGTAGAACCGGATTTTTCTGAGCTTTAGTTTGTTTTGACCGTTATCATCCTTTACGGTAATATTAATGATTTCATCTTCTTTTACCCCTGAATGGATATATTCCTCAATGGGCTGTTTTTCAACAGATTCATATATTGCATTATCTTTTATACGCGTTACAAAGCCTGTCTTGTGGTTGCAAAACCTTTGGAATGCTTTATAATCGTTGTACCCTTTGTCAAATACATAAATTGTATTGGGGTCCATTTTAAGCTTGCTGAGCAAAACATGATCATGTGTGGTTGCAGGTGTAAACCATACCATTTTGGGAACTGCTTCATCAACGTTCATTACTGTATGTACTTTAATCCCACCTTTGTGTTTACCGTTTTGAGGTTTTCGGCCAACACATTTCAATATGTCCTGAAAAAGACTTATCGTAGAACTGTCGAATATCTCTATCTGCTTCTTTATTACATCTTTAATCCGGCTGTCCGATATATGATGTCCATACCTTTGTAGTAATTGGTTGTATATCGACCCAAATACTTCTGAGCTACGCTGCTGATTAGCGTCTCCAAGGGTACTCCGTCTGGGAATATGATCTAATTGAAAATGTTTGGTCTTCCCTGATAAACCAAGCATTGCACCGGATACCTCTCTCAAGGAATTGCACTTGGCAAAGGCACAAAACAGCATACTTATCAGATGGTCTTTGGTCTTGAACTTCTTTACATACCGGTCTGTGGCATGTATATTAACCGCTTTTTTGATTATTGAGAAGTCAATTAGTGAAATCAGCTGTCCGAAAACCGATGTGCCGAAAAAATGTGTACTTTTATCCATGTAGTCTTAAGTTGTGGTGAC
>PHDU01000109.1 GCA_002842755.1 Bacteroidetes bacterium HGW-Bacteroidetes-1 | reverse complement strand
TAGATCTCGACCTGAGTTGCAAAAAAATCCGATCGCTTTATGATGATTGCCTGAGCATCGGACGATTAGCAGCATGATTTTTTACCGGAGTGTTGATTAATAATTTGTAACTGAAATTAATTTGAATTTAATGCTCTAAATTAGTAGCCATAAATCAATGTTGGGTTTGCTAGTCATCTTTTTTTTATACGTCTTAATCGTCAAGTTATTAGGGCTTAAGTAAATTCTGCTTTCAACCATCTTTCAATTCAAAAATCCTATGCCATTGATAACTGACTAATAGGTATGAATGAATTCTTTTCCAATGCATTGGAAGCGTTTTACATCCTTTCCATGTACCAATTCAATTGTTTTTCCATTATGTTATATTTCAATGCATTGGTAATGATTTTTTTTAACCGAAGAAAGGAAGTTTCGCTTTTTACCACGTAGTCGGTAGCTTTGTGATGCATGCAATTAACTGCCACCTCAATTTTATCCTGGGCTGAAAGAATGATAACAGGTATTTCAGGATCAAATTCTTTAATTTTGTCTAGTGTTGCTAATCCATTCATGGCACTTTTGTTCATGCCGTCAAGCAAATAATCGAGAATAATGATGTCGGGCTTATTTTTGAGCATCTCAATGCATTGCTCACCTGATTCATAGGTTTCAATATCAAAGTCTCCATTTTCCAAAAATTCAATTTCAAGCAATTTCAGAAAAACTGCATCATCATCGATAAGGAAAATCTTTATTGGGCGTTTCTGCTTCATTTTTGGTTGATCTTTATATTGTTCAATTCAATTTCTAATTCTTTACACGAGTGTTTAAGAACGTTTTCAAGTTGTTTAACCAAGGGTCGAATTTCCTTTGTCGGTTTTTTTGTGCTTGTAAATTCCTGAATTTCTTTTGCCATGGTTTCGTATTGATTATCAATACCCATGATAATAAATGAAGGAATTAGTTTGTGTACTGCAGCATGTAATGCAGTCATGTCCTTTTTAAGCAAACTCTCCTTCATTGCTTTGATTAAAGGAGGGGTTTGTGTGAGATAGAGTAAAATCATCTGTGACATTAAATCAGGATTTGATTTCGTCCGCTGATTTAAATAATTCAGATTGATATATTTGGGAAGACGGAATTTTTCTTTTGAACGGGGTACAGATTTAACCACCCCTTTTTGTTTGTTCTTTTTTAAAGAACCAATTATTTTGGTATATAACAACCTTTCATCAATTGGTTTTGCAATGTAATCGTTCATGCCAACAGCTTTGCACTTCGATAGGTCAGCAGTAGTAACATCTGAAGTAATGGCAATAATAGGTATGCTAAGTTTTAATTCTTTGCGGATATATTCAGTGGCCTCAAAGCCATTCATTTCGGGCATCTGCAGGTCCATCAGGATAATATCATACGCGTGTGTATGTAATTTATCCACAGCAATTTTCCCATTGCTGACAATCTCACTTTCAAAACCAAAATCATCAAGCAAAGTTTTCATGAGGAGTTGATTGAGTGCAATATCTTCAACAACCAAAACTTTAACCCATTTCAGAGATTTGTCAAAATCTGTATTTTCTAATTCTTCTTCTGGTTGTTCCTTTGTTTTTTGAAAATCAAGTACAAAACTAAAGGTAGAACCCACACCAGGAGTGCTTTCTACATTAACTGTGCCATGCTGGTTTTCGACAAGCTGCTTAACAATGGCCAGACCAAGCCCTGTACCACCATACAATCGTGATGTGATGCTGGATGCTTGTTGGAAATTTTCGAAAATCTCCCCGATGTTTTCTTTTTGAATACCAATGCCTGTATCGGAAACCACAAATTCGAGACTTGCTTTTTCTTCGTCCTCATGCAGTATGCGGACAATAACAGTAATCTTTCCTTTGACGGTAAATTTTACTGCATTGCTCAATAAATTCAGAATGATCTGATGCAAACGTACTGGATCACCCAATAGAATTTTTGGGATATTCTTGTCATATTCTCTCACCAAAGTTAAATTCTTTTCTTGAATTTTAAGCTCGAAGATGTGAAGCATTGCATCAATAGATTGAGCCAATCGGAATGGGATTTTTTCAAAAACCATTTTACCTGCATCCACTTTTGCCAGATCAAGAATATCATTAATAAGCACAATAAGTGAGTTGCCGCTCAGTTTAATGGCATTCAGATATTCCTTTTGTTTTATTGATAATTCAGTTTTAAGCAGCACTTTTGTGAATCCGATTATAGCATTCATTGGGGTTCTTATCTCGTGGCTCATATTGGATAAAAACTGCTGTTTTGCTTTTACTGCGTCTTTTGCAATACGCGTTGCTCTTTCGGCTTTTGCCTTGGCTTCAATAGCCAGTTCTGTGGCCAGTTCTGCAAATATTTTGGCCTCCGTAAGTTCTGTAGCAATTCTTTTCTCATCTGTAACATCCCTTGCAACAATCACCACTCCTAATGCTTTTCCACTATCATCCTTATATACCGAACCATTGAACAAAACATCTGTCAATTTGCCTTCTATGTGCCTTAATGTCAGTGGAGAGTTAATAACCGATCCATTGGCAAACACTTCCTGATACACTTCTTTGGCCTTTTGTGGTTCGGTGAAATAATCAAAGAAATTTGTTCCTGTGAGTTTTTCACGATCCAGGCCTGTAATATGAATTGTGGCCTGATTCATATCTGTAATCTTCCCTTTTGGACTGATGGTGACCAAAGGATCAAGACTGGCTTCAATCAGCCTTCGCGCAAATAATGACTCTTGTTTTTTCTTGGTCTCCATCTTAACGCTACATTTTTTCTGGTACTAAATTCCTTCAATTTGCAGACGGTTCTTTATTTTCAACAGTTTAAAATTTGACGGTGTCATTCCTGTCACTTTTTTAAATTGATTGGATAAATGTGCAACGCTGCTGTATTGCATCCTATAAGAAATTTCGGTGAGATTATATTCCTTATACATAAGCAGTTCCTTTACTTTTTCAACTTTGTGTGAAATTATAAACTGTTGGATTGTAATCCCTTTCATCTCCGAAAAAATATTGGCAAGATAGGTATAATCGTAATTGAGCTTCTTGCTGATATATTCAGAGTAGTTCGTTTTGGGTAATTCGTCCGTATAATGGATCATATCAATGATCACATTTTTAATTTTGTCGATTAATACAGCTTTCTTATCGTCCATCAGTTCGAGGCCCGAATTTAGCAGTGCCTTTTTAAGTTGTTCGCGTTCCTCTAATGTTATATCTTCCATAATTTCAATCTCGCCAAGCTCAACAATAATGAAATGCAATCCCAGTTTTTTCAGTTCTTCCTTCACAAGCATCTTACAGCGAAGACTGACCATATATTTAATGTAAAGTTTCATGCTTTTTTCGAATTGTTATTCGTTGAAAGATGTGCTACGTTTCATCATAATTTATTTTTTAATCGCTATCACCATCTTAAAGCAATGTGAAGCAAACAATAATTTTTTTTCAACATTCCTAAAACAGCCTTTATGATAGAATGGAAGATGACATCCCTGTTGTTTTAAGAATGTCATCTGCCTTTTGTTTACTTTTATTTACAGAATAAGCATATAATGCAATTGTTCATTTTATGTAATTGATTCGTTTTGGCTCATCTATAAAAATAAGTGAAATTGATTGAATTAAAATTTTTTTATTTCTCAGATTAGTTTGTCTTTTTGGAAGCCTGCCATAAAACTACTGCCCCTAAGCCAATGGTGAGAACTCCTAAAACTGGCGACCAGCTAAAAGTATTTGGTTTATCTCTGGTTATTTCAAGATTTCCAATATCAACAACCTTTTCCTTGGTGAAAAATTTGAAAGTTGTAAAAATGGTCAATACGATACCAATTATTATTATTATAATTCCGGTTGTTTTCATCTATTAATATATTTGTAATTATTATTTTTTATTTGGGGAAAAAGGTTTGCCAGGCCTTTTTCAATGAAAATCAATCATTGGTTTGAATAAGGTAATTATCAGCAAGTTTCCATTAGATCATAAATGCTGAAGAAGCTTTCTCCGATTTAAAAGGCAAATCAACGGTACTGCTCCTACGACCCAATTTTTGGTATGTTCTTGCCAAAGCAGTTTGAATTATAATTTAATAGTGAGTCCAAACTTACCTCCTGAAAAGGCATTTCCACCACCAAATTCAAGGTTCAAACCAACACGGTCGTTAAAGTAATATCTTCCACCGACCTGGCCTCCAAGTCCAACGCGTGTACGATTATCACCATCATATAACTCAGGTGAGTTCCAGACGAAAAATCCCAAATTCAGACCTGCATAAAAATCCCATTGACGTGGTATTTGTAGGATAGTGTTAAAATGATAGTTGGCATTTGCCGATAAACCGATAATATTGTGGTGATAGCGATAATTTTTCCAGTTTTCATTATAAGAACGATAAGACAATTCACCGCCTACAGTGATGTCTTTGTGTGCGCTGTAATCAAATCCAATATAAAAAGGCACGCCCCAGCCTGATAGTCCCACGCCTAAATTAAGTTGTGATTTTCCAAGAGGTAACGGGCTCTGACTGTATGCAAAGCCCGTAATAAGAGCCAGTGAAATAAGAAGTAATAATTTTTTCATTTTTCAGTTTTTTAAAGATTATTTGATTTTTGTTTTGAATTTTATGAATGATAAAGCGTTGATCTGTTGGTTAAGAAATAGGTTTAATGAATAAATAAAGTCTGCCTGAATTTTTCAGGGAGCTGATTCTGATTGCATCACGTCATTATATTTTCTTCTATACTTACCGTCTCTGAATCTGGAGCAAGTAACTTTCTGATTGCAGTATTCACTTTTGAGGTTTTACCTTTCAGGAAAAAACCTCCTATTTTTTCAACCGCCTTCAGTCCAAGAAAAACAGGAAGACTACTGTACCGGCCAAATAGTCGGGCGGAAATAAGTTCTGCACTCAGGTTTAGGCCCATTTTCACCAGATCAAATTGAACTCCTTTATCAGCAACCAGATTGTGTAAGGAATCTTTCACCAATTCAACAGGATTCAAAGCACTAACAAAACCTGTTATATCTGCTCTAAGCATTTCTTTCTGATGCAATTTTAGCACTTTCAATTGCCTGATACTTTGTTGCAGGCTCGCATAATCTGTAATCTCTACAGTAGTAATATCCGGGTCAATAGTGTGGGGCGTTATCATTTCTTTTCGAATGCTTTTTTGATAATTTTTTCACGAATAGGTTTCATCAACCATTTTTTCCTGATTAAAATTAGAATAAGACTGATCAAGAAATAGAATCCTGCTACAATTGCTAAACCAAGAAAAGTATTTTCCAATAAACCTGACAGGTAAAAACCAGCCGTGAGACTAAAAAAGAAAAGAAAAAACATCCCTGCCAATCCTATCAGCATATAACTGAAAAGATCAGAAAGAATTACTGATGATTTGGCTAAAGTTTCTTGTTTTACCAGTTGAACATTGGTATTGAGGTAATCCCTAAGTCCTTCGGAAAGCTCCTCTATTTTCTCAAATTGAACCATTGAATTTTTCTATCTGTTGAGAATAAATAATGCTTTGGAATGAAAAACCATTTACCGGCAGCCAAAGCTCATGACTTACGCCATGAGCGTGACAATCGATAATTTCATCTTTAGTTTTGTTGTTTTAGTGTCTCTGCCTTTTTAACGACAGTGTCGACAACTTCATTCACCTTTTGATCAGCAACTTTTTTTAATTCTTTGGCTTTTTTACCAAGAGATTTGACCTCATTACGAACTTTTTTCTTTAAGTCTTTGGCCATATCATTTGCCCTACTGGTGATTTTGCTGCGGGTTTTACTACCTTTTGCGGGAGCAAACAATACACCTAATGCTGCCCCTGCTAAAGCTCCTGCCATTGTTGCGCCAATAATTTTTCCTGTAATTTTTAAGCTTTTCATTGTTTTGATATTTAGTTTATTTAAAAAATTCGTCTGCCGCCTATTAACCTAATCAATATGGCAATAATTGCGATCACTAGTAAAATGTGAATGATTCCCCCGGCACTGTAGGCAAAAAAGCCTAGTGCCCAACCGATGATCAGAATGACAGCGATAATGTATAACAGATTGCTCATGGTTTCCTAATTTAAGCGTTATTAGATCAATTAATTATAATGCAAAATTGACTCTAAATTGAGAAAATCGCATTACATAATCTCTAAATTAAGTTACATGATTCACACATTTGGAGTGAGCAAAATTGTAACCCCAATTGTGATAAATGGTTATTCTGATCTATTGAACAGAAAAGAAAAGGTATTAATTAGCAAAGGCTTAAACAATACAAGTACCCTTTAAATAAGGTTCAGTAGTGTAAGATATGGTGTTGGGTTAAAGTGTTCTCCGATGTTATTTCCCTAAAGAAAAAACCATCTCAGAATTCTTCATCTGAGATGGTTTTTTGGTTATCAATCTTCAAGAGATAACCCTGTTTCCAAATGGTTACTTGGCAGGAATAATATCGATGATGACCGAACGGTTGTAAAAACGTTCTTCAGGCAGATTGTTGTTAAAAGGTGAAAGTGCTTCGTTTTCACCGTAGCCACGCACTACGAACCTGACATTTTTGCGTCCTAAATTTACCAATGCCTTTTCCAAAATTGATTTTACATCATTTGCTCTGGCCAACGACAGACGTAGGTTATTGTCCTTATCTCCAATAATATCAGTGTAACCATGTATGATTACTTTTCCGTTAGCCAGAATTTTTGGAGCGACAACTTCAGTAAGATATTTATCATAAATTGCAATCGATTTTGAATCATCGAACTCATATAATACACTATATCTCATGCCTTCTTCATTTTCAGCCGGAGTCCAAAGTACCATGTGAACCGGAAGGGTTTTCTTCACGGTCATGCCGCTCTTTGTTTGACCAATCATTGTGGCTTTATAATCACCTTTTAGTCTTTCACCAAGAATCGTTTTACCGGGAATACTTACAGTTTCCTGCGTATAAGGTCCAAAGTGCTGAACAACGTTCTTTTCATCTGCCAGCTCAAGATTCCAGTAAGAAAATGCTTCGCTGGCTCCATTCACATTAAAAGTTACATAACTGTCAGGTGGTGCTACCTGTAAACCTAGCATTTCGACTGGTTTTAGAGGTGCAGCAGGACCTGTCTGGAATTCCATCAGCATAGCCGGTGAAGCACTTTCGACAGATACCCGGCGGTCATCTTCACTTAAAAGCACAAGTTCATTTGTTCCTCCCACTTTTTCCGATGGAATTTTTGGTTTTTCACGACCTTCAACTGCAATTCTGGAAGTGTTAATTCCAAAAATGTCAACAAGGTATTCTTTCACTGAATTTGCCATTAATAATCCATCCTCAGGACCTTTCTCTGAAGAACCAACGAGTTTAATTGCTGAAGATGGGTTTTTTCCCAAACGGTCACCAAGGATATTGAGGATATTATAGTAAATTGTCATTTCGCGATCGGACCTGCCTGAAAGTGTTTTGGGTTTGAATGTTTCCAGCTGATCTTCTTTAAATTCTTTAACCTGATCTTTGTCTAACAATACATACCTTTCAGGAATAGCATTAGATCCAAGATCAAAGAAGATATAATTGCGCAGCGGAAATGTTTCACGAACGTTGCGACTTGTGGCAATGTTCTCAGGTGAATCAACTGTAAACAATACAATTGGATCTTGCGAATCAATGGATTCCATATTTTGTTTTACATATGCAGAATTCTTTTTCGCTTTACCGAGTTTCAATGTAGCTCCCACTCTCACGGTGGTAATGTTCCAGGTTTCAATCGTTCGGGGTAGTTGTCCGATATAAGGATGAAATGAAACGAAGGGGGATAGAATTGCCTGTGCTTGATTTTCTGGAGCTGAAAGCGAAATGTCGAAACCTGCGCCAATCTGCATCGAAACCAACATGCTCTTTATTTCACTGAAGTCACCCTTTACTTTCGGAGAAAGAATCTGATCAGGAAATTCAGGATTGACTCCAAGTTGGTAAGTAAACTCCTTATTGAGGTTGTACGCAAATCGAGGACCAGCATACAAATAGAATGAAGATTTAAAGGGCGCAAAGCGTATACTGGGCTCGATGGTCAGATAACTAAGGTCCGTATTCAAATCTGACGGGCAATTACAGGGTGTCAATACTTCCTCAAATTTCCCTTTTCTATTGTCATATCCAAACTGTAACATCAATCCTAATCTTGTATCAGGCCGGTAATACTCAATGAGTGGTGCAACATACAAACCTATTCCACTGCCGTCATGAAAGGCTGATAGCGTTGTCAGATATGCATTTAATTGCTGTGTGCTGCCACGATGGAAATTAAAGTTTGCTCCTGCTGCTGCTCCAAACCACCATGATGGTTGGTTGAATTGTTTTACTTGCGCCTGAAGGGGCAAATGAATACCTGCAAGAACCAAAGCGCTGAAAACAGTACTTATAATCATCCGGGTAAAAGGGGACCGCGCCTTGCGCGATCCCTTAGTATTGTTTATTATACTTTTCATCGTATTTCAGAATTATGGTTTATTAATAATGTTTGTGTTTGTCAGAACAATCGATCCATTGCTGCAAAGCATTCTTCCTTGTGCAACAGCTCCTGAGTTCATTGTAATAGATGTCAGGGCAAGTATGTTTCCTTTAAAACTTGTGTTATCACCGATAGTTGCTGAGCTACCTGTCTGCCAGAACACATTCTTTGCCTGAGCTCCTCCACTAAGAATTACATTTCCGCCTGCACCTCCTACGGTAGTGAAGCCTGCAGCTATCTGGAAGATCCAGACAGCATTCTCATCACCCTGGGCATCAAGCGTAAGATCGCCTGATTGGATTAACAGCGTTGAAGTAGACTTGTAAATCCCTGGATATAAAGTCAATCCACCCTGATCGCCTGATACAGTTGCTGGAGCTGGTACGGTCGCCCCTTCAGCAAAAAGATAGGCTTCCATTAGGTCGAGTTTAGCTTGAGCAAGCATTTCTGCTACTCCTGGTGGAACTATATCATCCGAAGCATAAATGGCGCCATTGACAACAATTGCTGGTGGAAAACCTGTTATTGAAGAACGAACACCGGGACTTATCCCAACATCCTGATCATTAATCACACTGAACCCTGCATTGTTGCTGATGCCAACACCAGCGATAATTCCAAATCGACCAACCGATTTAAGATCAACAAAAGGAGCTCCTGCAGCATTTATTGTACTGAATGTCCACTCATAATTGTTTTCTAATGCAACACCTGTCAAATTCTGAGCTGCAGTAGTAATTGTAGCGATGTAAGTAGTTCCGGATAGCAGATCCAATGTAGGTGCGAAACTAGCTGTAACTCCTGAATAACTTATCTGACCTTCAACTGGCGCATTACCGATTTTTAAGGTAAATGATGCATCATTGATCGTCAACGGATTCATCATTTCGCTGAAATCTGCGGTAATGACCTTATTGAGCTGAACGCCCGATTCCAGGTTTTCAGGATCAGTCGAAATGACAGTTGGAGCCTGAATGGAAGCTGTTGTAAATGTCCATACATAATCGTTGACCATATTGTTACCTGCAAGGTCTTTCACTGTATTTACGATTGTTGCAGTGTAAAGTGTATTGCCTGCAAGACTGGAAGCAGGTACAAAGGTTGCTGTT
>PHDU01000108.1 GCA_002842755.1 Bacteroidetes bacterium HGW-Bacteroidetes-1 | reverse complement strand
GGGTACCCCGATCAGAAGAGTACTGACCCCTTTTATTCAATTAAAATGGTATACTTTTGGACTGAATTACTGGTATACTTTTCGGTTGAAATAAACACTGATTCGTACCTAACTGGACAATTCTCAAACTATCTGCCTTTAAGAATTCTGAAGGAATACAGGTCAATTTGTTTCCTTGCAGATTGAGGCTGTTTACCCTTTTAAACCTCGTTAAATCTGGTATTTCATACAGGTATAGGTTTGAGCCGTCAATGTGTTGGAGAGTATCTGAAGCAGTTGTTTTAATATAATCCAGCCAAAGCTCCCGTCTTTGTTTTGCTTTTTGCTCAAATTCTAACGAAATTGAAGCATGGATTGAGTCTTTTTTGGTTTTGAATTCCTGAGTTTTTTCTTGAGCAAATGCGAAGTTTACCATGATCAAACCCACGAAAAGCAAACAAAGTAGTTTTTTCATCAGCTATTGTTTTAGCAATTTTATATAACTAAGGATTTAGTTATTTTATTGTGCAATTGCATGAAGAAGTCAGTCTTTATTGACAAAATCTAATTATATTTGTAGCTGGCATCAAATAATTGTATATCGATAATTGAAAGACATGAAAAATTTATTTTTGTTACTTCTTACTGTGGTTTTAATATCCTCTTCATGCAATCATCGTCCGGATGCGGTTTCCGGAGCAACAAAAGGCTATGAAACAAATGGCAACAGTTTTTATCATAAAACAGATGAAACAAGCCTAAAGGTTGGAGATCTCATAGTTGAAGGTGAGGTTCAGAATCCCGGAAAAGTTAATCTTGAAAACATTTATAAGCGTGAGGTTTTTTACAAACAGTCAATACCAGTCGATTCCACAAATGTTAATTTTATTGGTGCCTACAGATATCGTGGTTATTCTCTTTTCGATTTGCTGAACGGATTTATTGTACAGAAAAAGAATGTAGAAACCTTTCGTCCTTTAACTGATTTGTATATCATTATTGAAAATGAGAAGGGTGAAAATGTTACTTTTTCATGGGCTGAGATTTATCTCACAGTTATTCCGCATCAGATTATTATTGCAACTGAAGCAGCCCCCATTGAACCATACAAACGTGAGGTCGCTTATCCTGTGGGTGGAAACTGGAAAATAATTGCGGCAAGCGACCTTTTTGCTTATCGTGAGCTTGATAATCCAGTTAAAATTACTGTAAAATCGTTTGATAAAAAGGAGTTTGTCATAAACAGAAATCTTGATGATTCATTTAGCCCAAAGGTTGATGTCACCATCAACGACGAACTATTTTTGACAATAGATACGCTCTTTCAAAGCGATCTGCAATTGGAATACAAGTCAGTATTCTATGGAATGGGAATGGGTTACCATCCTGAACCCGTTTTTAAAGGTTTGGAATTGATGCCTTTGATCGGGCAGCAAATGACAATGGTCTCCAAAGATTGGATACGTAAGGGGCTGGTTTGTTTTGTGGGTTTTGATGGATATCGTGTTGTTTATAGTTATAGTGAACTTTTTAACCGAGTTGATCAGGTAAAACCTATACTTGCAATACCTGAAAAAAAGTCAAAAAGCGGTTATTTTCGCATATACCATCCAATTAGTTTTTATGCTGACATGTCGGCAAAAAACCTTGCAGAAATATATATCTTCAAAGATTAAAGCTCTTTGTTTCACGCAAGCGTATTCATTTGTACTAAAAACAATCGTGATTAATCGTTCAACCATTTATCTCATAAAATAGTCCATGACTAAACTTATTATGGTTTGAACGCTGTTCCTGATGGTATCAGCTCTTTTGACTGTAAAAATACCAGTACCATTCTTAGCTCACTGTAGGTGACTTCGTCTCCAAGCACATCTTTTGCCGGAACAATCCGTGGATCTTCGGTTTCTGTGAAATAAGATTTGATGAGCTTTACTTTTGATGCCGGCATGATTTCATCCGGTTCCAATTGCCCTAAACGAATATAATCTGTAAGATGGCTTTCAATTGTAGATTGGACAAAACCACGTGCCTTTGCAATCTCATTGATGGTTTTTCCTTCCCTGAACATTTCATAACTGATTTGACTACTGGGCACTTTTTCCTCCTTGGGTTTTGCTTCGGGAAGAGGCGCATCATCAGTTTTTATTCCAAGATTGTTCTTTTCACTGTATGTCTCAATCAGATCAATAATTTCTTCACCAAAACGCTCCACTTTTTTTCGCCCCATTCCGTGAATTTTTAATAATTCTTTTCTTGTAGCAGGCAGTTTTTCAGAAATTTCCTTCATCGTTTTGAAAGGGATTATTTCGTGACCCTGAATTCCGTTTTCCTCTGCTAGATTATCGCGCCAGTGTTTAAGAAGAAAATAGAAAGCATTTTGTTTGCTGGAGGATAAATTAAATTTTTCCACCATCGATTTCTTTTTCTTTTTTAAACCAAAACTCCCATCAATTGCGGCCTTAGCTCTCACCTCAAGATAGGTGTTTATTCTGAAACCTTTACTGCTATTGTTGATGCAGGCAATTTTTATTGCCGCCTCGGCCAGCAAACGATCTACTGCATCCTGAACAATTTTTTTAACACTTTTATTATCTGACTCAATTTCCATGTCCAACTTGTCAACAAATGCATTTAGAAGTGGGTTAAAATAAATGCTTGCTTTGCATATACGTTCCTGAAGAGGCTCGTTTTTTTCAAGATCAGGTTGTTGCAATGCAAAACGCTGAATCTGTGAATGGAATTTTCGTCCCACTTCAACCAATTCATTGCGAAGTTTTAGATCAATATTCTTATAATTATCAATAAGTGAAAGATCAAGACTTTGCATATTTTCCTCTGTTAATTTGAGGACATAACTGAGACGACGTTGCATTCCGGTAAAATCAAACAACTCTTTTACAAGTTGGAGTTGATAAGCAGCTTTCGCTTCCCGGAGTCTGTTTTCGTCAGGATAGTTTTCTTCAATCCGTCTGAGATAGCTTCCCACAGTTGCATTGCTCTTAATGGCGCTGGCCGGAATGGCTGAACGAAAAACCATTCCCTCAAGACTTCGGCAGCGACTAAGTGCAACATAAACCTGCCCGTGAGCAAAGGCTGACTGTGCATCAATAATAGTTTTTTCAAAAGTAAGACCCTGGCTTTTGTGAATGGTAATGGCCCAGGCAAGTTTGAGAGGAAATTGCGTGAAAGTGCCTATAATAGTTTCTTCAATCTCTTTTGTCTGATCGCTTAGGCTATATCTGGTGTTTTGCCATTCAAGTCTGCCTACAATTATGGCCTCATCTTCGTCCGGACATTGCACGTAAAGCAGTTCCTCCTCTGTATCTATTTCAATCAGTTTGCCTATTTTTCCGTTAAAAAACTGCTTTTCGGGGGAAGGATCATTTTTAACAAACATTACTTGTGCACCCACTTTGAGCAGAAGTTCAGCTTCGGTAGGGTAATTGAACTC
Source organism: Bacteroidetes bacterium HGW-Bacteroidetes-1 (assembly GCA_002842755.1). Taxonomy (GTDB): domain Bacteria; phylum Bacteroidota; class Bacteroidia; order Bacteroidales; family F082; genus JALNZU01. The sequence continues at coordinate 6,246 of PHDU01000108.1, read as the reverse complement.
AGCAAACTCTCCCGTAAGATCAGCTTTAAACTTATGAGTTTTACCTTTTAATGTATCGAGTTTGTTCTGATTGATTGCGTGTGCCTGATTGTTGTGTGTGGTAAGTGTTATATATCCTTCTGGGTCACTTGCAACAAATTCTGGCAGATATCTTTTGTTTAGTTCGTCAATGGTTTCATTATCTGGTTCATTATCCCTGATTTTATTTAAAAGATTAATAAAATGAGGATCGGACTGCCTAAATACCTGATTGAGTTCAATGCTGATATAGTCTGTTTGCTGAAGTGCTTTACTGCTGAAAAAGTAAACAGAATCGTAATAATTCCGAAGCATTTCCCATTCTTGTTCTTTAGCAATAGGTGCAAGTTGTTGCAGGTCGCCGATAAGCAGTAGCTGAACTCCACCAAAAGGTAAATAACGGTCTTTATAGCGACGAAGTACTGCATCGATCGCGTCTAACATATCGGCTCTTACCATACTGATTTCATCGATAACCAATATATCAAGGCTTCGGATAATATTGATTTTTTCGCGTGTGAACCTTTGAAAACGTGCTGCTGATGACTTGGCTTCTGTTTGTTCTCCAGCGTATTGTTTTTGAAGTTCTTCAGGTATTTGAGGGCCAAAAGGCAATTGAAAAAAACTGTGAATGGTAACACCTCTGGCATTAATTGCGGCTACTCCTGTTGGCGCTACAACAACAAAACGCTTAAAAGTCAGGTTCTTAAGATTATGCAGGAAGGTTGTTTTTCCCGTTCCTGCCCGGCCGGTTAAAAAAATATGCTTGTTGGTTGCAGTCAAAAATTCAGCTGCAAGCCTGAGTTGAGTGTTGCTTTCGAGGTTTATTGCGTTCAAAATTTGATTGCTTTTTGTGATACACAAAGCTATGTAATCCAACCGGATTTAAAAAATGAAAGTTGAAACTTTAATAGCCAATAATGATCAGTTTCAATGTAGATGGATATCAAGGTTACCAGTTCAGATAATGCAACTTGAAACCATCATTGGAATATCCACCTATAACTGTTTTCCTGCCTTCCTCGGCATCCTTAATACTTGTGAATGCATTGGAAGTACGGTGACCTCTATCTGACCAGGGCCATCCGGGAAATCGGTTGATGAGTAGTTCGTTAAACTTATAAGTAAGCTGAAAATCAACCGGTTCTTTATGGATATTACTTACAAAAGCATTGTATGATTTGGTGCCTGTTCCTTCAGGATCGCAGAAGCAGGATGAAAAAACAAAGTAATAATAAGGACCAGAGGCCAATTCAAGGGGGATGGTTTCAACGTAAAGCACCTCAACATCGTCTCTTGGCCTGTCGAGGGTATTTCGGAAAACAGCACTGATAAGATTGAAACAGACATCCACACCTGCAATGTATAAGTCGAGGTCTCCATCACGATCATAATCACCCCATTTTGCAATGCCGTTGCTTACACCTGGCAGGCCAGCAACCAAATCCCGAAATCCTTTTCCATTCTGGTTTTCAAACACAAGTGTATAAGGCCTTTCCAGACTTTCCCCTGTGATAACAAAATCGACGAAATTATCATTATTGAAATCGCCAACATCAATAGAGGCATGCATCAGTTGCCTAATACCTCGTGATGAAGCTTCGATAAATCGCATTCCTTTACTTCCCAGATAATATCGTGTGAAAGGCATTCCGTGTGAGGTTTCGCCAGCAATAATAAAATCCAGATAGCCATCATTGTTGAAATCAGCCCAGGCAACGTCACTGTGTTTTAAACCGGGAAATGATTGCTGCAGAGGGCTGTAATTACCATTGTTGTTAATAAAGATGCGGGTAATCAATCCGCTGTTTGTTTGTCCGGTAATAATTACATCAAGTAACCCATTGTTGTTGATGTCGCCCCATGAGGCTTTGCCAAATCTCACGCCAGGTAATTTTGCGTTTATATCTGTAAGTTTGCCATTGTCATTGCGTAATACTATTGTTTGCAGAGAACCTGAAGCATCGTTGCCGGAGATGAGCACATCAAGGTCGCCGTCTTTATCGAAATCACCAAATTGTACTGATCCGTCTATTAAAGCAGGAATGTTTTGGTTCATGCGTTGAAAGCTTCCATTGGCTTGTTGCAGGTAGATTCCTGAAACGGTTTTGTTGTTAGGCCCTGCGCCACTGAGAAGAACATCTTCGAATCCGTCTCTGTTGAAATCAGCTACATCCATACTGCCATGAATAAAATCGGGCAGGTTAGTTCTGGTGGTTGTAAAAGTGTTTTTAGCAGTTTGTTTGAGCAAAAGGGTTTTGATACTATTCGTAACTGCTTTCGTTTCGCCGCTAACGAGTGGATGAAGCTTTCCGCCAGAGCTCAACCAGACTGCCTCAGCCTGTGCCAGACCCGGATTGTGATTTGGCAACTCTACAAATAATTGGGCAGGAAGCAGTTGGGACGTTAAAACAAATACACCAATTAAAATCAACGATCTGGTGCATCGAAGTAAGTTCATTGCATTGCACAGCGCTTTGTTGCGGATGGTTTGAATATGCTTCATATAAGGTTCCATAACATAAAAATCAGACAAAACTAAAAAACAAATTAATGGGAATTGAAAAAGAGAGACAACATTGTATATACTTTTTCAATACCTAAAGGTTTACTCATATACGAATCAAAACCAAAGTCCAAATAACTTTTTTCTTCACCTGCAAGCGCAAAAGCTGTGATAGCAACAACAGGTTTTTTGTATTTATTTTTTCTCATTTGCCGAAGTGCTTCTTTACCGTCCATATCGGGCATCTGAATATCCATAAGAACGATATCAGGCTGGCTTTCCAACACCATGTCCACGGCTATCATGCCATTTTTTGCATGAATGACATTTGCGTTTGACTTTCGAAGCATAGTGAACATCAGCTGGAAATTTGTATCAACATCTTCAGCAACGAGGATTGTTTTATTGCTGTAGTCAGGATATTGCTCCTGATTGTTGTGATTGAATTCTGTTGCCGGGAGTGTAAGGTAGAAAGCTGTTCCTTTTGAGTCCACAGACTCCACCCATATTTCACCTCCTAATAGAAATGTAAGATTTTTTGTGATAGCAAGACCAAGCCCTGTACCTCCATAGAGCCTTGTATGTGAATCGTCTGCTTGGCGGAAGCGCTCGAAAATTACTTCCAGTTTTGATTCGGGGATACCAATTCCAGAGTCTTTTACAAAAATTTCAAACTTGTTACTTAACTTAATAATACCAAATTCAATTTGCCCTTTCTCTGTAAATTTGATGGCATTGCTCAGTAAGTTGGTTAAAATCTGCTGCAGCCTAAGTTTATCCGAAGTAATTTTTGCATCAGCAAATTCATCGCGATGCGAAAGGATAAGTTTGATGTCTTTCTTCCCGTTTTGATCAAGTTGCTGCCTGAAAGTTTGGTATAGATCATCCATTAACGGGGCTATTTTAAAGGCTGACTTCTGTATCTTCAGCTCCCCGGCTTCAATTTTGGAAATATCAATGATATCGTTAATAAGGTTGAGTAAAAGCATCCCGCTTGATCTTATCATTTGAACAAATTCAACTTTCTCTTCCTCAGAATAATCTTCAGATGCAAGAAGGTCAGAAAAGCCGAGGATGGCATTCATTGGTGTTCTAATTTCATGTGACATATTGGCTAAAAATGCTGACTTTAATCGGTCTGATTCCTCAGCTTTATTTTTTGCCTTGATAAGATCCTGTTCAAAAGTCTTGGTTTCGGTGATGTTTTCCATAACAATAACCAATCCAATGAAGCCGTTATCATCAGTCATTGGCGCGCCTTTGATATGCATCCAGCGTATCGTGTTTTTTTCTCTGATTCGGAAAACTATATCGGGTAAGTCTTTTTGAAACTTATGGGCACTCTCCCATAATTGTTCGACATCGTTTCTGTCTTCATGCATGATATACTGCATCCACTTTCCACTGGTGAAACTGTCCGCATCAATATGGCTTCCTTCCGAAAGGCGCTGATTGAAAAAAACTATGTTTCCATGAAGGTCGGTGCCTGCTATCCCAAATGGCGAAGTTTTGCTGATGGCACGGAATCTTTCTTCGCTTTGCTTAAGGGAGTTAAAGGCATTTTCATTTACAACAATTTGCTCCTGCAGTTCTCTTGTTCGATCGTTAACACGTTGTTCAAGTGTAAGATTAAGGTTCTCCAAGGCCTTTGTCGTTTTCTTGCCTTTAAGATAAAGCCAGATTAAAAAAGCAATGGTAATGACCAACAAAATGCTAAAGGCTCCAGCCTTAATATACTTTATTCTAAAATCCTGTTCCTTGACCTTATGCTTTAGTATTTCGTTTTCAGCATCAAGTCGTTTTGTTTCATAGCGGATTTGGAGTTCTGTCATTTCATAGTTGCGCCTTTCGGTGAACAAGGAGTCTTTGTAAACAGATGCTTTTTCAGAAAAAATTAATGCCTCCTCGAATCGTTTCTGGTTTTTAAAAATTTCTTTTTGAAGCATATAATTGTAATGCAAAACAGAAATATTATTCTGAGCCAAGGCTATTTTTTCTGCCTTATCTAAATTGGAGAGGGCAGATGTATATTCACCTTGTATAAAATAAAGTTCAGCCATCTGATTTAAAACCAGTGATTCGCCAAAAATGTTTTGTGTATCTTCATAAACCTTCAATGCATTATTTAGAAAATCCATTGCTTCCTCATAACGCAATAGTTTAACCATCACTTTTCCAATATTGGCATACACATTGGCAAGATCCAGCTTTTGGTCATGTTTTTTCCTGATTGCCATTGCACTGATGTAAAAGTCGAGTGCACGGGCATACTCGCCTAAGTCCACAAGCACCATTCCAATTGCATTTTGTGAGTAGGCTATCTGCGGTTCATCTTTAAGATATTCTTTTAAAAAAAGAGATCGGAAATGAAAGTCGAGTGCTTTCTCATATTCGCCAAAAACATGATATACATTTCCAATATTAGCCAACGTATAAGCAACGCCAATACTATCATTATTTGATTCAAAAATATGAAGCGATTCCAGATGTAATTGCAGCGCCATTTCTGGAATATTAAGTTTGCGATAAATAACTCCTTCCTCATTAAGAATTCGTGCTTTTAAGAGGGGTTCATTTAAAGAATCTGCAAGCTTTAATGCTGGTTTGGAATATGTTATTCCTTTGGCAGGATCGATGTTACGCAAGCTTTTGATCAATTGCTGGTAAGCGATTAGCTTCTGCTTGCCATTTGATTTCTCAACCATTATCTTCAAACTATCGATAATTTGAGGATTATCGGCATTTGACAAAACCGGAATTAAAATAAAAGGCGTGATCATTACTATAATAGAAAACCATTTTCTGAGAGGCATATCTAAATTATTAGGAAGGGGCACTATTGGCAAAGATACAGTTTTTGTTTTTTGATACTCCAATTTCCCTTTTTGAACTTTATTTGACCATTGAATTTTTTTGTTGTTGAAAAAAAAGATTAGACCCACCTTGATGAATAGCTCAAAAAGAATCCGATAATGAAATAAAAAATAATTGGAAAACTAAAGAGAGATCAAATTTTCGATGGCCCTATAGAGCATTTCTGACTCAACTGGCTTGGAAATATATCCGTCGAAAGGCGCAGCTTTTCGGTTAAAATGCTTGCTGTCAGTAAAAGTGCTGAGAGATATAACAGGAAGATTTGGCCTGATTTCTTTTAAAACGAAGGTCGCCTCTACGCCGTTCATACCCGGCATATTATAATCCATTAAAACAATGTCAACTATGTTGCCTTCAAGTATATAATCAATTGCAAGAAACCCATTCTCGGCCCAATATATAGTAGCATTCAACTTCCCTAACATGGCTTTGATAAGCAAGTAGTTAACTTTCAAGTCATCTACTACTAAAACATGAATGGATCTGTTTTCTTCTAAGGAAGAATTTTCTCCTGTTTCTATCACCTCTTCATCCATTGCTTATGATTGTTAGTTGTCAGAGAACTCATGACAATTGTTATACCATATTTTCAAAGTGTTATAAACCAATTAGATGTAAATTTAATTTACCGCCTTGATAGTTTTAATTTGAGAAGAGTTTCCATAATTCGGAAACATTCTGATAATTAATACGGTTTTTTACAAAATTATCATTCACAAAAATACAATATAATCATGATGATTAAAATATTTGTAACTAATCAGTTTGACAAAAATACTACGTTATTAACAATTTTCGGTGCTTTATCAACGGGTTGTAAGTAGTTGTAGTCTGTCGAGTTGGAAATT
>PHDU01000107.1 GCA_002842755.1 Bacteroidetes bacterium HGW-Bacteroidetes-1 | reverse complement strand
AATGGATTGAGTGCCTGCACCACTATGAGCTACCCAGCCATTGTCAACTAACAATGAGCCAAGCGGATAGTCGAAGTCCTCTGCCATTAACAGTGGGTCGGAAGAAGTGATTGAACGAGGAACAAAACCTGTACGGTCGTTGCTTCCTTTATATGTTCCGAAAAGAACATCTGCATCTTCAACTGGAATCATAAGTTCATAAACATTCACATAGGCAGAGTCGTTAACAGTGAAAGTAAGTTCGTAAGAGAAGGAAACGAGGTCGAGCATTCCATCACCATTTACATCGCCAAGTGTAGCTCCATTCATGAAAGTAAAACCTGTTGGACGAAGAGGAAACCCTTCGATTTGCCCACCGCCATTTGTTTTATAAGCGTGTATAAAACCCTGTCCATCAATCATAAGATTGCTTCCAAAAATTAAATCATGCAGTCCATCACTTGTGATGTCGGCTACGCTGATAAAACTTTCCAACCCACCAGATTTTTCAATTGGAAAATTATCCTTCATGGTACCATCAGCATTAAATCCAAATAACATCGGTGCAATATCTTCACCAATTGGTCTGCTGGCAAAAATACTGAACTCATTATTGCCATTTAAATCAACGACTGTTGGTGGACAATACGTCCAATTATTGTCAGGTACTGGTACAGGCCATCCGGTTCTATAAGTCCCATCGTTATTTCTGACGTAATATTTTGGGGCATCGCCATGAGAAGCACCCACAATACTTAATTGATTATTGCCATCAAGATCAACCAATAGTGGAGATTGATATGAGAAACTATTGTTATCAGCTGGTACAGGGAATCCTGTTTTGAGTGTTCCGTCATGATTGAAACCATGCATTATTCCATTAGAGGTAGCTGTTATAATATCCATGTTTCCATCACCGTCAATATCGGCAATAGAAGGAGTTACAGCAGGCGTACCACCAAGGTTAGATGTCCAAAGTATCGTCCCATCTGTTTTCAAAACATGAAGATTGTTTGAAGTACGGGTCTGAACAATAATTTCTTTGTTACCATCATTATTCATGTCAGCAATTGCTGGTCCGCAAATAATCCAGTGGTTAGTAAAGGTCATAGGCCACCCGGTCATATCGTTTCCGTTGACATCAAGATAATATACCCTGCCATTGTTGGGTACGCCTCCGGTTACCTGTACAATTCCAATGGTTCCACCGGCATCCATCACTGATACTGATGGTGGATAAATGGGTGTTCCTGTTAAAAGCTTACTCCATAAGAGTTCGCCTGTATAACTAAAAACCCTTAGGGTGTTCATTGAAGGAATAAGAATTTCTTCCTTGCCATCACCATTAATATCTGCAAGAGTGACATTGCGCATATTCTTGAAATTAGGATGTACAGGGACTTTTTTTGGAAATCCATTCATTTGTAGAATGCTTGAAGGCTGTCGGTCGCCCAAGAAATCGGTTTCCATGATAATGGTTTCGCTTAGAACTTCACCATCCTCTCCAAGATATGCCCGACTCACCTGAGTTTGGGACCACATCAGCATTGGAGCTAGCAACGCAATAATTAAAGTAATTTTTTTGATCATACGTAAAAAGTTTTGGTTAAGTAAATATTGTTTTGAACAATTTTTGATGGGATAAAAATAGCAATAATCTGTTAAGAAAGTTTATATTTTGTTTTTATTTTGCATTTACCTTAAAAAAAATTATTGCTAAAATATTTTTCGAAATCGATTGCAGTGAATTAAATTACTTGTTATAAGCTTAACAATGAATTGATGATTTTTTAAGTATATTTTTGTAAACATAACGTGAAAAGCGAAAACTATTGATAATGAGCAATAAAAGTAAATTATTTGATTTATGGGCTTCTCTTTATCCTGGTGATAACCAGCAAAGACTTGAACAATTTTTAGAAGCATTGATATCTCAATCGTTGGATGGTGAAAGCTTTCAAGCGGATTGGTATAAGGATGCAGTTGTATATTCGCTTTATGTTGATCTGTTTAGCAATGATTTTAAAAGCCTTACAGAAAAGCTTGATTATCTGAAGGGACTTGGAGTAAGCTGCTTATGGCTATTGCCAATTTTGGATTCACCTATGCGGGATGCTGGGTTTGATATTAGAAATTACGATCAGATAAGACCTGAACTATTAGGATTAGAAGAGAATTCTTCTGTTGCTGAACGGGAAGAAGTTTTTGGAAAGTTTCTTGCTGAAGCTCATAATCATGGTATTCGTGTAATTTTTGATGTAGCCATAAATCATTGTTCAGAAGAGCATCCCTGGTTTGTCGAAGCTAAAAAATCAGAAGATAACCCTTATCGGGATTATTTTATATGGAGCAGAGATAAAAGTTTATATAGGGACGCGCGCATCATTTTTAAAGGGATGGAGACAAGTAATTGGGAACCATTTGGGGACTCAAATTTCTTTCATCGGTTTTTTAACTTTCAACCTGATCTTAACTACAAGAACCCTGAAGTCTTGCTTGCCATGTGCCGAAATTTGCTTTATTGGCAGAGCTTAGGTGTTGATGGTTTTCGTGCGGATGCAATTCCATATCTTTGGAAAGAGGAAGGAACTGATTGCGAAAATTTACCACAAACACATTCTGTAGTTAAGTTTTTCAGAGCCATACTTGATTATGTGAAACCTGGGACATTGCTTTTGGCTGAGGCTTGTCAGGTACCAGAAACAGTAGTGAAATATATGGGAGATGATGATGAATGCCATGCAGCTTACCACTTTCCTTTGATGCCGATGTTTTATAAATCGATTGCATTGCATAGTAGTCAGCCTGTTCGTAATATCCTTAACCCTTCAGTAACTCCTTCTTTGCCCGAAAATGGACAATGGTTCACTTTTCTTCGTTGTCACGATGAGTTAAGCCTCGAATTGGTTTATGTCACTGAAGAAGATCGGAAGTATATTCACGAAAGCTATTGCCACGAACCCGAGTGGAATTTTAGGCTTGGTGAAGGTATTTCAGCCCGACTCGCCAATCTTTTCCAATTTGATGACCGCCGAATTGGACTGGCCTACTCAATGATGTTAAGTTTGCCAGGAACCCCGGTAATTTATTATGGAGATGAATTTGGAAAAGAAAATGACGTAGATTATTACAAGGAAATGATCAAATTAGTTGGTAAAGACGATACGCGTTTTCTTGTAAGGGGTAAAATAAATTGGGATAAGAGAGAATTGCAACTTGCTGACAAAGAAACGTTTCAGGCAAAAGTGTTTAGTCGCATTCAAAAAATGCTTTTTGCCCGTAATAAATGGAAAGTTTTCGGGAGAGGATCAATTACTTTTCTTAATTTAGGTGATCTAAGCAATGTACATAATGACTCTATTCTGGCATATTATCGCAAATACGAACACGAAAATATCCTTGTTATCCAGAATTTATCAGATGAATCTCAAGAGGTTATTTTGCCATCAAATATGAATTCTTCTTTTGAATTAATCAATGAGAAAAAAATTCCATCTGGTATTTTGAGACTTGAACCTTATGCATATTTTTGGCTCAGAGAATAAAGATAAAAATACACGCCCAAGCAAAGGGTTGAGTCGATAAATGAAAATAGTATTACTTGAAATTTAATTTATATGCAGGAAAAAGCATTTGATGCAGTCATTTTTGACTTAGACGGGGTTATAACAAAAACTGCACTCATTCATAGTGCTGCCTGGAAAAAAATGTTTGATGATTTTTTAAAAAATTATTCAAAGCATAAAGGAATAGCTTTTGCAGAATTTACGCACAAAGATGACTATCTTCCATATGTTGACGGCAAACCACGCTATAAGGGAGTTGAAGATTTTTTGCTTTCAAGGGGAATTAAACTTCCTATTGGTGACCCTTCCGATGATACATCAAAAGAAACAGTTTGTGGACTTGGTAATCGAAAAAATGATGCCTTTAATGAGGTATTGCGTCGGGATGGTGTTGGTGTATATCCTTCTACCGTCCAATTAATGAAAGACTTACGTAAACAAGGATATAGAGTGGGGGTTGCCTCATCAAGTAAGAATTGCGAGGCAGTATTGAATGCTGCCGGCCTTATGCATCTGGTTGAGACACGCGTTGATGGTGTTGTGTCTGTTGAGATGGGCCTCAAGGGAAAGCCTGAAGCTGATATTTTTACAACTGCCGCTGATAATCTTCGGTGCAGGTACGACCGTTGTGTGGTTGTTGAAGACGCAGTTTCTGGCGTTCAGGCAGGTCGAAATGGTAATTTTGGTTTGGTTTTAGGTATCGCCCGTGAAGACAATTATGAAGAATTGTATGCCGGTGGTGCTGATATCGTAGTAGAAGATATTGAATCATTTGGTATCGAAGAAATGAATCAATGGTTCATACATGGTTTGGAAAGGGATCTTTGGTCGATATCCTATAACGATTATAAACCAGAAAAGGAACGCTCTCGTGAGGCTCTTTTGACGGTTGGTAATGGATACTTTGGAACCCGTGGGGCCATGGAGGAAGTTGACGCAAATACAATTAACTATCCCGGTACATATTTGGCAGGTCTTTATAATAGATTGATTACCAAAGTGGCAGACCGAATCGTTGAAAATGAAGACTTTGTTAACATCCCTAATTGGCTTCCAATTTCATTTCGCATTGACAAGGGTGCTTGGATCAACATGAATGAAATAAAAATTCTTTCCATTCGCCGGGTGATTAATTTTAAAAATGGTTTACTCGAAAGACGTCTTATTGTGGAAGATAAATTTGGGCAACAAACTGAAATCAAGTCGGAACGCTTTGCAAGTATGGAAAACATGATGCTTGCCGCACTCAAATATTCATTGAAACCTTTGAATTACTCCGGAAGGATTGAAATTAAAAGCGGAATCAATAGTAGCGTTATTAATGCAGGTGTTGAGAGATATAAAACGTTGAATTCAACGCATTTAAATATTTTAAATGAAGGTTTTGAAAACGATAAACTTTTTGTTTTGGTCGAAACCACACAATCGAAACATCAGGTGGCTGTTGCAGCTATATTTAATGTCGAAATTAATAATGTTATTGAATCAGTAAATTTCGAAAAAATTCAATCTCCAGGGTACGTAAGTGCTTTGTTTGGATTTGATTTGCAGAAGGATCAACGATTGTGTATCGAAAAGATTGTTTCTATTTGTTCTGATAAAGAAGATTTTGTTGAAGATACGCTTACGAGTGCCCTGAATGCATTGCGCAATGCCGAACGGTTTAATACAATGCTTGATAAAAGCACATTGCAATGGGATCAGTTGTGGAATAAGATGGATATTCAAATCGGAGGCGACCGGATGGCTCAGAAATTGCTTCGATTGCACCTGTATCATTTGTTGGTCTCAGTTTCTCCTTTTAATGAGCAACTTGATGCCAGCATCACTGCCCGTGGTTTGCACGGTGAAGCATACAGAGGTCATATATTCTGGGACGAACTTTTTATTCTGCCTTTTTTCGATATCCATTTTCCTGAGATTGCAAAGTCAATGTTAATGTATCGTTACAGGAGACTTGCTGGAGCAAAAACTTATGCATTGGAACATGGTTTTCAGGGTGCAATGTTTCCATGGCAAAGTGGTAGCGATGGTCGCGAAGAAACGCAGGTGTTACACTTAAATCCACTTACTGGCGAGTGGGGAGATGACCATAGTTCACTTCAGTGCCATGTTTCACTTGCAATTGCTTATAATATCTGGGATTATTTTTGGATCACTGATGATCAGGATTTTATGAAGCGGTTTGGTCTTGAAATGTTCTTTGAAATATGCCGTTTCTGGGCGAGTAAAGCCAAACTTAACACACAAACAGAGCGTTATGAAATTGAAGGCGTTATGGGCCCGGATGAGTTCCATGAGCATGCGCCTGATAGTTTGAAGGGAGGTTTAAGGGATAATTCTTACACCAATCTGATGGTTGCATGGATGTTCGATAAAGCCTCACAGATTCTTAAACAGTTTGGACTTTCATTGGCAATAAAAAATGGGTTTAGCCAAAAGGAGACGGATTTTTGGAGCAAAATCGCCTCCAATCTTCATCTCGTTATCAATGAGGATGGAATTTTTGCTCAATACGATGGTTATTTCGGTCTGAAGGAGCTTGATTGGAACTATTATCGCGAAAAATATGGTAACATATACAGAATGGATCGAATTCTTAAGGCTGAAGGAAAATCACCGGATGAATATAAGGTTGCTAAACAGGCCGATACTTTGATGACATTCTACAATCTGAACAAGGAAGAAGTGGATGGCTTGCTTGATAAGCTTGGATATAAGCTTCCTGAGGATTATTTGCAACGCAATTTGGAATATTATCTTGCACGTACTTCGCACGGTTCAACATTAAGTAGAGTAGTTCATGCCCGACTTGCGGCTTTGGTAAATGATCATCAACTTAGCTGGGATCTTTATCGCGACGCGCTTGGAAGCGACTATATTGACATTCAGGGAGGTACAACGGGAGAAGGTATTCATGCTGGTGTAATGGCAGGAACTATACTGATCGCACTTAATACTTTTGCTGGCATAAATTATCGAAATACATTGCTTCATCTTGATCCATTTTTGCCAAAGAAATGGAAGCAGATTTCATTTAAATTACGCTTTAAAAATACTGAATATCGATTTGAAATAGGACACCAAAAATGTCGTATCTTAGCCGATAAGTTATCATCGATAGTATTGCAGGGCAATACATTGACCTTGAAAGCGAATGAATGGAAAGATATCGAATGCGTAAAGAAAAGTGTAAATTAGAATACCTTTTAACGATATTCAATTCACTTTTAAAATTTAAGAACTTTATATCTTAATTATGTTAAATGATAAAATTACTGTTACTAAAAAGCATCATGATGCAGCTGAGGTTGTTGTTGAAGAATTAACAAAACTACTTCAACCAAAATATATCATTGCAATTGGTGGAGAGGTAGGTTCGGGTAAATCAACATTGGCCTATTCACTTGCTCAAAAGCTTAAGAAAAAGGGCATTGTGAGTAAAATAATTGATCTTGACGATTTTTATAAGATTGCTCCAAAAGAACGCAAAGCCTGGCGAAGACACAATGGCATAGAAAGTGTTGGCCCTGAAGAATATGATTGGAATAAAATAAACCACGTGATTGATGATTTTTATCACGATCGGGAATCTACAATGCCATGTGTTGATCTGATAACCGATGAAGTTGATACAATTACAACCAATTTTTTAGGAATTGATGTATTAATTATCAATGGTCTTTATGCAACGAAGATCAATCAGGCCAACTTTAAAATTTTCATTGAGCTTACCTATGACGAAACCAAAGAAGCCCAACTATATAGTGATAAAGAAGAAATAACTGCATTCAGGAAACAAATTCTCGAAAGAGAACATCAGATGGTTCAGGAATTAAAACATAGCAGTAATCTTTTCTTTGATTTTGATGCTACATTGGATAAATACCACCTCTAATTTTTTCTTTCACCCTAAACCTTAAAAATTGTATTTATGCTAGGAGATGTACTTCTGATCACCGAAAAACACCAAAAAGCTGGTGAAGCAATCATTCAGAAAATAGTGAAGATGGGAAAGCCTAAAATGATGGTTGCCATCTCTGGTGAATCAGGTTCAGGAAAGTCCGAATTGGCCCATGTAATTGCCAAAGGACTGCGCAAGCATGGAATCATTGCCAAACCCTTGCATATAGATAACTATTATCGCATTCATCCGCTTGAGCGTACCGAATGGCGCAAGTCCAATGGCATCCAAAATGTGGTTGGCCCTGGGGAGTACGATTGGAATACCATTTCAAGAAATGTTTTGGATTTCAAAGAAGGACAGAAGTCAACCGGACCTTGTGTTGATCTTGTTACCGAACAAATTGACCTGCTTACCACCGACTATAGCGGTATCGACATGATAATCATTGACGGACTTTATGCTATCAAAGTTCCGAATGTAGATTTATGTGTTTTTATCGAACTCACCTATCATGAAACAAAAAAAGCGCAGGTAGTACGCGGTAAAGAGCCACAGAATGAATATCGTATGCAAGTGCTCGAAAAGGAACATCAGGAAGTTCAGGCGCTTAAAGCCTTAGCTGATGTTTTAATTAATATGGACTACGAGGTGAGGATGGCTTAGATTTTTGCAAGCCTTTCATATCCAACGGATTTGCATGGGTAAATGCATCCAGATACAATTTGACTTTTTTGTCATTTACGCAAATAGCAGATAGCAAGTAACTATTTTACTTTGATCTGTTTCTGCTTTTAAGTGAAGCTATTGTTACAAAATTGCTATCTCATCAAAATGTTGTACCTTGCGGCAAATTTCAGGGGGTGTTTAGACCCCAAATCTTAAAGTTAATTATCAAATTTTACATGCAATTTCAATCATTAAACATTATTGAACCCATATTAAAAGCGGTTCAAGAAGAGGGTTATGTAACCCCAACACCTATTCAGGCCCAATCAATTCCAATCATATTAAAAGGTACCGATTTGCTCGGATGCGCGCAAACAGGAACAGGAAAAACAGCAGCTTTTGCAATTCCAATACTTCAGCTATTAAGCGAAAACAAAAATTATGCGAGAAAAAGAAAGATCAGGAGCCTAATAATAACTCCAACCAGAGAACTTGCTATCCAAATAGACGAAAGTTTTAAATCTTATGGCAGGCATACCTCTCTTAAATCCACCGTAATCTTTGGCGGGGTTAATCAAAACCCACAAACTACGACATTAAACAATGGAATCGATATTTTAATAGCTACACCAGGCCGTCTATTAGACCTGATCAATCAAGGATATATCTCTTTGCGGGATGTAGAGATTTTTGTTCTTGACGAAGCAGATCGTATGCTCGATATGGGTTTTATTCATGACGTAAAAAAAATCATTGCTTTACTTCCTTCAAAAAGACAATCGTTATTTTTCTCTGCTACCATGCCAGGCGAAATCGTAAAACTTTCAAACAGCATCCTTAGCAGTAATGCCTTAAAAGTTTCTGTAACACCTGTTTCATCAACAGTGGATATTATAAAGCAATTCATTTACTTTGTCGATAAAGGAAACAAAAGCGCCTTACTTATTGATATTCTCAAGGATAAAGACATTAAAACGGCTTTGGTTTTCACACGTACAAAACATGGTGCAGATAAAGTTGTAAAGATGTTGCTGAAAGAGAACATCAAAGCTGAAGCAATTCATGGCAATAAAGCACAGAATGCCCGCCAGCGAGCATTGACTAATTTTAAAGACCAGACCACACGTATTTTGGTTGCTACAGATATTGCAGCCAGAGGTATTGATGTGGATGATCTTGAATATGTTATTAATTTTGAGATGTCGAATATTCCAGAAACCTATGTTCATCGCATCGGTCGAACAGGAAGAGCGGGAGCTAAGGGTACAGCAATTTCTTTTTGCGATGCTGAAGAGAAGGCTTACCTCCGTGATATTGAAAAATTAATCTCGAAGAAAATCCCAATCATTGATGAACATCCCTATCCATTGATAGACCATAATCCTGTGAAAGTTCCAAAGCAACAAAGACCACCCAGGAACTTTAACCGCCCGTTATCAACAAATAATATGTCAAATAAACATAGAATGAATTACGGACGAATGGCAAGATGATATTGAGTTAAATATATTAATGTAAAAGCACTACTTTTGGTAGTGTTTTTTTTTAATATAAATTGAATATGCGTTTATTTCCTGACTTCGACACGCGTCACCCGGTGAATTATTAATTACCTTTAAAT
Organism: Bacteroidetes bacterium HGW-Bacteroidetes-1; assembly: GCA_002842755.1. Lineage (GTDB taxonomy): Bacteria > Bacteroidota > Bacteroidia > Bacteroidales > F082 > JALNZU01. Next base: position 50 of record PHDU01000107.1, on the reverse strand, counting down.
TAGCGTGTTATAAACTTCATTTTGTTTATTTGGGTGACGCAGGCAAAAAT
>PHDU01000016.1 GCA_002842755.1 Bacteroidetes bacterium HGW-Bacteroidetes-1 | reverse complement strand
AACAAAACCTAAATATTGAACGAAATGATTTCCATGGCGAATGGAACTACAAAATATCACCTAAATTGTAAATGTTATTTATTGACAACTCCTTAGTGATATAGCTATTGCGCAGAGAGCTACCAAGAAGGCACCAGGTTTCACAAAGAAAAACCAATACCAATCGTTTATAAAGAAGTTAAGCTTGATCACGGTTATAGGATCGATTTGTTAATCGAAGAAAAGGTGGTAGTAGAAATTATACCAAAGGGAATCTTAGATGAATCCAAAAGCATTAATGGTATAATGCCAATGGATAGAAATGTTAGGCCAATTGAGTGAGCGATAATTGGACTATTACATTTCTCCTTTCGGTATTAAAACTGTTGAGGCGTTTAGCGATGTTCATACTGCCCAAGTTCTTACTTATTTAAGTTTAGGTAATTATAAACTTGGTTTGCTATTTAATTTTCAGACAACCGTGCTTAAAAATGGTATTAAACGAGTCATAAATTGAAGCAGGCTCATCAAAAAAAGATTTAGCCAGGATTTTTACAGTAAAAAATTTAACTGGCATTCACGATGATTAAAATTCAATTCATTTGGTGTGGTCTATGACTATTGTTTAGATGGGTTTCCTAAAAAACTTTACTTTTGAAAGCAGAACGTAAAAGGTTTTGGTTTAAAAGTTGAAAATAATTTTTAAAGTATGAAAAGAAAAATAGCACTTCACTGGCTTATCCTTTTCGGAATGGCAGCTGGTATCCTTTTCGGTGTTGCCGCTGTAATTTTCGGATGGCATCAATTCACAACCGATTGGATCAAGCCATGGGGAACAATTTTTATTAATTTGCTGAAACTAATTGCTGTTCCTCTTATCATCGTTTCTTTAATCAATGGAATAGCAGGCTTGAATGATGTTTCCCGTCTATCCCGAATTGGATTTAAAACCATTGGCTTATATCTTATTACAACTGTGATCGCAGTGAGTGTTGGTCTCGTTGTTGTTAATATTACAAATCCTGGAAAATTTCTATCAGCAGAAAAATCAATGGAGTTTCAGGAAAAATATGCTTCCAACGTGAGCCAACAAATTATAAAGCCAACAGGCCAACTTCAATTTGTTGTGGATTTGATTCCGGATAATATTTTCGATGCCCTTACAGATAACACCCGCATGTTGCAGATTATTTTCTTTTCATTGCTTTTCGGCATTTCTGTTGTTCTTGTTCCGGCTGAACAAACCATTACAGTGCGAAAACTGTTCGATTCACTGAATGAAATTGTCATGCGTATGATCAACCTGATTATGTTGACAGCTCCTTTCGGGGTTTTTGCTTTGATTGCCAGTATAACAACTGATATGGCTGGAGATAACCCTCAGGATACATTTCAACTTTTCGGATCGTTAGGAATGTATGCGTTTACAGTAGTCATCGGATTGTTGTTACTCGTCTTTGTTATCTATCCTGGATTTATCAGCCTTATGACCATCATCAACTTTAAGCAATTTTTGAAAGGTATCGCTCCTGCTCAACTGCTGGCCTTTTCGACCAGCTCAAGTGCCGCCACTCTTCCCATGACCATGAAATGCTGCGAGGAAAACCTTGGTGTAAAAAAAGAGGTTGCAAGTTTTGTTTTGCCTTTAGGAGCGACCATCAATATGGATGGCACAAGTTTATATCAAGCTGTGGCTGCTGTTTTTCTTGCACAGATATATGGCATGGACTTAACTTTTATGCAACAGCTCACCATCATTATTACCGCTACACTTGCTTCCATCGGTTCAGCCGCAGTGCCTGGTGCAGGTATGATCATGCTGGTGATTGTGCTTTCTTCTGTCGGAATACCTACCGAAGGAATTGCGCTTATTTTTGCCGTTGACCGTCCCCTCGATATGCTAAGGACGGTCGTCAATATAACCGGAGATTCAACCATCGCATGTGCGATTGCTGTACACGAAAATAAATTAGATGAAGCGTTAATTATCGAACAACAACAAAACTTATGAAGACAATCTTAACTGTTATTTTTATTGTCATAGTCAATATTTTACAGGCTCAATATCAAAATATAAAAATTGGAAACTATGTCTCAGCCAATGAGCCAAGTATTTACATCAATCCGAATAATACGTTGCAGATTATGGCTGGTTCTAATCTTAATTACTGGTATTACTCTGAAGATGGAGGATACAGCTGGGCTTCAGGAACGCTTGTTTCGCAGCAATATGGTGTATGGGGCGATCCCGTAATTATTGCTGATACTGCTGGCGATTTTTATTTTTTCCATCTGTCGAACCCTCAGGTGGGAAGTTGGATTGACCGGATTGTTTGCCAAAAATTCGACAAACAAACCAACACCTGGAGTGATGGTACATTTATGGGACTCAATGGAACAAAAGCACAGGATAAACATTGGGCAGTTGTTGACAAAAACACCAACGCCATTTATGTAACATGGACACAGTTCGACAACTATGGCAGCGGAAGCTCAAGCTGTCAGAGTAATATCCGCTTTAGTAAATCGCTCGATGGCGGTGAAACCTGGAGCGAAGCCATCACTATCAATGAAATTTCTGGTGATTGTATCGACAGCGATAACACAACCGAAGGAGCTGTCCCAACGATTGGCCCTGATGGTGAAATATATGTTTCATGGTCAGGGCCTGCAGGCATTGTTTTCGACCGCTCTTTAGATGGCGGAGAGACGTGGCTTGAAAATGACATTTTTGTTACCCAACAACCTGGTGGCTGGGATATTTATATTCCGGGAATCGCACGGAGCAATGGTATGCCAATAACAATATGTGATTTAAGTGGTGGACCAAATCATGGAACGATTTATATTAACTACGCTGACCAAAGCAATGGAGCTAACGATACAGATGTTTGGTTGGTCAAATCGACTGATGGTGGAAATAGCTGGTCTGAACCTATCAGGGTAAACGACGATCCTGTAGGCAAACATCAGTTTTTTACCTGGATGGCTCTCGACCAATCCAACGGCACCCTTTATTTTGTTTTTTACGACAGACGCAATCATACAGGCCACGAAACGGATGTATATATGGCTAAATCAATAGATGGGGGAAGCAGTTTTGAAAATTTCAAAATAAGTGAATCTCCATTTACACCTACTGAAAGTGGCTATTTCTTTGGAGATTACAACAATATTTCGGCGGTAAACAATACTGTCCGGCCTATTTGGACCAGAAGAGAAACCAATGGCACATTAAGTATTTATACTGCAATTGTGGATATGACTGTAACCATACCTGAGAAAACAGAAAACATGATCAGTATGGAGCAAAATGCGCCCAATCCTTTCGTTAATTATACGATCTTTTCCTTCCGGCTCATGGAAAAATCAGAAGTTAAGCTTGGGATTTTTGATGCACTTGGAAGAGAGACTGTTATTCTTTTAGATCAAACAATGGAAGCTGGAAAACATGAAGTTGTTTTTGATAACAACACCCACCATTTGGCGCCCGGAACTTATTTTTTTGGTCTTAGAAGCAATGACAATGTCATTCAAAGAAAAATGGTTGTAGCAAACAAGGCAAAATATTAAAGCTGAATGTTTAGTGTTAATGTAGCAGTAAAAAAGACCTGCCATAAAGGGTCTTGGAGATTTCACTTATTTGTTCAGGGCAATGACAAAATCATATCGTTGGTGTCAGTTAGAGAAATGATGTAAAATTAACATTCATTTTTTCTATACATTTGCAGCCATTCAAAAAAACACAATTGTTTATGATTCAGGATGAAATGAGACCCATTTTAGATATTGTGCGCCGAAATGCGTTAGAAATGTTTCCTCTTGACCTTTCATTCAGCAGTCTCGGCCTCATTCCTGATTTTCCGATAGAAATACTTAAAAAACATGTAAATAACCCGGATGAACTGGTGGGTATGTTGTTGGAGTATGAGCTGGAGAAGTTTGCTTCTATTGTTGAACAGAATGATTTTTTGGATAAAAATGCTATCGATGCTATGTTGGTCGTGTCGCTCGGTATTAGCAAGAAATTCCACGAAATATTTCCTTCAGTTTCGCCACAACTCAAAATTCTTTATCCAAAAGTTTACCATATACAATTCGAGAAGAGAATTCAATTTATATCCGAAAAAATCAGATTGAACCTTTCGATTGGTATCGGGCAGGGAATGTATCGTAGTGATCTTAGTTCCGAGCTAATTGCCCGATTGTATCTCAGCCGGTTGATTGATATTCATAATCCTGAATTTTTTCCGCCTGAAACATTCTCTTTTGAGGTGCTGTTCAACCAGATGTTTGAGAGTCTAATACGCAGTGTTGCTACCGCTGAAGGGCTTGCTTATTTTGAGCAACGAAAGAAACATTATCAATTTTGATAACTGAACTCCGGCATTATTCATACTCATAGTAAAGCTTTTAAAACAAGCTACCTGAGCCCGTTTCTAAAAGTCAATTGACTTTTCAATTGGATGAAATTTGAATATCAACTGATAAAACACATGGGAAGAAAATGAGATAGAAAAATTACCTTGAAAGGAAAATGTTTGAATTTTTCCTCCATGTTTAAAATAAAAAGTTGAAAAATTGTAATTCATTTATTGACAATACTAATAGTCCATTTCATTAGACAGAAAATTGACTTACGCTGGTTTAAGATTTCGATTATTAGATTCAATCATATATATGTTTCATAAAAACAAGATCAGAGTCTCAATTTTGTGCCATTCACCATCCAACTTATACCATTTTACCGACATAAATCCGCCATTCGCCTATTAATGTTTTCTATCATGATAGTGTCATTTTACCTTTGCACCGAAAATGAGGTAGAAATTTAAAATTTATGACTGTTAATGTTTTTTAACAAAAACTTTGGAAACTATTAAAACAATTTTAGTTTCCATTTGTCTAATAAGCGTAATTCTGCAAATCAATTTTTGATTCATTTGAAATAACTCATAACAGAAAATATATATGTTCAATTTTAAAAGGGAAATACTCACATTTTGCAGCCTTATTTTTTGTCTGCAAATGTTTGCGCAACAGCCTGTTGAGCTGAGCCTTAAAAACGCTAGGGAATACGCTCTGAAGCACAATTTTGAGCTTAGGAATGCGCAACTCGACATTGAAACAGCACGATACAAGGTAAAGGAAACTGTTGCTACTGGATTGCCTCAGGCAAGTGCTTCTATTGGCTATAATGATAATATTGGGCTTCCTGTTCAGCTTGTTCCAGGGGATTTTTTCGGTCAGCCGGGTGAAGATATAGAAGTACAGTTTGGAACAAAATACAGCAGCAGTCTTGGTGCATCTGTCACTCAACTTTTATTCAGCGGCAGTTATCTTGTCGGCCTGCAGGCATCCAGAGCATATCTTGAACAAAGTAAAAAAAACTATATCAAATCTAAAACAGAAGTCAATAAAACTGTTTCTGATGCCTATTTCATGGTTCTCACAACGCAGGAAAGCATTGTTGTGATTGACTCCACTCTTGCCATCACAAATAAATTGGCCAATCAAACCCGTGTCATCGTTGAAAATGGTTTTGCTGAAGAAACAGAACTTGATCAACTTGAACTTCTTATTTCTGAACTCGAGGTGGGACGTACCAATGCTTTAAGTCAATTGGGTATTGCTGAAGCTTTTCTGAAATACCAGTTGGGGTTGGATGACAAATCACAAATTGTATTAACTGAATCATTGGCTTCTTTAACCGAAGAATTGGCGGCTGAACAACTTTTTGCAAAACAATTCCAAGTAAATAACAACATCGATTTTCAAATACTCAAGAACCAACAACAACTTGCGCTATTGCAGGTAAAACTTGAGAAAAGTAACTACCTTCCTACTTTGTCAGCTTTTTTGAATTATCAAACCCAGGCTCAACGACAGGAATGGGACTTTTTTAATGCAGATGGCAAATGGTATGCCAGCTCGGTTTTTGGCATCAATATGAAAATTCCATTGTTTAGCAGTGGCGAACGATTTGCAAAAGTAAAACAGGCTCAATTCCAGTACGAAAAAACCAAAGTGGCTGAAGAAATGATTTCGACCACCTTGAATTTAAACTATCAGACCAATAGAAATGATCTTCAAAATGCACTTTTGACCTATCAAAATACACGCAACAATAAAGCCATCGCAGAAAAGATTTTTCGCCGTACAAGTATCAAGTATACAGAGGGTATGGCTGGAAGTCTTGACTTGCTCAATACACACAATCAGTACCTGAGTGCCCAATCGCAATACATCAATGCAGCATTGAACCTTCTTCAAAAAAGCGTTGCGCTTGAAACTTTACTCATGGTTGGCCAATAACAGAAAGAATTTAAATGGAATCGAAAGTATTTGAAATAATTAAGGAAGCCAGCCAGCTCTTCAAACGTTACGGCATCAAAAGTATCAGCATGGAAGAGTTGTCGCGACAGCTTCGTATTTCAAAAAAGACACTCTATCAGCACTTCACAGATAAAAATGACCTTGTTGAGAAAACCATTTTTCAAATGATGAATCAAAAAGGTTGCGCAATGAAGGAAATTGAAACAAAAAATCTTAATGCAGTCGAAGAGCTGTTTGAGGTATATCATTTAGCCAATGAGTTGATACGTGAACACAACGAATCTCTCGAATTCGATCTTCAACGTTTTTATCCTCAAATTTTTAAAAAAATACGTGATTCACACCGAGCCAATATTTACAATTTAACGCTTTCAAATTTAATCAAAGGCAAACGCGAAGGTTATTATCGTAGCGACCTTGATGAACAGGTCATTACTAAACTTCATGTGTTGCGTATTGAAAATTTAATGCATTCCGATCTTGTCACAACGGAAGAAATTCACTCCAACCACTTTTTTTATGAGGTTTTTAAATATCATTTGCATGGAATTATATCACAAAAAGGCTTACAATTTATTCAAACAAATTACCCGGAATTTTTAAACAATGAATAATATTTTCAAAATGAGACAAATACAACTATCCATTCTTGCTCTTGCAGCAATTTTTCTTTCCTCATGCGGAGCAACTGTTTCGGAGGAAGATCTAAGTACTCAACTGGAACAATACCGAAAACAACAGACAGAAATTAATGCGAAGATCGATGAGCTTCAAAAGAAACTTTCCGAATCGGAAAACGGAGGAAGCACCCGTGCATTGGTACCTGTTGTTATAGAGGATTTAAAACTAACAACCTTCAATCATTATTTCGAAGCAAGTGGAGCAGTGATTGCTGTAAAAGAAGCGATGATTTCTCCTGAAATGAATGGACAAATAAAGGAAGTGCTTGTGAGAGAAGGTGATCGGGTAAGAAAAGGTCAGATTCTGGCGCGATTGAGTACCGAGATCAATGATAAATCCATCCAGGAGGTGAAAACATCACTTGTGCTTGCAACCGATATTTTTGAACGTCAAAAACGCCTTTGGGAGCAGAAAATAGGTTCTGAAATGCAGTTTCTTGAAGCAAAAAACAACAAATCAAGTCTCGAGAACAGGCTCGCAACCTTGAAAGCGCAATTGGATATGGCCACCATTACATCACCTATTGATGGTGTTGTTGAGAAAGTTAATCAGAAAAAAGGCGAAATGGCTGCTCCGGGTATGATGATGATACAGGTTGTAAATCTCGATCAAATGTATGTGAGAGCCGACGTTTCAGAGCGTTTTATCTCTTCTGTCAAAACCGGAGATGTTGTTCAACTTACATTCCCATCTTTCCCGAAATTATCAATGAGTGTACCAGTCAGCCGCATTGGGAATGTAGTAAATAAAAATAACCGCACCTTCGAAGTTGAATTGCGTATCGACAATAATGCAGGTATGTTTAAGCCAAACATGGTAGCTGTTTTAAACATCAACGACTTTTCAGCAGAGAACAGTATAACCATCCCTTCCAAAGTTATTAAAGAAGACCTGAAAGGAAAGTATTTGTATGTTGCGGAAAAGGTTGAAAATGATTTCGTTGCACGTAAATACTATGTGGTTCCCGGGCGAACTTATCTTGACCGTACGCATGTACTTGAAGGGCTGAAAGAAAATCAGGCCTTGCTGGTAGATGGGTATAACCGCGTGAGTGATGGAACATTTCTGCGAATTCTATAAATCAAAAAGCAACGATGGAACATTTGAATGAAAAACAGCCCGAAAAAATCGAAAGAGACTTTTCTCTTACCAGCTGGGCGCTGAAAAATACCAATACCGTTTTCCTACTTATCCTAATCCTTGCCGGATTTGGGTTCTACTCCTATCGCTCAATGCCAAAGGAATTATTTCCCGACATTGTGATACCTACCATCATGGTGCAGACCATTTATCCGGGAAACCCCCCTATTGATATCGAAAATCTCATCACACGTGAGCTTGAAAAAGAAATAGAGTCAGTGGATGGTATAAAAAAGTTGTCATCACTATCCAGCCAGGATGTATCTAACATCTTTGTTGAGTTCAATACGGATGTTGACATTAAAACAGCGTTGCAGGATGTAAAAGATGCTGTAGATAAGGCCAAGAAAAATCTTCCTGATAACCTGATGGATGATCCCATGGTTACCGATATCGATTTCTCTGAATTCCCAATTTTAAATATAAATCTTTCAGGGGACTACAGCATCAACGAACTTAAAACTTTTGCAGAATACCTTGAAGAAGAAATTGAGGCTTTTCCTGAAATCTCCAAGGTAGAAATAACGGGCATCACCGAGCGTGAAATAAAGATTCAGGTTGACCAACATCAATTGGACGCTTTGAGAATCAGTTTTAGTGACATCGAAGGAGCGGTACGCAATGAAAACCTTTCTATGTCGGGGGGCGAACTTAAGACAGGGAACACCAGACGTGCTGTGCGTATTGCCGGAGAGTTTACATCCGTAAAGGAAATTGAAGACATCATTGTAAAACATGAAGATCAGCGCATCGTTTATCTTCGTGATGTGGCAGATGTAATTTATAGTTTTGAAGACCCTACAAGTTTTGCACGTCTTGATCATCAGCCAGTAGTATCGCTCCAGGTGGTAAAAAAAGGAGGAGAAAATCTCCTTAATGCCACTGACAAAACCTTCAAATTACTCGATCGTGCAAGAAATGAACATACAATACCCGAAGACCTTAGGATAACACTCACCAATGATCAGTCGGAACAGATCAAACTTCAGCTGAGTAATCTCGAGAACAGCATGATCATGGGTATTATCTTTGTTGTTTTTGTGCTGTATTTCTTCTTAGGCACACGCAATTCGCTCTTTGTTGGCATTGCCATTCCACTTTCAATGCTCATTTCATTTATGGTGATGGCATTGATGGACTTCCAGATCAACATGATTGTTCTTTTTTCCCTCATTCTGGCATTAGGAATGCTTGTTGATAATGCCATTGTTGTTGTTGAAAACGTTTACCGCTTTGTGGATCGAGGCTACAGCATTAGTAAAGCCAGCCGCTTGGCAGTTGGAGAAATAGCAATGCCGATTATTTCGTCAACGGCCACAACCCTTGCTGCATTTTTCCCACTCATTTTTTGGGATTCGATTATGGGTGAATTCATGAAGTTTTTACCAATGACCTTGATTATTGTTCTATCAGCTTCATTATTCACGGCTTTGGTACTGATCCCGGTAATCATGCGTCAGTTTTTCAAACAAGAAGATCCGACCGAGCGACCTAATTTGAAGCGAACACTTATTCTGGCAGGATCAATGCTGATATTAGCGGCACTATTCTATCTCCTTGGCAAAAATACGATTGGCAGCCTGCTTGTAATCTTTGCATTGATTGGTCTTGCAAATATTGCTTTCCTCAACCGTTTGGCACGTTGGTTTCAAAATGTCTTTTTGGTTTGGCTTGAGAAAGTGTACCTGATAACGCTTAATTTCGCTATTAAAGGCAAAAACTCGTTATGGGTTGTTACAGGTACTTTTGTATTGATGGTTTTTTCCATCGGATTTTATTTCGGAAGCAAACCTACTGTAGAATTCTTCCCCTCAGGTGAACCAAAATATATCAATATCAGGGCAGAGTTACCGTTAGGAACTGATATTGAAGCTACCGATTCGGTTATGTTGGTGATAGAAAATCATGTATATGAGTTGATTAAACCTGAAATGCATATTGTAAAATCGGTACTTACAAATGTTGGTAAAGGTGCAGTAGGGGAAAATGATGGTTTCAGCGGACGCGGAGGCACTCCTAACAGAGGCCTCATTACTGTTACATTTATTGATTTTCAGGATAGGGAAGGAATAAGCACGGCCGAAATTCTAAAGCGTCTTGCTGACGAACTTATTGGCGTCTATCCCGGTGTTGTATTAACCGTTGAAAAACAAAATGAAGGTCCACCGGTAGGCAAACCTATCAATATTGAGATCAGTGGACGTGACTTCGACAAGATGCTCGCTTTGACTGATACGCTTACTAACATCATTAATAATGCATACATCCCTGGTATTGAAGGCTTACAAATTGACCTCGATGTTGGAAAACCCGAGATCAACGTTTCAATTGACAGAGACAGGGCACGGCGATTTGGCTTATCCACTGCTCAAATAGGAAACACCATCCGCACAGCTCTTTTTGGAAGTGAGATTTCCAACTACAAGGTGGGTGAAGATGAATATCCAATCCAACTGCGGATGAAGGATGAATATCGTTATAACCTTTCTTCTCTGATAAACCAAAGCATAACCTTTAGAGATCAGGCGAGTGGAAAAATTGTACAAATACCTATATCTGCGGTAGCCGACGTCTCATTGAGTTCTACATATGGTGCCGTTTCGCGAATAAACCGAAGTAGGGTTATTACAATCTATTCCAATGTTCTGGAAGGATACAATGCCACAGAAATCAATCAGAAACTCAAACCTATTCTTGCTGATTTTGATTTTCCTGACGGATATCGCTATAAATTTACTGGCGAGCAGGAAGAGCAGCAAGCCTCTATGGCATTCCTGGTGAATGCACTACTTATTGCAGTCGCGATAATACTGCTTATTCTTGTGGCTCAATTCAATTCAGTAATAAAACCAATTATTATTCTTTCCACTGTGTTGTTAAGTACTATCGGAGTTTTTGGAGGCCTGGCAACATTTAACATGGATTTTGTGGTTATCATGACAGGTATCGGAATTGTTTCCCTGGCTGGGGTTGTTGTTAATAATGGGATTGTATTGATCGATTATATAAGTTTACTAAAATTTAACCGTAAAGTAGAATTGGGAATTGATCCCAACAACGATTTGCCTATAAAAGATTCAATCGAATGTGTTGTTGAGGCAGGAAAGACAAGACTAAGACCAGTATTGCTCACAGCAATCACAACCATTCTTGGACTTGTGCCATTGGCTGTTGGATTGAATATAGATTTTATTGGTCTTTTCGAAAACTTTGACCCGGATATCTATTTTGGTGGCGACAATGCAATGTTTTGGGCTCCTATGTCATGGACTGTAATTTTCGGACTGGGTTTTGCAACAATCCTAACGCTGGTTTTTGTCCCCGCAATGTATCATTTGCTTTATCTTGCCCGTTTCCGTTTCAAAAAACGCTTTATTAAAACTGCTCAGCTAAAATCATAATAACTAAATTCAGGCTGTCTCAATGATAGAGGCAGCCTGTTTTACATTTCGCATACCTCTGAAATACTAAAGGCCTTTTGAGAAACGTTGGGATTTATTGGATTTAACTATGCGCGTTTATCTTTACTATGAATTCTGTTTTTATTCTTCTTTAAAACTAATTTTCTTATAAAAAACATAAACCGAGTGATTAAGCAACCATAAGCCCAAAAATTACATCATTATCAAGATGCTTGAGTAACATTCAAAGGATATCAACATTTATAAATAAGATGGATCGATAAAGAAACAGAATGACAACCATTTACAATTGTAATTACTTATAACCTGATATAGATTTATGAATCAAATGATTTCACCTCGTGCAGAAATTCATCCTGATGCAATCCTCGGAGAGAACGTAGTAGTCGAAGCTTTTGCAAAAATTGATAAAGATGTTATCATAGGCAAAGGAACCTGGATTGGCGCGAATGTAACCCTCTACCCCGGTACACGTATTGGATCAAATTGTAAAGTATTTCCGGGAGCGGTTATCGCTGCCGAACCGCAAGACATGAAGTTCATGGGAGAATATTCGACGGTTGAAATAGGAAATTTTACAACAATAAGGGAATACGTTACAATAAATCGGGGAACAGCGTCAAAGGGCGTCACAAAGGTGGGCAACCATTGTCTTCTTATGGCATATACCCATTTAGGCCATGATGTTGAAGTTGGAAATCACTGTGTGATTGTAAACAGTGTTCAAATTGCCGGTGAAGTGGTTATTGAAGATTGGGCTGTTATTGGTGGCATGAGTGCAGTACATCAATTTTGCAGGATTGGACAACATGCCATGGTTTCAGGAATGACGGGTGTTTTGTCGGATGTTTTGCCTTTTACCAAAGTAATCGGTATGCCAGCCAACTATATGGGCATCAACTATCTGGGATTAAAAAGACGTGGTTTTGGTAAGGATAAAATTGACTCAATTCATGATGTTTACAGGGTGCTTTATCAAAATGGTTTTAATACTACCCAGGCTATCGAATATATACGCATGTATCTCGATCCTTCAGAAGAAACAGATCAGATAATCACTTTCATCAAAAACTCAAAAAGAGGCTTCGTAAAAGGAATTATATCTGATGTATCAAGAAATGTGGCCGTCAATGCTGAAGCGTGACCAAAAGCCTTACTTAAACTGAGTGATTAATAAAGATCTATGTTATAGCCTGTAATCATTAGTATCTTCCTTCCTTTTTGTTTACAACTTTTATATTTTGAAGCTTTAGGATTTTTTTCCGACGCCAACGAATTGCATGTAGTCATTTTGATGAAAATGGGTTAAATTTGCAGGGTAAAATAATTCTATGAAGAAATCAATGCGTTTCATTAGCATCGTTATTGTAATATATTTTATTACAAATAGTTGTATTTATAATAAGACGGATTTTCTCCGTCCGGAGGGCAAAATAATAGTGAATAACAACGGTCTATTCCTTATTCGAGCCATCAACTTTGGCAACTGGATGGTTCAGGAAAGCTATATGATGAAAACGCATGGAACCTTCCCTCAGCACAAATTAAAACAACTTTATACCGACATCGTTGGAGAAGAAAAGATGAAATTGTTTTATGAAGCCTGGCTCAATAATTTTATCACCGAAGAAGATGTCATTTACATCAAAGAGTTGGGATTTAACACAATCCGACTTCCAATGCATTATAATCTTTTCACACCTCCAATAGAAGAAGAACCTGTTAAAGGACAAATAACATGGGTTGATAAAGGGTTTGAACTTACTGACAATCTTCTTGAATGGTGCAATAAACACGAGATTTATCTGATCCTCGACTTGCATGCTGCTCCTGGTGGACAGGGCAAAGACGCCAACATCAATGATTATGATCCCGGCAAACCTGCCCTTTGGGAAAGCGAAGAAAATAAAGCAAAAACAGTGGCATTGTGGCAAAAGCTGGCACAACGGTACGCCAATGAACCTTGGATAGGTGGTTATGATATCATTAATGAAACAAATTGGAGTTTCGAAGATGGTAAACATCCAAACGGTATTAATGACACATCAAACAGCGAAATAAAAAAACTATTTACCAGAATAACACAAGCAATATGGGAGGTTGACCGCAATCATATCATCTTTATTGAAGGTAATGGCTGGGCAAATAATTTCAACGGTCTTACTCCTCCATGGGATAAGAAGATTGTTTACTCCTTCCATCACTACTGGCAACGAAACCGCGTTGAATCCATCCAACGCTTTATTGATATGCGCGATCAGTTTGATGTGCCTCTATGGATGGGCGAGGCCGGCGAAAATTCAAATGAATGGTTTGCAGAAGCAATCTGGCTATTCGAAAATAACAACATAGGATGGGCATGGTGGCCTTATAAAAAATTTGATTCCCGAACAAGTCTGATTGAAGTTCAGTCGGTTGAAGACTATCAGAAAATTCTGGACTATCAGAAAAACCCTGTTGACAACCGTAAACCCGATCCGGATGCTGCATTCAATGCATTGATGCAATTAGCGGAAAATCACAAACTGCAAAACTGCAAACTTAATAGAGGTTATCATGATGCTTTGTTCCGACAGGTTTATTCTGACTCGACATTGGCTTATGCTGAAAATAAAATTCCCGGGCGAATCTTTGCAGTTGATTATGATCTGGGAAGGGTTGATGCAGCTTATTCTGATACGGATTTTGCCAATTATTTCATTTCCGATGGTGGCGACAGGGTTGCATATAATCTCGGTGGACTTTACCGCAACGATGGTGTTGACATTTCGCGTAGCAGCGATATAACCGGAAACGGATTTTGTGTTTCTGATATTGAGGATGGTGAATGGCTAAAATATACTTTAAAAATTGATGTGGCAGGAAGTTATGAATTTATTTTCAAGGTTCTTCCGGGCCATCTGGAAGCTGAAATGCAAGTTCAGGCAGCCGATTCCAATTTCAGCATTTTGACAATTCCTTCACAGGAATTTGAAACTGACTGGATTCAGGTTCAAACCAAATTAAATCTACAGGAAGGCATTCATTCACTGCACTTAACTTTCAATACCGGAGATTTTAAATTGGGCTATTTCGATGTTTACAAGAGTCTGTAAACAATAAATTTATAATGCTTTAACTTAGCAATTCTTCCAGTTTTCCCGTTTTCAAAACCCTGACACCTTTCGGGGTATTGTGCAAAACACAAGCCTCATTGTAAAGATCATGCTCAAGAAACAATATAAAATCGTCTGCAAGAGCATCTTTGTAAAAACGTTCTTTGTCAGCAAGTGTTTCCAAAGGCCTTGTATCATACGCCATAATCCATGGCATTGGAATATGTGCTGCCGATGGCATCAGATCTGCAGTAAAAACAACAGTTTTACCATTAAAATTAATGTGTGGAATTAACTGACCTTCGGTATGTCCGTTGTAAAGTTTGAATACAATATTAGGAATGTATTCGCCTTCTTCTTCAATCAACTTAAGTTTTCCGCTTTCCTGAATGGGTAGAATGTTTTCCTTCAGATAGGAGGCTTCTTCACGTCGATTAGGCTGCGTTGCCCATTCATATTGCTGACGACTGGTCCAGTAAGTGGCATTTGGAAAGGCAAGTTCTAAACCGCTGCGGGCGACATTCCATTTCACACTGCCCCCGCAATGATCGAAATGCATATGCGTGATAATCATATCGGTAATTTCTTCAGGCTTAACACCTACTGCCGCCAGAGAATCTTCAAGTGTTGCATCGCCATTCAAATAATAATGACTGAGCCACTTTTCATCCTGCTTATTGCCTATACCATTATCAATTAATATTTTACGATTACCATCAACCATCAAAAGACAACGCATGGACCAATTGCAAAGATTATATTCGTCACAAGGGTACACTTTTTGCCACAATACTTTTGGGACAACGCCAAACATGGCGCCGCCATCCAATTTAAGATTCCCGGTTTCTATAGGGTAGAGTTTCATTTATTTATCTTTAAGGTTCAAAAATACTAATTTCTGCCAAGAAAAATTAGTTTAGTGCTTTAACAACAATTGAAATTCCAAGATGTTTCTTAAAATCAAATGCCATTCACTTCATTTCGTTCTGCCTTCCACAATACGATCATAATTTTCGTCAAATGGCTCCCAAAGTTCCACTTTATTTCCTTCGTTATCGAGAATATGAATAAATTTTCCATAATCGTAAGTTTCAATTTCATCAATGATTGTGACCCCTTCATCATGCAGTTGTTTAACGAGCCATTCCAGATTTTCAACACGATAATTAATCATAAAATGCGCATCCTCCGGAATATGAGAATTGTTTTCACAATCCATAGCGCTCCACTGCATAAAACCTTTTCGATCAGGATGTTCTGCCTGGCGCCACTCGAAGTTGGTTCCCCAGTCATCAGTTTCCAGCCCAAGATGATTTGCATACCATTTTTTTGTTGCTTCCGGGTTTTTGGATTTAAAGAAAATACCTCCGATTGAAGTCACACGTTTCATAGAAATGAGATTAATAAGCTTTCGCTAATATAAATTGCTAAAAAGACAATAAGTTTCTTATTTATGTCTATCAAGTTTCACATAAAAATCAAGGTTATGAAAGTACATATTTCTTGTATTGAAAAATGTACTTTTGTGCCAAAATTATTTTATGCTCAAGGTATTGCTCATTGATAATTATGACTCTTTCACCTATAATCTAGTGCAGCTTTTGAGGGAGTGTGGAGTAGAGCATACTTTAACAATTGTTCCAAATGATATCTCCCCTGAAAATCTACCCAAACATTTTGACAAAGTATTGATATCACCCGGGCCTGGGTTGCCCACAGAATCAGGAAAACTCATGGAACTGATTGCTTTTTTTGCCGGAAATGTTCCAATGCTTGGTGTTTGCTTAGGTCATCAGGCACTTGCATTACACTTAGGAGCAAAACTAAAGCAGTTAAAGAACTGCATGCATGGTATGAAAAAATTGGTTTATCTCACTTCTGACGATGAAACACTTTTCAGGGGATCCAAAAAGAGCTTTCCTTGCGGAAGATATCATTCATGGGTGGTTGACAAAGAAGGTTTACCTGAGGATTTAATTGTAATTGCAGCCGACAAAGAGGGAGAGATAATGGCAATTAAACACAGATATTTATCCGTTTTTGGGGTGCAATTTCATCCTGAATCTTATATGACGCAAGGAGGAGAAAAGATAATCAGGAACTGGTTACTTCAAAAATAAAATCAAATTATTTTATTGCTATCGTTTCAATTTCAATTAAAACATTGAGCGGAAGAGTCTTTACAGCAAAGGCAGCCCTGGCCGGAGGTTGATGATGATAATGCCTGCCATAGACAACGTTCATTGCTGCAAAATCGGCCATATCACTTAGTAAACAGGTTGATTTAACTACATGATCAAAGTTGTAGCCTGCGGCTTCAAGGATGGCTCCAATGTTTTTCATTACCTGTTCAGTCTGAACAGTGATATTACCTTCAACAACTTTTCCGGTTACCGGATCAATTGGAATTTGTCCTGAAATGAACAGCATGCCATTAACTTCCACAGCCTGGCTATAAGGACCAATTGCACCGGGAGCATTGCGTGTACTGATAATATTTTTCATGTTGGAATTTTTTTTACAAATATACCGATAAGAATACAATTAATTAAGAAAATAGAACTGTATTCTTTTCAGAAGATTCGATTCATAATTATACCATTGAGGGTAGGATTCTTTTAATAATCTAAATATCCCTGAAATCCTTTTTCTTTGTAAGTTTCAGATCCTGCAATACAGTTGATTTGACATTAATGGAGAAATTCCAGCTTTTACGGTAGCCAAGTGGTATCCACCCAAAGCGCATTTCCCAGCAATGCAGGTCGCGATAAATATTTACAGAAGTATAGGAAAGTCCTTTTGCTTCAAAATCCCAACCCGACTGGGCTGTAAGTTTCCATTTAGAGGTAAGGTTTATTTCACCTGAAAATCCAAGTGTCTGAACAACTTTTTTATCTGTAGAAGGAATATAATTCATGTAACTGATGTTATTGGAATAGCGCAGATTATAGTTGATAGACAGTGACCAGGGAGTACTCCAGTCAACATAGTCTTCAGGATTTTTGTTAATTTCGTTTATTTCGGCTTCAGAAGCCATAATTGTTTCTGGTGGTGCTTTTTTAGGCGGC
The DNA here is from genome assembly GCA_002842755.1 of Bacteroidetes bacterium HGW-Bacteroidetes-1. Lineage (GTDB taxonomy): Bacteria > Bacteroidota > Bacteroidia > Bacteroidales > F082 > JALNZU01. The sequence goes on along the minus strand of PHDU01000016.1, from coordinate 43,640 downwards.
GTTTTAGCAAAATCTTTCTGACTTAAATTCCAACTTGCTCCAAAGTTCCATGTTGCCTGATTTTTCCTCAAAAGACGTTTGTTAACATTCCATTCAAACTGATTGATCTGACGGCCATTTGAATCCAACACATAAGGATCATAGCTACTTGAATACTGTATATTTAAGTTCTTGAAAAGTCGCGTACGTCCACTCATGGTTATGTAGGAAAGATTGAGAGAGTCACGAGCAATGTCATAGCTTCCCGAAAGTGTCAGATCTTCAATCAAAGCAATTTTCTTCACTCCGGAAATAGTATCTTTTTTTGATTGTACCTTAATTTCAAGATTATTGCTGAAACCAAAGCTGATACGCCCTGAGACGTCTTTGGGAGGCGAACCAAAAATCGCCCCATCGTACCTGGAATAAACCTGCTCAATACCCTGACCATCTATATAACTATCGTAATAACCCCAATATGGATCAGAAAATTTTGGTGTATAGCTAAACCCTACTCTTGGTGTTACAACATGTCGGATTGCCCGAACAGGTCCTTTTTTGAACAGCACCATCCCATAAAACTTCGTTGACAGATTGGTTGAAACATTGAAATCCAGCACATTGTTGAATCCTGAAATGGTGTCAGTCTTCAGATAACCTACAATGGTGTCATTATTCTGAAAGAGGGTATCATTTGACCAGAATTTCCTTTTTTGGTCAAAATACATCCTATCCGTAATGTTGATAGAATTGGTAAGCGAAAAGTGTTTTAAAATCTTTAGAGGCAGGTTGATTGGGATTGTGTGTTGAATCCCATTTCTAAGTTGTTTTACTGCATCAGGTTTAAAAAGTAAACTATCAGGAAGTGAAATACTATTTTCTGCTTTCATCGTATAACCCAGATTCAGTTCTTCATACCATTTGGGTTTGCCAATGCTTTTCTTCTTCAAAGGATTGATTCTGTTTGTGTTAAAAGTAAGACTGGGCAAGGTAACATTTACAATTTTAGTTTTGGTATTTTGTCTGTGACTGGCGTTTACCGTAAGAAAATATTTATTGTTCCAATTGGTTTGATACGCGATGGATGATTGAAACTCATTGCTAAGAAAGCTTTCAGTATTAACAGGATTGTATGTATTAAAATTACTACTTACAATATTTACATTTGCGCTGAACCTGCTCGATGGATGTGCTTTAGGATCTTGCTGATGCGTCCAACGAATACGAAAGTCGCGGCTTTTATTATAGTCAGAGGCACCTTCAACGCCAGTAATGTTGATTGCATAACTTGTGTTAAGGTTACCGCTATATTTATAACGCTTGGTGTATCGAAAAGTAGGTTTAAAAGCCCAGCTTCCTCGTGTATAAATATCACCTAAAATATCGATATCCATATTGTCATTAATGGCAAAATAATATCCGCCATTTTCGAAATAAAAACCACGGGTTGGCGATTCGTTGTAAGTTGGCATCCGGATACCTGATCGTTGTCCACTCTTGTTTGGAAACATGGCAAAAGGGAGTGCTAGAGGAGTGGGCATTCCTTCAATAACGAGATAAACAGGACCTGTAACAATCTTGTTATCAGGAATAACTTTTGATTTGGCAAAACGAAACTCAAAATGAGGGTGTTCTTTATCATTGCAGGTAGTGTATGATCCCGAATGGATATTGATGGAGTTATCAGCCATTTTTTTTACCTGCTGACCGTGGAGAAATCCTGCGCCATCCTCAGTAACCACGCTGCTTATAAGTCCCTTCTTGGTATTGAAGTTATAGTTAATTTCTTTTGATTCAAAAGTTTGTGTTTTATCAGTAAAACGGGGTGTTCCGTTAACTTTTCCTGTTGAGTCAATTACTCCCCGGGCATAAACCTGATTGGTTTCGAAACTAAATTCAATGTAGGCAGCTTCCAATTTGATATCGCCATATATGACAATGGCGTTACCATAGAGAAATACCTTTTTGTTTTTTAAATCCTGTACGATAGAATCCTGTGCAGAGCGCTCAACTTTTGATTCAATGACATTTTTTGATTGCTTTACCAGAGAATCTATTTTTGGTATGGTATCTGTTACATGAATATTCAAACTATCTGAAATAGTTCTAATAAGTGTGTCATGCTTTAATTCAAATGTGTCAGGCTGGAATAATAAGTTGCTAATGTGTCCGTTAACAAATGATGAAACCGTGTTTTCGGCCTGAAGTTTTGAGAACACTGCAAGGATTGAGAGAAGCATAAGCATTTTCAACCATTGTAATGTTAACATTTTTACTTGAAGGACAGGTATTAACAATGTGGTTTCAGATTAAATTTGTAGCAAATTGAGATATGTTTTTCAAAGTGCAAATATACTTCCAAAAAATGATTACCAGAACTACACCACTTGAACGAATAGTGAGCGTGATTGTTGTGCTGTTGTTAATTATAAGTCCCATTCATCTTCATGCACAAAAGGGAAGTAAAATCAGAACTGTAGTTATTGATGCTGGCCATGGAGGTCGCGATCCGGGGGCTGTTGGAAAAAAATCCAAAGAAAAAGATATAACGCTTGATGTAGCGCTGAAAGTTGGGAGTTATATTAAACAAAATCTTCCCGATGTAAAAATAGTGTACACCCGAAGCCGTGATCAGTTTATTGAGTTACACAGGCGTGCAGCAATAGCCAACGAAAATGATGCAGATGTTTTCATTTCAATTCATTGTAATGCCGCAAAGGACATACGTGTTTATGGTGCTGAGACTTTCGTAATGGGCGAGCATCGCACCAACGCTAATCTTGAAGTTGCAAAACTTGAAAATGCAGCGATTTTACTCGAAGAAAACGCCAGTGATGAGTACGGAGGGTTCGACCCCAACAGTACCGCTGCATACATTGCATTGTCGCTTTATCAAAGCCAGAACAAACATCAAAGTTTAATATTGGCACAGCAGGTTCAGGAACAGTTCTCTAAACGAGTAGGCCGGAAGGACAGAAGTGTTCAGCAAGCGGGTTTTTTGGTTTTGTATCGTACTGCAATGCCAAGCATCCTTGTAGAACTGGGGTTTATCACCAATCCGGCCGAAGAAGCTTTTCTTATTTCGGAAGAAGGAAAGGTTTATATGGCCTCAGCAATTTACAGGGCCTTTAAAGAGTATAAGACAAAATTTGAACGCGATAATACCAAACCATTAAATTTGCCTGCCGAATGGGAAGAAGTGTTAGTGCAGAAACCGAAAGAAGCTACAGAGAACATACAATCTGAAAAAGAGACAATAAAAACCAGGCCACCTACTCCATCTTCAACCCAGGAAAAATCATCAAATGAAGCAGTTAAAAAGACGGAGCTTATTTATAAAGTTCAATTTGCAACCTTTACACGTGAATTTCCTCTTTCAGATAAACGTTTTAGTGCTTTGAGCAACATTGAAATATATTTTCATGATGGACTTTTCAAATATACGTCGGGCAATTTCAAGACATTTGCTGAAGCGGTTGCATATCAAAATAGGATGAGAAACAAAGGATATGAAGATGCTTTTGTAGTTGCATTTTATAATGGCAAACGAATCCGAATTGATGAAGCGGAGAAGATAAAGAAATAGCTTTTATAGCAGTAAAAATAGCAGGGATTATTTCTTGAGACAAAATGAATTAACAGCCATAAAAAGTTAAATCAAGAACATACTTACATAAAACACAAAATTTAAAACCATAAATCAATACATCAAGATTGATCAAACAATAGCCAGTTGACAGTTTTCGTTTGTTTATATTATCTTTGCAAACAAAGTTTAGAATCGTTTTTTCGATTACTATTATTTCATTAATATTACCTATTTTGAAAAACAAAAAACTCTACATCATAGCATTGTCTTTTATTCTTGCACTCCTTTTGTTTATCTGGGGCTTCAATTTTTTGAAAGGAAAAGACATTTTTAACAATGAAAATCTTTACTACATTGAATATAGTGAAGTAAACGGACTCATCAGAAGTAATCCTGTTGTTATTAATGGGTTAAGAGTGGGTCAAATAAGAGATATATACTTCAATCCGGATTTGAGTGGTAGTCTTGTGGTTCAGATTGCCCTTACCAATAATTTTCCGGTACCTGACAATAGTATTGCACGAATCTTTAGTTCTGACTTAATGGGCTCAAAAGCAATTGAACTTCAGTTGGGGACTTCAAAAACGTTTCTGCAGCCAAACGATACACTTATGTCATCTATCGAAGCCAGTCTTATGGACGAAGTCAATGCTCAGGTACTTCCTCTTAAAAACAAAGCCGAAACTTTGCTCTCTTCACTTGATTCACTTGTTGTTATCATGCAAACAATTTTAAATGAAAATGCAAAAGATAACATTTTTTCAAGCCTGCAGAACATATCTGCCACAATTAAAAATCTCGAAAAAACCACAGCTACCATCGACATTTTTGTTGGACAGGAACAATCCCGGCTTGCTTCCATTTTGTATAATGTTGAACTCATCACACGTAATCTTGAGCAAAACAACAATGAAATAACCAGAATGCTCAGCAATATGGCAAATTTCTCTGATACGTTGGTAAGTGCAAATATTGGGTCAGCAATCAGGAATGCCGACGTTTCCTTAGCTGAATTAAGCCGTTTGCTCGAATCAGTCAATAAGGGTCAGGGAACGATGGGACAAATCTTAAAAAATGACACCCTTTATTTTCAACTGGAAAAATCTGCTGAGGAACTCAATAATCTACTTGAAGATATTCGTCTCAACCCAAAACGTTACGTTAAAATTAGTGTATTTTAAACAATACAGATTTTGTTTTCTGCTTATTTAAAAAACTAACTTCGTTTGAGAAAATTCAACTAATCTCACTTCAGAGATTCATCTACTTTGGTTTCAATGGTTTCTTTTCTGAAAATATCATCCCGATTAATTGGCCTCAAATCTTCAAGCCATTGAAAACCTTTCAGTTTTGATTCATCAGCAGGCAAATCTTTTTCAGGATACATTACTTCAGTTGGGCTCGAAAAATAGGAAATGCCTTTGATAGCATTTTCTTCCAATCTAATGAGCATGGTACTTGATTTTGCCAGATTAACACCGATAAGATTTCCATCTTCTTCACGTACCCAGTAAACAGTTTGTGCATTTCCATCCGTATAAATCCTGTCCAATTCATTTTTCTCAAAATAACCGACCATGTTTTTGCCCTTAATCTGATTGTATCCATTGATAGAATCTTTAGAGACAATAAAAGCGCTGTTATACATTACAAGTGAATCAAGTTCTTCATCAGCAGTTGTAATAAAAATTGAATCTGCTGTTAATTGATTCTTTGAAGACCACAAAACAGGCAATTTGTACATACGCATGGTTGAATCCGCAATATGATAAACGAGCGAATCACATTTTCCCTGAAGATCACTTCGAAAAAAACGCACCCCATAATAAGCAAGAACCCTTTCAGCTTTTCGGTTTTTATCAAAAAACATGAATAAGGTATCAGAATGCATAAAAAGACTGTCTTTTGTGTCGTAAGTTATAATTACCGGTTTCTGTGTAACATAAGACCGTCCTTCATCTTCCCATATCCTGCCAATCTCTCCTTTGATCAACATTTTATTTGTGGTATCTGTGATAACAACATTGCCCTGTGCATCACCAAAACCTGTATTACGGTCATAAAAGAGCTTGTCTGATTCAATCAACTGCTCATTGGACGTCATGCTGGTCTTTTGACTTAGATGTGCCTGATTTCGACCGGTATCATACCAACCATATTCACAATATATCGTATTTTCTTCCCCCCGTATAATAGTAGGACCATAAAAATTGGCTATTTCCGTATTCGTATTATACACCATTGTATCGGTGTAAGTGGTGTATTCTGGATTGATTAACTCCACATTTTTGGCAAAATAAAACTCCTTGAGATCACTTCGATAGTATCCCCGCTTGCTTTTTAGAATGTTTTCACCACTGGTAATTGTACCATTGTCAGGATAAGTTGCAGTTCGGGTAATGCGGTTATAAATAAGATATTGTGTTTCAAGCACTGTTGAATCGTCAACCAGTTTAACATTATCGAAAAGTTCAGCTATTCGAGTCTCACCCTGATATTTCAGTTTATCACTGAATATGTTGAGTGTATCGCTCACTTTAATATGAACATTGCCATAGGCATCAAAGTTTCGGTTTTTTTCATTCAGGAAAGCGCTGTCGCAATAAAACCATGTTGAATCCTGCCTAAGTATTACCTTTCCAATTAGCTTTTCAACATCTTTTCCGTATTTTATATCGTATTGCTGTAAAAGTGCACGTTCAATATGAATCACAGTCTTTTGCTGAGAAAACGCGAAAAATGGGAGACCACTTGCAATCAGCAATAAAACAAAACGACTTAATGTTGGCATACAATCAAAATTGAGAACAAAAATACGACATAATGTGGAGGCTTAAACAACAAGAAGCCGAAAAGCAACAGGAGAAAGAAGTACCTAAAAATTGGAACGCTAATTTAGAATGATTATTACTCATTGGAAGTGGCTTTTTCTATACTTTTACATCGAGCAAGCATAAAAGAAGCAATACGTATATGGATCTTACATTCGACCCTCACGCTCATCATGAGGCAACCAAAAGGAAAGCCGGTTATCAAAATCGCAGGCAGTCCAATCAACAAACGTATGATGCCATCGGGTTCATGTCGGGCCTTGAGGTTCATCAACAATTACTGACAAAAGAAAAATTATTTTGTCATTGTCCGGCAGGAATTTATAACAAAAGTAGCGTTTATGATGCCGAAGTAATTCGTCATATGCGGCCAACGCTAAGCGAACTGGGCGAGTATGATGGCACTGCATTGATGGAGTTCAAAACAAGGAAGGAAATTGTGTATCGCCTAAAAAACGAAACAGCATGCACCTATGAAGTGGATGATACACCTCCTTTTCCTGTTAACCGTGAAGCGCTTGATATTGCTATTGAAATTTCACTTCTGTCGAAATTTAATATTGTTGGGGAAGTACATATCACACGCAAACAATATCTTGATGGAAGCATTCCCACCGGATTCCAAAGGACAGCAATCATTGGTGTTGAGGGAGAAATTGAACTCAGGAATAAAAAAATACGACTCATTCAACTCAGCATGGAAGAGGATTCCTGCCGTGAGATTTCAGATATTGGCCATACCAGGATTTATAAGACCGACAGGTTGGGCATGCCTTTGATAGAAACAGTAACCTATCCTGATTGTGTTAACCCCGATGAGGTGAAAGAAGCATGTGATTACATTCGCTTCCTCAACCGCAGCACCGGAAAAGTAAGAACAGGTATTGGAAGTGGCAGACAAGATGTTAATGTAAGCTGCAGAGGTGGATCTCGCGTTGAAATAAAAGGTGTTGCTCATACCAAATGGATTCCTGAATTAACGCACAATGAGGCTTTTCGTCAATGGTCGCTCCTACTCCTCCGTGATTATTTAAAACAACGGGTCAGTCCACATGATTCTTGGAAAATTTCCTACCAGTTGATAACTCCAGATGATGACCAGTTTACTTATGCTCCATTAGCACAGGCAATTGCACATAAGCATGAAATAATCCTTTTACGTTTGCCATTTTTTAAAGGCGCATTATCTCACTTTACACAACCTGGCAAAATGTTTGCCAATGAACTAAGCGACCGATTGAAAGTAATTGCATGTATTGAGAAGCCAAATATTCTACATTCCGAATCCTTGCAAAATGAGCTTCCTCAATCGGAGTGGAAGCAACTGGCAAAACTTTCAGGTTCTGGTCAGGAAGATGCTTTATTGTTGATCTGGGGTCCTCCGGCGGATATTCCAACAGCACTTGAAACAATAGAAGAGCGTTGTAAAATGGCTTTTGAAGGGGTCCCCAATGAAACCCGAAAAGCTTTTTTGGATGGTACTACCATTTTTGAAAGGGTCTTACCAGGCGCAGACCGTATGTATCCGGATACTGATTCGGCTCCAATACCTTTGGAAGATTCACATATTGATGAACTCCGTTTAAACATTCCAGATGATATTATTGTTAGATACAAGCAACTGAAAGCATGGGAAGTTCCGGAAGATACCTATACTTATATTTTTTCTAAAAACCTCTTTCCAGTATTGGAAGAAATTGTAAATGAATTGGGATATGCCCCAAAGATGATAGGAACATTTATCGGACACCGCATGAAAAACCTTTTGGGCAGAGCAAAAAACACACGCTTTAAGGCACGTAAAGTATTTCACTTATTTGCTTTTTTGAAAGTACAGGAGTTGGATCCGCGTTTGGCCTGGCAAATCCTTCCACTTTTGGTAGAACATCCCAGAATTGATTTTGAATCGGCACTTACAATCCTCAAATTTAAGAAGTTGCCTGCACAAGAAATCATCAGCAAATTACCCTATTTGTATGAAAAATTCACTCCCAACCAAAAAAAACAGGAACCAAAACACCGAAAAAACTGGATCATGGGACAATTAAGAAAAGTCGCAGTTGGGAACATGGACTTGTCGGTACTTGCAAAACAGATTAATGATTGATTGAAATGAGTGAAGATATTTTTCAGGGATACAAAGGATCGGCGCTTGAAACGCTGAAAAAATTCAATACCCGTGTTTGGGGTCAGGCTGAAATAGAAACTACAAGAGGTCGCTTTGCTGGCACCGTTCTTCCACGTTCAGAGAATGATGATGATCTGCATATCGTACTAAAAATAGCTACTGGCTATAATATTGGTATCGATATCCGTACGGTGAAAGCCATGAAAGAAACAGGGTATAAGAAAGCTAACTACAAAATTCCGGAGAAAGAATTTCCAAAAACTGAAGGCCTTCCTAAAGTCAAACTCTTTGGCACAGGTGGAACCATTGCTTCGCGCCTTGACTATAGAACGGGGGCTGTAATACCCGCTTTCTCACCTGGTGAATTGTATGGTGCTGTTCCTGAACTGGCCGATATTTGTAACCTTGAAACAGAGAAACTATTTGCTGTTTTCAGCGAAAACATGGGGCCAAAACAATACATTGCACTTGCAAAGGCCATTGGAAAAGAAATAGAAATGGGCATAGATGGAATCGTCATCGGCCATGGCACCGACACTTTACACCACACTGGGGCTGCTTTGACGTTTATGTGCCAGAATTTGCCTGTTCCTGTTGTTCTTGTTGGGTCGCAAAGGTCGAGCGACCGTCCGAGTTCTGATGCTGCACTTAATTTAATGCATGCGATGAGAACTGCCGGCACTTCAGATATCGCCGAGGTAATGGTGTGCATGTTCGGGCCAACTTCTGACGAATACGGACTCCTTCACAAAGGTACCAGGGTGCGAAAAATGCATTCCAGTTACCGAAGTACTTTTCGTACCATTGGCGACACACCCCTTGCAATGGTAAACAGAAAAAAAATAACGCCCATTCATAAAACCTACAATAAAAGACGTAACGACAAAAACGTTAAGATTCTGCCCTATTTCAGCGATGAAGTTACCATGTTTTATTATTATCCAGGCATGAAGCCAGACACTCTCGATGCTTTAGTTAATGCAGGTTACAGGGGAATCATATTCGTTGGAACAGGGTTAGGTCATGTGAATAAAGAATTGTATCCGGCCATTGAAAGAGCACATGCCAAAGGCGTGCATATGTTTATGACACTTCAAACAATATGGGGTTATGTTCATATGTTTGTGTACGACACAGGGCGCGATATGATGGCAAAAGGTATTATTCCAACAGGAAATATGTTACCCGAAGTTGCATGGGTAAAACTAAGCTGGGTTCTCGGCCAGACGAATGATCCAGCAGAAGTTAAACGGATGATGCTCACTCCCGTGAACGATGAAATCACGCTCCGCGAACCCTATAATGGCTATCTCGTGTATCAGGGAGGTGTACCTGAAGTTGAGGAGTTTATTCGAAAAGTTCACAAATAAAAAATGATTTCTCGGGTGGAAATGATGAACCCGCTTAGCTCATTACTTTTTTGACTGAAACAAATGAAAATTATTTTTCATTTTTTACCAATTAACCTCTACCAATTTAAATTTTCGTCCTTCATATTCTTTTATTACTCTTGCTCGCGAACGGTCGGCTTCCTCTTTGGTTGAAAATCCATTTTGTATGATATTACCCTGATCAATCCTGGGCCAGTTTGGAAACTTTTGAATAAGTAAAGATTGAAATTTTTCTTCAAGCACATAGTGTTTTGTAAACCTTTTAACCGGACTTACAAAAACGTAATAGCCCTTGGTCCCTTCAAGGTACACATCACTGTAGCTAGATGAATAAACAAAGTAATAAATTGGGTTAACACGCTCTTTAACTGGGGTTATTGTTTCCCATAATGTGGATGACTCAGTAGTAATTTCAACCCTCCTGCTTGCAGATTTATATCTGTCATTGCGATATACACGGGCAATGGGTTGAGCATTTGATGTAAGCCCTGCAATCAAAATATCAAGGTCACCGTCAAGATCGTAATCACCCCACTGACCAGAACTGTTGTACAAAGGAATGATCCCGGCATTGATATCCCTAAAGCCTCCATTACGTTCGTTTCGATATACCCTTGAAACAGGTCCATTGGTACTTTGGCCACTAATCAGTAAATCAAGATCGCCATCGTCATCCATATCACCCCAGTCAGCAAAGCCATCTTTTACTGCAACAAAAGGAACAGAAATCTGTCGAAAGCCTCCTCTCCTATTATTGAGGTATAATTTTGTTGTAATGCTACCCCCTTGAGTTTCTCCTATGATGAGAATATCAGGGTCTCCATCATTGTCCACGTCACCAAAAGCGACATTGCTATTCTTAAGTGCAACAATACCAGTATTTACTTCTGAAAAACCCTTAGCAGTACTTTCAAAAAGCATACTATAAGCATTTCCATTTGAGTTCATACCCGTAATAAAAATGTCCAGTTGCCCATTAAGATTGAAGTCGATCCAACACGCAACACCATGAAGGATTCCTGGAAGGCTACTGTTGAAAAGAGTAAACTTATTGTTTCTTTCGTTGCGATAAACCATTGTTACAGGGCCCCCTGAACTCTCGCCAGTGATCAATATATCCGGATCTCCATCAACATCAAAGTCACCAAATGTGATGGAACCGTCTCGAACAGGAATAAACTGTATCCCGGTTGCCCTAAAGGTTCCATTCTTCAATCCTCTATAAATGGTTGCTATTCTCCTTCCTCCCCTTAGTTCTCCAATTATAGCAACATCCTCAACTCCATCCAGATCAAAGTCGCCAATCGAAAAGTCACCTCTGTAAATATCTGGTAAACCTGAGATGTTTGATAAAAAACCATCCTGACGAACATTTTGATAGTATCTGGAATATATGCTGGACTGATCCGATCGCCTGAATTGACCGGCAACCAAAATATCAAGATCTCCATCACGATCTGCGTCAATCCAACCACAAGAGCTTTCGGCTACACCAGTCAAACCAGCTTTGACATCAACAAAACTTTGACTGTAACTGACCTGGAAAAAAATAAAAAACAGTATAATAAACTGTAAGCGAAATAAAATATTCATTCCCAAAAGTTATTTTATACAATATTACAACATTTCTGGTAAAATAGAACCATTCTAAATTTTGATTTTCCTAATTATGACGATAAAAATCATCCTTTTTTCAAAATAGTTTATGAAATTACATTACTTTTGTGAAAAATTTCACAAATTACCAATAAAATGAAACCATCTCATATTGAGCATATTGGAATCGCTGTAAAGCAACTTGACGAGGCAATTTTATATTACGAGAAGTTGTTAGGAACCAAGTGCTATGCTATTGAAGAAGTAAAAGACCAAAAGGTGAAGACTGCTTTTTTTAAAGTTGGGCAAACCAAAATCGAATTGCTTGAAAGTACAGATCCTGAAGGACCTGTTGGAAAATTTATTGAAAAAAAGGGGGAAGGAATTCATCATATTGCCTTTGCTGTTGAGGGATTGGAATCTGCTCTTGAAGAAGTTCGAGAAGCTGGCATTAAGCTCATTGACGAACATCCCCGAATGGGAGCAGAAGGTCTGCATATTGCTTTTATACATCCAAAATCAACCTTTGGAGTGCTTACGGAGTTGTGTGAAAACAAAAACATATAACCTTATAAAAACCCTATTGTATGTCGATAGAATCGAAAATTCAGGAGCTTTTAGATAAGCGTATTGAGGCAAAGAAAGGTGGCGGTGATAAACGAATCGTTTCACAACATGCCAAAGGTAAATTTACAGCAAGAGAGCGCGTAGAACTTTTGCTTGACGAAGGAAGTTTTGAGGAGTTTGATATGTTCGTAACCCACCGAACAACTGATTTTGGTCTAGCGGATCAACAGTATTTAGGCGATGGTGTGATTACAGGTCATGGAACAATTGATGGCCGTGTTGTGTATGTTTTCTCTCAAGATTTTACTGTCTTTGGCGGATCATTAAGCGAAACTTTTGCCAATAAAATCTGCAAAGTCATGGATCAGGCTATGAAGGTAGGAGCTCCGGTAATAGGCATTAACGATAGTGGTGGAGCTCGTATTCAGGAGGGTGTACGCAGTTTGGCAGGTTATGCAGATATTTTCCAGCGTAATATCATGGCCTCAGGAGTGATTCCTCAAATCTCTGCTATATTTGGACCTTGTGCCGGTGGAGCAGTATATTCGCCAGCTTTGACTGATTTTGTGCTCATGAGTGAAAATACAAGCTACATGTTTGTTACCGGCCCAAAAGTTACAAAAACTGTAACTGGTGAAGATATCACTACCGAAGATCTAGGTGGAGCTTGGGTTCACGGTAGCAAATCAGGGGTGAGTCACTTTGTGGTATCTAACGAGGAGGAAGGATTGATGCTTATCAGGAAGCTTTTGTCCTATTTACCCCAGAACAATCTTGAAGATCCGCCACTTTCAGAATGTACTGACCCTATAAATCGACTTGAAGACGCATTAAATCAGATTATTCCGGATAACGCAAACAAACCTTACGATGTTAAAGATATTATCCATGGTATTGTTGATTACGGAGAATTCCTCGAAATACAGCGCAATTATGCGAAGAATATCGTTATCGGATTTGCCAAATTCAATGGAATACCTGTGGGTATTGTAGCAAACCAACCTAACTTTTTAGCAGGAGTACTTGATATTGATGCATCACGAAAAGCAGCTCGTTTTGTTCGTTTTTGCGATGCGTTCAATGTGCCGATTGTAACCCTTGTTGATGTGCCCGGTTTCCTTCCAGGCAGTGGACAGGAATATGGCGGAATTATCATTCATGGTGCTAAGCTGCTTTTCGCTTATGGTGAAGCGACCGTACCGAAAGTAACAATTACATTGCGCAAATCTTATGGCGGAGCTCATGATGTGATGGGATCGAAGCAATTACGTGGCGATATAAATTATGCCTGGCCATCAGCTGAAATAGCCGTTATGGGACCAGCAGGAGCTATTGAAGTACTCGAAGGTAGAGCAATTCTTGAAATTAAAGATCCAGTTGAAAGGGCTTCATTCATCAAAAATAAAGAAGATGAATACCGTGAAAAATTTGCAAATCCTTACGAAGCAGCACGTTTCGGTTATATTGATGACATCATCGAACCACGCAACACCCGTTTTCGCATCATTAGAGCATTACAGGCATTAGCAACCAAAAAGGATACCAATCCCCCAAAGAAACACTCCAATATACCTCTATAACAAAAGAATTATGGTCTTACTAACAGAATTTACAGCTGTGCCGGAAACAACACTGATCGAGGGAGTAGTGGTATCTATTGTGGGCTATTTGATAGTGTTTGTTGCGTTGGTTGTTTTGTATTATTTTTTTGACAGACTTTCAAAAATAATCAATTGGCAAATTAAATACAAACTTAAAAGGCAAGGCAAACTGAACGCCAAAGACAAAACAAGAGATTTTTCAGTTCCTGGTGAGGTATCAGCTGCAATCAGTCTGGCACTTTATATGGCTACCGAATTGCACGATGACGAAAGCAATGTGCTTACAATAAAGAAAGTGTCCAGAGTGTATTCTCCATGGAGCTCAAAAATTTACGGAATAAGAAGTCTGAACCGTTAATCACTATTCACTATGAGAAATTTCAAATTCAATATCAGAGGAAATAATTACGAGGTAGAAATCCTTAAACTCGAGGGGACTTCTGCTGAAATAGAAGTCAATGGAACGATGTATCAAGTTGATATAGAGCGGAGAAAGGTAGAATCAAAAACTCCTATTCTGGTAAGATCTGCAATGAGCAACAGCGTACTCAAAGGCGATGCAAAAATGTCTGCCGGAGAAAAATCTTCCTTATCCAAGATAATGGCACCACTACCCGGGAATATTATTCAAGTTTTAGTAAAGCCTAGTGACAAGGTAAAACGGGGAGACAAAATGATTATCTACGAAGCAATGAAAATGGAAAATAATTTGCTTGCTGAAAAAGATGGCACTGTAAAAACAGTCAAAGTCAATGTAGGTGATAGTGTATTGCAGGGTGATTTGTTAATTGAAATGGAATAGAAAATGGGTTTACAAAAAGCTTTGACAGTATTTGGTATTATAACCTTTCTCACTTTGATGAACATGCTTGTGGTTACCAACCCGGGCATGGCAGTAAAAATCGCTGATCAAAATATTTCATCATCAGAAATTTCAAAGATCGATCAGAATAAGGATGTTCCATTTATGGAATACGCTGTTGATAAAGGAGTAGAAGGTCTTAACAAGTTTATTCTCTTTACGGGCTTCCGCAATTTAACACATGGCCATTTAATAATGATCATTGTCGGACTTTTTTTCATATTTCTTGCTATCAAGTATGAATACGAACCACTCTTACTTATTCCGATTGGTACGGGAATAATTATTGGAAATATTCCATTTTTTCAGGATGGGGGAGTTAATTTACAATTGGGAATTTATCAGGAAGGGAGTGTGCTCAATTACCTCTATTATGGTGTAACCAAAGGGATTTATCCACCATTAATCTTTCTGGGTATCGGTGCGATGACAGATTTCTCATCCCTAATATCGAATCCCCGTCTGATGCTACTGGGAGCAGCTGCGCAAATTGGTATTTTTTTAACTTTCTTAGGGGCATTGTATGCTGGTTTTAATATGTCTGAAGCAGGTTCAATTGGAATTATAGGTGGTGCTGACGGTCCTACTGCTATTTTTTTAGCATCCAAACTGGCAAATGGAGGTATTGTTCATGGATATGAAACCAAGAATCTAATCGGTCCTATTGCTATTGCTGCCTATTCATACATGGCTTTGGTACCTGTAATTCAACCTCCTATCATGCGGTTGTTGACCAGCAAAAAGGAACGCCTCATACGTATGAAACCTCCTCGTTCAGTAAGCAAGCTTGAAAAAATACTTTTCCCAATTGTTGGTCTGATTCTTACCACTTTCATTTCACCGGGAGCACTTCCTCTGCTTGGAATGCTTTTCTTTGGAAATATTCTAAAAGAAAGCGGTGTTACAAAGCGACTGGCTGATACAGCACGAAATTCTTTAATTGATATCGTAACTATACTTTTAGGTCTTACTGTTGGGGCTTCAACACAAGCCGATGTTTTCCTCACAAGTGAGTCTTTATTAATCTTTGTATTGGGAGCTCTTTCTTTCATGATTGCGACTGCAGGAGGTGTCTTGTTTGCCAAGGTAATGAATATTTTTCAGAGTGAAGGGAATAAGATTAATCCACTGGTTGGTGCTGCCGGCGTTTCTGCAGTGCCCGACAGCGCAAGAGTTGTTCAGCTTGAAGGTCTTAAAAACGACCCCTCAAATCATCTGCTTATGCATGCCATGGCCCCGAACGTTGCAGGGGTTATTGGTTCTGCAGTCGCAGCAGGTATTATGATGAGTTTTCTTTTGTAGCAATTTTTACTACATTTGGCAGTGTAAATGAAATAGGCATCATGCTGGTTATTGGTATAGCCGGAGGCTCAGGCTCTGGTAAAACAACTGTTGTAAAGAAAATTATTCGAGCTCTTCCAAATAGCTCTGTGTCAGTTATTTCACAGGATTCTTACTATAAAGACAATGGACATCTTAGTCCGGAAGACAGAAAAAAGATTAATTTTGATCATCCATCTTCGATCGAATTTGATTTGCTTATTGATCATATTGATCAGCTCAAAAATGGTAAAGCGATTCAAATGCCCATTTATTCTTATGTGACATGTGCACGTTCAGCAGAAACAATTCCTGTAACACCGACCAAAGTTGTAATCGTTGAAGGTATTTTAGTGCTTACCAATGCCGATTTACGTACTCTTATGGATATTAAGATTTACGTTGATGCGGATGGTGACGACAGACTTATGCGAATCATTCAAAGGGATATTGAGGAAAGAGGTCGTTCATTCAATGAAGTTTTAAAACATTATGAAACTTTCGTGAAACCTATGCACCTTCAATTTATTGATCCTACAAAGCGTTTTGCTGACATCATTATACCACAGGGGGGAGCAAATCAAGTGGCTATTGATATCGTTGCCTCCCGAATTCGACTGAATCTTAACGATTAAAAAGAAATCAAATGCATCAGTTAGATCACTTTCTTAGAATAATTATTACGACTATACTATTTATAGTCGCTTTAGCTTCATGCGATAATAACAAAGTAATTGTTAATCCTGAAGAATGGAAATATTATGCATCTAAAGATGGATTGATCAACAACAACGTTTCTGATCTTGCAATAGATATGTCTGGAAGTGTTTGGGTTGCAACAGAATTTGGGGTGTCAAAATATAATGGGACAAGCTGGACTAGCTACAATACACCTCAGGGATTGATACATCATCAGGTGAATGCCATTGCAATAGATCCAAATAATAAAATATGGTTTGCAACACCTTATGGTGTCTCTTCGTTCGTTAATGAACAATGGCAATCGTATGGAGTTCAACAAGGACTTGGTTATGATTATGTGTATGATGTTGCCATTGACAGGGACAACAATCCGTGGTTTGCTACAGGATTTGGAGTGAGTTATTATAATGGATCGGAATGGACTTTGTATCAGAAAGATCAGGGTAATGCCCTCGTTTATAATATTGTAAGAGCGGTTTCTATTGATCAGGAAAATAAGAAATGGTTCGGTACTGAATTTGGCATTTCTCAATTATATAACAATAGCTGGCAAACTTTTCTTGCGGGCAACAATCAGGCAGGTTTTGTTACATCTTTGTTTATCGACAATCAAAATCATTTGTGGATAGGATCTCTTGCCGGGGTTTCTGTTTATGACGGGACAAGTTTCTCAGATTATGCAATGTCAAACGGGCTGGTGTTTAGTAGGGTAGATGCCATTGCAGAGGATAAAAATGGCATCATGTGGTTTGGAACCCGCTTTGGGGCTTCTTCTTTCGATGGTCAATCTTGGAAAACCTATTCTACCAGCAACGGACTGCCCGACAATTGGATAACAAGTATTGTTGTAGATAGTGAAAACAAGGTTTGGTTCGGAACTAAATCAAAAGGAATTGCTGTTCTGACAAGAAAATAATCAATCAAAAACTGAACATTGCTGTTTTTAAAACGTTCAGTAGTTGATTAAACTATTAATACCTGACCATGTTTAAAAGAAAGATAAAATCACCTTGTCAATTGATATGCACCTATGATGAAGATAAAGTATGTATTGGGTGCTATCGTTCAGCAGAAGAAGTAACAAAATGGGATAGCTACTCCGAAGAAATGAAACAAAAGGTACTGGAAAACACTGCTAAACGCCGCGAAGAAAAGGGCGGCGGAGGTTACTACGGTATCGGCTAATAAAAATCTACTCAAAAAAACAAAAAACCGCAGTTGCTAATGAGCAACTGCGGTTTTTTGTTTTTTTCATCAGTAGGATTACTATATTCCCTCAGAAGAATGAATACCAAACTCTGGTAAGAGATTCATTCTCTTATCCACCCATGATGGTAAGGCATATGCGTGCCCTCTTCCAGGATAATCAACCTTTACCAGGTCATTTCGTTTTGAAGTAAGCTTAACAAGACACTGATTGAGCTTGATTTTTGTCTTATCATCAGATTCATAAAAACCACCTTGAATAGCTTTCTCTTTGAGTCGTTCAAAAAGCTCTCTACTAATGGTGGCTTTTCCATTTTCTATAATGCTATCAACAATCAGGCTGTCCCATAAAGACAGCGCCTGAGGTTTACGTCCAGGTTTTCTTTTTGGTTTTCCAGTTGATTTTGCATACTCAATGATTATTTTACCCTCCTTTTTTTTAAACCCAGCTTTCCTTTTATCATTTTTGACAGGTTTTAATGTTCTCGGATTTATATCGCCCTCTTCTTCAAAATCATCATCAGTCAAGTCTATTAACTCGTTTTCCTGAAGTTCCTCTTTGTAATGAAGAGCACGGGCTCTATCAGCTCTTTGCTTTATTGATTTGTACTGATCCTCTAAGTCCTGAATTTTAGTTTTTACAAAAGCCACTTTATGCTTAAGTTTCCTCATTTCAGAATGATATTCATTTAATAAATCGAGTATATCAAACTCGTTTAAAGTCCCTGAAAATTTCATTTTGCCTATATTTTTTACAAATATAATAGCAATTAAAGAAAATGTAAATATACAATGCAACTTATTTCATTAATAAAACATAAATTTATTATAAATGACTGTTCTTTATATACTTACCAAATATACGAGTTAGGAATAAAATGTTGCAATTAAGCTTTTTATCTCATTATTTGGAAACTCAAATACCACACTGTGTCCTCATTATCAGATACAAATAAAATCAATATCTAAATTTAATTACTTGAATTTCAAAATAAGTATTCATTTAAAGACATATAGAATTAACTTATTAAGGGTATTCCCAATTTCATAATAAAACAATATTTTGAAGGACTCATAAGCCATACGAACCAAAATCGATAGTCATTATAAAGCTTTCCAAATACGTTTTGCAATATGTAAAGGCATAATAAAATAGAAAAGAAATTCTCTTAACTGTATAAACCTTTAACTTTTGGAATCCCGGCAATAAAGTCTTTTAAGTAATAAGGCTCAAAGTATGCGAGGTCTTCAAAATTATTGAGTTGAAAGGATTCTTCACATATTTTTGCCCCATACTTCACAGAGGGGAAAAGGTTTTCAACAAAATTAGCATTCTTCCTATTTGATAAATATTGTTGACACTTGGATGCTCCATCACCAAAAAACCAAATTCGTTTTTCTTCTAACAAATCATTATACGAATCTTCATCAATAATCACTGCTTCAACAGGATGCAGCCGTTTGCCTGAGGAATCAAACAGTTCTGTATAAACTTCCATTCTACGGGCATCCAACATGGGACAAAGCAAATCATCAGAAACTATTTTATCCTTGTTCTCCATTAAAAACCCAATGGACATAGCTTCAAGTGTATCGTATGCAATTAAAGGTTTGTCTAAAGCATAGCAAATACCTTTTGCTGTTGAAACTCCAATTCGAAGTCCGGTATACGAACCTGGCCCTTTGCTTACTGCCACTGCATCAATTTCATTGTATCTTAACCCTGCTTCATGAACTACTTCTTTAATAAAAGTAGTTATCATTTCTGCATGTGAACGTTGCTCGCAACTTTCACGTAATGTTACAACAACTCCGTTTACTGCAACACCTATTGAGCAAATATGTGTAGCTGTTTCAATTAATAAAATGTTTGACATCAACTACTTTTTGTCCTTCTCGAATAATTTATTTTTATCGACTACTTTTATTTTATCTCCGTTTTTAAGTGTTTTTGAAACAACACGATATGGACCAGTTACTATCTGTTCACCTTCGTCTATACCTTCAAGTATTTGAATAATAGAATTGTCCTGAATACCCGTTTTTACCTCTCGGATGCTGACTTTCTCTTCAACAATAACAAATATATACTCTTTCAAAACTGAATTATTCTTCGCTTCAACATCTTTTATGTCAGGTTTGGAACGGCTAAAAGAGGAAGTATCATCTCTTGTTGTCACAGCTTGAATAGGAACAGTAAGTACATTATCAACTCGTTTCGTCTGAATATCGACAGTTGCCGACATACCAGGCCGAAAAGGGGATGAAATATTTCCACTTTCATTGATAAGATCGATGTAAGAATCTTTCAAGAGCATCACTTTAACTTCGAAGTTTGTGACCTGATCCACAGAAACGGCAGTAGTATTGGCAGAGGTGGCTATTTCAGTGATATAACCTTTAAATTTTCGGTTCAAATAGGCATCTACTTCGATAAGACAGGTGTCGTTTAATTTTACTCTTGGAATATCATTTTCACTCACTTCTACTTTAACCTCCATATTGTTGAGGTTTGCAATACGCATAATTTCGGTACCTGAAGAGAACTGCGAAGCTCCTGTAACACGTTCACCTGCCTCAACTGACAATTTAGAAACTGTCCCATCAGCCGGTGCATAAATACTCGTCCTGCTAAGATTTTCACGCGCTTCTTTTAATGCGGCCTCAGCATTTTGAACCTGGAATTGTGTTGCTTTCAGACTTTCTTTAGAGGCATCATATTCGGCACTACTCACTTTAAAAGATGCTTTTATACCATCCCAATCTGCATCAGAAATAACCTTTTGCTCCCATAGTTTCTCATTACGGTCACGATCAAGTTTTGATTTTGCAAACTGTGCCTCAGCTTGTGCAACTCTGGCTCTTGAATTTGCCATATTGGCTTTTGCGCTATTTACAGAAGCCTCAACCTGCTCATAATTAGACAAGTAAATAGTGGGGTCAATTTTTGCAAGAATCTGGCCCTTGGTCACATAATTACCCTCCCTGACAAATAAATCAACAACTTCACCAGAAATGTATGGACTGATTTTGACCTCCAATGCCGGCTGTATTTTGCCATTTGCAGCTACTGTCTCAATGATACTTCTCATTTCAGCTTTTTCAACGCTAACTTCAACAACATGCTCATTGCGCTTTTTTGCAAAAATTAATCCTGCAATGATAACTACGATCAGGATTACTATTGCAATAATCCATTTCTTATTTGTTTGTGCCTTACTACTCATTTTTGTGTTGGTTTTGGAAATAAAGTTATAAGTATTGATTGCTCAAAATTATTGCTTTTTATGTTTATATTTTATTTTACACGAAAACCCTGTTGTATAAAAGCAACAGGGTTACTTATTTACATTTGTTTATCTTGTTCAGGCCAGGTCATTAATCTATAAAATCTTTCATGTCATCCAGCGTCAGTGCTCTTCCAAGATAGAAATCAAGGATTTTTAATTTAAATATGTAATCATATTTTGCTGAAAGGAGTTCTGATTCAGAACGGCTTAACTGGTTTTTACCCACATTATAATCAATGGCATTTACCATGCCCACATTGAACTTTTGTTCAGTATATTTGAAGGCCTCGTTAAGACTCACGAGTGACTTTTCTCTTGCTTTAAAGGTAGTATGTGCTGCAATTGCATCTGCATAAGCAGTTTCAACATTTTTACGCAGGGTGTTCTTTGCAAGTTCAAGATTGTAATCAGCATTTATGAGGTTTAGTTTAGACCGTCCAATGTAAGAACTAATCTGGTAGCCGTTGAAAATCGGAATACTCAACCGAAGAGATAAAGTGGTGCTACGATTGTCTTTCCATTGGTTCTCAAAAGGCTTAATTTGCTCGAAAGCGGGATCAAGCGGATTGTTACTCATTCTTATTTGGTCGGAATAGTTGGTCCCTAATGCAGCCGACATGCTTAAACTAGGGCTTCGGGTCCCTTTGGCAATTGATAAAGCATGGCTACTGCTTTGGTAGTACATTTCAGCACTTTTTATTTCCGGCATCAGATCAAGTGCTTTATTATAAATGAGTTGCACTGGAAGAAGTGAAGGTTCTTTGGTAACCTTTAAAGTGGGGACATCTATTTCAAAGGGTGTTCCAGCTTCCATTTCGAGCAGCTGAAGCAAATCAAGATAAGCCAGGTTCAGTTGATTTTCTGCCTGTATTACGTTAACTTCTTCGTTTGCCCCTTGTGCCTGAATTTCAAGTAAACTGCCACGGGCTAATGTTCCAGCTTCCACAAGCTTTGAGGTTCGCTCTATCTGCTGACGTGTTATTTCTGCCTGCTCTTTAGAATTATTAAGCAATTCACGGCTGAAAAGAATTTGTAAGTAATAACTTGCTACCGTTAATGAAATATCATTTTGCATCTTATCAAAATTGTACTTGGCAGCAAGATGTTCAGCTCTTCTTTGTTTAGTTATGTTCAACTTTTGAAAGCCATTGAACAGCATCATATCTGAACTTAAGTTAAAATAGCTTGATTGCGTTTGCTGATCGACATACTGATAGGTTGCCATATCAACTGAACGACCCCATCCGAATGAATGAGAAGCCCCTCCATTGACTGAGGGCAACATATTCAACTTACTTTCAAGCAAATTGATATCAGCCGTTTCAACATCCAGCTTACTTTGTTTGATACGAATATTGTTCTCAAGTGCATGATTAACGCAGTCTTCAAGGGTAAAAACTTTTTGTGCAATCAAACTACCCGAGGCTACTAAAAGTACGGCACTAAACGCCAGTACTAGTTTTACAAAATTAAAATGCGAATAGGTTTTTTGTGTGTTCATCCTGTGATGCTTTATTATCGTTTTGCTTAGCTTAACCAAAAACATGCCACAAATGTAAAGCATTGATTCATAATGTCAAAATTTACGACTTGAAACATCTGTATTTAACAAAGTGTTCAATTATAAACAAAGATTGTTCGATAACGAACAATCCGAGTCATATCTTATACGATCATTAAAATTAATGTAATTTTACAGCACAAATCAAATCACATGTTCAAATTAAGGCTGATTATTTATCTTTTGTTGATTTTTGGATCCAATGCACAGGTCTATGCCCAATGCAACCATCGTCATGGTTTTAGTCATTCACCGGTTGCTGATAGTATTGATGCAATTCATTATCGTATTCATATCCAGCAAATTGATTTTGTACTGAAGAAGATACAAGCCAAAGCATTGATTACATTGAGACCCAGAGTTTCACTCTCTCAAATTTCGCTTGAACTTAAAGACCTTATTGTTGACAGTGTGTTTGTGAACAATTTAAGTGCTGCGTTTTCTCAACAGGATGAATTGTTGCATATTCAGTCCGGACAGATATTTCATCCTGATGATACACTTACGGCGGAAATTTTCTATAACGGAACACCTTTCCACGAGCAATGGGGAGGGTTTCATTTCAGTGGCAATTATGCTTTCAATCTTGGTGTTGGTTTTGTGAGTAATCCTCATAACCTTGGAAAAGCATGGTTCCCTTGCGTTGACGATTTTCAGGACAGAGCCACTTACGAAGTGCTCATTACACTTCCAGATGATATGACAGGCATAGCAGGAGGTGTTCTGGTTGGAACTACAAATCATGGAAATGGTTATAAGACCTGGCACTGGAGTCTTGATCAGCCAATTCCAACCTATCTGGCATCGGTTGCAGTCGGCAATTATGCGTTAACATCTGACACTTATCAAGGGATTCAATCAGCACTTCCCATTACAATATATACAAGGCCTGCCGACACGCTTAAAGTTGAAGGTTCGTTTCAAAACCTGCAACAAGTGCTGGCATCTTATGAAAGTCGTTTTGGACCTTATCCTTTTGACAGGGTTGGATACACAGGCACTGCTATCGGTGCGATGGAGCATGTAACCAATATTGCTTATCCACACCAGGCCATCAATGGTAATCTTAGTTCTGAATATCTTTTGGCTCATGAGCTTTCTCACATGTGGTTCGGCAATCTCGTTACCTGTGCTGAGGAAGGTGATATGTGGCTCAATGAAGGCTGGGCGACTTTTTGTCACCATTTTTTCAGATACGATCTTTATGGTGAAGCGCAATACCGATTGGTGATGAATGAAAATCATTATGACGTTTTAAAAAATGCACATATCACCGATGGATCCTATTTGTCGCTCCAAAATGTACCAACAGAATACACATACGGAACAACGGTTTATGACAAAGGCGCAACGGTAATTCATACATTGATGAATTATTTGGGACAGGAGGTGTTTTTCGATGCGGTTAAAGCTTATTTGCAGCAATATTCATTTAATCATGCCGATTCCTATAACCTGCGTGATGCTCTCTCAGTAAGTAGCGGTATCGATTTAACCGGGTTTTTCGATGCCTGGGTTTTTACCCCCGGAACACCCCATTTCTCAATTGATTCACTTCGTGTTTCGCTTGAAGGCAAACAATACAATGCTCATGTCTTTCTTCGGCAAAAATACAAAGGATATGAATATTTGGCAGACAACAACATTCTTGAAATCACTTTTATTGGAGCCAACTGGCAGAAATTGACCGATACAGTACATTTCAGTGGTAGGAATGGCCATTCCATGAAGACAATGGATTTTGAACCTATAATGGTTCTAATGGATTTTTATGACAAAACAGCCGATGCAACTACTGATGTTGATGGTGTTATCCATCAGACAGGACAAATCGCCTACCCAACTATGAATTTCAGATTGTTTGTTGACACCCTTTCCGACTCTGCCTTTTACAGAGTTACACATCACTGGGCTGCCCCCGATAGCCTAAAAACCCCTGTCAATGGATTGAGATTGTCCCCTTATCGCCATTGGGAATTTCAGGGCATTTTCCCGGAAGATATAAGCATGAGAGGCAGATTTTTTTATAGCAACACCAGCTCATTAGACGCTTCATTAATTCTATCTGAACAAGATTCTGTGGTCATTTTGTATAGGGCAAATACTGCCCGCGACTGGCAAATTGTTCCCCAAACGAGAGAAGGTCTTTGGTCAGTAGGATATATTTTAGTAAACGATTTTCAACCCGGACAGTATACACTTGCGGTATGGGACAAGCAAATCGTAGGTGAAAAAGAGTTTTCATCAGATACATTGCGGTTTGTCCTGAATGCTGTACCTAATCCATCAAAAGCAAAAATAAAGCTGAGCTGGATGTTGCCATCTTCAGGCATTGTAACGGTCGTTGACACGAATGGGAAAATTGTTTTTCAAAAGCAAGTTCATCAAGAATCATATTTAGAGATTGATACTTCAAACTGGATGAAAGGCATTTATTTTGCTGACATGATAGAAGAAAAGGGATTTAAAAATGGTTTTGTAAAATTCATTCTTCAATAATGACTATACTTCATAATTATTGGCAACCATTAGCAGCACTTTATCAAAGCCACGCAGATACAACGATTGCTTCAGAAGCAAAAACCTATGTTCGGAATCAATTTGATTTTTTTGGCATAAAAGAACCCTTCGAATTTGTCACTCAAAATCCGCTTTCAAATCTAAGCAAGAAAGAAGCACTTAAACATTTCAATTAAGCTTTTTTAATTTCTACAATCAAAAAAATGAATTTACAAATAAAACTTTTAGCACTTTTCTTTCTGGGTACTTTGCTAGTTGCTATTACAAGCTGTAATAAAGAAAAGGAATCCTGGGAATGGTGTAATGAGTGTCAAAGTGATTTTATTTCAGGCAGTTATGAAGGGATTGCTTCGCATACCCGTTATGTTGATTCGTCTAATTTTATTGAAACAAAAAATAAGGACGCTTATGTGAATATAATGGATAATGGAAGCACCATGACCGTTCAGAGTGGGGTTATCAATCTGTTTGCTTTAACAGTATCAGGTCAATTTCAGCAAACTTACTATATTGAAATGGGCAACAATTCGATGCGTTTTTCAGCAACAATATGGAGAAAAGATAATGAGGTTAAACTTGTTGGATCAGCCCAAAAGTTTAATTCCAATGTTGAGCTAACTGAAATACTTGAATTTGAAGTTTTTAAGACTGAATGAGAAAATTCTGGAAAAATAATTCAATTGATTTAGTCAGTCCATATACTCATTCAAAAAAAATTACTGATTTGAAAAACATGGTTGTTTTTCAAATCAGTATTCTAAATGATCAATTTAATACCTGTAATGATCTGGTTTATATGGCCCTTCAACAGGGATACCAATATAATCAGATTGTTCTTTGGTAAGTGTAGTGAGTTTCACACCTATTTGTTCCAGATGTAAACGTGCTACCTCTTCATCAAGATGTTTTGGTAAACGATATACATCAACAGGATAATTTCCTCTTTTTTTCCAAAGATCAATCTGAGCTAAAGTCTGATTGGTAAAGGAGTTACTCATCACAAAACTTGGATGACCTGTTGCACAACCTAAATTCACAAGACGGCCTTCAGCAAGAATAAATATAGCATTTCCTGATGGTAAAGTATATTTATCGACCTGAGGTTTTATCGTTGTTTTTTCAATATCATAAGCACTGTCAAGCTGTCCGACCTGAATTTCATTGTCAAAATGACCAATGTTACAAACGATACTCTGGTCTTTCATCTTCCTCATGTGCTCAATAGTAATCACATCTTTGTTACCTGTTGCAGTCACATAAATATTTCCAATTTTAAGTGCTTCTTCTATTCTTATAACTTCAAAACCTTCCATTGCCGCCTGTAAAGCACAAATAGGATCGATCTCTGTGATAACTACCCGGGCACCATAAGCGCGTAAAGATTTTGCAGAGCCTTTTCCAACGTCACCATAACCTAAAACTACACACACTTTTCCGGCAAGCATTACGTCTGTAGCACGTTTGATACCATCGGCCAAAGATTCGCGACAACCATATAGATTGTCAAACTTTGATTTTGTAACTGAGTCGTTAACGTTGATAGCCGGAACCAACAATTGACCGGCCTCTTTCATTTGATAAAGGCGGTGAACCCCAGTAGTGGTTTCTTCCGAAACACCCGACCAGCTTTCGACAGTACGGTGCCAGTGACGTGTGTCTTCAGTAAATGTTTCACTTAATATTTTCATTAGTGCAGCTTCTTCGGCATTATGAACAGTTTGAGCCAATAACGATGCATTCTTTTCGATTTCAAATCCCTTATGAATCATCAGGGTTGCGTCTCCCCCATCATCAACAACAAGGTGTGGCCCATTACCATTGTCAAATGTAAGCGCCTGTTTGGTACACCACCAGTATTCTTCAAGGGTTTCACCTTTCCAGGCAAAAACAGGGATTCCAGCAGCAGCAATAGCAGCAGCAGCATGATCCTGTGTTGAAAATATATTACAACTTGCCCAACGTACTTCAGCACCAAGGGCAATCAAAGTTTCAATAAGTACTGCCGTTTGAATAGTCATGTGCAGCGAACCAGATATACGCGCACCTTGCAGCGGCTTTTCCTTGCCAAATCTTGCACGCAAAGCCATCAAACCAGGCATTTCTTTCTCAGCAATTTCGATTTCTCTTCTTCCCCAGTCAGCCAGACTAATATCTGCTACCTTATACTGGAGTTCATTTTCAATAAGCGATTGACTCATAATTAATATGGATTTTTTTGGCCTGCAAAATTACAGAATATTTCAGTCAAATAACGTTTAGGTATGACAATTGTTTTAAACGCCATGAAAAGATTCGGGCTAATTCGGTATTTGACGTGCTGAAGTTATTATGTCTTTTATCAGAAATCCCTGTATTGTCAGGATAGCTTCCGCAATATCCTTTCACATAGCCATTACATAGAATTTTCTATTTATGACAGTTAAAAAGGATATCCGATCGCCACATTCAGAATCAGGTTTTCACTTCTCCAAGAAGGACTTCCGAAGTTAATTTCATCCATCACCCATTTATTTCCCTCCAGCCAGGGTTTCCGCAGCGGCATTGCCAGATCGAACCTTAGCAGGAAGAAGGAAACATCAATCCGTAACCCGAATCCGGCACCAACAGCAATCTCATTGGCGAAACCGGAGAATGAAAACGGGCTTTCCATAGTGGAAGGATTTGATTTGAGCAGCCACACATTGCCCGCATCTGTAAAAAGGGCACCTTTCAGGAAGCGGTAGATATTGAAACGATACTCCAGATTCATTTCCAGTTTTACATCGCCACCCAACCTCAGAAATCCGAGGCTATCGGCATTCTGATTGTGTGTACCAGGCCCCACAGTATTGATGCTGAACGCGCGGATACTACTAGGCCCACCACTAAAAAACTGTTTGATATATGGCAAAGTCGAGGAGTTTCCGTAGGGTACTGCCAATCCAACATAAGTCCGCACCGCAAATTTATTTATATTTGGAAAATTGTAATAAGCCCGGCCATCAAGACTCATTCTTGCAAACTGCGAATAGGAAGACCCTGCAATAAGCGAGGGGTTCTCAGAAGAAATCTTTTTTCCTGCAATGATATTTGCCA
This sequence comes from Bacteroidetes bacterium HGW-Bacteroidetes-1, assembly GCA_002842755.1. Classification (GTDB taxonomy): domain Bacteria; phylum Bacteroidota; class Bacteroidia; order Bacteroidales; family F082; genus JALNZU01. The sequence goes on along the minus strand of PHDU01000016.1, from coordinate 15,422 downwards.
ATGAAAAGGCATTTCCAGCAACTTCAGTAGTGAGTTGAAAATAAGTTTGGATGGTTTTTTCGGAAAGAACCTGTTCATTATATGTGAAAATATAATTTGCCCCGGCAATAAACTGATCTTCATAACTCCTTCTAAGAAATGGATTGGATTCCAGCAACGCAATAAAGGCATCCGATTTATGTCCAACAGCAGTATAGCTGACATTTATCGGATTCAGTTCGTGGTCTTTGAGGATATCTTCTTTCCATTTAAAGCCGTATATAAACTGCAATGAACTCAAATCGAAATAATTGCCACGCTTCAGATAGTCATAAGAAAGTGACAATCGTGTTTTGGGAAGGTAAATACTGCTTGTTTGCTTCAGATTAAACGGAACGATAAACCTAGGGAAAATCAATTCAATTTTTGGATTCACGGAGTAGGATTGCAGGCTTTTGTTTTTCCCGCTCAATTGAGTCTCCCAGGAGCCTGTCAGGCTAAAGTTTAGTAATTCTGCACCTTTAAAGGCATTTCTATTCAACACACTGACATTCATACGCGGGCCCGAATAATTATTGGATTTTGAAACAACATCCAATTCGGCCGTAAAAGCAAATTTTGGAATCGCTGTCATCAAAATGGTTACATCCAAAAATCCGGGTGCAATGGTATCACTTTCGGTAAATTTAATACTGACAAACTTGAAATTACCCATCGACATCAGTCGGTTAAGCGTGGTGGTATGGTTCTTCCGGGCATAGATTTCATTTTTTCTTAAGAAAACTGATCTGGTTATTACCGATGGCCTGATGAAAGCTTTTCTTTCTTTGCCCAGAAAGAGAAAGGCTCCATAAGGGATAGTATCTTTAACTCTGGTAAGAGCCCTTTCGTTCAAGGAATAAGCCTGATCAATATAAACACTGTTGATCCGGTAAACCGTCAAAGCCTCCTGAGGTACGCTGTCTTTCAGGATAAGTTTGAAAGCAACGGTTTTATCAGTTTCTGAAGTATCTGCTTTGAAAAGCAAATAATCAGGATCGAAGAAGAAGAAACCGTTGTTTTTAAGTAAATAATCTATCCGGTCTCTTTCGTTCTTCAGTTTCTCCAGACTGTAATCCTCAACTGGTTTAATTTGTGATTCCTCCTTTTCAGAAACGACAATACGACTCAAAGTACTGTCGGAAAGAGCATATTTTAATTCCTTAACCACAAATGGCTTATGAATATGACTGGTATAAATAATTTTTGCGGTGTGTTTTTTTTCAACAATGCTATGTTCTGTGTAGCTCTTAAAGATTCCAATGTTATACAATTTAGCATCGATAACCGAAGAGGTAACCATAGGTTTCACATGACTGATAAATACAGGGGCTTCTCCGGTTCTTTTCATCCATTTTTTGAATTTACTTTTCGCCGTATCGCCTGCTGCCATATACCTCCAAAGCTTGAAGCGCATCCCCAAAAAACTACTATTGGGCTTCGGATATAAGGCACCTTCAGCGGTCTTTTTGGCAAACCGTTCCTTCTTTTTACTGATTTTTTCAACCGATTCTATTTTGACATTTGCACCAGAATAAAGTTTTTCTCCTTTGGGCAAATGCTTTGTTCCATTGCATGATGCCATCAGCAGACTAAGAATGATCAGAAAGTATTTTGTCAATAAAGAGCATTTCATGGCTTTTCGGTTTTTGATGAATCTCTCTTTTTCCTTGGTGCCCTGAAGAATTGTTTCCACCTGTTAAAATTGCGCACATACATTACACCAATACCGGTTTCAACCAACTGCCCTTCGATGGCGCCTTCATACTGGTTGTGACTGAATCCTTTCAGCCGGTAACGGCCGTCTTCAGTTAATTTGTACTCTACAGTAACGTCCGTGGTAATATTACTTGCCGAATTCTGCTTTGCCCGCTCGCCTTCAACATCAACCACGCCGCCCACCTGAACGGACAACCGATCATTGAAGAGTTGCTTCTTTGCCCCAATGTCTACCTGGGTTCGCCCTTCTGCCTGTCCTGATTCATAGTCATCGTAAGATTGCACATCAAAGTTTAGCTCAACTCCGGGCACAAACTTGGCGCTTAATTTGTTTAATTCCGACGAAAGAAACTTTCCTACTGTAGAACGCACCACCGACGATGCCCCCATATTTGCCTCAGATTGCAATGGGTTTTCCTGAATAAACCGGCCAAGTACCAGCAATGCAAAAACCTGCTTATTCAAAGCGGATGGATCTTCATTTAACATATTTAGTTTGGCGTTTACTGCTCCGCCAAATATGCCTTTATCCTCGGGGCGAAGTTGAATATCGAAACTTATTTCAGGCTTCATAATTGCACCCCGGAGTTTCAGGTAGACCAGAAAGGGGTATCGCTGCTTATAGGTATTCTGGTCGGCTTCGCTCAGGGTGGCTATTTGATCCTTCACCAGATCGATGGGAGAAGCCCTAACAGTATATATGGCATTGATAGAAATGTCGGCGTCCAACGGATCTCCATTCCAGATGAGGGTACTGCCCGGATCGATATCGAATTTTCTTTTTACAATAGATTCGAGTGTAACAATGTAACTGCCATCGTTCAGATTGTAGGCGCCGGTCAGACTCATTTTTCCACTGCGGTCAATGGTAAGGTTCAGGGCAGCTTCGCCCCTTACTACCAATGAGTCGGAAGAGGTGGGGTCCATCATTAACCTTAGAGTTGCTTCTTTATCAACTTCGATGATAGAGGAGATATCAAATCCGGTGAAACCCGATTCCTGTTCTTCAAATGATTCGTCCCTGTATAGAATAGGATTGATTTTATGCTTGTTTTCAATGACCACCACATCTTCGCCTTTATATGTAGTCAGCTTGTCTTCGGGAACTGCAAAGGTGAAGTTGGAACCATCTTTCATTTTGATTTTGGCATCTATCACCGGAAGCGATATTGGCCCCTTTACACTGATCCGACTGTCGATGATCATGCGACCGTAAAATACCTTATTATCCTTTGGAGTTGTATTGAACAACAGAAAGTCCTCTGTTTTTACATCTAACGCAAAAATAAAATCCTGAAAATTCTCCATTTTCACGGTGCCGTCTATGGTTGCAATGTGCCCGCCGGGATCAAGAAGGGTAAACGAATCAAAATAGAGCCCGTCATTTTTTAGCTGAACCGTTTCATTTTTCAACTGCAGTGTGTTGTTCAATGCCGAAGGTTTGATAAATGCATTGTTAAATGTAAGCTGGCCAGTGATTTCGGGCGAGCTGGTGTTACCTTCAACAGAGATATTCCCAGTCAGATTCCCGGAAGCTTCTGTGAGGGTTCCCATCGAAAATGCTTCCAGGGTTTTCAACGAAAGCGAAGAAATATCAGCTTTTATGCTGACTGAATTGTCACCCCCTTTCGGGATAAAATACCCGGTGGCCGATACATTATTCTCAGAGCCCGATAATTTCACATCAATATCAAACCGCTCCGAGGTTGGATTATCTGCTGTCATGGTCAGGTTTCCGATAGGTATTTCGCGAACAATCAAATCAGAAATATGCACATCAGCGACCAGGCCATAAGCCTCCTTAGCCCTGATCAGCATTGCTTTGCCGTCAACCGTGCCCTGTATCAGACTGGTATCCTTTGACACAACCCCCGAAACGTCGTTCAGATTAAAATTATTGATTTCAATGCTCAAATCATCATTAAACGTGTCATTCACTGAATGAACTTTAACCTGACTGCCCGCTTTATCGAGGTAAAGATTGTGGATTAAAAATCCCTTTTCCCCAAATGCAACGTAATTATCAGCAGCAATGTCCCAGCGGTCGTTCATCAGGTAAAAATCTTTGGGATTGAGTGTAAGTATGTAGATAGCACTGTCCTTTACAATCTGAGCATTGATCAGCAGTTTTTTGTTTTGCCTGTCATCGATGGATGAGATTGTGGCAACAATGGTTGATTCGGCCAGTTGTCCGGTGATCAGAAAGTTATCGAGATTGAATTGCGGACCTGATACTTTGGTACTGGTAATTTTATAGTTCAGGGCATTCGTGTCTGAACTTACATCCAGGATCAGGTTCCTGATTTCAGTGGAGCCATAAACGATTTTTTTCATTTCGGCATCCAGTTTCAGATCACCTTTCTCACTATCAAAACTTCCTTTGATCAATCCAGGCTCAAATTCCTTCAATTGGGGCACGAATAAATCTGCCAGAATTGGATGGTTGTGGAGCTGTAACTCAAATTCAAAATTCTGGTGATCATACCCGCCTGCCAGCAGATCGGGCTCCGAAAACGGGAAATAATTATTCAGGAAATTTTTGATCTCCCTTGCGAGGAATGCCGGCGAAAAAGTTCCTTTGTACTTTAAGCCAACCAGCGCATTGCTTACTGTCAATTCACTCTTTTTCGATTCGTTGATGGAAGCGAGCATAAAGGATTCGAGCAGATATTCCTTGTCTTCATGGGCGATGTAAATTTTTGTGATTCCGGCTGTTCCGTTGATTTCATCGGCGGTTTTACCTTTCAGATCAGATTCTGCCTTCAGACTGATCCGGATGTCCTTGTCTGAAATCTTCAGTTTCTGGAGGTTGGCCCCTTTGAGGTTCAGCTTGAATTTATACTGCTCCTCGCTTGGATTCATGTTAACCATCCCGTCAAAGTCAAAAGCTGCATATTGATCGTCGAGGTTGATTTGCCCATCGAATTTCTGACCGGTAATATCGCCATCTATGATCAGATTATGATAGTCGTAACGGTTTAAATAGAACTGAGAAATATCCGCTTTGATTTCTGCCCTGATTGTATTTTTGTCAAGGCCCCGCCCGCTGGTTTCCGCTTTTAGCGAAACAGGGCCAAACATCGCGGTGTCCATCAATAGTTGTCCAACATCGAACTTAACCAGACTTATTTTGCTATTGAAATTTTCGCTCTTATCTACCGAAGCCGTAACATCTGCCGATCCATAGCTACTGTTCATGGCAACTGTTGTGACAAAAGCCTTCATCTCACCTTTGAAATTTACCCGCAGTCCTATGGTTTCCGGCAGCGAAATGCTATCGGGGATTGCTGCACCAGCCATCATTTTAATATCTTTTCTACCTGAATTAATGATAAGATTTGGAAAACTAAACCAGGCTGTTTCCACATTGGGCAACCCTCTGATGGTAAAATCGGTTTTTACATTGGTGTTGCTTCCGGTTTTGATGGACAGGTTTTTTCCACTCAGATTATTGACAGTCCCTTTCACACTTCCTGAAACAGTCGTTATGTTCATCGCGTTTTTGAAAAAAGGCTGTTTATAAAGCCCTGCATTGAAATAGCCAATGTCGGAATTTCTGACCTGTACATTTCTCATATCCACATTCAGGGTCATAAATGGCAGTGAATCTTTCAGCGATGCCAGGGATGAAAACCGGATATTCAGGTCAGCATCAATGGCAGAATTGTCGGTTTTGACAATCAACTTTTTAGCCGTTATAGAATGTGGATCCATGCTGAAATCCGTTTCAAACTGACTGATTGAAAAGTTATGCTGGTCAATCGTAGAAAATTCCATTACAGAAACTTCTGTTTTTGCCAGTGACCAGAAGAAATCATTGGCTTTCAGCGTTAATTTTTTGTAAATCATATGATTTACATCAAAGACATTTTTTAATACCGGTGTGTTCACAACATTGTATGCCAGGTTATTGTCATCCAGTACAATGCGTCCGACCATTACTATCCAGTTGCTGTTTCCTGCTTTGGTGTTGTCATTCAATCCGGCTTCTTCGGATGATGATACCTTTTCAACTGATTTGTATCGGACATCACTTTCCGATAGTTGAACCACTGCCGATGAAACGGTTTGCATATCCAGGTCGATGGCAGAATTTTTCAACTCGAGTCGTTTAACAGCAGCAATTACAGATTGCCTGATGGCTGAATCACCGTAGCTGATGTGGGCATCGCTGATATTTATTTTGTCGGCTGATATTTTCGGTAATACGTTCCCCGATTCTGACTCTTTCGATGTTGAGGATTTACTGATCAGCACATCAGCCATCAGGTGTTCAATCGTTACTACGTCAATATCAAAAATTAAATTTGCAAAGTCGATCCGGTCCATTGTCAGCTTTAATTGCTTCATATTCAGCGCAGCATAAGTCCCACCGTATTGATCGTCAAATAGAAAACGGATATTTCGTAACCCGACCTTACCTACATTGATAACCCATTTGTTGTTTTTTTCAGGCTTTACCGCTTTTTGACTGGCCGTATCGCTGAATGCAGTAAGCAGGAAATTAAAGTTAAACAGGGAATCAGCTTCGGTGCGACGGAGGTTGACCACAGCATCTTCAAGCTCGAAAGAGTTGATATCAATCTTGTTTTTGAGCAGTGCAAACAACCCGATGTTGACTTTAACTTCGCCTGCATAAATCAATGTGTCCTTCTGGACATCTTCAAGAAATAGCCCTTTTATAACCACAGATTTGGGAAAGGAGATAGCGATTTTTTTCAGCTCTATCCTGGTTTGGGTTTTGCTGCTGACAAAATCAATCGCATATCCGGTAATCTTGTTTTGAATAGCAGGAACCTGAATCAGCAGGGCGACCAGAATAAACAGCACCACAAAACTGAGGGCCACCCAAAGGATCACTCTCAATATTTTTTTCAGAATAGTACCAAATTTATTCATCTTCAAAAACGGGATACTGATGAAGCAACTATCATGCTCAAATATTTTTTTCCATTGCAGTCCGGGCAGTATTATCTTTTGACCTTACGGGCATAGGCCTGAACAACTATTTACAAGAGTACAAAAATGAATAAAATCGCCAATAAATGCGTTACACAATTGTCGTGAAGAGTTGCATTATTCCCACATCGCAGGGCACAAAGCGGGCTGGACACAGGGCAAGGAAAACAGAGTATCTTTGATTTACTTCTTCAGTCATTTTAATAAATGGCCTACCTGTAACGGGTTTCGGAAATGTCTACACTTACAATACATAAAAGAAAACTTTACTTAGAAAGTTTCTAAATAATTGTGAGAAATATTTTTTTTCTATTTTTGTAGCGCATATATCAATTGTCCTTCCTAAAGAAAGGCCTTTGATTTATAAAGAAGAGTGGAGAGATTAGGCTCTGCGAAGCTCTAGCAACCTTCCCGGCAGGGAGTGGTGCTAAGACCTAATCCCGGGAAATCGGGAGATGATAAATTAAAAGTGTTAACCTCATGCAAAGAATGCGATTATACAGCCATTATCACAAAATGTGAGTCTTCATGTATTGATTATGAACATTTATGCTGTTCATTCGCTTGATTTGTAAAATATTTTCTTGAATGAAACTACAAAAACCTCCCATAAGGGAACTGCTAAACGACAGAGTGCTGGTTCTTGATGGAGCCATGGGAACAATGATACAGCGCTATAAACTGAGCGAAAAGGATTATCGTGGTGAGCGCTTTGTTAACCATCCCAAAGACCTAAAAGGTAACAATGATTTACTTTGTCTTACTCAGCAGCAGATAATTCTTGACATACACAGGCAATATCTTGAAGCAGGCGCCGATATTATTGAAACCAATACCTTTAATGGCACTCGTATTTCACAATCGGATTACAGAATGGAATCTTTTGTGAGTGAAATCAACTTCGAGGCAGCACGCCTTGCCAGACAAGCTGCAGATGAATACACTGAACGTGATCCTTCAAAACCAAGATATGTAGCAGGAGCATTAGGACCAACAAACAAAACAGCTTCAATGTCGCCTGATGTTAATGACCCTGGTTACCGGGCTGTGAGTTACGATGATCTTGTAAATAATTATTATGAACAAGCCTCAGCGCTGATTGATGGAGGAGCTGAAATTTTACTTGTTGAAACAGTTTTCGACACGCTCAATGCCAAAGCTGCCCTTTTTGCAATACAACAGTTGCAGGATGAAAGAGGAGAAAAGTTTCCTGTAATGGTTTCCGGCACTATAACAGATGCAAGCGGGCGTACACTTTCCGGCCAAACAGTAGAAGCCTTTCTTCATTCAGTTTCGCATCTCGATCTTTTGAGTATTGGATTGAATTGTGCACTTGGGGCAAGCGAAATGCGTCCATATCTTGAAGAACTTTCAAAACATGCTTCTTTACCTGTAAGCGCATATCCCAATGCAGGACTGCCAAACGAAATAGGTGAGTATGATGAATCTCCTGCTATGATGGCAAACCATATCCATGATTTTGTTTCAAATGGATTTGTAAATATCGTTGGAGGCTGCTGTGGTACTACTCCGGAACATATCCGGACTTTTGCCAAAATTGCCCTCAATTCTGTTCCGCGAAGAGCCCCTGAGATTAAAACCCAGACCATTCTTACAGGCCTTGAAGCGCTCAAAGTTAGTCGCGAAAGCAATTTTGTCAATATTGGTGAGCGCACCAATGTGAGTGGGTCGATTAAATTTGCCCGTCTCATTCGAGAAAAAAAATACGATGAGGCTTTGAGCGTTGCCCGTCATCAGGTGGAAGGCGGAGCCCAGATTATTGATGTAAACATGGATGATGGCATGCTCGATGCAAAAGCTGAAATGACGCGATTCCTCCATATTCTGATGTCTGAGCCTGATATTGCCAGGCTTCCAATCATGATTGACTCTTCAAAATGGGAGGTTCTCGAGGCAGGTCTCAAATGCCTTCAGGGCAAGGCTATTGTGAATTCTATAAGCATGAAAGAGGGCGAAGAAATTTTCAAGCAGCAGGCCCACTTAATCCGGAAATACGGTGCAGCTGTAGTAGTGATGGCGTTTGATGAGCAGGGTCAAGCAGCCTCTTTCGAAAGAAAAACTGAGATCTGTCAACGTGCTTATGATATACTCACAAAAGAGCTTAATTTTCCAGCAAATGATATCATATTCGATCCCAATATTTTAGCAATTGGTACAGGCATTGAAGAGCACAATAATTATGCAGTTGATTACATCAAGACCGTTGAGTGGATCAAACAAAACTTACCTTACTGCAAGGTGAGTGGTGGAGTGAGTAATCTTTCGTTCTCTTTTCGTGGAAACGATATTGTTCGTGAGGCCATCCATTCAGTATTTCTTTTTCACGCCATAAAAGCTGGTATGGATATGGGTATTGTTAACCCAGGAATGCTCCAGATTTATGATGAAATCCCTCCTGATTTACTTGAGCTCACAGAGGATTTAGTACTCAATAGACGAAAAGATGCCACGGAACGCTTGCTGGTATTTGCTGAGAACCTAAAAGGTAAGGATAAGAAAGAAGAGAAAATAGATGCATGGCGTGATGTTTCTGTACAAGAGCGCCTCAAACATGCTCTTATTAAAGGTATTACTGATTATATTGAAGAGGATGTACTGGAGGCAAGACCTCAATACTCACGGGCATTGGATGTAATAGAAGGCCCTTTGATGGACGGCATGGGCATTGTAGGCGATCTTTTTGGCAGTGGCAAAATGTTTTTGCCGCAGGTAGTAAAAAGCGCCAGAGTCATGAAAAAAGCAGTAGCGGTACTGCTTCCATACATAGAGTTGGAAAAAGTATCCGAGTCTTCCTCAGCGGGAAAAGTTTTGCTGGCAACGGTAAAAGGCGATGTTCATGATATCGGGAAAAATATTGTTGGAGTTGTATTGGCATGCAACAACTATGAAGTTATTGACCTTGGAGTGATGGTGCCGGCTGACAAAATTTTAAAAACTGCCCAGGAAGAAAAAGTCGATATCATCGGCCTGAGTGGTTTGATCACACCTTCACTTGAGGAAATGGTGCACGTTGCATCAGAGATGACGCGATTGAACCTCCATATTCCCTTGCTAATTGGTGGCGCTACAACGTCGGAAGTTCACACAGCCGTGAAAGTTGAACCAGTCTATCACGAACCTGTAATTCACGTTCGTGATGCTTCAAAGGTTATTGGTGTCATATCTGAATTGCTTTCTCAGCCTGAAAAACGCAATGCCTATATTCTACAAATGAAAGAGCGCTATGAAAATTTGCGCATAAAATACCGCCTCAGCCAGAGCGATGATCAATACCTTTCATTTCAAAAGGCTTGTGAAAATAAGTACAAGGGCCAGTTCAATGAAAAAACTGTTTATCAACCTTTGAAACCAGGTATAACCGTCTTTGAGGATCAGCCCCTGGAAACATTGGTACCTTACATTGATTGGACTTTTTTCTTCCACTCCTGGCGGCTTAGTGGCAAATATCCGCAAATTTTAGATGATCCTCTTAAAGGGAAGGAAGCGCGCATACTTTTTGATGATGCTCAAAAAATGCTGAAAACCATCATTCAAAATAAATCTTTAAAAGCTAAAGGCATTGCTGGTATTTTTCCCGCCAACTCCATCGATGAGACAGTAATTCTATATAATCCTGAAAATGAAACCATTGAAAAAGCTCGTTTTGAGTTTTTAAGAAACCAACAGGAGAAAAAAGAGGATATACCTAATCTTTCATTGTCTGATTTTATTGCTCCAATCCATTCGGGGATGAAGGATTACTTAGGTGCTTTTGTTGTTACGGCGGGTCATGGTTCTGAGGAATTGGTTAAACACTATGAATCATTACAGGATGACTATAGTGCTATCATGGTGAAAGTGATTGCAGACAGGCTTGCAGAAGCATTTGCTGAATATCTGCACGAACTTGTCCGTAAAGATTTATGGGGATACGATCCAAATGAAAAACTCCGGATTGAAGAAATTTTAAAGGAAGGTTATCAGGGAATCCGCCCTGCTCCAGGCTATCCTGCCTGTCCTGAACATTCAGAAAAACAGGTGCTTTTTAAGCTTCTGGAAGCAGAGAAAAATACAGGAGTTCAATTGACAGAAAACTTTGCCATGTGGCCTCCGGCAGCTGTGAGTGGTTTTTACTTCGCACACCCAGATGCTCAGTACTTCAATGTTGGTAAAATAAGTACTGATCAGGTACTCAATTATGCAAACAGAAAGCACCTTAGCGCGATGGAAACTGAGCGACTGCTTAACGCAAACTTGAATTACAAATAGCTTTTAAGTGAACCAGACTATCTTAAGTCACAAATTCTTAACCTGTAAAAAACTAAGATATATCAATTGAAAAATGAATAAGTTACTCAAAGTAAACGAGCATATTGCAGCATCTGAAAAAACACTTTTTTCATTTGAACTGCTGCCACCATTAAAAGGTCAGAATATCGAGAATATTCAACATACGATTGAGCCTCTCATGGAATTTGACCCCGCTTTTGTAAATGTAACCTATCATCAGGAAGAGTTTGCATATAAAACGCTTCCCAATGGTCTTCTCGAAAAGAAAACGATTCGCAAAAGACCTGGAACTGTTGGAATTGCTGCTGCTGTTATGTATCAATATGGCTTAAATGTTGTCCCACATATCATTTGCGGAGGCTTTACCCGTGAGGAAACGGAAAACGCCCTGATTGACCTACATTTTTTAGGCATCAAAAATTTATTGGTAATTCGGGGTGATGCTCAGCCATCCATGAAACAATTCCAGGCAGAATCAGGAGGGCATAGCCATTCTGAGGAATTGGTGAAACAAATCAGCGACCTCAACAAAGGAATTTATCTTGAAGAAGATTTGCTTAACTCCACCCCGACGGACTTCAGCATTGGAGTGGCCGGTTATCCCGAAAAACATATCGAAGCTCCCAATATGGAGGCTGATCTACACTTTTTAAAAAAGAAAATCGAAGCCGGTGCTGAATATATAGTTACCCAGATGTTTTTTGATAATACACGGTTCTTTAATTTTGTGGATCGGTGCCGTGCAGCTGGCATCAATGTGCCAATTATCCCAGGCATTAAACCTATTTCTGCTTTAGGACAACTAAACACCTTACCTCAAACATTTAACATTGACCTCCCCGATGCGCTGGTGAAAGAAGTGCTGAAGTGTAAAGACAACCAGCAAGTCCGGCAAGTTGGTGTGGAATGGTCTATCACCCAATGCCATGAACTTATCAGCAGGAAAACCCCGGTCATTCACTTTTATACCATGGGAAGAGCTGATAACATTGTAAAAATTGCAAAAGCAGTATTCTGACAGCGAAGTAACCTGTTGGAAATCTATAAAATACTTTAAGTGAATAGGATTCTTTTAGAAATAATTTAGGGAAACATTATATTTGCACTTTAAACAACTTTTTTCAGAATGACTATTCACGAAAAGTTCCTTCAATCCGGTAAGAAGCTTGCTGTTCTCATTGATCCTGACAAGCCATCAGACGAAGAAATTGTACATATTGCACAAAAGTCTGCTGAGGTAGGTGTTGATTTCTTTTTTGTGGGAGGGTCGTTGCTCACCGATAATAATCTTGACCATTGTATAAAATTATTAAAAGTTTCCTCATCTATTCCTGTAGTTTTATTTCCAGGTAACTCCCATCAGCTAAGTTCAAATGCAGACGGATTTCTGTTTCTCTCCCTGATTTCCGGACGAAATGCAGAAATGTTAATTGGAAGGCATGTGATAGCAGCTCCTTATCTTAGATTGAGTGGCCTCGAAGTACTATCAACAGGCTATATGCTCATTGAAAGCGGTCGCCCTACAACAGTTAGTTATATGAGCAACAGTTTTCCTATTCCTGCAGATAAAAATGATATTGCCATGTGCACGGCAATGGCAGGTGAAATGCTGGGAATGAAACTAATTTTCATGGATGCTGGTTCAGGGGCTATCAACAATGTTCCTGAAATGATGGTGAAAGCAGTGAAGCAAAGTATTGGAATTCCGCTGATTGTAGGAGGAGGAATACGTACCCCTGAATGTGCTTCTAAATTAGCAAGTGCCGGTGCAGATGTTATTGTGATTGGTAATATTCTCGAAGAAAACCCTTCTCTTCTTCAATCAATTGCAGATGCTGTTCATGGTTCGCAATAAAAAAGCAAATGATCCATTCAAAGACTTCCATGGCATAATCTGTGTTGGCCAGAATCATATCCATTGTAAGGATCTGCAATAATAATTCAAAAAACCAATCCTTTACCTGTGTAAGCCTTAAACTGATTACAATCTACCATGTTTTTAATTATTGCTAATTTTCCAACCGAATTCCAAAAAATAAAAATCTATCCAAAAACTGGATTTGAAAGGCATAAATCAAAGCAGAACCATTTGAAGCATAATAATTTTTTAAATTAAACATCTATTGTAATGAACAAGTTCTTTTTCCTGTTTGCATTTCTAATAAGTACTTCCGTACTGCAAACAAAAGCGCAAACCAAACTCTTTACACCTGAAGATGCAGCCGGATTGAATACTTCCCTTTATCCGTCTGCTATGTCGCAACTTCAATGGTTGGCCGATGAAGATACATTTACTTATGTTGATGGGAGGGTGATGCTAAAGGGCAATGTTCACACATCAGATCTGGAGCAAATATTGACTATGGACAAGATCAATGCATCTCTTGAAGAAATAAATGTTGACAGCGTAAAGCGATTTCCTCAGATGAAGTGGATTACAAGTCAATCTGCTTATTTCTTTCACCAAAAAAAACTATTTAACATTGTGTTGCCCTCTGGAAAAATACTTCAGATAACACAACTTCCAGAAGAAGCTGCAAACCTTGAAGTTAATCTTCCATCCCTCAACATAGCATATACTGTTGAGAATAATTTATTTGTTGCGATCGGAAATCAGCATATTAAGATCACTTCGGATGGTGAGGGCATAGTAAACGGACAAACAGTTCACCGCAATGAGTTTGGCATTAGTAAAGGGATCTTCTGGTCGCCGGATGGAAAAAAGATTGCGTTCTATCACATGGATGAAAGCATGGTAACACCTTATCCCTTGGTGGATATCAGCAAACGTATCTCTGAATTGAAAAATGAGCGTTACCCAATGGCAGGAATGACAAGTCATGAAGTATTGATTGGTGTTTTTGATCTGGAACAAAAAAATACAATCTTTTTAAAAACAGGATTACCTTCAGAACAATATCTTACTTCCGTGACCTGGCATCCAGACAGCAAAAGTGTTTTTGCAGGCATTCTGAATCGGGAACAAGCCCATCTTGAAATGAAGCAATTTGATGCAGTATCAGGAGAAGAGCTGATGATACTTTTTGAAGAGCGGGACGAAAAATACGTTGAACCCTTACATCCATTGTATTTTGTAGAAGAATCAAATGAACTTTTCGTATGGGTGAGTCAGCGCGATGGTTTTAAGCATCTGTACCTGTATAAGAGCGATGGAAAATTAGTTCGTCAACTTACTTCAGGCGAATGGATTGTCTCCGTTTTTCTTGGTTTTGATCCAAAAGGGACCAAAGCTTATTTTACAGCTACAAAAGAAAGTCCACTGGAACAAAACACCTACAGCGTAGATTTTAAAGCAGCCTCAATACAGCGCATCACTCCTGAAAAAGGGGTACATTCCACCCAAATATCTAAAAGTGGCAAATATGCAATCGATAACTATTCCAATACATCAATAAGCAGGGAGATTACCCTACTCCAGACCAATGGAAAAACATTAAGGATTTTAAAAGAAAACGCAAATCCGTTAAAAGAGTATCGTTTGGGCGAAACTACCCTGTTCTCTATTCCGGCTTCGGATGGAACGCAACTTTTCTGCAGGATGATTAAACCCATAGACTTTGATTCAACAAAAAAATATCCGGTAATAGTGTATGTTTACGGAGGCCCGCATGCGCAAATGATTACTGAACGTTGGCTTGGAGGAGCAAATTTTTATCTCAATTATTTAGCTCAGAAAGGTTACATTGTATTTACACTCGACAACAGAGGATCTGATAATCGTGGCAGAGCTTTTGAACAGGTCATTCATCGCAATGCAGGAAAAACAGAAACCGAGGATCAGATGCAGGGGATTCAATACCTACAGTCGCTTTCTTATGTAGATACAGAAAAAATTGGCGTGGATGGCTGGAGTTATGGCGGTTTTATGGCGATTTCACTGAAACTGAATCATCCTGAAGTATTTAAAGTTGCGGTTGCTGGGGGTCCGGTTATCGACTGGAAATATTACGAAGTAATGTATGGAGAGCGTTATATGGACACTCCACAAACGAACCCCGAAGGATACGAACAATCCTCAATGCTCAATAAGGTTGATAAATTAGAAGGCAAGCTGATGCTTATACATGGCGATATGGATCCGGTTGTTGTTTGGCAAAATAGTTTGAGTTTTCTTAAAAAATGTGTTGATGAGGGCAAACTCGTAGATTACTTTGTATATCCTGGTCATGAACACAATGTAAGAGGTCGCGACAGAGCCCATCTTATTCGAAAGATTTCAACCTATTTTGATGAAAATCTTATGAAATAAGGCGGTTTTTTATCTGGCTTTATTTTACTGTTTCTGCCTAACATTATCTTCCATTAAATATTTGTAACTAATTCTACTTTACTAAAATGATTTTGGCTTATAATATCTGTCTATATCAGCCTGTCGCTGACGGTGTCTTATTCGGATATGCTGCAAACAAAGATCG
>PHDU01000015.1 GCA_002842755.1 Bacteroidetes bacterium HGW-Bacteroidetes-1 | reverse complement strand
CTCGCGGTACGCAGTTTCGACGAAGAACTCGATCACGAAGAACTCTCACGGATTTTCTGGGTGAAAAAACGAACGGCGGGACGCGATGAAAATGAGTAAACCCGCAATTACCGGGGTTTTGTCCCGGTACCGCAAAACCTCAGGACCCCGGCCTTACCGGAAAAAGACGGGTATCCGGGGTATGTGGGGCACCTGTCCGGGAGTTGACGGCGGGTATATATCCCATGGAATGATGATGGAACATGTTGTACAGGATCCATACTGCAGGGAGCCGGAAGTATATGAGCAATAATGCGGTTTCATCCATATCTCTTTTAGTTCTGTGAAGCTGTATTTCCCAGATATCCTTTACTTTGCTTCTCAATTCATGATCGCTTTGTATGAAATGGTATGCTTCATAAGCGTTTTTGAAATTCATTAACTTTTTTGCCAGAGATTCATTTTTTTCAGCAATCAGTTGAAGTAATTCTGATATACTTTTATCATCTGGTTGAACCGATTCGTCAGCAGATGCAATTTGAACAAAGATGTTCTTTAGTAAAGCGTGAATCATTTGCAAGGTAATTTCCGCAAAACTACTAAGAGTTAATGAGATATTTGGATTTTACTATTTTTTGGATAGAATGGGGTATTTTACATGTAATTCTATGCATGAATTTGTAGCAGATGTTTTTTTTATTTTTATTTATTCTAAATTAGAACAAAAGTTGTAATTTTACGACTTAATAGGGTGAATACCCTTAGTCAGGATATAAATAAAAAATTTGCCTATTAATTAACGTCATGTATTTTGATTCAAAACCAAAAGAAAAAAATCAAAATCGATTGACAACTAGCAGGTTTTATGAAAGATAGCAGAAAAGATACTTTTGAGACTGTAAAAAAAATATTTACAGATTACCTCGAAAAAAGAGGGCATCGGAAAACACCTGAACGTTACACCATTTTAAAGGAAATCTATGCCACAGAGGGCCATTTTGATATTGAGACGCTCTATATCAGGATGAAAAACAATAAATACAGGGTGAGCCGGGCCACTCTATACAATACCATTGAATTGCTGCTGGATTGTTCCCTTGTTACCAAGCATCAGTTTGGTAATAATTGTGCTCAATTTGAGCGCTCATTTAAGTTCAGGCAACACGATCATTTTGTGAGTATTGATGATGGTTCTGTGCTCGAATTTTGTGACCCTCGCATCGCTGAAATTCAAAAGTCTGTTGAAGAAATTCTTGGGGTTGAGATAACACACCATTCACTGACTTTTTTCGGTAGAGTAAAAGATTTAAATCCTGAGGCCAAAACCGTTTAAACTAATTTTTCCATTCAATCAGCTGCCTTTTTTATTGGTTTTAATTCACTTTCATTTCTTTTCGCTTAACTTTGTCCCTTCATTAAAGGATACGTATTATCTGTTTTTTTACTCAGAAAACAATTCAATATTTGGACATTAAACCGTTAAATTACATAAAATGAGTGTTGATGTGTTATTAGGACTCCAATGGGGTGACGAAGGAAAAGGAAAGATTGTTGATGTACTAACCCCAAATTATGATGTTGTGGCCCGCTTTCAGGGCGGTCCAAATGCTGGACACACTATAGAGTTTGATGGGAAAAAGTTTGTTTTGCACACCATTCCTTCGGGCATCTTCAATAAAAAGACAATTAATCTGATTGGAAATGGCGTCATTATAGATCCGCAAATTTTGCAAAATGAAATTCGTCATTTGCAGGAAAGTGGCACAGATGTACTTTCTAATCTTTTTGTCAGTCGCAAAGCACATCTGATACTCCCTTCCCATCGGGTAATGGATGCTGCATCAGAGCAGCAAAAAGGTGTTGGTAAAATCGGATCAACTTTGAAAGGAATCGGTCCTACTTATACAGACAAGGTAAGTCGAAACGGTCTAAGGGTTGGTGATATCTGCTCCGGTAGCTTCAAACAAAGTTATGAAGACCTAAAAAAGAGGCATTTTGAATTCATTAAGTTATCCGGTTTCGATCATAAAGCCCATTTTATTGATGGTCTCGATTTTGATTCTTATGAGCAAAAATGGATGAATTCTTTAAAGAAACTTGTTGATATGCAACAGGTTGATAGTGAATATTTTATCAATAAATTGATCAACAAAAAGAAAAGAGTGCTTGCAGAAGGTGCTCAGGGATCATTGCTTGATATTGATTTTGGGAGTTACCCATTTGTTACTTCCTCCAGTACTACGATTGCCGGAGTTTTCTCCGGGTTGGGCATAGCGCCAAATAAAATAAGGAATGTAATCGGTATATTCAAAGCTTACTGTACACGAGTTGGCAGTGGTCCTTTCCCTACAGAGTTGTTTGATAATACTGGCGCTCTTTTAAGGGAAAAAGGCCGCGAATTTGGTTCAACTACAGGAAGGCCGAGGCGTTGTGGCTGGCTCGATCTACCCTCTCTTGAATACGCGATTATGCTAAATGGTGTTACGGAACTCGTTATGATGAAAGCAGATGTTATGGATGAGCTTGAGGAAATCAAAGTGGCAACAGCATATAAGGTCAAGGACAATGAGATTGATTATGTTCCCTTTGAAGCATGTTCAGAAAATATGGAACCAGTTTATGAAAGCCTCCCTGGTTGGAATAATTCAATCTCCAACTTCGCTGATGTTCATGATATCCCTGCAAACTTTGAGAAATACATACAGTATATTGAGGGAAAAGTGAAAGTTCCAGTAACGGTTGTTTCCACAGGACCAGATCGCAGACAAACCTGGTTCAGGAAAGATAATCCTTTGGTGTAAAATATTTGCAGGATGAAAGAATGGAAGTGTATAAACCACTTTCCTCTATCTTTTTAAAGAAGTAGTAAAACTGAAATACTTTATTAATTATTTTAAAGTATTGGATTTAATGGGCATGTACACCAAATAGTTTATTTAAGCTTTGATGAAATTTGTGAATTCCATCAGGTTGAGTGTACATAAAAATGCAACGACCTGTAATGATGTTTGCACCTGATTCTTTTGCGATTGATAATGTTTCAGGCCCTTCCGAGAATTGTTGAATCCAAATATTTTTAATACCTTTTTCAATCGCCTCATGCAACAGTACATCAGTTTGCTGTTTTGGAACTACCAAACAAACTGCTTGAAAATCATTCGGGAGATCTTGAATGTTTTTTACGCAAGGCAATTCTTCTATTGAACTTGCCGTTCGATGCACGGGGATAATTTGATAGTCTAGTTTCTGTAATTGTTTGATTACCTGGTTCCCGAATTTCTTTGAGTCGCGTGAAGCTCCCACAAAACCAATTTTTTTGTTTGCAAGAAAATCCTGAATTTGTTTAAGATTTGCTTTCATATTTGGACATTTTGATGGTTAAAAAGAATTTCATTTTTCCAAACAAAATTATACAACTTCGGCAACAACAAAGGTGCTGCCACCAACAAAAATTAAATCTTCTGAACGGGCTGCATTGATAGCGCTAAAATAGGCATCACGGACTGAACTGTAAACGTTTCCGCGGAGACCAAGTTCAAATGCTTTGGCAGCTAATTGGTCTGCAGGCATTGCACGTGGAATATCTGCTTTACAAAAATAATAGGTTGCGTGTCGTGGAAGTAGTTGAAGCATAGCATCAATTGCTTTGTCGCCCACCATTCCTAAAACAAAATGTAGATGGTTGAATTGCATCAGGCGCAATTGAAATACAATCTCCCGCAAACCATCAACATTATGGCCTGTATCGGCTATTGTAAGCGGGTTACGGCTTAAAATCTGCCATCTACCTGAAAAACCAGTGTTTCTTATTAGGGCTTCCATGCCATCCCGGATATTTTTTTCACTGATCTCAAAATAAGCTTGTATATGGGCAATTGCAGCAATTGCAGTAATGATATTTTTTTTCTGGTATGTTCCCAGCAAAGGAATCTCAAGTTCTTCAATATACTGATTGCTGTTTTTCCAGATATCGAAACACTGCACTTGCGGGTTTGCATTTTGAATCTTGTTGGCATCAAAAACATAGTCGGCAAATAGGATGGGAGATCCTGTTTTTTCTGCCTTTTGCAAAAAAACATCTTTAACCTCCAATTGAGTTTCCCCAATAATTACCTGTTTACTTTTCTTAATAATACCTGCTTTTTCAAAAGCAATTTTCGACAAGGTATCACCCAAAAACTGTGTATGGTCAAAGCCAATATTGGTGATAATGCTTACAAGCGGGTCAATCAGATTCGTTGAGTCGAGCCTTCCGCCCATACCCGTTTCAATGATGGCTATATCTACTTTTTGTTCTGCAAAATAGTCAAATGCCATTCCAACCGTCATCTCAAAGAAAGATAAATCCATTGTTTCAAAGGCATCATAATTTTTTTCAATGAAACGAACAACATTTTCAGGGCTGATCATTTCGCCATTGATGCGAATACGCTCTCTAAAATCCTTAAGATGAGGTGAGGTGTAGAGCCCGGTTTTGTATCCTGCCTCCTGAAGTACTGAAGCCAACATATGAGATACCGATCCTTTGCCATTCGTGCCAGCAACGTGAATTGAACGGAATAAGTTATGGGGTTGATTTAAAAGTTCAAGAAGTTGGATAGTATTGTTAAGGTCGGAACGGTAAGCTGCACTTCCAATGCGTTGATACATGGGCAGCTTATTGAACATCCATTCTATGGTTTCTTTGTAGTTCATTATGGATCTAAAAGTAGAATTGTACTATGGCTACTAATGTTTTGACTGTTTAGCTTCTGATGATAAAAGTATAGGTAATGGTTCCTTTTTGTTGCGTAGTGGCTTGTGGATCTTCAGCAAAAACAGAGTTAAGAGCTGCTTTTACTGCAAGGTTTCTGAGGTTGGAATCGAGTATGGTAGTACCACGAACGCTCACCTCAGCCCTGACTACCTTTCCATTACGGTCAACCCAGATATCGACAACAACATCACCTTGTTCAACAAAATTACTGCTCGGACTGGCGAGATATTTAGCTCCCCGCCCGCCAAGGCTGTATGATGGGCCATTACCTTGACCTCCCTGACCTTCGTAACGCTTCACGTCGCGCAAACCTTCAGGTTTACCCTGATCACCGGATTGCCCGGTAATTCCTTCTGAACCTGCATTTGCAGTGCCCGTTGAGGAACCTTTAAACAATGCTTTCTGATTTACTTTGGGTTGAGGTGGTTCAATAACTTCAGGTTCAGTTTTTTTTGCAGGCTCAGTTTTTGGTTTCTCAACTGGTTTTGGCTTTTCTTGCTTGGGCAGTGCAGGAGCTTCTTCAACGGACTGCGTAATTATCTCTTCTTTTTCGATTTGTTTAACCTCTTCAGGCAGTGGTTTTGGTATGGGCTTTTGTTGTGCTTCTGCAGTTTCATCAGGTTGAATCAATCCCATTCCCTGATTACTATAACCAAGATCAACTTCAACACCTTCTTCTCCAGGAAGGGGAAGCGGAGTGCGCAAGGCAAGGAAAAACAATGCGATCAGCAAGAGTAGATGGAACAGAAGCGTTCCTATTATTCCCTTTCTCTTATTTTTTTCCACGTAATGCATTTATTTCTTCGGAGACGTTGCCAAAATTACTTTATGTTTCGCTTGTGTCCGGTTATTAACTTCATTAATCGCGTCAATGACATTAACAATGTACTGCACTGGTACCGACTTGTCTGATCGAAGTACAACAGTTCCTTCGACTTCACCTGCTAATTGTGATTGAAGCAAATTGGAAAGTTCACTTTCATTCACAAGGACCTCTCCAAGAAAGTAGTCATAATTATCATTGATATAAATAGTTACAGTTTGTTTTGCCATTGTTTTACTCGTACTTGCAGGCAATAGGAGTTTTATTGCATTTGGTGCTACCAATGTGGAGGTAAGCATAAAGAAAATGAGTAACAGGAAAACGAGATCAGACATAGAAGCCATGCTGAATGTTGCGCTTCTTTTATTCCGGGTTTGTATTGCCATGATATTTTTTTAAAGGATGAAAAACATTTAGCGTGCTGGCTCGTGCAGTACATCCATAAATTCTGTGGAACGCGCTTCAAGCATGTACACGACCTTCTCAATTCTTGAAACCAAAATATTGTACAGGATAAATGCAAGAATACCTACAATCAAACCACCTACAGTGGTTATCATTGCCTGATAAATGCCGGAAGAAAGTAATGCAATGTCAATATTATTGCCTGCCATCGACATATCATAAAATGCCCTTATCATCCCGATGACTGTTCCAAGAAAACCGAGCATGGGCGCTGCTCCGGCAATGGTAGCAAGGCCAGCTACTCCTTTCTCTAATTTGCTGACTTCAAGTTTACCGACATTCTCAATTGCTGCATTGATGTCGTTAAGTGGTTTTCCAAGCCGTGCAAGTCCTTTTTCAATCATGCGGGCATTTGGTGTTTCTGTACTTCGGCAAAGTGCCATGGCCGCATCAAGTCGTCCGGAGTGAATATACTCTCTGATGTTGTTCATGAAATTTTTATCACTGGAAGTTGCTTTCGAAATGGTTAGATAGCGCTCTATAAAAATATAGACTGCAATTATTGAGAAAACGCCAAGTATAACCATGATCCATCCTCCTTTCATGGCCAGATCAAGGATCGAAAGACTGATTTCTCCCTGTTGTCCCGTTGTTTGGGCCGCGCCACTTAAATCGTTAGTAACTGTTTGTAGTTGCAGTAAGATTCCGTTGAACATGTTTTTCTTAATTAGAATGTTTTATTGTTTAAATCCTGAGTTATTAACTTGTTTTTCCCAAATTTAGTATAATTGGCAATCAAGAGGATATTTCATTGATCAATTTACGATTGAACCAGATGAATATCTCCTGAAGAACTATCTTCCGATGCTCCCGTGACGCTGGCAAAACAATTGATTTCATTTCTAAAACGAAGTAATCCTAAAAATGCAAAAACAATCGCTTCTTTAAACTCAATAACTTGACGCGAAGGAACTACTATTTTATGAATACTATGTGCCTGAAGCCTTGAAATAAGAAAATTATTGAGCGCTCCTCCTCCTGTTGCAAGGAGGTGTGAAGCGGGGATTTCTCGGATTGCTTTATGAATCTGCAATGCAATGTGTTCAGTTGTTGTGCGGAGTAACGATGAAATATTTGATTTAGAAAGATTTAACAGGGGAATAAAAACAGAATCAACCCATTCGCGACCTAATGATTTTGGATAGGACTTTGAATAATAATCCAGCTCATTGAAAGCATTTAACAGATTAACATCGATAGTGCCTGTTTTTGCAATCTCACCATCGTTGTCAAAATCTAAACCTATTTTGTGTGCAAGATAATTCAGTACCTGATTGGCCGGGCCAACATCAAAAGCCACTCTTTTTCCATCTTTAACAAATGATACATTGGCAATCCCTCCAATGTTCAGACAAATCTCATAAGCCGAAAATAAAAGATGATCACCAATAGGAACCAAAGGTGCCCCCTGACCACCTTTACTAACATCAAGAGCTCTGAAATTATTGATTGTAATAATGCCGGTTTTATTTGCAATTATTTTTCCATCCCCAATTTGTAACGTAATACCCTTCTCAGGAGCATGAAAAATGGTATGCCCATGAGATGAAATAACATCAGGTCGAAGCTGATAGGTGCGAATGAAAACATTTAATTGATCTGCAATATAATGTCCGTATTTAATATGAAGTTGCTCAACTTCGCTAATACCAGAATAAAAAGCCTGAGATAGCAGGTTTTTCCAAAAAGCAGAATAGGGGATAGAGTCTGAAGCAAGAATCTCAAACGACCACTTATGATCTCTGCAATGAAACTTGCAGCAGACTAAATCCAGACCATCGAGAGATGTTCCCGACATAACTCCGATGGCAGTATAGGTTTGATCGATATCTTTCATAAGAAAGGAAGTGCTTTTTCCATTTGCATCCCCCTTGAACCTTTAATTAGAATGTCATATTTACGAACAGGATTTTTTTTAAGATATTGACCAAGCACTTCACTGTCTTTAAATGATAGCCAATCATCACCACCGTAGATGCGCTCAAACAATGGGCCAACCATAATTACTTCTTCAAAATCCAGATCAGTTATCAACTTGAGGATCATGGCATGCTCGTGGTCACTTTCCTCACCAAGTTCGAGCATATCTCCTAAAATAAGCAAGGCTTTAGTGCCTCTCATCTGATGAAAGTTCCGGATAGCAGCTTCCATGCTTACAGGATTGGCGTTGTATGCGTCCATTACGATTCTGTTTTTAGCAGTCATTATTAACTGAGACCTGCTATTGGAAGGTTCGTAAGAACTGATTGCATCGTTGATATCGTGTTCTTCAACACTAAAATAACAACCAAAGGCGATGGCTGCTAATATATTTTCGCTGTTATATGCTCCTATCATTTTTGTCCCGGTAACAGATTGCATATCCTTGTATTCCCAGGCTAAATGTAGATTTGGATCAACTGCAACAAGTTCTCCAAAGAGATCGTTTGTAAGCTCGCTGCCAAAAGTAAAACGGCGTATATTTACTGAAAGACGGTTGAGCAATTCATTGTCACTGTTTACAAAAACCATTCCTTCATGATCATCGATATAAGAATAAAGTTCACTCTTCGCATTAATGACTCCGGTATAACTGCCAAAGCCTTCCAGATGGGCTTTGCCTATATTGGTGATTATTCCATATTGGGGATGGGTCAGCATGCAAAGCTGACGAATTTCACCTATATGATTTGCTCCCATTTCAATAACGGCTATTTCTGTTTCAGGTTTTATTTTCAACAGGGTTAAGGGTACACCAATATGATTATTCAGGTTGCCCTGAGTGAACAATGTATTGTATTTTTTAGATAAAACCTTAGCTGTCAATTCCTTTGTTGTAGTTTTTCCATTTGATCCAGTAATACCTATAACAACTGCTTTCATTTTACTCCGATGAAGAGAAGCGAGTTGTTGCAAGGTCTGTAAAACATTATTAACCTTGATAATGCGTGGGTCATTCGGAAGACTCTCATCATCAACGATTGCATATAAGGCACCTGATTCAATGGCATGAAGAGCGAGTTTATTGGCATCGAAATTTGGGCCTTTTAATGCAAAAAACAGATCCCCTTGCCGGATACTTCTTGTATCGATTGAACAATTGGGATTTTTTAAGTAAAGCTGATAAAGGTTTTCAATGGTGACCATTCTAACTCAGACTTTTAATTGTAACAAAACTGATATCAAAAATGAGAATAACTTTGTTAACAGCGTATTTTCTTGAAAATAAAAACCCCATCAAGAAAAGTTGACGGGGTTAAATTTAGCAAAATAATGTTTTACTTTGGAGTAATAGAACTTCCAACTTTATTCATGGCACACCTGAAACCAATAGTGCTGGAGGCTTCATCTTCATTGAGGTATCTCCTGACACCAGGACTCATAAAGTAAGCTCTGTCGGCCCATGATCCACCTTTGTAAACTCTGGCTTTGTCAGAAATTAATGTTGTTTGACCGTAATCATACATTTTGGATGTGGAATTAGGATCTTCATCCAAATTTGTCCAGTCCTGTTGAATTGTTGAAGAATAGTCTCCATCACGATAATTAACAGCATAACCTCTGCGATAATTCTTTCTGTTGGCAGCTTCCTCAGGGCTTATTTCAACATATTTCAGACGTCCAAGTGAATCTTTTTGAGCAACAGAACCATCAGCATCTCTTGCTTTATTTTCAAAGATATTTCCTCTGAACGGGTTGTAGTCTGCAACATCTTCAAAAGAGAGTGGACGATAAACATCAAGTACCCATTCCGCTACGTTACCGCCCATATTGTAGAGCCCATAATCATTTGGCCAATAAGAGCCAACAGGAGCAGGAAGTGCAGAACCATCATTGAGACTTCCGGCAACGCCCATATAATCGCCTTGACCACGTTTGAAATTGGCAACAAAACTTCCCATATATTTTTTATGATCGGTACGTAAACCATCTCCGTTCCAGGGATAAACTCTTCTTTCCACAATGCGTTCATTGATGGTATTTCCTACAAGGCCTAATGCTGCATATTCCCATTCGGCTTCTGTGGGCAGGCGATATTTAGGCAGCATAATGCCATCTTCAAAACGGACATTTCTAATACCAGTGCTGCTTGGATCAAGATTTGCTTTACCTTCTTTCACCAAACCCTCATACTGTCCAGCCAAGTAGGCTTCTGTATTGAAATTGTTTTCATTTTTCTGATCAGGATCAAAATCGAGTACCCCAGCTTCAATGAGCAAAAGTTCGTTCACCCTGTCAGTACGCCAATTGGCATAATCGTTGGCCTGAAGCCATGATACGCCAACAACAGGATAATCCTGATAAGAGGGGTGGCGAAAATAAAGTTCAACAAGTGGTTCATTGTAGGAAAGCCTGTCTCGCCAAACAAGGGAATCAGGTAAGGCTCTTTGAACAACCTGCTGGTAATCTTCGCCGTAAACACGGTTTAACCAGTAAATGTATTCCAGATAATCCAGGTTACTAACTTCTGTCTGATCCATGAAAAAGGATGCGACAGTAACCCTGCGGGAAATGTTGTTCCACTCGTAAAGCAGATCTTCCTGCGTTGCTCCCATGAGGAAAGTTCCACCTTCGATAGCTACGAGCCCCGGGCCAATTTTTTGCTCTTTGGTTTGAGCAACCTCAAATCCACCAAACTTAGGATCATTGAAGTTCCAGCCTGTTGATTTAGATACTTCTTTCCGGCAGGACGTGAATAGAAGTCCGGCGGCTAACATAGTGAGAATAATGTGCGTTCTCTTCATTTTTATAAGCTGTTGAATACTTTTTACCATTGTTGTTCTCCTTAACTAAAAAACAGGGGATTTTATTGTACGTATGACCCTCTTTTGATTGGTATAAACACAAAATTGCCATGCAATAGATAATTCGTGTGCTCCTCCACTGCGTCCGGCTAATTGTGAAACTGTATAGTCGTAACTATAACCAAACCTGAAATTATTGTGACTAAGACCTAACAATACAACCAAAGCATCGGCATTTTGAAAGCTGTGACGGAACCATGCACCGGTAATAAAAGGTGCTTTACTTACATATATACCTAAATTAATTTGCTTGAAATCGGCTTGTTGTAAGTAAAGCAGGTTCGGCTGAATTATTAAATCACGTTCTGACATATCCCCCATAGAACCATTGCTGGCATTGAAGTTCAGACCTCCATGCGTAGTAAATTTCATATTTAATTGGTTGTCAGACTTGGTATAAAAATCAAGCTGAGGTTGGCTAAGGTGATCCGCAGCAAAGCCAAAAAACATTTTATCGCTGTAGCCTACAACAATGCCTGCTCCAAAATCCGAAACAGCGATGGAAGTATTGTCTGGCTGGGTTTCGCCACCACCGGTTGGGTTAATTTTCCCTGTGGCAGGATTGATCATGTCTGCAAAAATCAATTTGCTCCAATTGATGCTTTCCTGATAAAAAGCTGCCTTCATACCAAAAAAAACAGATAATTCCTCTGAAACACTAAGATGATAAGAATAGAACCCTCCTGCCATAGTGCGATTGAAACTGCCATTTCCTTGCTGGTCATTCATAACCATCACTCCAAACCCGCTGTTAATGGAAGGTAAATTTTGGTCGTATGCAATACTATAGGTAACAAAAGCATTATCCAGAGAAGGCCATTGATTGCGATAATTTAGATGCAAGCGTCCACATTCTGTACTGCCTGACAAGGCCGGGTTTAAATAAAGCGGATTGGCATAAAACTGCGTAAATGATGCGTCCTGCGAATAAATCAGCAGTGGCAGTATTGATATTGCAAGGAGTAAAAATGCAGTAAAAGTTTTGTCCATTTCTTGAAGAAAAGAGCGCTTTTTTTCGCTGCAATGATACGGTTTTTTTCTGAGTTAACGCCATTGAAAATGGAATATTTGCCTGAACTTATAATTTTTGGGTTTAATTATCGCTATTTTAGGATGACGTCAATATTAACTTCTCTATTAGTGAACCATAGCTTTGATTTTTGCATTGGCAATAAATGTTTTCTTTTCACGTTTCAGTTTTGAAAAAATTGCTTGTTATTTTAGATTGTATTTAGAAACAGGCACTTCTACAACAACAATGCTATGGTTTGATTGTTGTGAAGGCCGATTAAAAATTGTTAAAACATCTGACTATCAACCCCCTCAATAATGCAAAGGATATTTTTACTTATAATTCTGACGGTGCTTTTTAAAGGTATTTTAGCACAACATTCGATCGAAACCAAGACTTATGAAATTTCATGGTTGGCCAACGACTACCTTGAATATGATGGAAAAAACAGGATAGAACGATTGTATTTTGAGGATGCCTGGTTTGAAAACGAATTGGATGTTGTACCAGTGTTTCATGATTTAATACCTGTTCATGATGATCGGATTTCAGCATCTGTTATTGTTCATCCTGTCCAGGTTGAAACGCTCGAAATCTCATCACTGGGACTCATAGATATCTCTGAACTTGATACTTTTTTTGTCGCCAGAACAGCCATTCTTACAGCAAGGGAGCAACCTATGATGCGTTTGCTTGTGAATACATTGCGTATTCATCCTGTATCCGGAGTTGTTGAAAAACTACGATCATTCAAAATCAGTTTATCTTTTGAAAACGCACCTTTTCTTAAGAGCGATGAACCGGGTTTTGTTAATAATTCTGTTTTAGCGACTGGAAACTGGACAAAAATTAGGATCAGTGAAAGTGGTGTGTACAAGATTTCCTATGCTGAGCTACAAGCTTTTGGCATCAACCCTGGCGCCATTGACCCAAGAAATATTCGGTTATTTGGAAATGGTGGAGGGACACTTCCTGAAAGTAATTCCGATTTTCGCCATGATGATCTTGCCGAAAATGCGATTGTTGTTGTAGGTGAGGAAGATGGTGTTTTTAATTCAGCGGATTATATTTTGTTTTATGGTCAAGGTCCTGTCAAGTGGTCTTATGACCTTGCATCGAGTACTTATAAGCACACCAATAATTATTATGATGACTATGCTTACTTTTTTATCACAACAGATCATGGATCAGGTAAGCGAATCCAAACAAATACATCAACAGGAGTTGCATCAGAAGTAATTACTGAATTTTTAGATTCCCAGATTCATGAACAGGATTTGGAAAATCTTTCAAATACTGGACGCACATGGTTTGGAGAATTGTTTGATGCACAACTGAGCAGAGATTTTGTTTTTGATTTTCCAAATGCTATTCCATCCCGAAATGCCCGCTTGTCGACAGAAGTTGCGGGAAGGGCATTCGGAGCCTCCAATTTTCAGCTTTCAATTGATGGTCAATTGGTTCGAACTTTAAGTATCGATGCAACACAAGCAACAGGCTACGATTATGCCAAAGGTGCACAAACCATTGTCGATTTTTATCCAGGGGGTGACCTTATAACGGTAAATCTTAAATACAATCGTTCAATAGCATCTGCGCGTGGATGGCTTGATTATATTAGTGTCAATATTTGGCGTAATCTGATTTTTTCTGGCCCGCAGATGCACTTTCGAAATTTTAGCTTTTTACCCGAAAACAATTTTTTTGAATATAAACTTTCCGGTTCTGACGCACAGGTTGAAATATGGGATGTAACAGATCCTACTGAAACAGAGCGAATGCAGACTTCACTTCAGGGCTCAGTTTTAACGTTTAAAGCTGTCGGAAATATTCGTCGAAGTTTTATTGCCTTCGATAAAAGTTCTTTCTTAACTGCAGAAAGTGTTGGGATGGTCGCCAACCAAAACCTTCATAGTGTTAGAGATGTCGATTATCTCATCATCACACACCCTGATTTTCTTGAACAAGCCAATCGCCTGGCTGAGTTGCATCGCGAGCGAAGTGGATTGGTTGTTTATGTAACAATACCTGAATTAATTTACAATGAATTCTCGTCAGGAGCTCAGGATGTTACAGGCATCCGCGATTTTGCCCGGATGTTATTCTCTGAAAGTAATCCTGGAAGAAAGCTGAGGTATTTACTGCTTTTTGGTGACGCATCTTTCGATTATAAAGACAAGCTCCCCTCCAATACTAATTTTGTTCCAACGTATGAAACTAAAACTTCTCTGAATCTTGTCTACTCCATTGCTACCGATGACTATTTCGGTTACCTTGACATCAATGAAGGTGGTGGGGCAAATAGCCTGCTCGATATTGGTATTGGCCGTTTTCCTGTCTCAACACCAGAACAGGCCGCCTTCATGGTGGATAAAATTGTACGTTATTTGGATAATAACGATGAGACAATGGGGCCCTGGAGAAACGATATAACTTTGGTTGCCGATGATGGCGACACAAATGGCCATCTTAGAGATGCAGAAAATCTTGCATCACTCATAGATGAAGATTATCCTGATTTTAACGTTAATAAAATTTACCTGGATGCATACCGCCAAGTAGCAACACCTGGCGGACAAAAGGCGCCAGACGTGAATGAAGCCATCAATAAACGCATGGAAAGAGGTTCGCTCTTTGTGAATTATTCAGGTCATGGGGGAGAAGTAGGCTGGACAGAAGAACGGATTCTTGAAATTGCAGATATTATCAGTTGGAGAAATAGAAATAAAATGCCTGTATTTATAACAGCAACTTGCGAATTTTCGCGGTATGATGATCCAACGCGTCTTTCTGCAGGAGAAATGGTTTTTCTCAATCAAAACGGTGGAGCAATTGCTATGTTTACAACCGCTCGCGCTACCTATGCTGCTACCAATCTTCGCTTGAACAAAGCTATTTTTAAAGATAATATTTTTTTAAAAGAAGGTGGTGAATATCCCCGTTTTGGTGATGTTATTCGCCGATCAAAACTAACGGGCGATGCCAACGACCGAAAATTCGTGCTTCTTGGCGATCCCGGACTTTCACTTACCTTTCCTAAACTGCGGGTTAAAACATCCCACATCAATGGACAACCGGTTGGATCAGTGCCTGATACCTTAAAGGCGCTTGATAATATTACGATAAATGGATTTATTACAGATGAGTATGATATTCCTTTAAGTGACTACAATGGCATTGTATATGCTACTGTGTTTGATAAAATAAATACAATTACTACGCTTGGAGACCAAAATCCGGTAACAACTTTTAGCCTTCGCAACAGTATTATATATAAAGGTAAAGTTGAAGTTAAGGATGGACAATTTGATTTTTCATTCATGATGCCTAAAGACATTGCCTATCGTTTTGGTGGTGGTCGAATAAGTTACTATGCTACCGATTTTGAGCGTGATGCCCAGGGTCACTATGAGGATTTTATTATCGGAGGCTATAGCAACAATATAGTGAATGATGAAAATGGACCACAAATCCGACTTTTTATGGGTGATAATACTTTTAAGAGTGGAGGGTTCACAAGCGAAAACCCTGTTTTAATTGCGGTTCTCGCTGACGAAAGCGGAATCAATACAACAGGTGCAGGAATTGGACACGATATTGTTGCAGTTTTGAGTGGTGCAACAGAAAAATATGCTGTTCTGAATGATTTTTATTCAGCTACTCTTAATAAAAGCTCTGAGGGCGTTGTGACTTATCCGTTTTTTAACCTGAATCCTGGTCACCATACTCTTACTTTAAAGGCATGGGATATTTTGAATAATTCGAGTTCTGTTTCAATTGAATTTGAGGTTATACCCGGTAGCCAGATCACGATTGATAATCTTATGAACTATCCTAATCCTTTTGTAAATGAAACTTACTTTGTTTTTAATCACAACCAGCAAAGTGAAAACCTCGATGTAGAAATAAAAATTTATAATGTAAATGGATCATTGGTGAGGTCAATCATTAAGAAAAACAATTTTAGTACCAGCTCACGAAACGAACCCATTCTGTGGGATGGCACGAATGATTCGGGACAACATATTCCAAAAGGTTTGTATATTTACCGCCTGATTGTAACCAATACTCAGGGCAAGCAAACAGAAAAGCGCTCTAAGCTATTATATTATAGGTAGATGAAATTATATTTATCATTGTTTTTTAACTTTTTTTCTGCTGGATTTTTCTGGCGGCTAAGAAATGTTGCAATGATTTTATTTTGCCTTAGTCCGTTTTATTTGACAGCAGAAAATGATACTATCCCAATTCATGTAAAATGGGAACAGAACAATCAGGTCAATCTGAGTAGTGGTGCAACAATCGAAACGCTTTGGATTGAAGATGCCGTCACACGTCCACAAACAGGTTTACTGCCATGGATTGCTATTCCTCTTGATTTACCGAATGGGTTCAGACCAGATGAGATTCAGGTTATAGTAAGAAGTTTTGATACATTGTATTATGAAGCAGGAAATGAGCCTGTTGACCTTTTCTCAGCGCAAAAAGAGTTTATTTGGAGAATGTTTGAAAATGTCAGCAATGGTACTGCTATTTATCAGTTACAACTTTTGCCATTGCGAAGTGCAAACAATCAATTCGAACGTCTGATAGACGCAACGATCGTTTTTAAGGCTTTTCCTGAACCCATCATTGATGGTGATTCACCTCCATTGTTTGCTGACCAGTCAGTACTGAGCGAGGGACAATGGATTAGGATAGGAGTTACAGAAAGCGGCGTTTATAAAATTGGCTATGATGATTTAGCACTTATGGGTTTACAACCTGATGAAATTGATCCACGCAATATTGGAATTTTTGGGAATGGCGGTTATATGTTGCCTGAACAGAACAGTATTTCCCGTTATGATGATTTGTTTGAAAATAGCATCATGGTAGCTGGAGAATCAGACGGCAGTTTCGATTCTGAAGACGCAATCTATTTTTATGCTGAAAGCCCAATAAAGTGGAGTTATGTGCAGTATAACACCCGCTTCAAACACGCAGTCAACTATTATTCTGATACAACCTTCTATTTTCTAAATGTAAAGTCGGATGCACAGGGGAAGCGTATTCAATCCAAACCTCAGTCGAATCTTGCTTCTTCAAGAGAAATTACAACTTTTTTAGATCGGCAATATCATGAGAGGGATTTAGAAAATCTTATAAAGTCTGGTAAAGAATGGTTTGGAGAAGAGTTTACAAAGAACCATCCCAATCGAAATTTTATTTTCAATTTTCCGAATAGGGTAATTGAACGTCCTGCTTACTTTGATATTCATTTTGCTGGCAGGTCCATCAGTGAATCATTTTATTTTAGCGCTCAGGCCAATGGGCAGCAACTTGTAAATCCAACGATGTTACTTCAGCTTGGACCAACCAATGCTGTTCATGCACGGGATAGTTACCAGTCTGCAAGCTTTTTAACAGATAGTGATCAGATAGATGTTGAAGTTTCAATTCAGGCAGAAAATGACAACTCAATGGGCTGGCTGAATTATATTCGCCTGAACAGCTGGCGTTATCTCAATTATGAAAATGTACACCTAAAATTCAGAAACCCGGAATCTGTCGGTTCAGAAGTGATTAGTCTTTTCAGAATCTCAGATTGCAATGAGAATTTATTTCTTTGGGATGTTACGGATCCATTAATGGTAAAAAAACAGGAATTCGATTATTCAGAGGGGCAAATCAACTTCAAAGTTGCTACCGATTCATTGCGGGAATATATATTATTTAGCATTTCTGACACCAAAGACATTGGTTCATTCGAGATGATAACCAATCAAAACCTGCATGCTATAGAAAGTTGTGACATGCTTATCATCGCACATCCTGATTTTATTGATAACGCACACGAGCTTGCACAAACGCATTATGAGGACGACGGACTGGTAAGCACGGTTATCAATGTGAATGAAATTTACAATGAATTTGGCAGTGGAATTCCCGATGTAACTGCAATTCGTGACTTCATACGAATGGTTTACCTTCGTAGTGATCAACAACTAAAATATGTATTGCTATTTGGAGATGCTTCCTACGACTATAAAAATATTTTGTTTAATAAAGCTAATTTTGTTCCAACTTATCAAGGGACGGGTTCACTGGTTGAAACTCAAAGCTTTGTCAGCGATGATTATTTTGGACTCATGGGTCCAAATGAAGGGAATGAAATGGACGGGATTCTCGATTTAGGCATTGGCCGTTTCCCAGTGGCAAATGCTCATGATGCTGACATAATGGTTAAAAAAGTACAGCATTATCTTGATGAACAAAGGTCTCAAATGGGTGAATGGAGGAACAAAATTACATTCGTGGCAGATGATAAAGACACAAATCTGCATTTAAATCAGGCGGAGACTCTAGCCAAACAAGTTGATACGGCCTATGTAAATCTTAATATCAGAAAAATATATCTTGATTCTTACAAGCGAATTTCTGTTCCGGGTGGATACAGGTATCCTGATGCCAACACTACACTTCTGAGTGAGATTCATGATGGCTCTCTCATCATTAATTATACGGGTCATGGAGGAATTACAGGCCTTTCTGACGAAAAAGTTTTTACAATATCTGAGATCGAGAATTTGAATAATTTTGATCGGATGCCTTTTTTTATTACGGCAACTTGCGAGTTCAGCCGTTTTGATAATCCTGCCTTTGTTTCTGCCGGAGAACAGTTGTTGCTTAATTCCAACGGGGGTGGCATTGCCCTTATGACGACCACACGCCTTGCATTTGCTCATTCTAACTTTGCTATCAACAGAAGAGTATATGCAACCATGTTTTCTTCCGATAAAAGTGAAATTAATCGATTAGGCGATATCATACGTGCCAGTAAAAATCCTACAAGCACTTATGTTTATAATTTTGTTTTACTCGGTGATCCTGCCCTGCGACTTACCTATCCCAAGTATGAAGTTACAGTTACAAAATTTAATAGTCAGATTTTACCCGCTCCCACCGATACACTGGGAGCCATGGCTGAAGTAAAACTTGAAGGCTATATTAACGACAGAGATGGAACAATTTTGGAAGGATTTAACGGGCATCTTTTCCCTAAGATGTTTGATAAAAAAACCTCTTACAAAACATTGGCGAATGATCAATCAAGTCAGGTGGCATTGTTTACCTACTTCGATAAACTTCTTTACCGTGGCAGAGTCACTGTAATAAACGGACGTTTTGAGCTGACTTTTAAACTACCAAGGGATATTGCATATCAATTCGGAAAATCAAAAATCAGTTTCTATGCGATAGATACAGTCGATTTCAGGGATGCCGGAGGTTATTATGACAAAATGGTTGTTGGAGGATTTGATGAAACTGTTGCACTCGATGCCACTGGTCCCGAAATTATCCTTTTTGCAAATGATAAAAATTTTGAAAATGGTGATTATGCTTCATCAGATGCGGTTATCTATGTTCAGATTTCAGACCCGCAAGGAATTCACTTTCTTGGAACCAGCATTGGCAGAGACATTGTTTTGACGCATGAAAGTGAAGTGATTGAGAAATTTATTGTAAATCATCTGTTTGAAACTTCTTTCGATAATTCAAATTCAGGTTCATTTATTTTTCCTTTGATTGATCTGGAAAACGGTGTTCATAAAATAAAAATTAAAGCATGGGACCTGCATAACAACTCATCTGAAAAAGAGATTTGGTTTGTAGTTGATCAAAATGCTGGTGTTTCCATAAGGGAAGTAATAAATTATCCAAACCCTTTTGCTGAGGAAACCAAGTTTGTTTTTTCTCATAATAAACCAAATGAATTACTTGATATTCAAATTGATATCTTTAATCAAATGGGAGGTTGGGTTACAAGCCTGAATGAAAAGTCGATTACAGAAGGAAGTAGATCGGAACCTGTTCGCTGGGATGGAAAAGATGCATCGGGCAGAAAACTTTCTCCTGGTTTGTATGTTTATAGGCTTAGTGTAAGGGACGCTCAGGGGAAAACAGCATCCGTTTATCAACGTTTTATTTTTTCGAAGAATTAATTTTCTGTTTTTTTTGTAAACAATAAACTAAATTATGTTTCGTTTAGCATCCATATTAAATCACAATATCACGCAAATTCGTATGAAGTTTAAAGCAATTTTATTGGCTATGCTGATTGCCATAAGTACATTTACTGAGGCTCAAACCTATCAGGAATTGTCAGGACGCAACACACTTAACGTTATCACTACTTCAGTTCCTTTTCTAATGATTGCACCTGATGCAAGGGCCGGTTCAATGGGTGATGTTGGTGTTTCATCAGAGCCTGATGTTTACTCAATGCATTGGAATCCGGCAAAATATGCTGTAATGTCATCAGATATGAGTGTTGGGTTGTCATACAGTCCCTGGTTGAGAAACCTTGTTCCTGACATGAATCTTGCTTATTTAGCATTTGCAAAAAGGATCGATAATATGTCATCCGTGGCAGCCACTTTGCGTTTTTTTACACTTGGTGATATTCAATTTACGAATGACCAGGGAGGTGATCTGGGAACTTACCGTCCCAGCGAATGGGCGCTTGACGCAACCTATTCACGAAAACTTACTGATTATCTTTCCGGAGCTGTGGCTGGCCGGTTTATTTATTCGAATCTGACATTGGGTCAGAGTGTTGGAGGAGCATCAACTTCTGCTGGTATTTCAGTTGCAGCCGATGTGGCTGTTTATTATGAAAGAGAAGTTGTTTGGTTTAGGGATATCGAGTCCAGTTTTGCATGGGGTATTAATATTTCTAACATCGGGAACAAATTAGGTTATAGCTCAGCCAGTATTAAAAAAGATTTTATTCCAACCAGCCTTAGATTTGGGCCAACACTCAAACTTGATATTGATGAGTATAATCAAATATCTTTCTCCATTGATGTTAATAAATTACTAGTGCCAACTCCTCCGCTCTATAAACGTGATTCTATCACCGGACAACCAATTTTGGTTCCTGGGACTGATAAATATGAAATTTTAGATGGAATGGATAATGAGGTTTCTGTTGTAGCCGGAATGTTACAATCTTTTTACGATGCTCCAGGTGGTTTTCCCGAAGAAATGCGCGAATTGAGTTATTCCATCGGAACAGAATACTGGTACAATCAGGCATTTGCAATCCGTGGCGGATTTTTTTATGAAGACAAAACCAAAGGAAATAGAAAATTCTTTACACTTGGTGCCGGATTAAGATATAATGTTTTCGGACTTGACTTTTCTTATTTGATTCCAATCGATTCAAGAAATAACCCGCTTCAGAATACTTTACGTTTTGCACTCACGTTTGATCTCGATGCTGCAACAAAAGCAAAGAAGTAAAGCTTTTTTTCAAAATTATATCGACTTTAGCAACTTTTCAGTTTGAAATATAAAAAAGGAGTCATTCAGAAATGACTCCTTTTTTATGCTTCTGAAATGGATTCTTCTTTGAAAAAATCATCAATGAAATTGAGCAGGTAAACTTGTTCAGAGGCACGCGTTATAGCCGTGTAAAGCCATCTTAAGTAACTAATGTCGAGTTGTTCCAAATTATTGATTCCTGAATCGAGGAAAATTGTAGGCCATTGTCCTCCTTGTGTTTTGTGACAAGTAAGGGCATAAGCAAACTTAACCTGCAATGCATTGAAATAAGGGTTTGATTTCATTAAGGCGTAACGCTTTTTTCGGTTAGACTCATCAAAATAGTCTTCCTCAATTTTTGATGCTAATTGACGAAATGAAGCCTCGCTGAGGGAAGGTCCATCCAGCATCAGGGTTTCCATTAAAATTTTTAGCTGAAAAGTTGGTTGATCAGGATAATCGAGAAAACGAACTTCTGCATCTGCGAAATGAAAATCATACATTTCTTCAAAATGACTGATGCGTGTCACTTCGAAAATATCTCCATTGGCAATGAATCCACCTCCTTCATTCTGCTCAAGCCAGAAATAATTGTTTTTTACAGCCATTAATAAATCTCCTGAAGATAATTCGTCCTCCATACCAAGAATTCTCTGTCTTATGGCCTGATTATACATATTGGCCCGCCGGTTTGACCGGCATACGATTACAGCCTTGCTAAAATCTCTGTTTCCAAATGCTTCGTGCATCAAATCTTCAAGTTGATCACCATCAACTTTTTTTACATCGTTGTAATTATTCACATCAAGCAAAGGCAGCGAAAAGTCTCCGTTTGCGAGTTTAATTCTTAATTGTGTGGCATTGTAAAGAATACCAGAGTTGAGTGCTTGTCGCATAACCTCTGTTAATTCAAAGGATGCAGCGGTGACAGCGTAGCTTGCTTTCAACAATTGGAGATCAAGTGCCGGACTGATATCCAGTCCTACTGGCGGGAGTTGTGCATGATCACCGATGAGTAATAATCTGCAATTTTCTCCTTCTGCTATATATTGCATAAGATCGTCAAGGAGATTTCTGCCTCCATACGAACCGTTTTCAGAGGTGTTGTCAGCAATCATGGAAGCCTCATCCACAATGAAAACAGTATGCTTATGTTTATTGTTTCCACAAACAATTTTTCGGCTTCCGTCGGGTAATTGTGTTTGTAAGTATATTTTTCTATGAATTGTTGAGGCAAAGAATCCGCTGTAAGCGCTTAAAACTTTGGCTGCCCTTCCGGTGGGAGCCAAAAGAATGAATCGCATTTGAATGGATGGAAGTGTTTTAACGAGCGCTGAAACGAGTGATGTCTTGCCTGTCCCTGCATATCCTTTCAGTAAATACAATGGATTTGGTTTTAAGGACAATAGAAACGCTGAAAGTTGTTGCATCGCTATTTCTTGTCCTTTTGTAGGCACATGACCAAAGGACTGTTTCAGCTGCTGCGTTACTTCCAGTCTGTTCATCAAAATGGGTATCCTATACCAAAGTTCCAAATGAATCTCTTCAGCTTGATATTGTTAAATTGCCAGCGTTCATTCAATGGTTTTTCAGGGTCATGAATAGGAACAGCAGCATCAAGTCGGAAAATGAAGAAAGAAAAATCTAATCTCAATCCGAATCCTGCATCGATTGCGATGTCATTGTAGAATTGATCGATTTTGAAAACCCCATCTTTCAGGTATGGTTTTTCCTGCAGTGTCCAGATATTACCAGCGTCTGCAAACAATGCTCCCTGAAGGTATCCATAAATGGGAAAACGATATTCTGCATTAAACTCAAGCTGTAAATCTCCGATTCGTTCGATGTTGATACTGTCACTGAATGAGCCAGGTCCTAATTGCCGGTATTGCCAGCCCCTCATTCCATTTGCTCCCCCTGAATAAAAACTCCGTTCAAACGGCAGGTCACTTGAGTTTCCAAAAGGAATGCCGGCTCCAAAAACTGCTCTGAAAACTAATTTATTGTTTTGGTTTATGACATGGTAGTATCTGAAATCCTGATCTACACGGAAAAATTGTGCATAACGAATTCCAAACAATTCGTAATATTCTCCATTGTTTTTCAGGAGCGGGGTATTATTTATTAATGAAACCAGATTTCCTGAACTTTCAACATTGATTCTATAATAAAAGAAATCGTTTAATTTATTGATGTTCTGATTATTGTATATGAAACTATAACGTGCACTAAAAATCAAATGATCAGAATACTGATCTTTATATCGTTGATTGATTTCCTGATCAAGAATTTTCTGAAATGCCACAGATGGGTTTACCTTTACAGAATTTAAGCTAATCGGGGTTAAAATATGATTGACTGTATTGCTTGTCATCCAGTCATAACCAAAAGCACCCTTAATTAGATAACGTTGATAATTAATTCTGTTTTGTGAACTAAAACCGATATTTAAATTTGTTTTTGGCTGATAATCATAAATGAAATTTCTAAGTCTTATTGGGCTTAAAAAGCGAGGAAAATAGATATTGGCATCAATACCTGCTTCAGTAGTATTGAATATGGAGCCTGCCAGTTCAGGATTATCAAGCGAAACAGCTGAAAGGCGCTGCGCCTCAATACCACCATTCAGCCTTATTCTGAGCACCTCTGCTCCTCTGAATAAATTAGTGTTTGAATAGATCAGACTCCCCCGAATTCCAAGATCACCG
The DNA here is from genome assembly GCA_002842755.1 of Bacteroidetes bacterium HGW-Bacteroidetes-1. GTDB lineage: Bacteria > Bacteroidota > Bacteroidia > Bacteroidales > F082 > JALNZU01. The sequence goes on along the minus strand of PHDU01000015.1, from coordinate 38,300 downwards.
CCTGAATTGGTTCCTTCCATTTCTATTGAATAAGCGTGTACTTTGTTGCGCTGAAGGTAAATGTTGCAGTCTATCCAGTTTCCAGGATCATGAATTGATGTAATGCGGTTAACTGCTGTATCAAAAGTAATGTTGGAGGCGCGATAGAGTTTAAGGTTGGTCAGTCCTTTGTAGGTTTGTCGAAGCTTCTTGATACTGAAAGCCTCATTTTCATATATTTGAACCACTTGACTGAAAGTGCCGGGTTTTATACGGGGGTCACCCTGAGAATAAAGATAAAGAACTGATTTTTCTTTTTTGTCCTCTCTTTTTACCAGTAATACTGTTGTATCAAAAGGAGTGCTTGTATTCACAAAAGGATTGTATGTTGGAAATAATTTTACCTGATTGATGAAATAACGTTGATGAAGTTTATCAGAGGATTGGCTTCCCAAACTAAAACTGTTGGATTTCGGATTTTCAATTCTTTGATTGATGTTGATTAGATTGTTTTGTAAATTGCTGTCAACCTCAAAAAGAATATAATCTTTGGTAAAAAAATAATATCCGTTATTTTTTAGGTGAGTGGTGATTCTGTCTCGTTCATCATCCAGAGTGTAGGCATTGTAAACTTTTCCGCTTTTTATTAGAGACTCGCTTTCAACTTCTTTGACGAATGTAGCAAGTAAAGTGTCAGGTATAGAATAACTTATGGAGTCGATACGGTAAGGCAGTGAAGGGCTAATAAGGTACTTAACATGCTTATTGTTTATAAGTTCAAATTCAACCTTGTTATTAAAATACCCCACATTATGCAAGTAACGTGACATTTGCTGTGATGCGGTTTTTGTAAGAAGGGCATCATAATATACGGGCGGTTTTCCAACCTTTGTATTGACCCAATTCCAAAATTTCTTTTCAGTTCTTGGTTCAGAAAAATAATAGGCCCAAAGTCTGAATCGCATACCTAAAATATGTTTATTGGGTTTTTGAGCCGCCAGAATTGCAATGTCTGACTTTGCAAAAGTGGTTTGCTTTGCGTCAATCGAAATGATATTCTTATGCAGAAGAATTTTGTCTTTCGGAATAAATTTTTTAGCTGTGCATCCCGATAGGATAAAGGCAATAGTTATAAAAATAAACAGGGATCGATAGATCCGTTTACTTAAGAAAGATTGAATACCTAAGTTGATGTTATTTTTTATTTTAAAATGGTTTGCAATCAACACGAAAGATGTATCAAGGCCTTCGCATTGTAAAAGCGTTGTAAAATGTTTAAGTATCCACTTATTGTTCGAAATCACTGTGTGCAAAAGAAATTTTAGCTTGACAAATGTAGTATTTTAACCTGTATTGACTGCAATTCGGCTGAAGAGATTTAGAAGCGTATTATCCTGTTCTCAATTGTAAATTTTTAATAAGATCTGTATTTTATGTAATTCCTTAAAAATGTTTGCGAATCAATATCAAATCAGTTTTAATAAACAAAAGGTATGAGACGCCATGTTGTTTCCATATATGCTTTGTAAGCAGAAAACTGATTCGTGAGTTTTCTTTCTTCATAGTAAAGTTTAAAGATCAAATTGATAAACAGAGCCAGCCAAAGAGCAAGACGTATCATGCTGAAGTAATCTACAATAAGTGGTAGTGCAGCTAAAAGCTGTGCCATATACATTGGATGACGAACGTATTTATAAAGGCCCGATGTCACAAGTTTTCCGCCTGCCTTCGGCAAAGGTGCAATATTAAAATTACCAATTTGCATTTGGTAAATGGCTAACAGACCAACGAAAACACCCGCCATCTCTACTAAAATTCCCCAATCAGAACTTGCAAAAACAGGTGCCGTTGTTAGAATAAAAAATAATGAAGAAAATTGAACCAGTACAAATAAATAGGCCCAGTATCTTGAATTCATATGTTGATTATTTAAAATGAACTCCCGGATTGCCGGTCTCCTTACCGGCGGTTTATGCAAGTAGAGAGTTAAAATACCGGAAGTTCGCCACAAAGATAATTAAGTGAGGCTCATACCAACTATTTTTTTTCTACTTGTTCCGATTATTAAAATTTTGGTCTTTTATTAAAGAAACGATTCAACTTTTTATTATGTATCTTGTTTAAAACAGATGAATGTTATGATTTACACAACATTCTATTTACTTGCTTTTCAGAGGATGTTTTTCTAACTTTCAAATCCGGAAGTTACAAACTGGATTTTTGTACTTTTGCAATGAAAAATTCCCAATTAAAAATTAATTGTTTATGAAATACGATATTATAGTAATTGGAAGCGGCCCGGGAGGTTATGTGGCTGCAATAAGAGCTTCACAACTTGGAAAAAAAGTGGCCGTAATTGAAAAGGCTGAAATTGGTGGTGTTTGCCTCAACTGGGGTTGCATTCCAACAAAAGCACTACTGAAAAGCGCACAGGTTTTCAATTATATGAAACATTCCGCAGATTATGGAATCCTTCTTGAAACAGAACCCAAACCCGACTTTGATGCAATTGTTAAACGTAGCAGAGGTGTTGCAGAAGGAATGAGTAAAGGGGTTCAATACCTGTTTAAAAAGAATAAAATTGAATTGATATCCGGAACCGCAAAACTCTTAAAAGGGAAGAAAGTTGAAGTGACAGATAGCAAAAAGGAGAAAACGGTTTTTGAAGCAGATCACGTTATTCTTGCTACTGGTGCACGTTCTCGTGAGTTACCCAACTTGAAACTGGACGGGAAAAAAATTATTGGTTATCGGGATGCTATGGTGTTGCCTCAGCTTCCAAAATCAATGGTTGTAGTAGGTTCTGGAGCAATAGGAAGTGAGTTTGCTTTCTTCTATAATTCAATGGGAGTGGATGTTACTTTGGTTGAGTTTCTTCCAAATATACTTCCAATTGAAGATGAAGAAGTTTCAAAACAATTAGAACGCTCTTTTAAAAAAGCAAAGATTAAGGTGATGACCAATGCATCTGTCGAGAAAGTTGCAATCAATGGTGACTTGTGCAAAGTTACCATCAAAACCAAGAAAGGTGAAGAAGTGGTGGATGCCGAGATTGTTTTGTCAGCGGTTGGCACCGTAACCAATCTTGAAGGTTTGGGATTGGAAGATACAGGCGTTAAAACAGAAAAAGGAAAAGTAATTGTAGATGATTTTTATCGCACCAATGTTGATGGTGTTTATGCCATTGGCGATATAGTTCATGGACCTGCACTTGCTCATACAGCCTCTCATGAAGGCATCACATGCGTAGAAGCTATTTGTGGACTCAACCCAGATCCAATTGATTATGGTAATATCCCTTCCTGTACTTATACCAATCCTGAGGTTGCATCTGTGGGGATGACAGAAAAGCAAGCGAAAGATGCCGGATATGAAATCAAAGTTGGGAAATTCCCGTTTTCAGCCTCTGGTAAAGCCAGTGCAGCCGGTAATAAGGACGGTTTCGTGAAAGTAATCTTTGATGCAAAATATGGAGAATGGCTTGGTTGCCACATGATCGGTGACAATGTAACGGAAATGATTGCAGAGGCTGTTGCTGCCCGCAAACTTGAAACAACAGGCCATGAAATTATTAAGACAATTCATCCTCATCCAACAATGTCTGAAGCCATAATGGAAGCTACTGCGGATGCATATGGTGAAGTAATTCATCTTTAGTAAACTAAGATAAAGGTTGTAGTCTATTGTTTCAATCAGTTTTGCTTTGCTATTCATTCAATTAATTATATTATTAGTATATTATGGAAATAATTGAAACTAAAATTTCCGATCTGCTCATTGTTAAGCCCGTTGTATTTGAAGACAACCGTGGCTATTTTTTCGAATCATATAATAAGGATAAGTTTTCTCAGCATGGCATTGATCACAACTTTATTCAGGATAATGAATCGAAATCAGTGAAAGGAGTTTTACGTGGACTACACTTTCAGGCCCCTCCTTATGCACAGGGAAAATTAGTACGGGTTATGAAAGGTGCAGTTCTTGATGTTGCCGTTGATATACGAAAAAACTCACCTACCTACGGAGAATGGGCTTCTATTTTGCTAACTGAGTCAAATAAATGGATGTATTGGGTGCCACCAGGGTTTGCTCATGGATTTGTTACAATGGAGGATAACACAGTATTTTTTTACAAATGCACGAATTTGTACAATAAAGCATCTGAAGGCAGTATTCGTTGGAATGATCCCGACCTGAATATTGATTGGGGAATTGAATCTCCGGTTTTATCAGAAAAAGATCAACACGCTCCTCTGTTTAGAGATTTCATCAGTCCGTTTTAAAGTTCTCTTTGTGAGAATATAGACACCTAAAAATTTTAATATTTTGTTTGAGGGCTTCTAAATAATTATCTTTCATTTTTGATTCTCAGTTCTATGTTAAAAAAGCACATAATTTCAATTATTTTTCTGGGTGTTGCCAGTTTTCTGGGATTGCTATTTTTTGTTATTGGCGAAAGGACCCATGTAGTGGCTCAATCTGATGAAAATATAATTGTTGGCAGTCAGAATTATAGGATTGTCAGTTTTAATATCCCTGATGAATTGGTTTTTGCGGGCGAGAAAGTACCAGTCGAGCTATTTTATGTGACGGAAAACCTCGAACGCGAACTTATCGTTAACACCTATTGGCATAGTTCAACACTCTTGTTGCTTAAGCGTGCCAGTAGATGGTTTCCTGTAATTGAACCTATTTTGAAAGCAAATGGAATTCCTGAAGATTTCAAATACCTCAGTATGATTGAGAGCAATCTCACCAATAGTAAATCTTCTGCTGGTGCCGTTGGATTTTGGCAATTTCTTGAAACTACAGGGAAGGAATTTGGTCTTGAGATCAATACTGATGTTGATGAGCGGTACCATGTCGAAAAATCAACCGAAGCGGCCTGCCGATATTTTCTAAAAGCTTTTGATAAGTACAAAAATTGGGCATTGGTTGCCGCTGCATACAATGCCGGAAGCCGCCGTATTGATGGTTTTATGAATGATCAGATGGCAGATTCATATTTTGATATGCTGATGGCCGAAGAAACAGAACGTTATCTATTCAGAATGATTGCAATGAAAATGATAATAACTGACCCGAATAAGTATGGTTTTTATCCGGAATTTGAAAAACTGTACCAGCCTTTGTCGTCCAGTGATTTTATTGCTGATACCTCAATAAACAATCTGGCTGAGTTTTCAAAAGAAAAAGGAATTACCTATAAATTATTAAAAATGTATAATCCATGGCTCAGGTCGAACCAGCTGATAGTAGCAGCAGGAAAGCGCTATATTATAAAATTACCTGAAGGTTCGTTCAAAATGACCCATGCTTTTATCAAATCAAAAAGTGAAGAATGATGAGGTTATCAGAATTCCTCTGTTGTCATAATTCTGAATTAATTCATGACTGAAAATACTTTTGCTGAAGATAAATACCTTGAGATTTTAGGTGCACGCGTGCATAATCTCAAAAATATCGATCTTAAAATACCCCGGAATGAGTTGGTTGTAATTACTGGCTTGAGTGGAAGTGGAAAATCTTCTCTTGCTTTTGATACCATCTATGCTGAAGGTCAAAGAAGATATATGGAATCGTTTTCGGCATATGCGCGTCAGTTTATAGGGAGCATGGAGCGTCCTGACGTGGATAAAATAACAGGCTTGAGTCCTGTTATTTCTATTGAGCAGAAATCTGTAAACCGAAATCCGAGATCAACTGTAGGTACTATTACTGAAATCTACGATTTCATGCGGTTGCTTTATGCCCGAACTTCTGAAGCCTTTTCATATGAAACTGGTGAAAAAATGGTTCGTTACTCTGAAGATCAAATCGTGGATTTGATTCTACAACAGTATCAAAATCATCGGATTGTGCTTCTTTCACCAGTTGTCAGAGCACGAAAAGGACACTATCGAGAACTTTTTGAGCAGATTCGTCAAACAGGATTTCTTAAAGTTCGTGTTGACGGTGAGATGCGCGACATCACTTTTGGTATGCAATTGGATAGGTACAAAGTCCACGACATTGAAATAGTTATCGATAGAATTGACTTGAACCATTCCGACAGAAACAGACTTTCGCAATCAGTGCAAACAGCAATGAAACATGGCAAAGGACTACTTCAACTCTGGGAACCTGATCAGAAAGTCTTGCGCTTTTATAGTAAAATGCTCATGTGTCCTTCCACCGGACTTTCTTACAACGAACCCGAACCCAATACTTTCTCCTTCAATTCACCTTATGGGGCATGTTCCAATTGTAATGGGCTTGGTGAAATTACGGAGATTGATCTAGCAAAAATTATCCCGGATGATACATTGAGCATCAAAAAAGGAGGGCTTACACCTTTGGGTGAATACAAAAATAATTGGATATTTGGACAGATTGAGGCCATAGGACTCAAATATGGCTTTACATTGAATACACCCATCAATGAAATTTCAGATGAAGCCATTAACACGCTCCTCTACGGTTCCACCGAAAGTTTTGAAGTAAAAAAAGAATATCTTGGAATTATTTCTTCTTATACGCTTAATTTTGAAGGGATAATAAACTTTATTTCAAATCAAAACAATGAAACAGCGTCTCCTGCTATCAGGCGCTGGGCTTCAGGATTTATGAACCACGTGAATTGCCCAACGTGCGAAGGAACCCGACTGAAGAAAGAATCAAGATTTTTCTTATTGGATGGAAAAAATATTGCTGAGGTTGCTGCCATGGATATAACCCATCTATCCGAATGGGTTAAGAATCTGCCTGAGAAGTTATCTGAGAAGCAGTTGCAAATTGGCCGTGAAGTATTGCGCGAAATAGAAAAGCGAATCGATTTTTTACTCGAGGTAGGTATCGACTATCTCAATTTGAACCGGCCTTCAAATACATTGTCAGGCGGTGAATCACAACGTATTCGTCTTGCAACACAGATTGGATCACAACTTACCGGAGTTCTTTATATCCTTGATGAGCCAAGTATAGGTTTGCATCAGCGGGACAATCACCGCCTGATTGAATCCTTAAAGCAATTACGTGATATTGGGAATTCAGTTATTGTTGTCGAGCACGACAAAGATACCATTCTTGCAGCTGATTACGTGGTGGATATTGGCCCGGGTGCTGGTATTCATGGCGGACATATTGTTGCACAAGGTAAACCTGGACAGATGATCGATTGCCACAGCATAACTTGTGATTACCTAAGCGGAAAAAAGAAAATTGAAGTGCCTTCTGAAAGAAGAAAAGGACATAAGGGGAAGTCTGTTGTACTGAAAGGGGCAAGAGGTAATAACCTAAAAAATGTTACTTTAGAATTGCCTTTGGGCAAGATGGTTTGTATCACCGGCGTTTCCGGCTCAGGAAAATCAAGTCTAATCAAAGAAACACTTTATCCTATATTAAGCCAGTTTTTTTATAATTCATTAAAAGAACCATTGCCTTATGATAGTATTGACGGACTGAATTATTTAGACAAGGTAATTGAAGTTGATCAGTCACCCATTGGAAGAACACCTCGATCGAACCCGGCAACATATACCAAGATCTTTGATGAGATTAGAAAGCTTTTTGGCGATCTGCCAGAATCAAAGATACGAGGTTATAAACCCGGTCGTTTTTCATTCAATGTTACAGGTGGTCGATGCGAAACATGCAAGGGTGCTGGTGTTAGAATCATTGAGATGAATTTTCTTCCGGATGTTTCTGTACCTTGCGAGGAGTGTGGCGGAAAACGTTATAACCGCGAAACATTGGAAGTGCGTTACAGAGGTAAATCAATCAATGATATTCTTAACCTGACAATTGACCATGCCATTGATTTTTTTGAGAATATTCCTTCCATTCAACATAAAATCAAAACTTTAAAAGATGTTGGATTAGGATATCTTAGTCTTGGACAACCTTCAACTACTATCTCAGGCGGAGAAGCGCAGCGTGTAAAACTTGCCACTGAGTTATCGAAGAAAGATACAGGAAAGACACTTTATATCCTCGACGAACCAACAACAGGGTTGCATTTTGAAGATGTAAAAGTATTACTGGAAGTTCTTAATAAACTGGTCGATAAGGGAAATACTGTCCTTATTATTGAACACAATATGGAAGTTATCAAGGTTGTGGATCATATTATCGATCTTGGTCCTGAAGGAGGTGAAAGAGGTGGATATATTCTCTGTCAAGGTTCACCGGAGCAAATTGCAAAGGATAAGTACAGTTATACAGCCGCCTATTTGTCCAAAGAACTAGAATCGTAAAAAAAAAAAAGAAATAGTTTCTTTAAAAAAGCCCGTTTGAGATTCACTCGCCCGGGCTTTTCCTTTTTAACCAACCAATACTCTAATAGAAAATTACGATGCTGTTATAACAATTAACATGCCAAAATACCATTTCTATTGGTTAGCAATAAAATTCTGTAAATTTCTTATTTTAAGATGGGGTTAAATTTTGTTCACACTCTTATTCTTTTACATTTTCCTTTTTTTAATCAAATGTATTTTTTATGGGATGTAAATTTTGGAGTAATGGACAAAAAGAAGGCTCAGAATCTCTGTAATGCTAATTGCCATTAGCTTTGATGTAGATCAAAGGCTATGAATAAATAATTTACACCTGAATCCAAATAATTATTCATTTTTTTTCTGTTCTTAAAATAGAAAAAAAATATTTACTTGATTTAACAACCATACAGCGTTAACAACGCTTCATCAACGATTTATTCTAATGGAGTTAAAAACATTCCTTTAAAAGTATTGTTTGCTATTTAGATTTGTTCTAAATTAGCACTTTGAAAAAAAACCGATTCTAAATCTTTAAATAATTGTAAATGAAGTATTTAAAAATTTATTTTTTCTTGACTTTTATTATCCTGTTCAGTATTCTGCTCATTTCTCCCATTCTTCTGGCTGCTGATGAAAAATTAGGAGTGTACGAGCAGCTCGATCGGTCCATTGAAGATGATATCTATTTTACGGATGACAACTTCAATCTTGTCAACATCAAGGATGCAGTACAAATGCCAACAGTAATTGCAATGGTTTATTATGAATGCCCTGGTTTGTGTACCCCACTTATGAATGGGCTTGCAGAGGTAATGAAAAAATCTGATCTTGTTCTAAATAAAGACTATCAGGTTTTTACAATTAGTTTCAGCCCTATAGAAAAAACTGTCCTTGCTCAAAATAAAAAACGTACCTATTCCAATCTGGTTGGGAAAGGAGATACAGATAATGGCTGGCGTTTCTTTACAGGTGATAGTATCAATATTCATCGTTTTCTTGATAATATCGGCTATCAGATCAAACAGGAAGGTGCTGATTACATTCATCCTGCAACATTGGTGGTATTAAGTCCCGATGGTAAAATTACCAGATACCTTCATGGAACTTATGTATTGCCTTTCGATCTGAAAATGGCTGTCGTTGAGGCTGGAATGGGAAAATCAGGCCCAACTATTAACAAAGTCCTTAAGTTCTGTTTCAGTTATGATGCTGAAGGACAAAAATATGTGTTTAATGTAACTAAAATTTCCGGAACAGTCATTCTTTTGCTGGCGTTGTCTTTTCTATCCTATTTGATTGTTTCAAACAAACGCAAATCAGAAACCAATAAATTATAAATGTATATGACAACACTCGTTGCAAACACTAATTTTTTTCAGGGGAAGAAGGGCCTTTTTTCCTGGATATTTAGTGTGGATCACAAGCGAATTGGTTTGCTCTACCTATACTCTTTGATGACTTTCTTCATTGTTGGTGTGACACTCGGATTGCTCATGCGATATGAATTGCTCAATCCGGGAAAAGACTTGGTTGAAGCAAAAACATACAATCAGTTATTCACGCTTCACGGTGTGATCATGATTTTCCTATTTATAATTCCCAGTATTCCTGCTGTTTTTGGAAACTTTTTTCTGCCTATTATGCTTGGTACTGATGATGTCTCCTTTCCACGTTTAAATTTGCTTTCATGGTGGATATATATCTTGGGTGCAATAATGGCTCTTTCAACGCTTGTTTACGGTGATGGGCCGGCAGATACCGGATGGACATTTTATGCTCCGTACAGTGTAAGAACAGGTACAAATGTAAGTATGGCTGTGCTTGCAGCTTTTGTGCTCGGATTTTCATCCATCCTAACTGGTCTTAACTTCATTGTTACGATACATCGACTAAGAACTCCCGGAATGAGTTTCTTAAAAATGCCACTTTTTGCCTGGGCATTGTATGCTACCTCATGGATTCAGGTTCTTGCTACCCCAATCATTGGAATTACACTTTTGATGATTGCAGCAGAACGTATGCTTGGTGTTGGCTTGTTTGATCCTTCAATTGGAGGAGATCCAATTCTTTATCAACATCTTTTCTGGATTTATTCTCATCCTGCAGTTTATATAATGGCACTCCCGGCTTTTGGTATAATATCAGAAATACTTCCCACTTTCACACAAAGGACTATTTTTGGTTACAAGGCCATTGCCTTCTCTAGTTTAGCCATTGCTTTTGTTGGCTACTTTATCTGGGGACATCATATGTTTACTTCCGGAATGAGTGGAACTGCCAGATTTATTTTCTCAATGCTTACTTTCCTTGTTGCCATACCGACTGCTATCAAAGTATTTAATTGGGTTGCAACCCTTTATAAAGGCTCAATTAATGTTCAACCTCCATTACTCTACGCCCTTGCTTTTATTTTTCAGTTTATGATCGGAGGTTTTACTGGTTTGATTTTAGGGGCTTTGGCAACGGATATTCATCTTCATGATACTCATTTTGTTGTTGGCCATTTCCATTATGTGATGTTTGGTGGTACTGGTTTTGCTTTCTTTGGAGCTTTGCATTATTGGTATCCGAAAATTTGGGGAAAAATGTATAACGTCAAAGTGGCAAACGTTGCATTCACTATATTCTTTATTGGGTTCAATATGCTCTATTTCCCGATGCTCATTGTTGGTTTGATGGGGATGCCTCGTCGTTACTATGATTACTTGCCAGAATTTCATCTGCCAAACATGATCAGTACTTATGGTTCCTGGGTGCTTGCAACCGGACTGCTTTTGATGCTTGGTAATCTTATTTCTGGTTTTTATACAAGCAAAAGGAAGATTGGCCGTAATCCATGGAATGGTATTACGCTGGAGTGGCAGACAACTTCACCACCACCCTTACAAAACTTTGACCGAATGCCGGTTTTGCCAAAAAATGGCCCTTACGATTACGAAAATAAACCAAGTATTAAAGAATAATCATATGGAACATCATACTGGATTCGTTTTGCCTAATTCAGGGCATAATCGTGATGCTGAGGCTTCTAAATTAGGAATGTGGTTATTTCTATTTACCGAATTACTATTATTTGGAGGCCTCTTTATTGTATATATGGTTTATCGCTATATGAACCATGACGCCTTTCTGATGTCTTCTTTCGAGTTGAGTCCTGTAATGGGGACAATAAATACAATTGTGCTGTTGGTAAGCAGCATGACAATCGCCATGTCTATCACTGCAATTCAAAAAGGAAACACCAAGACAGCGATCAAGCTGATGTCCTTAACAGTATTTCTTGCATTTGTTTTTCTGGTTATTAAATATTTTGAATGGAGTGCTAAGATACATCATGGATTATTTCCAGGCATGGAACATTACACAAATCTCCCGAAAGGAGAAGCTCTCTTTTTCTTTCTGTATTTCTTCATGACCGGTCTTCATGCTTTTCACATTATTATAGGTGTCATTTTTATTGGCGTCGTAATTTCAAAAACAAAAAAAGGTCTTCTGACTTCTGACAACTATTCACTCAATGAGAATGCCGGTTTATACTGGCATCTTGTTGATTTGATCTGGATTTATCTTTTCCCTTTATTTTACCTTATTCATTAAGATAGTATGGAACATCCTGAAAAAAATAAAGATAATCAGCCCACTACTCATCATATCAGTAGCTATAAAGAGCATTTTGGCACTCTCGTCACCCTGCTTCTGCTTACTTTTGTAACCGTAGTTGTATCTGTTTTTGGAGCCAATCTTGCAACATTGTCAGTTGCCACTGCTCTTCTGATTGCAACGGTAAAAGTTGTTGTTGTTGCTTATTATTTCATGCATCTCAAATACGATCTGAAACTATATTCATGGCTTGTTCTGCTTGTGATCGTTTTGTTTGTTGCATTTACAGTTTTAACAGCCATTGAATATATAAATCGCTAATTGAATATGAGAACCTCTGCTTCAACTTTTGCCGAAGGCGTTGATTTTTCATTGTATGTAATCACAGGAATTTCCGTTTTCTTTTTGATAGGAATCACTGTGGTGATGGTTTATTTTGTTTTCCGATATAGTAAGAAAAGAAACCCTGTGCCGACAAATATCGAAGGTAGCAATACACTTGAAGTGCTTTGGACAGTTATACCTGTTCTGCTGGTCATGGTGATGTTTTATTTTGGATGGATGGGTTATAAACCTTTATTAAAAGCTCCTGATGATGCAATTGTAATAGATGCCTATGGACAGATGTGGAAGTTTTCATTTGAATATCCTGATGGTCGTTTAACCGATTCACTTGTAGTCCCTTTTGGAAAGCCTGTAAAAATCAATTTGCATTCCCGTGATGTTTTACATAGTTTTTTTATTCCTGCCTTCCGAATGAAAGAAGATATGGTCCCCGGAAAAAATAATTTTTTATGGTTCGAAGCGACCCAGGAGGGACGTTTTGACATTCTTTGTGCGGAATACTGCGGACAATTGCATAGTTATATGCTTTCTTCTGTTACTGTTCTTTCAGAAGCAGATTATTTGCATTGGCTTGCCAATGTGCCGAATATTTCTGATGAGCACCCTGGTCTGTCTCTTTTAAAACAAAACGCCTGCCTTACTTGCCATTCTCAGGATGGAAGTAAAATTATCGGACCATCCTTTAAAGGTATTTTTGGCAGAACTGAGATCGTTGAAACAGATGGACTAGAGCGTGAAATTTTGATAGATGAAGAGTACATTGCCCGATCAATCAAACAACCCAACGCAGATATCGTCCAAGGGTATATGAAGGGATTAATGGTATCCTATGAAACTGTCCTGTCAGATGATCAGATTGCTGAGATTACCGATTATTTGAAAAAATTAAAATAGAATCGATTTTAAAAGTATCTATTCACCTTCATAATTATTCAATATTTATTGAATTAGAAATATGTTCAAAAGAAATTTGTATTTATTGGCCGAGTTAAGCAAAGTAAAAATAACCTTTGCTGTTGCCCTCACGACCATCGCGGGGTATCTGATAGCCAAAGGAAGTTTCGATTCGGGTTTGATTCTACCTACTTTTGGGATTTTTATTCTCGCTTGTGGTTCGTCAGCATTGAATCACTATCAGGACAGCGATAGGGATCAATTGATGAAACGTACGTTTAATCGTCCTATTCCTTCAGGTCGTATTCGCAAAAATGAGGTATTGTTGATAGCATTCATTCTGATTTCAATTGGATCAGGAATGATCTATCTTGGTTCTGATTTTGTTGGCTTTCAGCTGGGGTTGCTCGCTTTACTATGGTATAATGGTATTTATACTCCCTTGAAGCGTAAAACTGCTTTTGCTGTTATTCCAGGATCAGTGATTGGTGCTATTCCACCCGTGGTAGGCTGGGTTGCAGGTGGAGGTTCTGTTTTTGATCCGCAGGCTCTTATTTTAGCTTTCTTTTTCTTTATTTGGCAAGTGCCACATTTCTGGCTGCTTATGCTAAAATATGGCGATGAATATGTAGAAGCAGGTTATCCTTCGATAACCCAGCTTTTTGATGAAAAACAGATTCGTTATTTGACGTTCCTTTGGACATTCGCTACTGCGGTAGCTGCTTTGATGATGCCACTTTTTAACATTGTCAGTTCGAATGTTATTACCCTAATGATTATTCTTGCTGTATTTTGGCTCATCTATGTTTTTGCGGGCCTTCTTCGCAAAAGTGAAAAGGTTTTCAACCCATTTTTTTATTTTATGCGGATCAATTACTTTGTATTGGTCATGATTATTTCCCTTTCCATCGATCCCTTTTTAAAGTAGAATTGCAAAAAAAAACGCTTCAAATTAAGTTCGAAGCGTTTTTTATCGAGATTCTTTTAACGTAAAAAAATTATTTTACGTTTTTGGCTAGCTCAGCACCTGGTTTAAATTTTACTACTTTTTTTGCAGCAATGCTAATTTCTTTTCCTGTCTGAGGATTACGGCCTGTTCTGGCTGATCTTTCAGAAACCGAAAAAGTTCCAAAACCTACCAAAGTAACTTTGTCGCCACCATTAAGTGCTTTTGATGTTGCATCAATGAAAGCGTCTAATGCCTTCTTTGCATCTGCTTTTGCTAGTCCGGCTTCTGAAGCCATTGCATCGATTAATTCAGCTTTGTTCATCTTTTTGGATATTAGTTAGAATATATTGGTTGAATAACGCACAAAAATAAACTATAATTTATCAAATGCAAGCTTTATCGGTAATAAAAGTGAAAAAAAATACATTTTTTTTCACTTTTATTCATAAATGAAGTGATTCTTTGTCTTTTTCTTTCAAAGAAATGTGTTTTACCCTCTGAAAGTCTTTGTTTAGGTATCTTCTGTGCCCAATTATATTTCACACAATTGTTTTCCAGAAGCCTTCAAAATGGAAGCCTTTTAGGAATTCTTTTGAGGACATTGCTTTCTTTCCAGCTTGTTGTACTTTTAGTAAGTGAATATACCCATCATGTAAAGCAACTTTTAATGAAGTTTTGTTGTCTGTCAAAAGGGTAAATATATCTTCTTTAACTTTACAAGCTTCAAAACTACTTTCAAATATCTTTAGATCTAAATCCTTGCCTGTATCTGAGATCATTTCAGTATAGGCGGTAGGATAGGGGCTGAGTCCTCTGATATGGTTATAAATTTCTTGTCCTTGCTTCAGCCAGTTAATTTTACAATCAGCCTTATATATCTTTGGAGCTACTTTCAAAGTTGCCTCATTTGATATCAGTCCCTGCTGTACTACTATTTTTATGTCCCCACTTGTAATTTTGGAAATAGTTTGAAACAGCAAATCTTTACTTTCAACTATCATTCTGTCATGCAGCGATCCGGCCGTATCATCATTGGTGATTAAGATTTTTTTTTGTAAGATAATATTTCCGGTATCAATCTGATCATTGATAAAAAAAGCTGTAATACCTGTCTCTTTTTCACCATTTATAATTGCTCTGTTGATTGGAGCCGCACCCCGGTACTGTGGTAGCAAAGAAGCGTGCAGATTAATTGTGCCAAGAGGAGGCATTTTCCAAACTTTTTCAGGAATCATGCGAAAAGCAATCACAATAAACAAGTCTGCCTGTAAGCTTTCTAATGTGTTGATAAAAGACTCCTCTTTCAGTTTTTCAGGTTGTAAAACTGGGATATGGTGCATCGTAGCCATTGTTTTTAGTGCCGAAACACTATTTTTTTTCCCCCTTCCGGCTGGCTTATCAGGTGCTGTAACGGCTGCAACCACATCATAACCATTTAAAATGAGGTTGTCTAATTGTTTTGAAGCAAACTCTGGTGTTCCAAAAAATATGATCCTGACTTTTCTATTTATCATTAATGACCTGTATAATTGAAATTTTATTCTTGCAAATTATTCAAAAATGAAAAAAAATACCTGATCAGATAACTGTCAGGTATTTTATAATTCTATTCAATTATTTTAATTTCCTGACAAAGACTTTGCTCTGGAAAGAAATTTATCTATGTTTCTTCCTTCAGTAGAAGTAGGGTATTCTTTCTGAATAGACTCGTATAATTCAGTAGCTTTTTTATAATTTCCATTCAATTCATATGCTCTTCCAGCTTTGAAAAGCATCATTGGTTTTGTTAGCTCGTTGTTGCTTTTTTTTGCAGCTTTTAGATAAAGATCAGCAGCCTTTGCGTTATCATTGAGTTCGACGTAAGCATCAGCAGTAGCGCCAATGGCAAGTGCAGATATAATAAGATCCTTTCCTTTGAAATTTTGAAGGTAAGTGATTGCTTCGTTATACTCTCCTAACTTGAGATAAGACAGCCCTGCATAATATTTTGCAAGATTTCCTGTTTTGGTTGAACCAAATTCATCAACAATATCTAAAAAACCAGGATTGTTGGCATCGCCATATAATGCTTTGTTGAGTGAATCGGACTCAAAATATTTTTCAGCCATAAAAATTTGCAGCTGAGCCTCCTTTTCACGGGGTTCCAAATAGTATTTATTCAAACCAAAATAACCCAAAACAATTGCTACTAAAACCAACACAGTGATTGTGATTAGCTTTTGATTGTTTTCAATAAACTTTTCAGACTTGCTCAATGCCTCTTCTACAACTTCGAGTCTTTCGTCCCCTTTTTCAGTGCCTTTGTATTTAGCCATGATATGTACATATTTTTAGAGGTGCAAAAGTAGTTTTTTTTCTTTTATAAACCTGATGGTATTGTAAATTTTTATCTTTGAATTGTTTATGAATTAATTTGCTAATTTTGCGAATGTATAATATGTTTTGTAAAGCGCTGAAAAACATATTGTTGATAAGAAATTTTGGTATTGAATAGGATTTGCTATGAAGCGTTTTGTAATTGGGTTGGTTTTCTTGATTCTGTTATCATCACAGATGATGGCCGGATGGCTCATCGTTGAAAAACGAGAGGATCGTTTTGGTAACTTTTCTACGCAAAGTGTTTTTATCCTTGATCAGAAAGTCAGGGTTGAGAATATAACCTCTACTTATATTTTTCATCTTGACACAAAATCAACTACAATTATCTTTCCAAAACAGATGAGCTTTTGGACAGGATCACATGATTCACTTAGAGCAGAACTTTTCCGAACTGTTGAACGTCAGGTTTTGGTTATGATTGAGCAACTTCCTGAGGGAGAAAGAAATCAAGTAGGAGCCGAATTCGATCAAATGCTACAGATCTTAAAGACTGTTCAACCAGATAGCCTTTTGCCTGAAAATTTTAAGATAGAAGTGACAGATTCATTGCTTGATCTTGGGGGTTATTCTTGTAGAAAGTATCTTTTTGTGATGGATACAGTTGTGATGGAAGAGCTTTGGATTACAGAGCAGGTTCAGCCATATCTTACCTTGGAGATGAGCCAGTTAAATGAAATGATGCGTACATTCAGTAAACCCACTCCTTTATCAATTTTTCGTGAAAGTAGTGAATGGATTGGGCTCTTGAAGCATGGACTGGTAATGAAATCCGTAATTCCTGATTCCTTCGGTAATAGTGTTATGCACGTTGAGCGGGTAAGGGAAGCCGGTATACCTCCTGATTTTTTTGATGCCCCTCCAGATTATCGCAGCATTGGAATCACAGAAGTTGTAGGAATTATGATGGGTGATACAAATGAAATAAATCCATCTGAAGGTTCTCTCCCGAAAAGTCCACAATTAAAGAACATAGTCCCTTCTCCGTTTTTGAAAGATACATACGATCAACGCCAAAATAATTATTAACCTGAGTTCGATATAAGCAAATCGCTAAAAAAGAGTAAGTTGACCATTATTGTTTACCGTTTCGTACTTAATACCAGGCTTTTTGGGCAGGAATGAATAGGCTAACAATCCTGAAATCATGTTGGATATGAAGTTGGCAAAGCTTCTATGCCTAGAATGTTCGATCTGACAAATATTTTTAAGTTCATCGTTAACTGTCTCTATTATAGATCGTTTCCGGAGCATTATTTTATCATACATCGACATAAATTGATTTTTCATATTATTTCTAATGCCTGTGATAAGATGTATTCCGTCAATGAAAAGGTTCTCGAATAGCTTTTGTGAAATGTACCCTTTATCAGCGAATAGTTTTCCTGCAATTTTATTCAAGAAATTGGTGTCTTGCAATGGTTGCCTATCGTCCACATTTTCAGGTGTAATTACAAAATCGATAACTTCACCTTTATCATTAATTACGATATGTAGTTTAAAACCAAAAAATAGCCCATTGTTGACTTGCCTCGTTGAGCAATACCTTTGAATACTTTGTGATTAAAAATTCGTTTATTCTTACAAACGCTCACGGCGGTTGAATCAACAAAAGAGATACCCGTGCTTTTGCCAAGGCGCATTGTCTTCAAGAATATGGTCATGGGCAATAACGCCTTTTGCTGCAGTTCAACAAATCTATTGTAAGATACAGTTTCAGGAAAATAATCTATCAAATGTTTTTGTAAATAATTGACATTAAACATCTTAATATATCACATAATTCAGGTTTTTCCTCTGAACTTTTTACTATGATACTTTGTGACATTATCCTTAACATAAAAGAAAAAGTCTTCAGGCATTAAGACGGAGGACCATGCGCTTTACATCGCTTTTCCTCATTAATACTTGCATGAAGCTTTAAGAGATTTCTAATCTTGGTATATCAAGAAAATAGGTGTTTTTCAAAGGTATCCAATTGATTGATTATTGCTTATGTCGAACTCAGATTATTAAGCTTTGTTTTTTTCAAGCTGTACACCATCTCTTTAAAAACATCTCCACGATGTTCAAAGTTTTTATATTGATCATAACTTGCTGCAGCAGGCGAAAGAAGACAAACATCTCCATTTTTGGCCTTTTTAAGAATAATATCAAAAGCATCGCTAAGGGTTTTGAATTCAATTAATTGCATTGAAAAATCTTTTTCCTTCATTTGCATTGCTATCCTATGACCAGCTTTGCCTGTATAAAGTATATTTTCAATTGGATTCGTACTCAAAAAGTCTGTTAGAAATTCATAGTGAATCTCACGATCAAAACCACCGAGAATCAAAAAATTGACCTTTCTCAGGGATTTAATGGCTGCTACGGTGGCTTCCGGTATGGTAGCAATACTATCGTTGTAAAATTCAATTCCTGCAAATTGTCCCAAATATTCAATACGATGAGGCAGCCCCTTGAATGAGAGAAGGTGCTTCAAGACCTCCTCTTTTTTTATACCTATTCCAACAACAGCCATCGTTGCTGCCTGCATATTCCATACATTGTGCAACCCAATGAGATGGGTTTGCAAATCTGGAAAATAGTCCTTCTGAGGAAAAACTGATACATTGTGTGATGAATTATTAATTTCAGTATTTAATGACTCATGAATAACAATAAGGTCCTTTGGTTTGCAGAATTTTAACAATTGTTTTTTTGCTTCTTTGTAGGCTTTGAAAGTCCCAAAATGATCCAGATGCTCCTCAAAAATATTTAGGAGTACACTAATATGAGGTGAATGATGTACATATTCCAATTGATTGGCTGAAAGCTCGAAAACGATGATGGTATCAGGTTCAATTTGTGGAATAATATCAAAGCATGGTATGCCGATATTGCCTGTAAGAATACTTTTTTTGCCGGATTGTATTAGTAAATGGTGAACAAGGCTTGAGGTAGTGCTTTTCCCTTTTGTTCCACTAATTCCAATTGTTTGATGGTGATAGGCAGCTAAAAAAAGGTCTGTTTGAGAAGATATTTCACCCATGATGCCTTGACTTAAATTTCGGCCAGGTATGCCCGGTGCTTTCAGAATAAAATCATAATAATGAACTGCGTCAAGATAATCGGGTCCTGTATGAAAAGCGATCTCAGGGTGTTCCGAAAACATTTGTTTTTCCTCTTCCTGAGCAAATTGATCAGCGATACCAATCTTACAATTGATTTTATTACTGAGAATGAATTGAAGACTAGAATGACCTTCACGACCAAAACCTAAAATGAGTACGCTTTTGCCTCTTAACATATCAGCAATCTTATTTCTCATCGATAGCTTGTTTAATTAGCATTTCAAATTCAGGCAAAAGGAAATGTTGGTCATCAAATTGAAGAAGTGCATTTTTCATCGCTTTGTCAGCTAAAAGAATGCTGTTATTTTCAATTTCTAACGTTTCGATCAGAAAAGGAATTTCATCTGTTCGGATTTGTTGAGCGATATAGTTTACCGCTGTCCGGACTTCTTCTGTTGTTCCAACACATTCAAAAGGCTTGGCAATCGTTTTTCCAAGCAATTCATCCAACGTGTTTTTCAAATTTTCTTTATCCAACAAATTTTCTCCAAAGATAGACTCTAACTTGTCGGATGGAACAAAGGGTGACAACATGATGTAAGTGAAAAGGCATTTCGGACAATTACAACACCACTGATCGGTTTTGCTTCCTGCGTTACAGCTTTTAAATGATTTGTGATATGCAGAGAATTTGCTGAAAAGCGAAGCGATCTGGAGTTCATTCAAGGGCCTTAAAAAACTGAAATAACCCATCCCTGATGTAATAAACCGATTTAGATAGTATCTGAAATCTTGCTCAAATTCAAAGGATTTGCTGTATTGATGGTTTACATTGCTGCCGTGAACGGTTGATTCACTTGCACTTGATTCGTTGGATAAGGCAATATGCCGGGCATCGGCTAAAGTAGCCCCAAAGGCTGAAACAAAAGCGAGTAAAGCAGAAAATGGTGTATGGCCATTCAGAAATCCTGCTTGATTCAGCTTTATCAGTTCAGGGTCGATTGTCCGGTACATAAGAAGTGAATCCTGATCAGAAAAACCAGCAGCAATGATACAATCGTTGGTTGCAGCACGCGGATTGACAACGAGGGGAACCACTGAGAATCCATTCCTTGTTAATAGTTCAAGACTTACTGCGGAGTCTTTTCCTCCGCCAACCGGAACTATTACTGTTTCATTGTATGTTTTATCAACAGGTTCGAAAAATGTATCTGAATCACAAGTTATAAGCATGAAATCATCCGGCGTGGCTTGAATTCCATTGACGAAAAAGAATTCTCCTAACCCATTAAAATAGAGCTTTTTCCACCAATTAATCTGTTCGTTTGAAAGTTTGAAAGGTTTGATAATTACTTGCTGAGGGCATGCAGCTTTCCAGTAGCTGATTAATTCAACCATGCCAATGTGAAAAGCAAGTATGTTAAGAATTTCTTTGTTTGGTTTTTCCACAAAGAAATTCATTTTGGGAATTTTCCATTCAGGCTTAAAATAGAATCTATTTCCTAAATTAAAGTTAAAAATGAGTTTAAAGCAATCATATTCCTCAATTATGGCATAACTTTGATATTCGAAGAAAGTAAATTCAATGCGTAAAGCCTTGAACTGCTTATTGAAATCAGGTATTGTCAATGCGTGGTACATTTTTTGATTGATTTGTAAAAATAGAGTTTTGAATGATATGAACCTCATGTGACTCAAAAAATGATTAAAATGGAAAAACTGATTCAAATAAAAAGCAATGACCTGCAACCGATAAAGGGAAGGGCATTGATAGCAGAACCGTTAATGGATGAATTCTATTTTGGACGTGCTGTAATCTTGTTGATAGAGCATAACGATGACGGTACTTTTGGTATGGTTATGAACAAGCCTTCCGGAGCACTGTTTAATGCCATCGTGACTGATTTTCCTGAATTTGATGCGATGGTTTATATTGGTGGACCTGTTGAAACGGATAAACTGTTCTTTATTCATACTCTTGGGAACGAAATACCTGAAAGTAGTGAAATAGTGCCAGGATTGTATTGGGGTGGAGATATTGAATCAGTACGTGAAATGATGACACTTGGAATACTCAAAAAGGATCAGATCCGTTTTTTTCTCGGCTACTCAGGCTGGTCTCCCAAACAACTTGAAAGTGAATTGAAACGCAATGCATGGGTAATTTCAGAAACCAGTTCAAAACTGTTGCTTCATACTAAACCTGAAAAAATGTGGAACTCTTTTCTTCAGCGAATGGGACCTTCCTATGACCTTTGGAGAGGTTTCCCAGTTAATCCTGAGATGAACTAGGGGTTTTCATAAAGCAATATTTGTTCTACTTGTTGGGCCGTATAAATCTCAATCAGTTTGTCCTCATTATAGAAACTATTTCAGTTTAGTAACTGATGTAGAAAATTTTCTGCCAATGAGGGTTTGAGAAGTAGCGTAAATACAATTCCAAAAACAGCACCAAAAAAGTGTGCATAATGTCCTATATTGTCCTTGCCTTGTTTTCCCATATAAACTGAATATATAAGATATAACACCCCAAAAATATAAGCTGGTACAGGGAAGGGTATTGGAAAGATGAATAGGGATGAAGTGGGTGAAATTAAAATGCTAGCAAAAAGTACAGCGGCTACGGCGCCCGAAGCCCCGACAGCATCATAGTAAGGATCATCTTTATGCTTACCATAATCAAATAGGGTTGCAAACAATACACCTCCAATATAGAGAAGGCCATAATAAATATAACTCTGAGGGATTCCAAATAAATAATTGAAACTTTCTTCAATGTTTGTTCCAAATGAATAAAGAACAAACATGTTTATAAAAAGGTGCATCCATCCACCATGAACAAGTGCATAACTAAGAAACCTCCAGCTTTGTTTCCGTTCATGTATAAGCCATGCATTAAATTTCAGCCGGTTGAATAAATCTGCATTATTAAAAGAAATGAGCGATATAATCGCAGTGATAAGTATAATGATAATTGTCATTCTTGTTGTTCTGTTTTATTAATCTGGTTTTCAATTTTTGTATGGTCAATTTCCGACCCAAGAACGCTGTGAGGTATCAAATAAACCGCTAACATAACAAACATAGCAACCACGGGCCATAGACGGTTTTCATGATTGCGTCGTAAAACAAGCCATGCTATAAACCAAAAAATAAACGCTGCAAGTGTTTTATTATCTGTCAGATCATGACCCCATGGCCAGCCTGTCCAATAGGCATCAAAAGCATATTTTTGAACGATTGGCCCCAGAATAAGCCCGCCTGCAGTAAAAAGGAGTAAGGTTGCAGTAGTGAAATAATAGGTATTTGGTCTTTTAAGCAATGCTTCCAAACCGGTTCGAAGACTGAAAACCATTGCAAAAAACATAAAGAAAATATGTGGGATTAGGACATAATCAGGCACTGAACCTTTGAAGCGAATGACCACAGGTTCTTCTGTTAGAGGATAGGCTTTTACACCATCAATAAGCGCAATTTGGTATTCAACTTTTCCTGCAGCCGGTTGATGGGGTATATTTGCAATAATCTTACCGTTGTCAGGTACGAGTTCAATATTCGTCCATTCATCATGGCTTTTAAATCGTTTGTATTTATAAACAGCCTTTACGCCTTCTGGTACTGATATTTCTATCAGAGCATCACTGCCGGTGTCATAACTTCTGAAAAGTTTGTATTTTATGAATGTTCCTCCCAGTGCAATTTTCCCACTTACGGGATAAGTTGGTCCGGTTGTGCGCTGATATATGGCAAGTGAGGCCATAAGTAAAACGGATAAAATCCATAAAATTATCGAAGTACTTTTTTGTTTCTTCATTTTTGTTGTTACTAGCATTTATTACCTGAAATTAACTCTGCATTATCACATCTGCGGTATTCGGACTGTAGTGTGATATGATTTATTAAAAAATCTTTTATTAAAATCTTATTTATTTTCTCCTGAATTTTCTGAACTTTACTCAACAGCAGATCCTCTTCAAGCTCAATATGTCCTTCAAAATGAATTTCCTGGTCTGTTAGCTGCCAAATATGGACATGGTGAATGTTTTTTACTCCTGCCACTTCCATCAATCGATCACGTATTGTCTTTACATCAAGGTTTGCTGGTGACGCCTGCATCAGAATATTATAAGTTTCGTTAAGAACCTGCCAGGTTTCACGTATAATATAGATGCTTATTAAAAGAGTAATAACGGGGTCGATCCAAAAAATATTATAGAAGTATATAAGAATACCTCCAATAATCACTGCGACACTCGATAAGGTATCCCCGATCAGGTGAAGATAGGCGGCTTTAATGTTTAAATTGGCTGAAGAAAAATCTTTGAGCAGTATAACCCCTACTATATTTGCCACAAGGCCAATGCCTGCAACAACCAGCATTGAGAATCCTTTCACTTCCTGAGGGTTAATCATTCGTTCCCATGCCTCAAAAATGAGGTAGATGCAGATAGCAATTAACGTAACTGCATTAAAAAGAGCAGCCAGAATCTGGATTCTTTTATATCCAAATGTATTTTTGGGATTGGCGTTTTTTTTGCTGATTTTGAGGGTGATATAAGTGATAAAAAGGGCTAGCCCATCACTAAAATTATGAAGTGCATCAGAAATTAATGCGAGGCTATTCGAAAGTAAACCGCCTATTAATTCAACCAGCGAAATAAAAACATTGATCAAAACTGTTATTAGTAAATTGTGTTGTTCCCGTGAGGTTGAAAGAAGTTCTTTTTTAATGTGCATACTCAGTTAACGGTGGAGGTTTTGGCTAAATCGTAGAAAAGCTCATGTATTTTTGTGCGAATATTTAAATTGGCTAACAAATTAACTTTACTGCTAGGATAAACACGGTTGGATAAAAAAACTACTACAAGTTTGTATTCTGGGTCGGCCCATGCAAAAGTGCCTGTAAAACCTGTATGTCCAAAACTTTTTGAAGTAGCACTCTCCGCCATACCTCTGGTTTTGTCCTTTGGATCAAGCGGAGGTTTATCAAAACCAATACCACGTCGATTCTTCGTTTTGGTAAATGGAGCTGTTGTAAATAAATTAATTGTTTCTGGTTTAAAAAAATTCTTCCCGTTAAGATTTCCTTCGTTAAGTAGCATCTGCATCAGTTGTGAAACATCTTTTGCATTTCCAAAAAGGCCGGCATGGCCACAAATACCGCCTATCATCGCTGCACCCGGATCATGAACATCGCCCCGCAATAGTTGCATCCGGAATTCAGTATCATTTTCAGTTGGAGCAATTAATGATTTTTGAAAACTTGTCAAAGGTCTGAATAATATATATTTAAGGTCAATAGGTTCATAAAAAACGCGCTCAACATACTGATCAAATTCCTCGTTGGTTAGATTTTCAATTATCTCTGGAACAAAATACATCCCCAGATCGCTGTATCGGTATTCTTTCGACTTTAACTTACTCTTGGCAATTTCATCATAGATTTTATGTTTGTAGGCACGATTAAGATATAAGTTTTCAGCAACACGGTACGGATGATCTAAATCGGATTTTGTACTGTATATTTCTTTAAGGGGGCCATCTTTATCAATTGTTTTCAGATAAAATGGAATCCACCCATCCAATCCGGATTGATGCGTGAGAATATCGATTAGTTTCAGGGGTGCTTTGTCTGTGTTTTTCAAAAAAGGAAAAAAATCTCCCAAAGTTTGATCTAATGCAAGTTTATCCTCTTCATAAAGTTTCATCACAGCTAAAGTTGTTGCAAGTATTTTGGTAAGAGAAGCTAGATCATAAATAGTAGAATCTGTTACCGGTTCAATCGAATCATAAGTCAGATATCCATACGATTTTTGAAAAATAATATCTCCGTTTAATAATGCAACGATCTGACAGCCTGGATATGCTTTTTTCAATATACCAAACTTTGCAATGGAGTCAATTTTACGCGTAATCACATTATTTATTCGCTTATCAGTATTTTGTTCCTGCAAAACAGGAGATGGCATTTCCATCAATGCTTTTTCCGAATTTAAAATAAGACCGTGTCCTGCATGATAGCCATTATGTAGAGAAACTGGCAGTGATCCAAGCGATTGCCTTTTACCAAAGAGTATATGGGCTACAGCTTTTTCAGCTTCGGGACGATCCTGATAGGCGATAAGAATTGCTTTGATATTTTCATTTATTTTGAAGTAATCAAGGGCATAGGGAGAAGAAAAGAGGTTGATAATTAGGGATTTATTTTTTGAAAGTTCATTTATAAACGCAATGGACTGTTCTTCGATACCAAATTTTTTTGTTGCAAGAATGTTGGTGTTTTGAATATTAACGATAATGTGTTGGTAAGCATTTAGCTGATTGTTAAGTAGGTCGATTTGCTCTTTACTTGCTTTTTTTGGAAGGGAAAAACTTTTGACTGAAATGCCTGCTTTGGAAAGATAATTATCAACAGCTGATGCTTTGTCACTTCCAATGGTAAGTGCTGCCCATTGAACCGAGTCGTTCTTCAAAGGTAATATATTATCATTTTTTACAAGGGTCACTGCCTCTGCAAACAATTGCTCCACAAGGTCATCATACTCTTTTCTGTTTAAGTCTTTTACAAGATTTTCGGTAAAAGAAGGTCTGTAAGTATGCAATCCTGCCCTGTATTTGTATCTGAGAACTTTTTTGCAACTTTCTTCTATCCGGCTTTCTGGCAGTGTCCCGTTCTCAATTGCTTTTAAAAATGTTTCAATGGCAAGAGGAATATTTTCCGGAAGCAAGAGCAAATCGTTGCCAGCTGCAAGTGCCATAAGCTCAATTTTTCCGGAAGGTTGCACAGAAGTTACACCTTTCATGTCGAGACCATCGGTGACGATAAGTCCTTTAAAACCAATTTCATTTTTTAGAATTCCGGTGACAATCTTTTCTGATAAACTGGAAGGTAGATTGGAAATGGTATCGAGTGTTGGAATGTTTAGATGTGCTGTCATTATCCCATCCAAACCATGCAAAACAAGTTGTTTGAACGGCCATAGTTCGGTTGAGTCGAGGTGAGCTCGCGAATGCAGAATAATGGGAAGGGTGTAGTGTGAATCATTTTGAGTATCACCATGGCCAGGGAAATGTTTTGCAGTAGCAATGATGCCTCCATCTTTTAAGGCAGCAGCATAAATACTTCCTTTCAATGCGACAGTTTCGGGAGAATCTCCAAAACTTCTCATTCCAATAACAGGGTTTGCGTCGTTGTTATTTACATCGATTACAGGCGCAAAATTGATATGAATTCCCATTCTGACACATTGTTCAGCAATTTGTCGGCCCATGCTGTAAATCAAATCATTATTTCTAACTGCACCAAGGGTCATCTGTAAGGGATAGGAAATTGTTCCAGATAGTCTCATTGCCAATCCCCATTCAGCATCAATACTCACAAACAAAGGTGTTTTTGATAATTGTTGCCAACGGTTGGTTTGAATAAGTTGTTCCGTAGGTTTTCCTTTAAAAAAGGTGACTCCTCCAATATTATATTTTCTGATATAATCCTCTATGCGTGGATCGTAAGCTTCGCCTGGTAGATTGGCTCTGACGATCATCAGCTGAGCTACTCTTTGTTCTTGCGTGAGACTTTTATATACAGAATCAACCCAACGACTTTCGGAATCGGAGACAAGAAATGCTTCCTGAGCAGATAATGTATTTTTTAAACCTGTAAGTAATATCAATTGTAATACGATGAAAACTAAGATTTTATAATTTGAAAGCATCGCTAAAGGGCTGTTTTGTGAATGTCAAAAATAGATAATCTGTCTCAGTTAAGGTCAATTAATAAAATTAATTGAACAAAAGCCTCATTGCTTTAATTCATACACTGCCTTTAGTTCGGCAATGCCTGACGGTTTAGAAAGGATATGTTTTTCTTCATCGAGGAGAAACAATGTTGGTGTCCCATAAACCATATACGATTCCACAAATGGGCTGTTCCACCCATTACCATCAGCAATATGAATCCAGTTTAACTGCTCCTGATCGATCAAATTTTTCAAAGTGCTGTTGTTTGGGCTAAGTACAATCGAAACAACAGTCGCATCCGGATGTTCATCTGCGAATTGCTTTAGTTGAGGTAAAAGTTCAAGGCAATGAGGACAAGTAACAGACCAGAAAAGAACAATGTTTTTTTTTGCCTGCAACAAACTCAAGTCAAAGACCCGACCTTCAATATCTTCTGCTTGTATGGGAGGAGCTGATGAACCTATCACAATTTTTCGATGCGCCCCTACAATTCTTTCAATTTTGATGAGTGTTTCAATATCCATGCAATCGCCGTTGAGATGTGGCAATGAGCTTAAATAATCGCTCACGCCAGTGAATCCCATTCGGGCAAATCCTTCAATAAAGTATTCAATTACAAATAAATACATGTTATTATCAACTGAGGATTTTTTTAGCACCACATCTAATGCTCGTATAAATTCGAGTTGCATTTCAGCCATGCTCATGTCTGGACGTTGATGTAAAGACAAAAAGTCGATTAATTTTCGGGTTAGAATATCCGAGTAAATAAGTACGGTATCAGCAAAATCTGTTTGATCAAAGAAATGTTCTTTTAATTGAAGACGTTGCTCGTCAAAACCAAGGCTAAGGTTAATAAGAGGATTAATGTCGGTTTTAATAAATCGTGCCGCCAAAGATTGTGGGTGACTGCTTACAATTGCATTTGCTTTCTGATACAGTTGATACTGAATAGTGTCGTATTCCTGTACGGCCAATTGATAGAAACGTGCATTTTCAGGGTATTGCTGAAGGATAGGTTTAAGTAAATCTTGTTTGTATTGGGTTGCTCCCTTTAAAAGAAAGTAGTCATACCACCATTTATTTTCATCGGATTCGACAAACTCAACAAAAGCATTTTCATCGGTGCCAGCTGATATTAGCTGCACATTTTCATGATTAAAAAGAATAGGAAAACTATTGCCATCAGGGATTTTCAATAAATACATACCTGCTTTCATTTTGTCTGTTACATCAAATGAAAAATGACCATCACCATCTGTTTTAATTGAATCAACTGGAATTTTTACATCTCCATGTAAAAGTTGAAGGGTGATGGATTGGTTATTATAATCACGAATTGTTCCAGATATTTTGTGTTGTGCTTTTAAAGAGAGTACTGGAAAAATCAATAAAATCAGGTAGAGAAAAACAGGAATTGGCTTTGAACTGATTGATGTCATATCAGACGGTTTAATCATTATTTTTTTGAAATATGTTTGCAAAAATACTAAAACCAAGCATTCACAAGGATTTTGTTAACCGTAAAATGACTTCATTTCGTTTCTTTAAATTAAAAATATTGGTTGTTAACTTTCATTATTTCAATCAGATAAAAATAATTGTGATTTTTCTAATAAATTTATTTCTAAGTAAAAGGAAAATCATTTTACATTTACGCCCTCAATTGACGAGAAAATGAATGCATCTGCCTCTTTTTATTTTTATTATTTCTTTTTTGGTATTCAAACCAAGGGGGGTAGATAGTGTTTGGGCTTAAAAGAAAACATAAAAAATCCTACCCCCTCGGGGTGGGATTTTTTTTTAAAATAATATGATTGAAATGGTTGATATAAAAAGAAAGATTTTGATTCAGGGAATTGAAGGTTCTTATCATCATCTGGCTGTAAATGAATATTTTAAAGAAGAACATGTTGAGATTGTTCCTTGTCATACATTCCGGGAACAGTTTCTGAAACTTGCTTCCCAACCTGAAAATCTGGGTTTAGTGGCTATGGAGAATACTCTGGCCGGAAGTCTTTTGGCTAATTATACACTTTTGCGCAAGTCGGGACTTATGATACTTGGTGAGCACAAAATGCGCATCTGCCACTGCTTATTGGCATTACCTGGTCAGTCGATGAATCAAATAGCTGAAGTTCATTCACATGCTATGGCATTGGCGCAATGCGAAGATTTTCTTTTTCAATATCCTGCAATTCAGCTTGTTGAGAGTGAAGATACTGCATTGAGTGCAAAGCAAATTCGGGATCAAAAAGCTAAAAGTAAAGCGGCAATTGCCTCTCATCTTGCAGCACAAATTTATGATCTTGAGATTCTTAAAAGTGGCATAGAAACCAATCCCCATAATTTTACAAGGTTTCAGTTGATCGGTTTATCAAGCAAGGCAGCCTCTAAGTATCAACCAAATAAATACCAAATTAATAAATCATCTTTGGTATTTTCACTACCTCATGAGGCTGGAAGCTTGGCGAGGATATTAAGTGTTCTATCTTTTTATGGCATCAATCTTACAAAAATCCAATCGTTGCCTGTGCTCGGCAGGGAATGGGAATATTTATTTTATATTGATCTTACTTTTGACAATTATGAACGTTACCGTCAATCGCTTGATGCTATCCGGCCTCTGAGCATCGGCCTCCAGAATTTAGGAGAATATCAAACCTTTGAAAGCAGAACTCAAATCACACATGAAACTAAACATACAGCATGATTGAAGCAACAGAATCCTCTATCGAAATGATTACACCTGCTTTTCGAACCACTTTAGTAAATGAATATTATTTTTCGGTTAAGCTGCATCAGATTAGTAAGATGCGTTCGGAAGGTAAGAAAGTAATCAATATGGGCATCGGGAGTCCCGATCTGCCCCCTTCGCCTCAAGTGATCGAAAAGCTGCAATCTTCAGCAGCAAACCCTGATCATCACGGATATCAAAGTTATCGTGGATCCAATGAGTTACGTCAAAGTTTCGCGGATTGGTATAATCGCTATTTTAAAGTCAATGTGAATTTTGAAAATGAGATTCTTCCTCTCATGGGTTCAAAAGAAGGAATCATGCATATCTCAATGGCATTCCTCAATCCAGGCGATAGAGTACTCATTCCTGATCCTGGCTATCCGACTTATGCTGCTGTCGCAAACTTAATTGGTGCAGAAATCGTATTTTATGATTTAAAGGAAGAGACGGACTGGTTGCCGGATCTTGATAGTATAGAGAAGACTGACCTAAGCAAAGTAAAGATGATGTGGGTTAATTATCCTCATATGCCAAGTGGTGCAATAGCTGGAAAAGGATTTTACAAAAAACTTATTGCATTTGGAAAGCGTAATAAAATCTTAATTTGTAACGATAATCCCTATTCACTTGTATTAAATGAACATCCAGAAAGCATTTTAAGTGTAGAAGGAAGTATGGATATTGCAATAGAACTCAATTCGCTTAGCAAATCGCATCGTATGGCTGGATGGCGTATGGGAATGGTTGTTTCAAATCGTGTTTTTATTGAATATATCCTCAAAGTTAAAAGCAATATGGATTCAGGCATGTTCAGGCCAATACAGGATGCATCAGTAGTAGCGATGGCTTTGGGAACCGATTGGTACAAGAGCATGAACGAAATATATGAAAAAAGAAGGATTTTTGTTTGGAAAATATACGACCTTTTAGGTTGCACCTATAATAAAAGCCAGACGGGGTTGTTCGTTTGGGCAAAAATTCCAGAAGTTTATTCTGATGCAGAGAAATTGTCGGAAAGACTATTAAACGAAGTAGATTTATTTGTTACGCCAGGTCATATTTTTGGCAAAAATGGAAAGAATTATTTACGCATCTCTTTATGCACTCCTGAATCTTTGCTCGGAGAAGCAATACAGCGCATTATAAAATTTAATAAAACACGATAATAATGAAAAATATAGAAGTAATTCCATGGAAGTTAGAAGGTTTTGATATGAAAAGACCTATCATTATAGCCGGGCCATGTAGTGCTGAAACTGAAGAACAGACGCTGCAAACAGCCCGGGAACTTGCTGCTTTCGGTATAAAGATATTTCGTGCAGGTTTATGGAAACCACGAACAAGGCCTGGTGCTTTTGAGGGAGTTGGGGTAGCAGGCCTCCCATGGCTTCAGAAAGTTAAAAAAGAAACAGGAATGTATGTTGGTGTTGAGGTAGCCAATGCAAATCATGTTTTTGAAGCTCTGAAATATGGAATAGATGTTTTATGGATTGGTGCTCGAACCACAGCAAATCCTTTTGCGGTGCAGGAAATTGCCGACGCTTTGAAAGGCGCAAATATTCCGGTAATGGTTAAAAACCCCATTAATCCTGATCTGGATTTGTGGGTAGGTGCTATCGAGCGAATAAGCAGGTCGGGAATTAAACAATTGGCTGCAATACACAGGGGCTTTAGCACGTATGCTCCTTCAGAATTCAGAAACCACCCGCAATGGCTTATTCCGATGGAGCTTCGCCGAAGGATGCCTCAAATTCCCATTATCACTGACCCTAGTCACATTTCAGGAAACAGAAGCCTTCTGCGTGAAGTTAGTCAGCAGGCAATGGATCTCAATTTTGACGGTCTTATTGTTGAAACGCATATTCGTCCTGATGAAGCCTGGAGTGATGCCAAGCAGCAAATCACGCCTCAGCAGCTGCATGAAATGGTGGATTCCCTCCAATACAGAAAACCTAAGATTGAAGATGTTCCACGTACTGTACTTGATGATCTGCGTGTAAAAATTGATGATATTGACAACCAACTGATTGATTTATTGAAGGACAGGATGAAAATTTCAAAAGAAATAGGACTTTATAAGCTCGAGAATAACATCACTATTTTGCAATCACGACGCTATAATGAGGTAATCCGCGACCGGAATGAGAAGGCGAATCGCAAAGGACTTAACATAGAATTTGTCAGCAAGATTTTTGAGACCATTCATGAGGAATCCGTTCAATTGCAAAGCATTGTAATGAATAGCAAAAGCAATGGTTCATTCATATACAAACAACAACCATGAAGATAGTGATTATGGGTGCCGGAAAAATGGGTGTATGGCTGAGTGATGCGCTTTGCCTGCAACATGAAGTGGCTGTCATTGACCACGATATTAACCGGCTGAAATACGTTTTTAATACCATCAGGTTGGTGAATGTTGACGAAATCGTGGCTTTTAATCCTGATATACTTATCAATGCAGTTGATCTTCAGCATACACGCGGGGCTTTTGAACAGGTGCTGCCTTCATTGTCCAAGTCCTGCATTGTTGCTGATATAGCATCAGTTAAAAACGGATTAAAAGATTATTATCAAAGTATTGAACATGATTTTGTTTCGGTACATCCGATGTTTGGACCAACGTTTGCAAGCCTGAATAATCTAAGCAATCATCATGCAGTCATCATTAGTGAGTCGTGTGAAAAGGGAAAATCTTTCTTCCGGAGTTTTTTCTTATCACTTGGCATTCATTTACATGATTATTCCTTTGATGAGCATGATCGAACCATTGCCTATTCTCTTTCTGTACCTTTTGCTTCTACCCTTGTTTTTGGCGCATGTATGAAAAAGCAGGAAGCTCCCGGAACAACGTTCGAAAAGCATTTTAATATTGCCAGAGGTCTGCTTTCGGAAGACGATCACTTGCTGAGTGAAATCTTGTTTAATCCTTATACGGTGCCTCAGTTAGAAAGTATAAGTGCTGAACTTGAACATCTTATAGCATTGATTAAAGAAAGAAACAGTGCAGGAATGAAGGGTTTTCTTCACCAAATCAGAAACAATTTATTGGCTTAAACATTATAATGTTCGTATGGGTTTTTCGTTTTGGTTTACATCCAGTTTTTCCGGACCCCCGGGATTTACTTGTAAAATTATGATACATCCATACTATGAATAGACTGGAATCAGTGAATCTATAGCATTTTTCAATTGGACTTAGCTTATCGTTTTCCTTTTAAGGATTTGATTGCAGCTTTGGCTACCCTTATATCCTCCTTATTAATAAGAAGTTCATAAGTACGTGTGTTTGTCATTTTTTTAAAAACTGTCCACTGATAAACGACAGCCGCTGTATAGGCCAGTGAAGCTCCCGCACCTGCGCCTACAAGGCCATAAGCAGGAATCAGGAAAAAAACGGCAGGAAATGTTACAGACAAACCCACCAGAGAAGCATATAGATTGTATTTTGGACGTCCTGTTCCGGAGAAATAGTGACTAAAAATAGCGTTCGCGGCCAATGCAACAACGCCAGGGCTCAGGCTAATAATCACTATTCTGATTTCGCCAAAATCTTTGCTGAATACTGTTTCAAAAACAATGGTTGGGATCAATGCAATTATTGCAATAGCAATGGCTGTTAGCACAACAGAAAATTTGAGTAGTTGAAGACTCAGAATCTTGGCATAATACCTATTCTCACTGTTGCTCAGACTCGAAATCTGTACAAGGGCAATACTCTGACCTATTAACCGGAGACCCTCAGTAAGCTGAGCTCCTGAGTTATAAACACCTAAAGCAGATAGGCCTGTAAACTGTCTGATAACATAAAAACTCAGTCTTTTATTAAGCATATGTGCAATACTCGAAAGTTGTGTCATGCTACCAAAGTTAAGCAGTTCCTTCACAGATGCAGCCGGCTTGGAGGCATCTTTTTGATCTAGAGCTTTATGAACAAGAAGAAAACCTACAATTAACGGGATGGCGTAAGAGCAATACAATGCGCCAACAAATGCACGCTCATCAGTTATTTTAAAACCATAAATGAAAAGAGCCATGCTGATGAGCATCAAGCTGAACTGAAGGGTGAAAAGACTATTAAAAGCTTTGATTTTTTCTTTTCCCAGAAGAAGGTACATATTGAATCCATGCTGACTGTTGAGAAGTACAAGCAGCAAAATATGAAGACCATAACCTTCAGGAATAATCAGATGGTAGAGTGTAGGAAAAAAATGCAATATGTAAAAAGTTAATCCTGTTAACAAAACTACAAGGAATGACCAACCGGTTGCAATACGGTAAAGGCTGTAAGGATTTCGTCGGGGACTGTAATATATAAGTGCGTTACCAGCCATATCTGTGATGAGTAAAATAAGCGAAATATCGAGAAGAATGAGTCCGGCAAGTCCCCAGGCTTCACTTCCAAGCGCATTGGTAGCCATCCATAGCAAAATCAAACTGGATATCGCATTCAGGATTCGGACACCGGAAGTTCCAATAATTTTGCGCAGGATCATCTTTTTTTAAGTTTTAGAAGCAGCTGATGTTTGAAGCCAGCAAAGGTAAATGAATATCGTTTTCCATCTATTACACTTAGTTTTGCTGCGCTGTTGAAGGTATGAAGCCCTTTTCTGAATGCTGACTCTAAATCGGGTTCAAGGTTGAGAAAAGGCTCTTCTTCGAAAACATCTTTGGTTAGTTTTGTTATGTGGTTTATCCAGGTTGAGCGCCCGTAATCACCTGAGCAATCCTGTGAAGGTCGAAGAAGCTTCTTTTTGTGAAGAATTAGTGTTCCTGCATTGCGTGCCGACCGAATGTCTGATTTTACTGGGTTGTTATTGTGGGGTTGAAAGGGCCCAAATGGACTTTCCGCATAAAAAGCATAAAGATGTACACTTGGCAATTCTTTTGTCGTAAACATCAGCCACCAAAACTTTTCGTGTTCAAACAAAACAGGATCAACGGCCCTATACCCTTCAAGGAGACAGAGCTCGTAATTTAATTTGCCGGAATGGGTATCAAAGCTATAAAGCTGCACTCCGTCCGATTGGAAACATTCAGGGATACAATATATTTTTCCACTAAAATGAAATAGAAACGGAAAAGAAAAGTGATGCCCATGATCTAACAATGGCCGGAATTGGGCGAAGTTTTCTGTTGAACGTGCAACAACCAGCTTTCCTTTTCCAATTTGATAGTCAAATTGTTCAGTAAAGAGCCAGATTTCATTGGGTGACTCTAAAAGGAAAGGATCGGCAAGATAAATGGATTTCTTTTTTTTAGGAAACCAATTGGCTTTTGAGATATGTTCTTTTGGGTTTTCAATTATCTCATCAGCTGATGCGTGGATAAGGCTGATGTTCCAGTCCTCCTGAAGGAAAATATCTTTGAGATGAAAAAATATTCTTCGCGAAATCATGACACAGAAGAAAAGAATCATCTTATAATTTTTGGGAGGATGGAATATAGGTGCTTTTGAAGCCGAGGGAATTGGTCGGTAATTTCCACTTTGAATCATTCGGCATACTTGTATAGGAAGCCTTCGGCTTTCAAAATAAATCTGATCAAGATGTGCTTTGAAGGAATGACGTATTACCGGTAGCCATATCTTTTTAAGAATTATTCCTTTGTCAAGACTATCAGTAAGTTGCTGTAATATAACACCGTTGATGATGCTCTTGTTGTAAACTTCCCAAAAACCTGGTGGTCCTCCACGAATAACTTCCTCATCATCGTGATGGAAGGACCATACCCCATAATTTGCTGCTTCAAGTATATCTCCACGGATAATATTGAACCCGAAGCGCAAAAGGAAATCCAGATTCAGGTTTTTTATGGCACTTACATCTTCTTTTGAAAAAAATTGAGACAGCCCTTTTCTGTCTGTCTCACAAACCATAACCTTAGTCTGATCAATATAAATGGATATGCTGACAGGCTTTTTTGATTTGGGTTGGAAAAAAAAGCGATTCCACATTCTGAAAATAAACCTGCTATATGGATAGTTAAACAATCGGGTAAAAAGATTTTTTTTTCGATTTTTATTGCCATTGACAACAACAATACATAAAATATGACCATCTTTAATCAACATGTCAATAACGTCTGACTGCCATTGCTCAACAACCGAACTGTTGACCAGAAGGCCAAATCGAAGTGTTTTTTGCTTTGATTTTTTATCAGGAATGTCAAGCATTTTCTTAAATGAGATGGAATCCTAGGAATTGTTTCCGTTTATCCTATTTCGCAAATATCGTATTTTTTCGGTTTCCAATCATCAGGTCGTGTATATTCGTTTATTTTGTAAAATAATTTGCCCAATGCCTGGAATACTATTTGTACTCAATCCATCTGAGAATCTTCTGCAGGGAGCACTGATGCAACTGCAAGATATTGGCTATCATGTCAAACAGATATCTTTAAGGGTCAAAGATTGTTTTGTTGCCAATTACGCTTACGAAAGCTATCCTTTTCATGTTTATCGCAAAGGAGATCAGATTATCCTCATGGAAGGAATGGTGTACTCAAAAGAAGTACTTCAGGCGGAGCATTTGTTTGACCAGTTTTTCTCAACAGATGGGTTTCGACATGAGAGAATTGCTCAATGGGTAGAAAAAGCTGACGGGGAGTTTTTGTTTTTACTGTTTGATCTGAAATTGCAACAAGCACTTTTTGTTAACGATCGTTTCGGAAGATTACCTTTATATGTTATTCAGAAAGGAAGAAGAGTTGTGGTGAGCCGTGAGATCCGTTTTGCTAGAATGATAATGGAAAGTGCGGATACTGATTCTCTTGCCAGTGCACAAACGCTTCTTTTTGGTTTTGCTTTGGGTGATCGGACGCTTTGGAAGAATGTAAAGCGTTTTTCGCCTTTTGCCCAGTTTCAAATTGATTTAATAAATGGAAGATGCAAGCAGTGGGATTATTTTAAATGGCCACAACAACAAGCCGCTACATTAACAAGTAATGAAACGGATTGTTTGCTCGATTTGTTTCGAAAAGCAACTTCCAATCGTATTCAAAAGTTATCCAATCCTGCAATATCCTTAAGTGGGGGGCTCGATTCACGACTGATTGCTGCTGTAGTGGCTGAAAGTGAGCCATCTGTTCCTTTTTTCACTTATGATGATGCATCTGGTTCTGCCAAATCTGATATAAAAGCAGTAGAAGAAATTCTTTTTCGGCTCGAAATCAAAAAGAGACATCAATTTATCAAACTTCCTGAGGCCGGTGAAAAGCAAATGCGTGAATTGATGCGAATCAAGCAAGGACTGAACGGACCTGATATGGCTTTTTTGATTCGTTTTCTCAAGTTTTTCAGAAACGATAATTTTACAATGATTACCGGTGATGGTGGTGATAAAGTACTTGCCGATCTTCGCCCTTTGGTAAAAATAAGTTCTCAAAGGCAAATGCTGCATTACCTTTTACGTAAGCACGTTCAAATTCAACCCAGAACTGCTGCAATGCTCTGTGGAATATCTCCCTCAGAGCTCCTTAGTTCCATCAGGATGGTTTTGGAGAGCTATGAAGCAAATTCGTTTGAAGAACAGCATGCGCAGTTTATGATCAGGGAGAGGGCAATGAAATGGTTGTTTGAGGGAGAAGATCGCAACCGCTATTTTTGTTGGTCAACAACACCATTTTATCACCCTGGTTTCTTTGACCTGGCTATGGGTCTACCCATGAGAGAAAAGGCTTCTGGAAAGGTTTTCCTCTCCATGTTTCAACTACTGAAAGGAAAGCTTGAAGATGTTAATAATCCAAACTGGAATACCCCTCTTTCTTCGCAAAAGGATATTGAGAAAGTTTATGCAAAGCAAAAACTTTATTATATGCTTCCAGACTTTATGATAAGTAATCTCAGAAAAGTGAATTCAACCGTGATGGGAATAGATGATTTCATTTTTGGTTTTCAATTGCGGAAAGCCCTATCAGAAGAATTAGAAAAAATGAATCTACACAAAACAATGTCCATGAAACTCTCGTCTGAAACATGGTTCAGAGTTTTAGGTCTGGTTGATGTGATGTAACTGTTAACGATAATTTGATAAAATATAGAACCCCGATGAATTGTTGGAAGCAGCTTTAATCTAATTGAAAATCGGTTCATACATATCTACAATTAAAACCTTGCTTTTCTACGATTTTTGGCAACCGATGTCAGGAGTTATCAAAATAGGTATCGCAGATTTAGCAAATTTTGGGCTTGAGCCTTTTCATTACAATTTTAACAACCTAATGCAATCATCACTTTTTGAAACATCTGTAATGTTGCCCAAACTCTTGATAGAAAAGGTTCTGTTTAAAAATATTGTAGGTTAATCAATTTTTCGTACCGTAATTGAATTTCTCTATAGTTTTCTAATGTTTCAGAATTATCAGCAACA
>PHDU01000186.1 GCA_002842755.1 Bacteroidetes bacterium HGW-Bacteroidetes-1 | reverse complement strand
TCATTGTTGTCCGATAAAAATCTAAAATAGCAAAAAATGCTTTATTAACACCTTATTTTATTGATTCACCTTGGTCATTTCCAAATAGAACCTCCCTATGGGTCAAAAAGACTTAATTGTCCAAGGCTTTTTGTGGTGATTTCTTCCCATTTTGCTTCTGGATTTTTAAGGAATTTAAACAGGTCTATATAGGTCATTAAATGATAGCGTATAACGGACATCATATTTGAATACGCCCAATTCCTTTGCGCCTTTCGTTGAATTACCAGCATAATTAGTTGGATAATCAAGCTTACCCATATTTGAATTTCAATTGCATTTTGATTGTCCCCGAGAAAATACTTTAATGGGAAGTTTTGCTTAAGTCGTTTGAACATCGTCTCTATCTGCCATCTATTCTTATATATTTCTGTGATTTTATCTGCATCCAAGTCATAATTGTTGGTGATAAATTCATAGACTTTATGGTGTTTGTCATACCAAAAAGCAATTCGTCTGAGAGGAAACAGATTGCCTTTTTTATCCATAAGTTCTATTTTTTCATCTTTCAGGACAGCATCACTGGTGGTCTGGGGTATGTCAAACTCTTCAATACTTGTATAACGGGCATTATCTTTTTGCCTTGTGACAAAATAAACATCTTCCAATGTCCATTGTTGGTATTGCTCATAATCTACATATCCTTTATCAAATACAACATAAGAACCTTTTTTTAACTCAAGATCTTTTAAAAAGGTGTGGTCGTGGGTTGCTGCACTTGAAAACTTTATCAGACAGGGTACATCTTCCATAGCATTTATCATTGCGTGCAACTTGATACCACCTTTCTTTTTGCCGTTAAGCGGGTTTCTTCCCACACCTTTAAGAATATCGCTAAAGAGTGTTATTGTTGAAGAATCTATGATCTTTAGGTCTTTTACCGCAGGTTCTGAAGGTCTGCTGTCCGATAAAAACCGGTGGTAGCGCTTGTACAGCAAATGATAAATATCGGCAAAAACCTCTGCGCTCCTTCTCTTGTTTGCGTCAGATAATGTGCTTCGTTTTGGAAAGTCCTTTAGCCCTAAATGATTGATCTTGCCTTCGCAAGCCAGCATAATACTGGACACCTCACGAAGAGAGCTGCAACCACTGATAACAGTGAAGATCATCGTGACAAGATGTTCATAAGTGGTGAACCTTTTAGTGTACCTATCACTATTGTGCTTTTTAGCTGTCCGATAAATATCCTTGGGATCAATGAAATTTAAAACCTGTTTGATAATGGGTTGTCCGCTAAAGTTTTTACTTTTGTTCATAGTGATTTTGTTCTGCAAAACTAAATTACTAAAAAGCGGGAAATCCTATCTTGGAAATCCCGCTTTTAAAAAAGTTTTATCGGACACTACTA
>PHDU01000185.1 GCA_002842755.1 Bacteroidetes bacterium HGW-Bacteroidetes-1 | reverse complement strand
AGCTGTTGCTGATAATTCTGAAACATTAGAAAACTATAGAGAAATTCAATTACGGTACGAAAAATTGATTAACCTACAATATTTTTAAACAGAACCAATTTTTATAACTTTTAACCTCTTCAGAAGAAAGGCTTAATGCTGCTAGTGTTTTAAGACAATAGTCTGCACAAAAATCCATGTTTTTGTTGGAAAAAGCCGTTACTGTTAATGGTATTTCCCAGTTTTTACTTTCTGCATCCAAGGATTTTGGATCATCACTTTTTATTTCATAATCAAAAGAAATTTGCATTGGTTCATGCAATAGCCCAACCATTTCACAGACTGCTATTAATTCACCTTGCTCATTTAAAAGTTGTTGTTTGATGTTTAATGCAAACATACCCCCTTTAATTTCGATAGCAACCCCCTTTGCTTCGACAAAGCTGGTTAATTTACTCACAAAAACTATGGCTTTGAGTGTTACTCCCCAGCTGCTGTCAGGCAGCTGTGATTCGTTGAGCATTTTAAATGACTGGATATTTCCATTGGCAACCGAAGCAATCTGGTCTGCTACAATCTGGTCATTGAATATTTCGGTTTTAGACGAAATGAATGTTCCAAAAGCTTGCTCAATGGCAGACCTTAATGCCGATTGTTTTGCATCTTGTTGTGTTTTACCACTGCCGCTTACAGTTATTGAAACTGTTTTTTCGGAATCTTGCGCTTGCACTGCTTGTTGTGAAAGCACAAATATAATTGTGAATAAAAAAGACTTTAAAATTGTTTTCATAAAAAAAAGTAGTTATCTAAATTATTCAATCGTTAATTCCCTGGAATAGATAAATACCATGCGTTTGCCATCACCATTTTCGAAGTTGGAAAGCAGTTCAAGTCCTTTTACAAAGCCTGCACTGTTTTGTTTGATGGATTCGACGGATTCAATAACTGTGGTGGTATTATCTGACGCATCCTTTATTTCTGTAGTCTTGATTATCATAACCATTGATATTGTAGCTCCATTTAAAAAAGTACTTGCCTGAGATTGTGCTTTAACCTGAGCAACGCGGTTCTTTGTTGATTCACTCGGGTATTTAGCTTTCTCGAGACTAATAACTGAGATTAGGTATTGGTGATCGTAGTCATCAACTATTTTTACACCCTCAAATGGAGATGCAGCATACATACGCTTGAGAAAGTTTGTAAAAGCTGTTTAATCTTCGTTGAAGGATTGGGCATTGACAGTTAATGTAAATAAAAGGAACAAAAGTGATAAGAGTTTTTGCATTTTATAAGCTGTTATATTTATAAAAAATTACAATTTCTTTATTGATGAGCCCCCTCCGATAACTACCATTTTCAAGCGGCACTACAATATCGAAGGTGGGTTGTTAAATTAAAGTGGGTTAATTTTTGGTAAGTCAACGTGAGG
>PHDU01000106.1 GCA_002842755.1 Bacteroidetes bacterium HGW-Bacteroidetes-1 | reverse complement strand
CCTTTGTCGTAATCGTGAAAACAATTCAGGTTGTGCGGGCAATGAAATTCATTGTCTGAAACGGTGGCCGTTGATACAGCATTTGATGATGCAGATGTGTTTTGCTGATTCCAGCCTTCGGTATAGAATGCCGGTGGCGGGAAACCACTTATCATTTTAAGCGGTGCGCCCCACATGCCAGGGATTAAATAAACCACAAATCCCAAAACCAATATGCCCGTCATCAATCCGCTGATAGAAGTATGTTTTTGTTCGTCATCATGCG
This sequence comes from Bacteroidetes bacterium HGW-Bacteroidetes-1, assembly GCA_002842755.1. GTDB lineage: Bacteria > Bacteroidota > Bacteroidia > Bacteroidales > F082 > JALNZU01. Next base: position 9,755 of record PHDU01000106.1, on the reverse strand, counting down.
GAAGCCTGAGTTTTCCAAGCAAATAGAAGCCGAGTAAGCCGAAAATAACGATCCATAACGCAATAAACACTTCCCTTGTCAGGATTCCCCAATGGTAGGCCAGATCGACAGACGACAAGAATTTGAGTGCGAAAGCAAGTTCGATGAAACCCAATACAACTTTTACCGAATTGAGCCAGCCGCCGGATTTTGGCAACGAATTGAGCCAACCCGGGAAAGCAGCAAAAAGAGCAAATGGCAGTGCAAGCGCCAACGAAAAGCCAAACATGCCTAAAGCCGGGCCGGCAACATCACCATTAACGGCAGCCTGTACCAATAAGCTCCCTATGATAGGGCCTGTGCATGAAAAAGATACCAATGAAAGTGTAAAGGCCATGAAAAAGATACCTATCAAACCACCTTTATCTGCGGCTTTATCGGAAGCATTGAGCCATTTGCTTGGGAGAGTAATTTCGAAAGCACCAAAGAACGAAATGGCAAACACTACGAATATGGCAAAAAATGCCAGATTCATAATTCCATTGCTTGCCAGGGCATTTAAGGCATCAGGACCCAAAGTGAGCGTAATCGTTAAACCAAGGGTAACATAAATTACAATGATGGAAAGCGCATAGATGATTGCATTGCGAATTCCTTTCGCTCTTGTTTTACTCTGTTTGGTAAAAAAGCTGACAGTAAGAGGCAGCATAGGGAAAACGCAAGGAGTAAGCAGCGCCAGCAGACCGCCAATAAAACCAGCAATGAAAATAGCCCACCCGGTCAAATTGCTTCCGGCTGGAGCATTTTCATGATCTATCTGAGAGCTTATTCCACTTTCTGAAACTGATTCGATTACTACATTAAACTCTTTTGTATCAGGAGGCAGGCACATTTCATCGTTACAAACCATGAAAGTTACATCAGCATTTATCGTTATACTGCCATTGGCCGGTATTGCTACTTTCTGAACAAAAGAAGCCTCATTTTCAAAATACGATACGATCTTGTTGTCGTATGCCGGTTCGGGTTTTGTTTCGGGTTTGCCTTCCTGTGTTGCGCCAATCAGCGTGTAAAACTGATCAGGTTTAAAACTGAAAGAGGTTGCAACAGGACCGTTTTTTATATTTTGTTTTTGGCTGTATATATGCCAGCCCTTATCGATTTTTGCACTGAAAGTAATTATTGCAGTATCAGATGCCGGCTTGGTGACAGATGTTTGCCATTTGACCGGTTCCTGAACCTGGGCAAAAGTGAGCATCGAAAAGAGCAAGATTGCTGATGTGAGTATAGCTTTCATTGAAAGTAATTTAAGTGTCTGTTTATAATAGTCTATCCAACTTGTTTGTAAATTCTCTTTTAGGGGCAGCGCCGGTAATTTTATCAACTAACTGCCCGTTTTTAAAAAACAGAATGGTTGGGATATTCCGTATTCCAAAGCGGGTAGCAAGTTCCTGTTGCTGATCCACATCCACTTTGCCAACAGCTGCCTTGCCTTCGTATTCACTATGTATTTCTTCGATAATAGGTCCGATTATTTTACACGGGCCACACCATTGTGCCCAGAAATCGACCATTACCGGTTGTTCTGATTGCAGCACCACTTCGTCAAAGTTGCTTGCGGTTATTACTTTTGTCATGATTTTTTGTGTTTTAAAAAGGCGGAACAATTGTTCCGCCTTTGAGATAAACAAATATTGAAGAATGATTTTACAGCTTTGCAGCCTTTTTGGCAGCATCGCAAGCCAAAGCAAGCTCTTCATTTGATTTTGCTACACTGATTTGACTGATCAAAGCTTTGGTTTCCGCATTGAAAAAATAAGCTACTCCGGTTCCATTATATTCCGCTATCGCTTTGTCAACACCCAGCTTTTTAAGTTCAATTGCAGATTTTGCTTTGGTTTCATCGTTAGTAAGGTCGTTGGCCACAAATTGAATGGCCAAATCTTTATTGCTCTCACTAAAAGCCGCCATGGCTCTTTCACCATTTTGTTGACAGGCTGGGCACCAATCAGCTTTATTGATGACTGCAATAACTTTTGCCTGATTTTGAGCATAGCCGGAAATAGAAACGAGTGCAACAAGCATCATAGTTGCAAGAATTGATTTTACTTTTTTCATGGTATTAAAATTTAAAAATTGTTAGTATTACGATAATTAAAGTCATATAGTCGGGCAAAAAGTAATTCCTGACAAAACCTGAAAAAAAATTACTGTTACCCATCCAATCAAACCAATAAAGAGAAAAACTCCCTAAACGGTTTGCAATTATTAATCTGTGATAAGAAGATTTATTTTTTCCAAACTCTTCCGGCAAATACTGAATCTAATACCGGATTTGTGATATGGTTTGAATAATTGCTCATTGTTTTTACAGCAATGCCGGCAATAATTCCCAGAACATGTGTTTCCGAATATCCGGCAGCTAAAAACTCATCAACTTCAGCCTGGGTTACAATACCACGGTTGGCTGTTAACGAGCGGGTTAGCTTGGATAAAGCGGATAGTTTTACATCAGGAATTTGTTTGCCCTCCCTGATTGCATTGGTTACATCTGCCGGCACTTTTGTCATCATATCGCCAATAAAACTGTGTGCAGCCATACAGTACTCGCAATTATTCTCATAAGCTGCCGATAGAAAAACAACTTCCTGTTCAACCGGACTAAATCCTGAATTGGCTCTGAAACTGTCGTAAGAATAAGTGTATGCATCAATTAAAGCAGCATTGGCTCCCATTGTCAGGTACATGTTCGGAACAAACCCGAGGCCTTTTTGAGTTTTTTCTAATATTTCATTCGTTATCTGAGAATTGGTTACATTCTCTAATTTTAAGTGTGCCATCTTTGTTTTTTTTAATTATTTATATTGTTATTTAACGATGCAAAGATGGGGCGTAAATATCGCGCGGATTTTAAAGGTTAGTTCAATAATTTGTTTATTTGGTTCAACCTAAATGCAGAAGGAGAGGCACCATATTTTTCCTGGAAACATTTTGAAAAATGAGCCAGGTCATTGAATCCTGTGTCGTAAGCAATATCAGTTATTCTTTCGGTGGAGATTACCAACAACTCAGCGGCTTTTTCAAGTCTTTTATTTCTGATATAATTGGCAGGGCTATCCTTATATATCCGTTTAAATTCTCTTTTAAAGGTTGAGAGACTTAGTTTGGTTAAAAGAGCTAAGTTTTCTAAAGATAAATCAGAGAAAATATGGGCATCAATAATTTGGGTAAACGAATATGTTGTGGGCGAAAACAAACCTGATAAAATTAAATTTATAGCTTGTGAATCGTCGGTTTGGGTAAGCAACAGGATAATCTCCTTTAATTTTAAGACGAGCAAATCTTCGTTTACCAATTCAGGGTTTTCAAAATAAAACAGCAAGCTCTCAATATATTTAGTAATCAGTATCGTACTTTTTACTTTCGACATTCCTGTTTGAGCTCCCGTAACGGGATTCTTCAGAAACATTGGAAGGTCATTTTCATAAATCTTTTTAAGGATTTCAGGATGGAAATGAACAGCAATTGTCTGGAAAGTATTTGAGGTTTTTGAGGGTAGCATTTTGGTGATATAATTCCCGCACTTCATTAATACAGCCTCTTTTGAAGGAAGCTGTATTTTTTCTGTTTCAGAAATGGTTTCACCTATGCCTTCAATTATATAAAAGAAGCAAGCTTCGTTTGGCATACTTGTAGACTTTTGAAAAGGGGGTTTTAAAATTGTCTTTTCAAAAATCATTTTACCAAAAAGGTTATAGTTTTTGTGCTCTAAGATCATAGCAATATTTTATTTCACGCAAAGGCGCGAAGACGCAAAGGATAATAATGGCAAGGCATTAAAAAGTTAAAACCTTAGCCCCGCTTTTCAGGTAATCGGTTAATGGTTTACTTATGCCTTATTTAAGAATACAACACGTTTGATTTTAGGTATTGAGTTATGCTGACTTCTGAGTCGATTTACCTTAGCTTGCACAACAACTTAATTTTGTAATGTCTTTCCCGAAGGTGATTGCTGCTAATTTTATCCCTTCACTTAAAGTCAGATAAGGATAAAAACTTTCAGATAATTCTTTAACGGTAATTCCATATTTAATGGCCATACTCAGTTGCTGAATGAGTTCGCCACCCTCGGGAGCAACCACTCTTGCACCAATTAGTTTGTCGGTTTCGGTATTCCGGATGAGTTTGATAAACCCACGCAGATCGTTGGCGGCTATAGCTCGCGGAACATCTTTTAATTCAAGTTTTGAAACTTCAAACGGAATATTCCTGGCTTTAGCTTCCGCTTCATCCAGTCCGGCGCCTGCCACTTGCGGGTCGGTAAAAACTACCCAGGGCAACGAAGAATAATCTGCCTTACTATCGGCTCCTGTAAACGCGTTTTCAACGGCAATTCTCCCTTCAAAAGCGGCTGTATAAACAAAAGCCGGTGTATTTGCTACATCGCCTGCTGCATATATGTTGCTCAGGTTTGTCTCCATTTTATCATTTACCAGGATGTGGCCGCCCTTATCGAGTTCCAGCCCAATATTTTGTAATCCTAATTTATCGATATTAGGCTTAGTTCCCGTGGAGACCAGAATTTTTTCTGCTTCAAACTGTTTTTGTTTGCCATGTTTTTCGGCTTTTACTTTTATTCTCCCGTTTTCTTCTGTTACCGAGGTGAACGTTAACCCGGTTTGAATATCCATTCCTTCACGCCGCAAGTGTTTAATCAACTCATCCGATATATCAGGGGTGAGTTTTGAAAGCACAAACGGCGAGCGTTGTAACAGCGTAACTTTTGTTCCTAACCGGTGATAAGCCTGAGCAATTTCCAATGCAATATATCCGCCACCCAGCACTATCATCGATTCAGGTTGTGCTTCCAAATCGAAAAGCGTAATATTGGTAAGGTATCCAACTTCATCTAATCCTTTTATGTCTGGAATTTGAGTTGTCGCACCAGTAGCAATCAGGAATTTCAAGGCAGTGTATTCAAGCCCACCGTTCACTACAATAGTTTTATTGTCCTTAAATCGGGCCAAACCATTCAATAATGTCAAACCCTGAAAATCACTTACCACATCCATGTATTTTTTTTTCTGAAGTGTGGCGACCAGTTTTTTCTTGTCTTTAATAACCTGTGCAAAATCAATATCAACACTTTTGGGCTTGATTCCTGCAAAGTTGGAATGTGTGGCATGAAAGGCAGTTTCAGCAGCACGAATCAGGTTTTTTGAAGGTACGCAACCTACGTTTACACATGTTCCGCCAAAATCCAAACCACTGTTTACCATCAAAGTGGTCAAACCCAAACTCTCGGCTTTAATAGCTGCCGAAAATGTGGCCGAACCGCCTCCAATGAGTATCAAATCGAATTGATTCGAGTCAGTGTTACTCTGTGCAACAATCAACTGATCAGGTTCAGCCTGAACAGGTTGATTTATTTCACTTTCAACCTGGTAATGCCCTGTGCTGTTGATAAGTGCCGCTATCTCATCTTTATTTATTTTTTCAGGGTTGTATTCAAACTTTCCTATGCCGGAAGGGTAATCGATATCCTTTGAAATGATTCCCTCATTTCCCGAAAACTTTTTGGCAATGGTTTGCGCGCAATGGTCGCAGGTCATGCCTTTGATTTTAAATTCTGCAAATTTCATTTCTATTATTTTTAATGATTTACACTTGTCTCTACTAAAAAATTAATTACATCCATTTGGCCCACAAACGTGTCCAACTTCAACGTGCGCAGGATTTTCTTTTGTTACTTCTCCAGTAATTTTGTAACCTGAAGCATCAATCGCTTTGGTAATCGCAGCCTTATCTGTTTTCGAATCATCAAATTTAATGCTGGCAATACCAGAATTGGCATCTGCTGATGTTTCTATAATTCCAGGTAATTCGTTTACAGCGTGTTTTACGTGTTCTTCGCAACTTGAACAAGTCATTCCACTTATATTGAATTTTATTTCCCTGATATTGTTTTTGGAAACCACAATAACTTCCTTATCTGCTTTTGGATAAAAGATATGCCCATAATCTGGGAAAGTCATCATCAAAAAAGCAAATACTGTTACCATGCCTAAAAACTTTTTGGTTTGCATAAATGGAGGCTTTTCATCCTCTTCACAGGCACATTGTATTTCTTCAGTAATTCGTGGTTTCAATTTTTGATACCAGGCGAATCCCAATACCAATATCGTGATACCAAGAAGGTAAGGCCGGGCTGGCTCTAACCAGGAAAAAGACGATGCGATTCCACCCGCTCCAGATATAAGTGCTAAAACCGGCGTAATGCAGCACAAGGATGCTGCAATGGCTGACAAGATGCTTGCACTTGCAAGTTTTCCTGATTTTGAATTTGTTTTCATACAGTTACATTATTTGAATTATTGTTGATGATGTGCTTAAAAAATGGTTGAAGAAGCATCGTTTGTTCAGGTTTAAGTGAATAAAAAATAGTCTGACCTGAACGTCTTGCTTCAATTATTTTTCCATCTTTCATTTTGCGAAGGTGTTGAGACACGGCCGGAATACTCATTCCTAAAATATCAGATAAATCGCAAGGGCAGAGTTCGCCTTCCTCTTCAAGAAGAAACAAAACCTTTAACCGAACTTCATTCCCGGCAAGTGCCAGCACGCTACTTAACTTACCAAATGACTTTTCGTTGGCCTGTAGTTTTTCGCGACAAGTATTGATTTGAACTTTGTCAGCAAATACTCTTATACATGATTGATTATTGTCCATGAGTTATATGTTTTTGATTAATAAACGAACCAGGCTAGAAATTGTTTGCTTATTTAAGCAAATACTTAAATAAATAATCGAAAAATAGCTGAAAGATTAATTCCTTTCAGCTTAAAGCATCCTGGTTTTAATTTTTTCAGATAACTTTCTCTCCATGTTTATTGTATTGTCGTAACTTCTCCATAATCCTGACAAAACACATTAAAAAGTTATCACCTTCGCCCCGCTTTTCAGGTAATCAGTTAATGGTTTGCCCATGCCTTTAACATCGAAGCCCAGTTTTTTGAGATCATCAACAACGTTGTAGGCTGTGGCGCAAGCAATACAGGCTTCAATAACCACACCATCTTTTTGCATAGCTTTTAGTTTTTCCTGGATTTTCAGGTTTTCAGCTGTAAGTTTTGCCGATGGTCCCCAAATTATTAGGGTAACATCAGTGAACCAGCCCTGAGTTTTGGCTGCATGAGTGTACATCAACGCAACACGTTCGGCAACATAAGGATCATCACTGGTCCAAACAACAACAAGTTTGTCGGGAGTATTACTTTCTTTTTCACTTTGTGCCATGGATTTAGATGTGTTTAAAAACAGCAATGCTGTTAAGAAGGTTAGTATGATTTTCGTCTTCATGGTATATGGTATTTATTGGTCAGTTAATAGGGAACCCCCTTTAGTCGCTGATTTTGAAAGGCTTCGGCATACCATTTTAATTCATCCAGAAACCTGGAAGTGGAACGTAAAATACGTTCATCCGTCACATTAGAATTTTCCGCAAATATGTTCCCGATTTCAGGAAAAGGTAGTATTGAGGAAATTGCAGGCATTCCTAATTCACCAAGTATTATCCTCAGATGAACAGCTGCCCTTACTCCACCAAACGAACCTACTGAATAGGATGCAATTGCCGAAGGTTTGAAGTAGTATTCTGTTTGAAAATGGTCGAGCAGATTGCTCAATGCAGGAGGAACACTGTGGTTATATTCACCGGTAACAACCAGAAATCCATCGGATTCACTGAGGATGTTTGATAGTTTTTCCATAGGCTGGGGTGCTTTACCCGGCTCATACTCCTTATACATTTTATCCAATAGAGGAAGTGTGTATTCCAAAGGGTCGATGAAATGAACTTTTATTCCTCTTTCAATTAATTTCTGTTCGAGAAAACGGGCTACTTTTATTCCCTGGCGGTCGGAACGAACCGAGCCGTATATGACACTTATTGTAAGTTCCATTTTTTGCTTTTTTAAGATTTGTCGTTGAGATAGTCCTTTCCTGACAAAAAATCTTCCTCCTGTTTTGACGGACATTTTTCAGTGCCATAAGAACAATAAACACAACAATCGCCTTGCTTTGGGCGAAAAACTGTTTTGCAGTTCTCACATTCATAAAAGAATTGGCATCCATCAGTTGGCATTTCTTCGGTTTTCCTGTGTCCGCAGTTTGGGCAGCTTATGGTTGATTCCGGTATAATTCTCATCCTGTTTTTTCAAAATTAATATGCGATAAATTCTTTCACCCATTCATTCGCCGGTTTTGCACTTATGATTTCGGGCGTATCAAACTGTTCAATTTTACCTTCGTTCATAATGACAACCTGAGTTCCCAGGGTAAACGCTTCGTGCAGATCATGCGTGACCATTACAAAAGTAATTCCAAGCTTTTGATGCATTGTTTTCATTTCTTTCTGCAGGTTTCTCCGGGTGATGTTATCCAGAGCGCCGAAAGGTTCGTCCATCAGCACAATTTCGGGATTGGCTGATAAAGCCCTTGCCACCCCGACCCTCTGTTGCTGCCCACCACTCAGGTTTACAGGAAATGCATCCATCTGCATTTCATCAAATCCCATCATATTTGCCAGGCCCTTTACCCTGTCATTCACTACATTAAGACTGGTTTTTGAGAGATTCAGCACAAATTCCATATTTTGCCTTACATTAAGATGAGGAAAAAGGCCTCCATGTTGAATAACGTAGCCAATACTTCGTCTCAGCAGGATTTTATCCCAGTCGGATAGGTCCTTCCCCATTACCAAAATCTTACCTGAATCAAAATCTGTCATCCCATTGATAAGCCGCAGCAGGGTGGTTTTACCGCAACCACTTGGCCCGATAATCGTAACGAAAGCGCCTTTGGGTATAGCCAACGAAACATCACGCAAGACCGGCGCCCCTGTTTGGTAGGATTTGGTTACATTTTTAATGTCAATGATTGGTTCAGCCATTCTGTTATCCTGTGTTTTTAATGTTTCACGCAAAGCCGCTAAGTCGCAAAGAATATGTAATTGAATGAAACTAGTTGCTTCCACCAAAATCTTCACATACTTGTTTCCTGTTATTAATTTGTTACATTCTAAACTTAGCGTCTTTGCGTCTTTGCGAGATTAATTATTCAGTTTATGCCCTACTTTTTTAGTAATCCGTGTAACTTTAAAAAGGCGTGAGCAACTTCGTCAGGTGACTTTTTCTGAATCTCAACCTCGTAATTCAGTTTCAGCATGGTTGCATCATCAATCAGGCCCTCCAGCCGCTTTAAAAGCAAAGTCAATTCGGGATATTTTTGTTGCGTCGCATTCCGGATCACAATACCCGCCTGGTAGGCAGGAAAAAATAACTTATCGTCATTCAGAACTCTTAGGTTCATTTGCCGGATGCGGGAGTCGGTCGAAAAGGCATTGATCACATCCACGGTATGGTTTTCGAGAGCCTGGAATTTCAGGTTGACATCGAGTTCCACTTTGTTTTTAAAGTTGAAAGGATACACTTTATTCAGCCCGGTGAAGCCATCTTCGCGCTCGAAAAAATCAAATTCGGCCCCAAAAGAAAATTGTTTGCTTTTTGCTGCAAGTTCTGAAAATGTACTGATGTGTTCTTTTTGAGCCGTGGCTTCAGGCAATGCCAATGTAAATGTATTGTTGAAACCGAGACGGCAGACCCAGTTCAAACTGAAATTATCCGCATAAGCCTTTTTTAAGGCAGAATACAAACTGTCGGGATTGTTAATCTGAGGTTCCTTCAGAACAAACAACCAGGCAGTACCCGTGTATTCA
>PHDU01000184.1 GCA_002842755.1 Bacteroidetes bacterium HGW-Bacteroidetes-1 | reverse complement strand
AATGCGCTGCTTACAATGGAAGTATTTGCTAATTTTATCGGGATAATAACGCACTTAAATGGGAAATATAAGAGGTTTTTGGACGGACTGCCGTTGGCAGTAATGGTACAAAAATACGTATTACACAGATATACAGCATTATAATGAAAATAATGAAAATTCAACGATATTTGACTAAATTTGTGTTTTATTGAAAAATATGGACAAAGGATTTTCGGAAATAATTAGTCTTATCAAGCAATCACGATCAAATGCGATTCGAGCCATTAACGCTGAACTTATTGACCTCTATTGGAATATTGGCAAATACATTAGTAAAAAGATTGACTTGGCTGAATGGGGTGATTCTGTTGTATTGGAATTGGCGAAGCATATTCAGCAAAACGAACCCGATATAAAAGGATTCTCCGACAAGAATATCTGGAGAATGAAACAGTTTTACGAAATAAACAAGGATTTTCCAAAACTCTCAACACTGTTGAGAGAAATAAGTTGGTCTCATAATTTGGCAATATTTTCAAGGTGCAAATCAGTCGAAGAGAGAGAATTTTATCTGAAACTTGTAAAACAAGAATGCTATAGCTTCAGGGAACTTGACAGGCAAATATCTGCAAGTCTTTTCGAACGGACAATGATTGGTAACACAAAGCTCCCGACAGCGTTGAGAGAAACTAATCTGAACCTGACAAATACGTTTAAAGACAGTTATATTTTTGAATTTTTAAGCCTATCTGAGTCGCACAGCGAAAGAGAACTGCAACGTGGACTTATAAAGCAATTGAAAAGTTTCATTCTTGAGCTTGGTAAAGACTTTTTATTCATAGGCGAAGAATATAAATTGCAAGTAGGAAATAGCGATTTTTACATTGACCTTCTTTTTTACCACCGTGGACTTCAATGTTTGATAGCTTTTGAACTTAAAGCGGATAAATTTAAGCCTGACCACTTGGGACAACTAAACTTTTATTTAGAAGCATTAGACCGTGATGTAAGGAAAACAAACGAAAATCCAAGTATTGGAATTTTGCTATGCAAGGACAAGGACAGCGAAGTTGTTGAATATGCGTTAAGTAGAAGTCTTTCACCTACGATGGTTTCAGAATATAAAACTCAACTTCCTGATAAGAAACTCTTACAGCAAAAATTACATGAATTATTTGAAAATGAACCTGAAGTAGAATAAACCACTACTGCCAACATCATATATAAAATATTGGGGCTTAAGTGGTAACTCTAAAGTTTCTGCGGGGCAGAAACTTTTGTAACGGTAGACAAGGCTGTCTCCCGCAGCCCCAACATTTCATATATGTGATCGTCAGACTGTCTAAAAACCCGTTCCACAAGCATCAATATACAATAATAAAAAATTGATAAGTATTGAAGAATAATTGTTATTTATAAGATAATTTATG
>PHDU01000105.1 GCA_002842755.1 Bacteroidetes bacterium HGW-Bacteroidetes-1 | reverse complement strand
TCGAGCTTTAATGATATCATTAGTGTCCATTGTTTTTTTTAACAAAGGTAACTAATTTACTTTAAATATGAGTATATTATTTATTGACAATTCCTAAGCGGATTATTTACGCAATAACTATACCTGTTAAAACTCTGGCTAAAATCAGGTGCCTGCACGAAGTTGTCGGGCGAGAGCATGCGCGATACCACGGGATCGTACATGCGGCCATTCATATTGATTAGTTGGAAGCCGTACAAATGCTCATGACCCGTAAACCCCCTGTCGAAAAACGGATCAGCAGGCGTAGTGGTAAAGGCACGCCAGGTGGCAGGGTTGCGGCGGTTGCCCCAGGCATCGAAGCTAAGTTCCTGCAATAGGTTGCCGTTTTCGTCGGTGATGGTGTTCCATGAGCCGAGATGATCCATGTGGATGTAGCGGATATTCTCGCTGCCATTTGGGTTTTTTAGATGCAAGGCAAAGAGCCCTTCCTGCCCACTGAGATAGGTAAGGGTGGTGGTTTGGTCGTTCTTTGTAATGTATTCGCATGCTCCTGCATACACCTTGGTTGTTGTGATCCCTGCTGCCGTATATTGCTGGCCAAGGCGCTGCCTGTGGTGGCCGTAAGTGATTTGTAAGGATTTATCCCCTTCGGTGATGGAAGTCACCTTATCGAAAACATTGTACACGATGACTTGCTGTGCCGGCGGGAAAATGCCGGGCGAGGTGGCGGCGGAGGTGAGGGCATGGGGGCCTGCATTATTGCCGCCATAAACTGCATTTTGAAACAACGCCTGTCCATCGGCTTTTTTATAGGTGAGGTTGCCGAGGCCGCTGTTATCATACACATGTTTGCCTGTTTCCACATTGTTGAGTTTGATCCAGTCAAGGCGGTTGAGGTTGTCATAGCCAAAACTTTCAGTCATGCTGATACCACCCGGCCTGCTGAGCCATTTCTTGCGGCTTTCCAGATTGCCAAAGGGTGTCCAGGTATATTCCATGTCCTGAAGTACAGGTTTATCGGGCCTTATGGTGATGACCGTGTTCAGCCGGTAAGTCAGCGGATGATAGGTATTGTCGGTCGTATAACCATTCGCTGTATAACTTTTCTTCAGTTGGCCAAGGGCATTCACTTCTTTGGTTTCGTAGATTAATTGCGAGCTTTGGTTGTCGGCAACGCCCTTGGCATATCCATAGGAATTATACACTTGCTTTGTGGCATATCCTGAAGGATAGGTAGTGGTAAGTGGACGACCAAAACCATCATAGCTGTATTGGGTAGTATAAGCCTGGCCCTGAATGTTCTCGGTTTCAGATTGCAGACGCAGCAAGCCGTCATAAACAAAAGATGTGCTGTGGCCACTCATGCCCACCGAAGCAAGTGTTCCTTTTTGGTTACCGCTGTTGTTGTAAACCCATGTGGTGGTGCCTGTGTTGTCGGTTCGATGGGTCATACGGCCAAGGATATCGTAAACAAAGGTTTCGGTTTGCCCCTTGGGGTTGGTTTGGCTCAGAGGTTCATCAAAGGCATTGTAAGTGGTGATCATTTGCCCATAGTTGGGGTCGTTGAGCAGCGTGCGCTGCCGGCGGCTGTTGTATTGAAAACTCACGGACGTTGCCGGGTTATCCATGATCGCTGTGTTTTTCAAATTTCCGTCGCTAAAGTAGGAATATTTAACCACATTGTTGTAATGGTCTTCACTTTCAACCAACCATCCGGCAGCATTGTACATTTGTGTATTTTTCTGTCCTTCGGCATTTGTTTTAATTACTTTATTGCCAAGATATTGTGTGGTGTTGGATGTGCCATCGGGCAACACAACAGAGATTAATCTTCCAATATTGTCATAATTGTAAGTTGTATAAACCGGTGTGTCACCTAAGAAGTAGGGCAGAGATTCTTTGGAAAGTCTTCCTTTGTTATCATATTCTTTATCCACATACACTTTTTGCCCATTAAAACCTGTGCTGACACGGCGCAACTCCAAACCTGTCTGGTGATAAAATACAAGCTCTTCTGTTAATCCGGATGCTTTAGTCCATCCATAATACAAGGCTGCAAGTGGTTCTGTTGGGCAATCAGTATGCCCGGCGGCCCACCTTTTGGCCGTAATTTGCATAGTGCCATCTGGCATAATTACTTTTGTTTCAATCCCAAGTGGGTGTTGATCTAATAACGTCTCATGTTGATTTGCGTTTACTTTTTTAGTTGCAAAGCCAAAAACATTATTATATGTAGTAGTGCTTTCATGGTTAAGTGCATTTTTCTCAGAAGTTGGAAAGCGGTGTTGGTATGCAGCATCATAAGCCCATGTTACAGTTCTGGACGCAAGGGCAGGTTGTGCATTGGGGGCTGAAAGTTTTTGAGATATCATATTTCCATAAGCATCGTACATGTATTCAGATCGCGTTGATAATGGATCGCTAAAATTATTATCCGGATAGTTTGACTTTGAATGAAGCATGGTGTAATTAGAATGTCCAACTTCATAAAAAGTAAAGTATCCCCGATTCATGATGTTATTTTCCGTCTTAAAACGCGTGGTAGTTGTTATATGCAAAGGTTTGTTAATCCACCAGTTGGCAATATCAGGATTAGAATACTGTGTTTCAATGGTTGTTTGGTGGTCAAACTGATTTGATGAAGCATTTTCATCAAGGCTAAGAGGGTGCATCAATTGAATGTTGGATGTAACATTACCATAGGTATCGTATGTGTTAGATGATTTAAAAGTTTTCACATGCTGAAGAGTTTCATATTCGAATTCTTTGCCAAATGAGGATTCCACAAAGGGAAATATTCTGATTGGATTGGCCGAATAACTTTTGTGATTCATTGTATTTGTGACCTCTGATAAGAGCAGACCTTGGCTCTTGTAAGTGATTGACTTTCTTGTATATGGCAGGTAAAACAGGTTCGAATTTCCGATATAAAGCTCTTTTTCCTCAATAGAAAAAACACCTGAGAGTATATCGGTTTGGGTTCTTTTTCCAAAACCAAGAAGTCCCTTTCCTTGCTTATGAACCCGTAGAGCTTCGTACGTGAATCTGGTTGTTTCTGCCATCTCACCCTTTATTTGTTGAAAAATTGATGAAACAACATTTATTTGAAGCTGGATAACGCCCAAAGGATAGTTTAAGGATGTCCCTTTTGTATATACGGATGGATCGGTTAAACTTTTATAGGTAAGGGAAGTTGTTGTGCCAAAGCTATTGCGGAATTGATAGACCAAATTTTCATTAGATTCCGATGCAAAAATGTACAGGTAGTCAACTCCTCCAGCTCCAATAACAAATAAGTCATCATTGCCATCTCCATTAACATCTATTTTCCTATAGATATGATTATACAAGTTCTGTGTATTGCTCCCGTCCACATCATGAATTGTAAAAGAACTTTTTTGAAAGAATGAAGTTCCATTTGAATAGTTAATATTTGCGAGCATTTGGTATGGGTTTGCAGCTTTGCAAGCTTGCATAATATCATCCTTGCCATCTCCATTGAAATCTCCTGTATAAATAAAATAATCTGATTCACTACCTAGATCACAATCTGGATAATTATATAGGTTTGGTGTAGTAATTTGTTGAAATCCAACACCATCAAAAAGATGTACTTCCCACAATGAGGAATTATTTTCGACTACTAAAGTAAGTATATCCATTAAACCATCCCCATTGAAGTCTCCAGGATAAATCTTGTGCCAGGTAGTTGGATAATCTCCACCATAAATGAACTGTATCTGGCTTCCAATCATATCAACACTATAAATAAAACAATTACTTGTATGGGGTTGTCCGTTAGGTGCTCCATATTGAGCTGTCCTTAAAATGTCACTTTTCCCATCACCATTAAAATCCGAAATAATTACTTCGCTATGATCGAAATGCGTATTGCCATAATCAATTGCTTGGGATGCCTTAAGTGAAAAGTAAGGATTAGTATTGCTAACACTATAAATGTGTGTATTATTCTGGCTTCCTGTTTTACCTTTTTCTGCTATGAAGAACTCTGCCTTACCATCTCCATCAAAATCCGCCGTTCTAAATTCAGGGTGATGGTCATTATTAAAAGAATAATTGCTTCCGAATGACTGAATAAAAAATTCATTGTCAAGAAAGAAATACGCTGAATTAATATAGCGTAGATCAGAAGGAGAGGGGATTGTTTCTACTACAATGAAATCTGTATTTCCATTTCCGTTAAAATCACCAGTAATGATATTGCTATAAAATATTGGGTACGCTGGTAATGATTTCCTTTCTCCGAAAATCGATCCATGTATGCCTAATCTATAATACCAATTGCTAATCTTTTTATGTATTATATTAGAAATTTCTTCAAACATGTATTCGACCCTTAGAACATCGGTCAAACCATCTCCATTAATATCAAAGTAGTAATGGTCAATTAGCTTTTCAGTTGTTTCTTTAAGCAAATCATGTGATTCAGGTAAATAATTTTGAACTCCCCATTCAAATTTCGTAGAATTAACTTCATTATAATCTTTGTCCAAGGCTTTGATGGAGGAAAGTCTTGTATAATTTCCGGTAAACCAATCGTATTCAAGTTCATACGTTAATGTTTTAGTTCCTGTGGAAAGGTGCTTGATTTCAATATTTGTGAGTACAACATTCGTATTAATTTCCGATCCAGAAATATAATTTTTTATAGGGTCCTGTCTTCCATTCTGATAATGGAATACCACATCGTAAATATGTTCTTGTGATGTTTTAATATTTCCACCGTATTTAATGCTACTAATGCGAATGCCGCCATCTATTTGATAATATGTGTAATCAATTTGGTTTCCCATTCGATCCTCAACATGGTTTAAGTACCAGGCAAGCACATGATTCTTTCCTGAAGCATTTTGTCTTGAATCAGCAGTATTTCCATAATGTAGCTTCCTCCCATCTTTCGTCATTACCTCAAACCAGACAGGACCATAATCATTGGATTCTTTAACTATTATTTTTGAAAAATTCTCTATCTCAGTGGCATAACTATTCGTTGCAATCTCTAATAATCTGTTCCCATCATAGCTTAAGTTATCGGTATTATCAAATTTAATGCCCTCCAAAATACCATCATGGTAAATTGTTTTACCAGTCCGACTGATGGCAGATGAGCCAGTTAAATTCCACCCCCAGCCAAGCATGCCATTTCCTGCCATGCTATTATAGGCTATTGAAAGGGATGGAGCCATTCCTGAAACACCAGGTGGTAATTGGATAGGCAAAGTATAAACCGAACTACCAAGGTCAGAAACCATTACACTACCTGGCAACGTTCCAACAATGCCATGATCATCAGGTTCCGCGCCCCCAGTTACCCCTTCTGCCGGCGGTTCTACAACAAGTGACTCGCCAATGTTGGCCATAAAATAATCCGCACTTCCCTGGGGCAAATACCTGAAGCCGGGCATGAGTTTTACGAAATCGGTGGCGGTGTAGCTGTGCTGTCCGCCGGTGATGGGTTGGTTGAGGGTGAAACTGGTGCCGGTGTGCTGCCCAAGGGCTATTGTTCCCGGTAGCATTGCTGCGGCTATGAGAAGACTTTTGAATGCTTTCATACTAATTTATCTTGGCTATTTGTCAATCATTTTTTGGTTCGTTGTTTGTACTTGCGGATTGATCTTACAATTGGTCTACTGCTTGATCACCCTGAAAACCTGCATTTTGCCATCGTATCCAAGGCGTAGCAGATAGGTTCCGGCTTGCAGTTGTTGCAGGTCGAGGGCGGTTTTGGCTTTGGGGCTGTCGCCCTGTAGGTGCACCTTACCCTGACTGTCGTAGAGCTGGTAGCTGAGCTTGCCCGTGATAGCAATCCCCGTATTTTCGATGGTGATGCCATCAGTCGTGGGGTTGGGATACACGATGAAGGCTGCTTCGCCTTCGGCCACCAGCTCATCCATCGGTATATCGGGCATGGTGGGCGACAGAAACAAGCTGTCGCCGGCTTTGAGTTCTTTTGAGGAGATATATCTTAACACGCGGTTGCCTGCAAGGTCGTAGTCAAAATGCACGGTCTGCTGGCTGTGGCTTGAGTAGCCCACAAAGAGCAGCAAAAAAAGTAAAAACGGGCCAATATTTTTCATATAGCTTTTCGGGTTTTGGTTTTTTTTCAGGACTCAGAGGTTCTTAAAAAAGGATTTTATGGTTTTGAAACAGCTGTTTTCAAAGCCTCTATCTCTTTTTGCTGTCTTTCCATATCTTTCTGCTGCTGAATGATATAAAGTGTCAGTTCTTCAATTTTCTCCAACAGTTTTATCTGGAAGCTGCCCATGTCGAGGCCTTGCTGCAACATCTCGGTTTCGGAGGCAACACCGGGCAGGCGTTTGTTGGCAAGCACAAAGCTTTCGAGTTCGTGCAAAGGTGTGAGCTTGTAACCCGACTCAAAAACATGGTCGGCACCGGCATTAAGGGTCACTTTCACTTCACGGGCATGGATGCCGCCAGCTACAGTGAGTTTATAATCTGTACTGGCTGTACCGATGCCAACGTTACCTCCATTGTAGTAAATGTTGTTGCCCGATGGAAGCCAATAGCTGCTTCCACCTCCGCCACCTGCAGGCACGGCCCAAACGCCATCGCCGCGCAGAAACTGGGTTTGGTTGCCGGGTGACGCAGGCAGGCTGTAAAGACCGTTCACCGACAAGCCGCCTACCCTAGCCTCGCCTGCCACATCGAGCATGGCTTGTGGGTCGTCGGTGCCAATGCCAACATTACCTTCAATAAAAAACTGGTTGGAAGTTAAAATCATTTTGCTGCTATAGCTTTCAGAGATATTTTGAAGCCTTAATACGCTGTATTTACGATCAGATTCCAGCCGAATTTCTGCCATACTGCTTTTCCCATTGGTAAATTGTATATATTTCGCAGTGGGGCCATATGCATCACTCGATTCAAGCAATAAACTTGCATCTTCATTTGCATCAGCTTTGATATGCAACTTTGCCTGCGGGTCCGTGATGTTGCCTATGCCGATGCGGCCGGTGTTGTTTACACCAATAGACCTACCAACAAAAAGGGTTGGTTTGGTGGAGCCAAAACCGATCATTAAAGAATGATATTCGCTGTTTATTAGTGGGTTGTTGATATCAAAACCTGCGCCAAAAACCATTGCTGTAGATGTATTAACTCTGGCAAACTGACCTAAAACTGCTGAACTTCCTCCTTCAGCAAATGCCCGATTACCAAAAGCAAAAGATGCTGATCCATTTGCCTCTGAATAAATACCTCATGCAAATGAATAATTTGCAGTAGCCTTTGTGTATCTTCCTGTTGCACTGGGAAATAGCCCCGATATTGTTGTTCCATCGCAACTTACACATTGGCTGTATAAGAAACTACTATTCATAGTAGTTGCCAGGATGATTAGCGATATTTTAATAATTGCGATATAATTGGTTTGCTTTTTCATTGTTTAATGATTTTATATGTTTCAATGATGTTTTCATTTTGCCTGATGGCGATTAAATATATACCTGATGAAAGCCCCGTTAAAGTAATGAGGTTGTAGCCTTTTTTTATGGGGTGTGTGCTGATTTGTTGGCCTTTTGCATTCATAATAAGCAGTTCGGAATCAATATTGCTTTTAAGATGTAATGTTTCTCCTACCGGAACAGGCCATATTTCAACGGAAGTACCCGCTTTCTTTTCTTGCTTGTTGATGCCTGTAACCACATCATTAAGCCTTACCTTCAAAATGTAGTTGTCATAATAATTGGTGACGTCTGGGTTCTCGCCTACAAAACCGCTAACAATACATGCGGTATCATTGGTTGCCAATAAATCCCAAAGCCAGTAGCGGATTTCCCCTTCTTGGGTCATTGAGCCTTTCAGGTTGATCTCATTGTCAAATACAAAAAACCTGATGTTTTCCGCTCCCGAAAAATCAGGAGGTATATCTTCAAAGGTTGCAACCCAGATGTTGTTCTCATCTATAAATCCCATTCCCTTGCGTTCAGGTATTCTAATGGTTTTATCGTGATAAACAACAGTTGACTTAAGCAATTGCTTACCGGGGCTATACAGCCGCATCTCTAAACCTTTGACATTCATGCCCGGCACATTAAACTTATTGGCTGTAATGAAATTACCAGTGCTTAGCCAACTGCCTGTAACAGGCGCCCAAGCTGGGCCGAAATTGGTTTCAAGAGTACCACTATCTAAATAGTTAAACGCAAAATCGAATTCGATCCAGGTGCGGTAGGCAGGTTCAACTGTTAATTCACCAAAAAGGTAAAAACCGCTGCTATCTGCATTCAGCATCAGACTGCCATATTCACTATCTTTACAATTGATAAATGACTTATAATCGAGCCTGTTGCCTTCAAGGTCGTATTTTGCAAGAAAAATGAAATTGTTTTGTCCGTATTGGACGGTGTCAACCGCGCCTTGGATGATAACCTCATTTTCATGCGTTAGGAGAAAAGTCTTTAACCAATGGCTTGCATGCAGGTGAACTTCTTCAATACTGTCCATTTTTTCCCAAACAAGTTCAAGATCCGGGCTAATCTCGCAAACATAAGTGTGTCGACCCCTCAGGGGATTATCTACATGTTTCAGTGATCCAAAACATAGAAGATTACCATTGGGTTTAGGTATGCAGAATTTTACATGATAGGCAGTATCAGGTTTTGGGAAATCGACTGTGTTTATGATAGCACCGGAGTAATCCAGCCTGTAAAACGCCATTGCTCTTTCATTGCTACCAGGGTATACTTTGTGGCCTAAGGCATAATAATGGCCATCATGGTCAATTGTTTGAATTATACTTTCAAAAACACCGGATTCCCCGAAAGTTAACTCAAATGCATGTTGGGCAAAAGAGGCAAAACCGAGCTGTAACGCTATTATTGTCAGAAAAAAATGTTTCATCTAAATTCGATTATTGTGGTTAATGTTCCATTGGATCATTCCGGCTAACGCCAAATCAATCCAGTTGGATCGGGTAATCAGGTTCGTTCATATAGTGGATTTTGATGCCATAATTGAACCAACCTTTATGAAAGTATTTTCGTGTTGTTTCATTTACAAAACTCCAACTCCCCACCATGTCTTCAACATTAATAAGGCTGTATATTGGGTCAAATTCTTCGTTGCGGATCTTGGTTAGCAGCAGATAACGGAGGTAACCATAATAAGTGTTCATTGGATTCCGGTAAAGACAGAGTTCAACCGGTCCTATTTCTTCTATGCCAAAGAACAGGTAATAGTCATACAGGTTGTCCGTGGGATTTGGGTCGGTTTCCCTTCTTACATCAGGCTCACCACCTGTTCTTACAATCGTGGTAGGGTTGATGACAAAGAAATTGCCTACCGGGTCGGGAAGGGTAGTATTCATGGCAAGCATAAGCTGTTTGGCAGCATCAGAATCCATGAGAAACTCACCGCAGCGGCCTTCCATTTCTCCATACCACCAATTATCTTCATCCCCAAATGGACCTGCAAGAACTGGTGGCGGTGGTGTATTGTCTGTTTTTTCGCCCGTTACCACGTTCACTATAAAGCTAATGCTTTCGGCCGAGGTGGATGCCCACTGCAGGTTTATCAGCGAAAGGCCTTTTTGTTCAAAACCGCTTGCATGATACACCTGCCTTACTTCATCAATCATTTGTTCGTATTTGGCGGTCAGGGCCGTCATGCTCACGCGCTGATTGCCGGCAAGATCAAGCGTAAAATAGAGGGTGTCAGTTTTGAAGCTTTTGTAAAACTGGTTCGGGAAACCATAGGAGTAGTTGAAACACGATTCAAGATACCACAGAGCGGAGTCGGTTTGGATGGTTTCATCGTTTTTAAGCAAAGGATTTTGCTTGTAAGTTTCAACTTTGTTCAGAAACAGCTTGATGTTGTTGCCAACTTTCAATTGAAAGGCTTCGGATACT
Organism: Bacteroidetes bacterium HGW-Bacteroidetes-1; assembly: GCA_002842755.1. Classification (GTDB taxonomy): domain Bacteria; phylum Bacteroidota; class Bacteroidia; order Bacteroidales; family F082; genus JALNZU01. Next base: position 275 of record PHDU01000105.1, on the reverse strand, counting down.
TCCTGATTCAACAGCTCACTGCTATCAGATGAATCTTCTTTGGAACATTTTGTAAAAACCAGCATCGCCATAATAATAGCAGCTACCGGGATCATTGATTGTAATTTCATACTAATTGATTTTAAGGGTTAATGTATTAATTCTATTGACATTTTGTCCGTATTTAATAAATAGCCATTACTAGTGATGCGTTAACTTTTTAATATCCTTTATAATCATTTGATAATAAATATAATATAAGCGTTCTTTGATTTTTTGATTTGAATTGAGAGGTA
>PHDU01000014.1 GCA_002842755.1 Bacteroidetes bacterium HGW-Bacteroidetes-1 | reverse complement strand
TTATCCGAAAAAAATCTGTAGTGCCCAAAACGCTAACAAAAAAAAATGAAGTAACAGAAAATTATAATCTTATGTCCGGATAGCTGCAAAATGGGTTAATTGCAACCCGTGTAGAAAATTGCGCAGAATTTGGTCTTTGCAAGGCCTGTATTGGCTTTGATTTGGGTTGCGGAAAAAGGCACTTAATTCGTGACTGCTGATTTGCATACCTGCCAGTTTGAGAACCTCCAAAATATCATTGTCCTTTAGGTTCAATGCTATTTTCAGTTTTCTAAAAACAATATTATTGTTGAGACGCTTCTCTGGAGTAGGTTGAACGCCCTCTTTTTTACCTCTTTTTGCAATGATCAGACCACTCAGAAAAACTGCTAATTGTTTGTCGTACAATCCCTGAAAGGATGGATCGTCCTCTTTTTTTAACCAATCGCTGATTTCAGCGCGTGATGCTTCTTCGCCACCCAACGCAAAAAGTTCCATCATTTTGGTGTCGCTAAAATCGAATATAAACCGAATACGTCTTAAAACATCGTTGTTGTTCATACGGGTAATAATTTTCTAAGTTGAACTTCGGTTCAAATTTACTTAAATCAACTGATAAATGAATATCATTGTTATAATCACATTTTGTATTTTTATCCAACATCGATAAAATCATGCTCAGACTTTTTAAAATTTTAAATGAAGACTAAATAAAATTCAATAAAGCAATTATTTTCCATAAAACTTTAAAAAAACCTTCATTTTCAGAACAATTCATTTGACCATTAAACTTTTATTGCGTTACTTTGTTTAACATTCAAACATCCTACCGTGTAACTAACACGAATTCAATAATGAGAAGGAAAAGAGACATCATCATCAGTGGTTTTTCAAAATTGCTCAAGGAAGATAAATTAAAACTTGTTGCAGAATATTTTGAGAATCCCGGTGAAGTGGTTAATCTGCTCAAAAGTTTCTGGCATTCTGATGAAGATCAGCAAAAACTATTTGATGAATTCAGTGAAAATACAATCACTAACTTTTATATTCCATATGGAATTGCCCCCAATGTTGTAATCAATGGCCGTACTTATCTTGTCCCGATGGTCATTGAGGAAAGTTCTGTTGTTGCTGCTGCATCTGCAGCTGCCAAGTTCTGGAGCGAAAGAGGTGGATTTCACTCCGAAATTATTGACACAAAAAAAGTTGGTCAGGTACATTTTAGCTGGAGTGGCCAAGCCGTGGTACTCTTTGATTTATTGCCTCTGCTGAAAAATCGTCTCATCGAATCGGTTAAGCCCATAACTGCTAACATGGAAAAGCGCGGTGGTGGTATTGTTGACATCCAATTGATCAACATGACTGATCAAATTGATGACTACTATCAGCTTCTTACTACGTTTGAGACAGTCGACTCTATGGGAGCCAACTTTATCAACTCAGTACTTGAAGAATTTGGCCAAACATTAAAAGTATTCCTTTCCGAACAAATTCAACTTTCGGACGAACACAGGCAATGTGAAATCATTATGGCTATCCTTTCCAATTATACGCCTGAATGTGTTGTTAAAACCTGGGTTGAATGTTCATTCGATCAATTGGACAATCTGGATGAAAAACTTGGCGGAGAAGCGTTTGCTCATAAATTTGAAAAGGCTGTCAAGATCGCTCAGGTAGATGTTTATCGTGCCACAACCCATAACAAAGGAATTTACAATGGCATCGATTCTGTTGCTATTGCTACCGGAAACGATTTCCGTGCTATCGAAGCCGCTGGGCACGCCTATGCAGCGAGAAACGGCAATTACCAAAGTTTATCACGTGTGGAAATTGAAAATGGGATTTTCCGGTTTATTCTTGAAGTTCCGATGGCAATTGGAACTGTTGGAGGTTTAACGAGTTTGCATCCCCTTGCAAAACAATCATTGGAGCTTCTTGGAAATCCTACAGCCAGAGAGTTGATGATGATTGCTTCAGTAATGGGTATTGCCAATAATTTTTCTGCTGTTAAATCTCTTACAACTAAAGGAATTCAAGCCGGACACATGAAAATGCACCTGTTTAATATTCTCAATCATTTTAAGGCTACTGATGGCGAAAAAAATGCTGCAGTAGAGCATTTTAAAGATCAGAAAGTTTCATTTGCCAGTGTCGGACAATACATTGCTTCTTTAAGAAAATAATGGCAATCCAACCTGAAATTTTCAAATCCAACGGAAAGCTCCTTCTCACAGGAGAATATTTAGTTTTGCGTGGGGCATTGTCTCTTGCTCTTCCTCTAAAAAGGCAGCAATCGCTTGAAATAGAAACATTTGAAGGATCAGGACATCCTTATATTACATGGTTTGCTTTTGCTCCAGATAAAATATGGTTCAAAACAACTTTTGAACTTCCAAGTTTTGACATCATTGCGACAGATGATCGTCCCAAAAGTGCTAAGTTGCAATTGATACTGCTGACATTGAAACAGTTGAAGCCAGAATTCTTCGATGGCACCACGAGCTATAGGATTGTTACACGACTTGGTTTTGAACCTCAATGGGGACTGGGTTCAAGTTCAACACTTATTGCCAATCTGGCAAAATGGACTAAAACGGATCCTTACACTTTACTTCAGCTTTCAATGGGTGGATCAGGTTATGATATTGCCTGTGCCAACGCCTCCCAGCCACTTTTCTTTCAGTTAAAGCAAGGCCGTCCCTTTGGTCAACCCGTTGATTTTCATCCTGATTTTTCTAAAAATTTATTTTTTATTTATAGGGGACAAAAGAAAGACTCTGCGCATGGCATCCGTGATTTTAATCTGCTTACAGAAAATCAGAATCTTGATGCTGCCGTTAACGAGATTTCCGACATCACTCGGGAAGCTGCATCAATAAAAGATTTTAATCGTTTTTGTATTTTGATGAATCTTCACGAAGATATTATCTCAGCGATTTTGCTTCAATCAAAACTGAATACTCTTTTTACCAACTTCAATGGCTCCCTCAAATCATTAGGTGCTTGGGGTGGAGATTTTATACTGGCTATGACAGATAAGGGAGATGATTATGTCAGGCAGTATTTCTCTGAAAAAGGCCTTGATACTATTTTTAAGTACAATGAACTCGTAAAATAAATTAGTCTTGCTGTGAAAACAATTTTGCATCAAAAGTATATTACTGAGGCGGTTGATATTAAAAATATCAAAGATTTTAATGGAATAACTTCATGGCAAAGTCCGTCTAATATTGCCATCGTAAAATATTGGGGAAAACATGACAATCAATTGCCAAATAATCCCTCTATAAGTCTAACACTGAGCATCGCACATACCGAAACTTCCATTCAATACACTACAAAAAATAATTTGGGCATCAGTCTTGATTTTTATTTTGATGGAAAATCAGAGCCTGATTTCGGCAAAAAGATTGAACGCTATTTAATTAAAAACCTTGCCTTTTTCCCTTTTCTCAATCAACTCCATCTGAGAATTGAAAGTAAAAACACCTTTCCTCATTCTTCCGGCATTGCTTCTTCTGCTTCTTCAATGAGTGCCTTGGTAATGTGCCTGCTCACTATTGAAAGCAATATTGTTACTGGTAAACGTAGCGAGGATGAATATCTTCAAAAAGCGTCATTTTTTTCTCGACTGGCTTCAGGTAGTGCTGCCAGATCAGTATTTCCATATGCGAGTTTATGGGGCGAGTCGGGAAGCATTGCTGGTAGCAACAATGAATTTGCAATTCCCCTTGAAAATGAAATCCACCCGCTTTTCAAAACGTATCATGATAGCATCTTGATTATAAGTGCTAAAACCAAGTCTGTTTCGAGTAGGTCGGGACATTCGCTGATGGAAAATAATCCTTATGCAAAAGCACGCTATTCAGAAGCAGAAAAGAATACTGTTTCACTCTTTCATGCAATGAAAAAGGGTGATCTGGAATCATTTATTCAAATTGCTGAATCAGAAGCATTGCAGCTTCATGCACTCATGATGACCTCAAGCCCCTCTTTCATATTAATACAGCCAAATACGCTGGCTACTATCCAGATAGTTAGAGATTTCCGTAAAAATACTGGAATCCCGCTTTGCTTTACGCTTGATGCTGGACCGAATCTTCACTTGCTCTATCCTGATGCGTATCGTAATCAGGTTGAACAGTTTATTCAGGAAAATCTATTAGAATTTTGTCAAAGCAACCAATGGATTTCAGATAGGGTTGGAAATGGACCATCACAACTAGTTTAGAACTTGAATCTTACAGAAAAAAAATATCATGGAAAGGTAATGCTGTTTGGTGAGTACAGCGTTCTGTTGGGTTCTAAAGCCCTTGTTGTGCCTTTTGAACGCTATTCAGCCCAATGGAGTTATGCCGAAAAAGATGATAATAGTCTAAATGTGAGTGATTACAAAGCACGAAATAATCTTAAAGCATATATCTCCCATCTTTTAACAGTTAAAAACACAAATGAGCTTTTAAGTTTTGAAGATTTGGAGCAGGAATTAGAAAAGGGATTATTTTTCAGATCACATATTCCTCAGGGATATGGTGCTGGAAGTTCCGGCGCATTGGTTGCGGCACTTTACGATAATTTTTCCAGTATAAAAGTTGATCATGATCTTCAATTGCTTCAACAACAACTTGCATCATTGGAATCCTTTTTTCATGGGAACAGTTCTGGCCTCGATCCATTGGCTTGCTACCTAAGAGCTCCCATTTTGGTGGATGAGTTTAAACAAATTCACTCTGCACAGCTAAATCTTAATAACCAGAACATATATTTAATTGATAGCAACTTAACTGCTGAAACAGGGCCTCTGGTTGCTTATTTCAGGCAACAAATGCATTCCTATAGTTTTTTTAAAAAGGTGAACGGCACATTGATTCCTTCCGTTAATAATGCTGTTGAGAGCCTGCTTTCTGGCGATAGATCAGGTTTTTTTACAGCTTTAGAAAAGATTTCACAATTTCAGTTTGATCACCTTAAACCCATGATTCCTGAAAACCTGTCCAAACAGTGGATAAGCGGCCTGGAATCAAAAGAATATTTTATGAAATTATGTGGATCAGGTGGTGGTGGTTATATATTGTTATTTTCCAAAAATAGCACTGCTGTTTTGCAGCATTTCAAAATGGACGAGATTGTTCCTCTTCAAAATTCCTAAATCACACAAGGTATTCCCATTTTAGAGATATTGTTTTCTTACTTAAATGAGGATTAAGAATTATTTTTTGTCTCCTCATTGAATTATCTAAAATCAGAGCGAAAGGGTCATCATTTTGTTTTTTATTACTTTATACTTTTAGGCGCTTCCTTTCGTTGTATCTTTGTGCTCAAACAAATAACACATTTACAATGAAAAAAGCAGGAAAACTAATCATCGTAATCTCGATGATTGTCGTTTACTCAGGATGTACTGAAAAGTACAAAAAAGAAATAGATCGTTTAACAGTCTATGCAGACAGTATTAAAACTGTAAGCTTCGAAAAAGATACTATCTCAATGTCTTATGTTAAAACCTTCAACGCAATTCAACAAAATCTTGAGGAAATCAAGATGAAGGAAAGACTGATCAATCAGCTTTCAGAAACAACCCCCGAAAACCGTAAGAGCAAAGAGGATGAAATCAATAGCGATATTGATGCTATCTATGAATTACTTCTCAAGAACAAACAAATGGTTGAAGACCTCAAAAAGCAATTGAAATCTTCAGGTGTGAAAAACAGTGAACTCGATTTGATGATTGTCAATCTTAACTCTCAAATTGAAACAAAAGATGCTGAAATAAGCCTTTTAAAGGAAGATTTGTCAAATAAAAAACTGGTCATTAAAAACCTTGAAACAAATTTAGTAGCTCTTGAGAAACTAGGTAGAGAAAAAGAAGTTGTCATTGAAAAGCAAACCATTGAAAAAAATAAGGTTTGGTATATCGTTGGTAATAAAAAATATCTTGAAGAAAAAAATGTTGTTGTAAAAGAAGGAGGGTTCATCGGTATCGGTAAAAGCAGTAAAGTTGGCGATGATTTCGACAAATCTTTGTTTACTCCTGCTGATCAGCGCGATCTTCGCGCCCTGCCGGTTTTCAGTAAAAAAGCACGTTTATTGTCTATTCATCCTGCTGCAAGTTACCAGTTTACAGGGGAAAATAGTATTGATAGCCTGATCATCATCCATTCAGATGATTTTTGGAGCGCATCACGCTATCTAGTTGTGATGATTGACTAATCATTCAAACTTCCTTAAAGTTACTAAAGCCTGATTATTAAAAATAGTCAGGCTTTTTACTTCAATTGTTTTCCGTATAGCAAAAATAAAACTTTTGATTATAAGCATGTTATGGCTAAGATGTAATCTTGATGTATACAATCATAAGGCTAAAACAAGTTATTAAGTTTAATTTTACCTTAAAATATTGAAAGCATGAAAAAATTCTTCTTTTTGACACTCATTTCTTTTGCCAGTATATACGTCTTCTCGCAGAACACAACCATTGACCAAAAAGTGGATAGCCTGCTTAGCATCATGACGCTTGATGAAAAGATTGGCCAAATGACACAGGCAGAAAGAGGTGCACTTGAAAGCAACAATGATATTGCCTTTTACAAGCTTGGCTCTTTGCTGAGTGGCGGGGGATCTGCACCAACGCCAAATACAGCGCTGGCCTGGGCCAATATGTACAATCAATATCAATCATTTGCTCTGCAAACAAGGTTGGCAATTCCGTTGATTTATGGCGTTGATGCTGTTCATGGACATAACAACGTGTTTGGAGCAGTTATTTTTCCGCACAATATTGGTTTGGGTTGCACATGGAATGCTGATCTGGTGAAAACCGTAAATCAAGTAACTGCCAAAGAGGTTGCTGCAACTGGAATTGACTGGACTTTCAGCCCTTGTATTGCTGTTGTGCGCAACGAGCGATGGGGCAGAACCTATGAAGGATTTGGTGAAACTCCAGAAATACAGAAACTCATGGCTTCGGCATCTGTTCTTGGTTTGCAGGGGAATGATTTAGATGACCCCGAAACAGTTCTGGCATGTGCCAAACACTATGTAGGGGATGGCGGTACCATTAATGGAACCGATCAGGGAAACACTGTTCTAAGTGAAGCTTTGCTGAGGGAAATTCACATGGCAGGATATATTGACGCTATTGAAGCTGGTGTTGGCTCAATCATGGTATCCTATAGCAGTTGGAATGGGCAAAAACTTCACGGTCATGATTATCTGATTACAAACGTTTTAAAAAACGAATTAGGTTTTGAAGGCTTCATTATTTCCGACTGGAAAGGTGTGGATCAGATCAATGAAAATTATCGTACCGCGGTAAAAAGGGCTGTTAATGCTGGTGTTGACATGGTGATGGTACCGGACCGATATATTTATTTTATCAGTATTCTTAAAGATCTGGTACAAACCAACGAAGTAAGTATGGCTCGCATTGATGATGCCGTGAAAAGAATTTTGAAACAGAAATTTTTGTTAAATCTTTTTGAAAAACCTTTTGCAGACAATTCGCTTTTATCCAGTGTAGGTTCAACGGAGCACAGAGCTGTAGCACGTCAGGCGGTCAGAGAATCCCTGGTATTACTTTCTGCAAAAAATGACGTGCTCCCACTTCAAAAAGAAAATCAAAAAATTCTCGTCGCTGGTAGTAAGGCCAATGATCTGGGAAGTCAGTGCGGGGGTTGGACTATCTCGTGGCAAGGATCTACGGGAGATATTACTACCGGAACGAAAATCCTGACCGGAATACAAAATATGGCTGCAGCAGGTCAGGTGATTTTCTCTCCTAATGGTACTACAACGCAGGCAGTTGATATTGCAGTAGTTGTTATTGGCGAAACTCCTTATGCTGAAGGTGCTGGTGACAGAACATCTTTAAACATTGATCAATCGGATGTTAACCTTATTAAGACATTAAAAGAAAAAGGTATTCCGGTAATTACAGTTTTAGTGTCAGGACGTCCCATGATTATTGGCGAAATTCTTCCATACACAGATGCATTTATCGCTGCATGGCTGCCTGGCACTGAAGGCAATGGGGTTGCTGATGTTCTTTTTGGTGACTTTCAGCCAAAAGGGAAACTTACTCACACATGGCCTGGAAATATGAATCAGGTGCCGGTTAATTTTGGGGATGAAAATTATAATCCATTGTTTGAATATAAACATGGACTCCAAAGTTTCCCCGAAACATCAACAAGTACCGAGCTCAAACCTTATGCTGCTTTGCTCGATAAATCAGGTAATAAAATTATCCTTTCCCTAAGCGATAATATAACCAGCTTATCAACCTCTCCTAACGATTTTACTGTCAAAATTAATGATGTTGCTATCTCTAATGCATACACTACTGTGATTTCTACTGCTTTCGATGCAAGCATGCTGGAAATTCAGTTGATCAATACCGTTGAGGCATCAGGATTATCCGTTTCCATTTCTTACAATGGAAATGGGATTAGTTCAAATGATTTGCAACTGACTCCGTTTAGTGATCTTTTTGTTTATAATGCACTAATCGACTACGGCCTTCCTCATGCTGTTCCAGGAAAAGTTGAGGCTGAAGATTTCTTCGAAATGTCAGGAATAGGGACAGAAAACTGCACCGATATTGGTGGAGGGCTTAACGTTGGCTGGATTGAAGAAGGTGATTACATGAAGTATTTTATTAAAGTAAATACTTCTGTTAACTATAAACTGGTCAGCCGGATTGCCGGTTTCAATTCAGGTACACTTTTCTTCCTTTTTAACGATTCAATACATGCTAATATTCCTTTTACATCAACAAATGGATGGCAAACCTGGCGCGATTTTTCAACCAACCTCTATCTTGAGGAAGGTAATTACGTTATGAAAGTGTTTGCCTACACGGATGGATTTAACATCAATTATTTCGACTTCATTCAGCTCACCGGAGTAAACGAAAATCAGTCTGTGATTTCGGATATTTCGATTAGCCCTAATCCTGCAAAAGAGCAGTTTCGCCTCAGTTTTTCAAGTATGAAGTATCAAAATGTTAAAGTCGGATTATTTGAAATGAATGGAAAACCGATTCAATCGCTATTCGCTGGAAATGTGAATTCCGGCTTGAATGAATTTTACTTTACGCTGGATGCAGCTCTGCCGGAAGGGCTATACTTTATTGAAATTAAGGATGAAAACCAAAGGTATTTCATGAAGATATTGAAACAATAAGAATTCATTCAATTTTTGTCCAAAAAACCAATTAAAAAAATGGATTCAAATTGAAGATGTCAGTAGAGTGCTAAAAATTTCAGAACTTGCAGCTCTGTTTCAAAATTCTGAGAAAATGTAGTTGCACTCAAAATGATTCAATATGAAATCAAGTATTCTATCCTTCGTTATTTTCTTTTCTTTCATTACATCTCTTGTCATTGCGCAAACGAGTAATATAGAGAATCTTTTACGATTCGATCAAAAAAAAGCAGAATACCTTTATCACTTTGCATTTGAATGTATCAATCAGGAATATCCAAATAAATTAGGGCAGGTACTTGGTGATGATAGTTATCTGGCGCCACCACGAGTTTTGCATCCGGCTTTTTACGGCTGCTTCGACTGGCATTCTTCAGTCCACGGACATTGGACACTGGTTACAATTCTAAAGCATTTTCCGGAATTTGAGCACCGTGAAGCCGTCCTGCAAAAATTGATGAAAAATATCACTGTCGAAAACATTGAAAAAGAACTGGTTTTTTTTGATGATAAACATAACAAGGATTTTGAACGCACTTATGGATGGGCCTGGCTGCTAAAACTTGATGAAACACTTCGCGAATGGGATAGTCCTGAAGGCAATCAATTATACAAAAATCTGCATCCTTTGACACAATTGATTACAGGCAAGTTTATCGGTTTTCTCGACAAACTGAATTATCCAATCCGCGTGGGAGAGCACAGCAATATTGCTTTTGGTATGTCGCTTGCTTATGATTATGCCATAAAATATGATGAACCACTCGCACGTAAAATTGAAGAAAAGTCTAAAGAATATTTCTTAGATGACAGAGATTGTCCATTAAGCTGGGAGCCTGGAGGTTTTGATTTTATTTCCCCATGTTTACAGGAGGCTTCACTGATGATGAAAGTTCTGCCAGAAAAAGAATATAGAATATGGTTAAAAAACTTTTTACCCAATTTTGAAAAGCACCCAAATAAATATTTGATTCCTGCCATTGTAAGTGACCGTAGTGATGGTAAACTTGCTCACCTGGATGGTTTAAATTTTAATCGTGCCTGGTGTCTTTTCGAAATGGGAAAGCAATTGAAAAACGAAAACATGATTGCATTGGGCACTCAGCATTTTAACTACAGCTACGAAAAAATGGATTCAGGCGAGTATGCAGGCGCTCATTGGCTTGCCTCTTTTGCTGTTTATGCACTGATAAAAAGTTTGCCATAAACACGTTTAAATTCATTCAACATCTTGGTTCTGTTAATTTGTTAACAATAATTTGGACGAATAGAACAACTTTTCGCCTTTTTGTCTTAATTTTGCCATCACAATGATTCGGCCATGATTGCTAAAGTTCCCTGCTTCATTTGCTAAAACTTATCAATGGCTTTATCAAACCGATAATAACAGGAAATAAAAATTTAATATGGAGAATCAGGTTAAAAAGCTCTTCAATGAATTTCCTCCCATCTCAACCCAACAATGGGAAGAGCAGATTCAAAAAGATCTTAAAGGAGCTGATTATGAGAAAAAACTCATATGGAGAACAAATGAAGGAATCAATGTTAAGCCTTATTATCGTGCTGAGCATCTGGAAAATATTCAGTGGGTGAAGGCTTTTCCGGGTGATTTCCCGTTTGTCAGAGGAAACAGTAAAACTGGTAATGAATGGTTGGTGCGTCAGGATATTTATGTCGATGACATCAAAACAGCCAATGAAAAAGCCCTCGAACTACTTATGAAAGGCATTGATTCACTTGGCTTTGAATTGGATTGCAAAAAAAAATATTCAATTGATGATATCGAATCGCTTTTGAAAAATATCAGGGCAGATATTGCTGAAATCAATTTCTTCCATACTTCACAGCAAATCGAGCTTGTAGCAATGATGGACAATCTGGTTAGAAAATACAATCGACCTCTTGAAAAGATTACAGGCTCAGTCGATTTTGATCCTTTGATGCGCTTTGCCAAACGTGGAGTTTGGTACAACAATGACGAAGCCGATCTCAATTTAGCTTATGAGCTTATCAAAGCAGGAAAAGCCATTCCTAATTTTAAGGTAATCACTGTTAATGGTCATGTTTTTGCCAATGCTGGGGCCAGTCTGGTTCAGGAAATGGCTTTCACCCTTGCGGCAGGGAGCGAATATCTGACAAGACTTACAGATAAAGGATTGTTCATTGGAGAGGTAGCTCCCCGAATAAAATTTAATTTAGCTGTTGGTTCCAATTATTTCATGGAAATGGCAAAGCTTCGTGCCTACCGTCTTCTTTGGGCACATATCGTGAATGCTTATGGACTGAATGATGCACTTAACGGCAGAATGTACATCCATGCAGAAAACACTTCCTGGAATTATACCGTTTATGATTCACATGTAAATATGCTTCGCTCAACAACCGGAACAATGTCGGCCATACTTGGCAGTGTTGATTCTTTTAAAGTAATGCCATACAATTCTCCATATGAAAAGCCAACTGAATTTTCTGAACGTATTGCGCGCAATCAACAACTTATTCTAAAAGAAGAATCCTACTTCAATAAAGTAGCCGATCCTGCTGCAGGTTCATATTACATAGAAAATCTAACTAACCTGATGGCAGAAGAAGCATGGAAAATATTTCTAAAGATCAATGAAGAAGGGGGTTTCATAAAAGCATTACGCAGCAACACTATTCAGCAAACGATTCTTGAAAGTGCAAGCAAACGCGATCTCAACATTGCCACAAGGCGCGAAATTCTTCTTGGCACCAATCAATATCCCAATATGCATGAGAAGTTGTCAATTGATTTGGAAAAGAATGTTCTCAATGTGGAAGATAAGACCAATCCTGAAGCTGAAATAGAAACCATAAAAACCTACAGGGGAGCTCAGGCTATTGAAGTATTAAGATACGCAACTGATGTTTTCAGCAGAACAAATCAAAGACCTAAAGTCTGGATGTTTACCTATGGCAATCTCGCAATGCGAAAAGCAAGAGCTACATTTGCATCCAACTTCTTTGCCTGTGCCGGCTTTGAAATTATTGACAACTATGGGTTCAAAACCATTGAAGAGGGAATACAAAAGGTACGTGATGAGAAACCAGAGATAGTTGTTATTTGTAGTTCCGATGAAGAATACACCGATAATGCCTCACTTATTTTCAAGGCGCTTAAAGATGAAACTATTGTTACTTTGGCCGGCTATCCGATTGAGCTGGTCGACATATTAAAAGCCTCAGGAATGCAGTACTTTATACATGTAAAATCTAATGTGCTCGAAACTCTGGTATCTCTGCAGAAACGGCTGGGCATCCATGAATAGTTGCATTAATTAAATTGAAAACCATGAAACCTAATTTCAAAAATATCAACATAAAAAATGTTCCATTGGCCAAAATGCGTCCTGATGAATGGGAACATAAAAATGGGGTATCACCAGACTGGGAGACCCCTGAACATATTCTGTTAAAACCTGCTTATAATCTGGCTGATCTTGAAGGTATGGAGCATCTTCAATATGCTGCAGGTATCGCGCCATTTTTGCGCGGGCCATACTCCACAATGTATGTGTTGCAACCATGGACCATCAGGCAGTATGCCGGCTTTTCGACTGCCGAAGATTCTAACGCATTTTATCGCCGAAATCTTGCTGCCGGCCAGAAAGGATTGTCGGTTGCTTTTGATCTGGCCACACACAGGGGGTATGACTCAGATCATGAACGAGTTGTAGGCGATGTTGGAAAAGCAGGTGTGGCAATCGACTCTATTCTTGACATGAAAATTCTTTTCGACCAGATTCCACTCAATAAAATGTCGGTCTCCATGACCATGAACGGGGCTGTGCTTCCAATCATGGCGTTCTATATTGTAACAGCATTGGAGCAGGGTGCAAAACTTGAGGAGTTGGCAGGAACAATCCAAAATGATATTTTAAAGGAATTTATGGTGCGTAATACATACATTTACCCACCTACTACATCTATGCGTATCATTGCCGACATTTTTGAGTTTACTTCACAAAAAATGCCAAAGTTTAATTCCATTTCCATTTCAGGGTATCATATGCAGGAAGCTGGCGCAACAGCCGATATTGAGCTCGCATATACGCTTGCTGACGGATTGGATTATATTCGCACAGGTCTAAAAGCCGGATTGGATATTGATGCCTTTGCTCCAAGATTGTCTTTTTTCTGGGCTTTGGGAATGAATCATTTCATGGAGATTGCAAAACTGAGGGCTGCAAGGATACTTTGGGCTAAAATTGTAAAACAATTTAATCCCAAACTTGAAAAATCGATGGCTCTGCGTACACATACACAAACCTCTGGATGGAGTCTGACTGAGCAAGATCCATTTAATAATGTTGCACGCACATGTGTAGAAGCCATGGGTGCGGTGCTTGGACATACACAATCGCTTCATACCAATGCACTGGACGAAGCCATCGCCTTACCAACAGATTTTTCTGCCAGAATTGCTCGAAACACGCAGATTTATTTGCAGGAAGAAACCAACATTTGCAAAGCTGTCGATCCATGGGCAGGTTCTTTTTACGTTGAGAAACTAACACAGGAATTGGCTGAAAAAGCATGGGCGCACATTGAAGAAGTTGAATCGATGGGTGGAATGGCTAAAGCCATTGAAACCGGACTTCCAAAAATGCGTATTGAAGAAGCTGCCGCACGAAAGCAGGCACGTATCGATTCGAACAAAGACATCATCGTTGGTGTAAATAAATATCGCCTTGAAAAGGAAGATCCTATTGATATTCTGGATATTGATAATACTGCCGTGAGACTTTCGCAGATTGAGCGATTAAAAAAACTTCGTGCCAACCGCAATGAAGCAGAGGTAGTTGCAGCATTGGACGCTATTACACGTTCTTGTGAAACCGGCGAAGGCAATCTCCTCGCTTTGGCAATTGATGCCGCCTCCAAAAGAGCCTCTTTAGGCGAGATTTCAACCGCATGTGAAAATGTTTTTGGGCGTTATAAAGCTGTAATTCGTTCAATTTCTGGGGTTTACTCTTTTGAAAGTCGCGGTGACAAAAGTTTTGCGAAAGCATGTGCTATGGCTGATGAATTTTCTAAACTGGAAGGACGTCGTCCTCGTATCATGATTGCTAAAATGGGACAGGATGGTCACGACCGAGGTGCCAAAGTTGTTGCAACCGGTTATGCCGATATTGGCTTTGACGTGGATATCGGACCTTTGTTCCAGACGCCTGCTGAAGCAGCCCGCCAGGCAGTTGAAAACGATGTTCACATTTTGGGCGTTTCAAGTCTGGCAGCAGGCCATAAAACGCTGGTTCCACAAGTGATAGAAGAATTGAAGCAGCTTGGCCGCGAAGATATTATGGTTATTGTCGGCGGAGTAATTCCACATCAGGATTATCAATTCCTTTATGATGCAGGTGCTGTGGCAGTATTTGGTCCTGGAACTATTATTTCGGAAGCTGCACAGAAAATGCTCGACATTTTAATCCAAATGAGAAAATAATAAAATTTTTTCAAAAGGATAATACGGTTTAAACTAATAATTGCTACACCAGTAAAACTGTGCAATCTAATCGGTATTGCCGGGTTAGGAATTATTGGCCGAGTTGTTAAAATCATTTTGGAATGGAAGGGACAATAACAGCAATAATTTCCTTCAAAGAATAATGCAAATGAAGGCTTCATCTATAGAAAAACATTTCAATTTGATGTAAATTTTTTAACCCTATACATTTTGGCTGTCAGCTTTATATTCGACTGATGACTTCGTTAAAAATGCATAACTTTGCTGCATAAATGACAGAACCAGGTTATGGAAACAAATAGTGCAAAAAGCACCGAAAAGCGCATTCGGATTGGGATAACACAGGGCGATATCAACGGTATTGGCTATGAAGTGATTATTAAGACGCTTTCTGATTTACGAATGTTGGAATTATTTACGCCTATCGTATACGGTCATTCCAGAGTTGCCTCCTACCATAAAAAAAATCTCAGTGTAGGTGAGTTTTCATTTAGCCTGATAAAAGATGCCTCTCAGGCAAATGCAAAACGCTTGAACATTATCAACTGTACTGAGAATGACCTGAAAATTGATATTGGTGAAAGTACTTCTGTTGCTGGTGAAGCGGCTTATCAGGCGCTTGAGATGGCAGTTGCTGACTTAAAAAATGATTTAATAGATGTTCTTGTTACAGCACCAATAAACAAACAAAATATTCAGTCAGAGTTATTTGATTTTGTTGGACATACAGAATATCTCTCTTCACACTTTGATAATAGAGAACCATTGATGCTGATGGTATGGAACGATCTCAGGGTAGGGACTATTACCGGTCATGTGCCTCTTTCGGAAGTGCCTGAAAGGATAACAATTCCGTTGCTGATAAAAAAAATAACAATCCTCAACCAAAGTTTGATCACCGATTTTGGTATTATTAAACCTAAAATTGCTGTTCTTGGACTGAATCCTCACGCTGGTGATGGGGGCCTTATTGGCAATGAAGAAACAACAGTGATTATTCCTGCGATAGAAAAAGTGAGAAAAGAAAAAGGGATACTTGCATTTGGCCCTTTCCCTGCTGATGGCTTTTTTGGAGCATCAACATGGAAAAAATACGATGCTGTTCTTTCCATGTACCATGATCAGGGATTGGCTCCTTTTAAAAGTATTGCTTTTGACGGAGGTGTAAATTTTACTGCCGGACTGCCAATTGTTCGTACTTCTCCAGCTCACGGAACTGCTTATGAGATTGCAGGAAAAAATCTGGCATCTGAACAGGCATTCAGGCAGTCCATATACCTTGCAATGGATATTATACGCAACCGCTGGCAACACGAGGAGTTGATTTCCACCCAGCTTAAGCCTGGTGTTTTACCCAATTTATAATCAACCATGTCAGACCAAAAGCCTTATCTTTTGGACGTTATAGCAAGGCAATTGAATGCTGAACTTGTTCAAAAGGATGAACATAAAGTTTTGATAAGTAATTTGCTTATCGACAGCCGGCAAATGATCAGTCCGGATGGGTGTTTGTTCTTTGCATTGAAGACCAATCGTAATGATGGTCACAAATACATCCACCTTCTCATTGGGCAAGGAGTGAGAAATTTTGTTGTAGATCATCTGCCCGATGATACAAATGATTTACCAAAAGATGTTCGTTTTTTAAAGGTAAAAAACACATTGCATGCCCTGCAACGGTTGGCAGCATGGCATAGGCAGTCATTTGATTTACCTGTCATTGGAATTACAGGGAGTAATGGCAAAACAATCGTCAAAGAATGGTTGTTTCAACTCTTGTCACCAGATAAACAGATTGTCAGAAGTCCAAAAAGTTTTAATTCTCAGATTGGCGTACCCCTTTCGGTTTGGCAAATTGAGCCTGGCAATCAATTGGCTATTTTTGAAGCAGGAATTTCTGAGCCTGGTGAAATGGATGCAATTCAAGCAATTATAAGACCCACAATCGGTGTGTTTACAAATATAGGGCCGGCGCACAATGAAAATTTTATCCATCTGAAGCAAAAAGTGGGTGAAAAACTGAAGCTTTTTACCAAAGTTAACACTTTGGTTTATTGCAGCGATCACACAGAAGTTCAGTCAGGAATCATTCGTTCGCAATTATTACATACCATCAAATCGTTTACTTGGAGCAGTAAAGGCGATGCTGAATTGAATATTAAAGGAATCACAAAATCATCACGTCAAACAAAAATCGATGCTGAATTTCGCGATCAGGCAATGGTGATCAGCATTCCTTTCATTGATAATGCTTCCATCGAAAATGCTATCCATTGCTGGTGTGTTATGCTTTTGCTTGATTATGATCCTTCGATAATTGCAAAGAGGATGCTTTTGCTAAACCCGATAGCAATGCGACTGGAGCTGAAGGAAGGTATCAATAACTGTACGATTATCAATGACACATATAATTCTGATGTTCATTCTCTTGCTATCGCACTTGATTTTTTAAACCAGCAAAACCAACATCGATTCAATAGTGTTATTTTATCTGACATACTTGAAAGTGGGAGGGATGAAAGTGATCTGTACAGTCAGATTGCATCACTTCTTTCCTCCAAGGGTGTTAAAAGTCTGATTGGAATTGGCCCGGCTTTGAAACGGCAGACCAAAATTTTTTCAATAAATTCAAAGTTTTATGATACTACTGAGGCATTTCTCTCGTCTGTTTCAGTTTCCGATTTTCAAAACCAGGCTGTTCTTATCAAAGGTGCGCGTATTTTTGGCTTTGAACGCATAAGCCAGCTTTTACAACAAAAAGCACACGAAACGGTACTTGAAATTAATCTCAACAACCTGATTGCAAATCTCAATTACTACAGGTCACTGATAAAACCAAATACACGTATCATGCTAATGGTGAAGGCTTTTAGCTATGGAAGTGGCAGCTATGAAATTGCGAATGTGTTACAGTTTCATCATGTGGATTATCTTGCAGTAGCATATGCTGATGAAGGAGTTGAGTTGCGCAATGCCGGCATTCGTTTGCCCATTATGGTTATGAGTCCTGAAGAGCATAGTTTTGATGCCATGCTTAAACATGAACTGGAACCTGAAGTGTTCAGCTTCAGAATACTTGATCTTTTGGAATTGGCAATCAATAGAATAGATGTAGAAAAGAAGCCAGTCAAGATCCATGTGAAGCTGGATACAGGCATGCACAGACTTGGATTTAATGAACGTGAACTCCCGGAGTTGGCTGAAAGGATTTTGGCAAATCCTCTGCTTAAGGTACAATCTGTTTTTTCGCATTTAGCTGCCAGCGATAATGCACAACATGATGTTTTTTCCCATCAGCAGATAGGCATGTTTAAGAATAATTGTCAATATTTGCGCGAGAAATTATCCCACTCTTTTGATCGGCATATTCTAAATTCTGCTGGAATAAGCCGTTTTCCGGAAGCAAACTTCGAGATGGTAAGACTTGGAATTGGCGTTTATGGGGTACCTGTTACCAAGCAGGAAGAGGGGAAAATTGAGACTGTGGTTTCATTAAAATCGAGCCTTACACAAATTAAAGAGGTGTCAGCCGGTGAAAGTATTGGATATAATAGAAGCAGTTATACCAATCAAAAGAGTAAAATTGGAATTGTTCCGATTGGCTATGCTGATGGGCTCCCGCGTTCTCTGTCCAACGGCAGAGGACAATTATTTGTCAAAAATAGTGCAGCCCCTATCATTGGTGACGTTTGTATGGATATGTGCATGATTGATCTTACTGGAATTGATGCGGATGAAGGAGATGAAGTAGTCGTTTTTGACCATAACCATTCACTAAATGAGCTGGCTCGGAATGCAGGAACAATTCCCTATGAGATACTCACAGGAATTTCAAGACGGGTTAAGCGCGTTTATTTTCAAGAATAATTCTTCTTAAAGTATTAAAAACAGGGATGTTGTAAACTGAACAATCAACAAAATTAAATAAGCCTTACCTCTGTTTTAGGATATTATTTCAAAATATTTCGTACTCTGGTGAGTGAAATAAAGGAAGTCAGTCATCAGAAACAGCTGAACATCACAATTCTCTAATCACTTTTTGGTGTAGATTGTATATCAATATTGATAGCAGCGAGAATGAACTGTGTGCCCAAAATAAGAGGCAATACTGACATCATAACTGTTCCGGTTGGTGTTGAAACGTCCAGATGTGAGTTCTCAATCCACTTAAAAACACCAAAAACAATACCCCAAATCAGCATTGGAAAACCTATCAGGGTGTAAACAGAGGCCATATTAAAATCAAAAATCAGGTATTTCAGTATAAATCTTTTGATGAGTCCTTTGGTCAACAGAAAAGGAAATTTCAAAAGCACTCTTTTAATGCTGAGATTACTTTTTTCCTCGCCATAACGTGCTGGAATTGCGACATCTTCAATGATCACATTTTGAATGTTAAGTCTGATCAACATATCCGATTCAAAGAAAAAATCATGGGCCAATTTGTCCAGATTAATTTTTTCCAGAACTTCAGCACTAATGGCAGTATAGCCATTGGTTGGATCCATGATATTCCAATAGCCTGAGCAAGCTTTCACCATGAACGACAATAAACTGTTTCCCATCAGTCGCAGGGTAGGCATAGCACGCAAAGCTTTAAAATCTACAAAACGATTGCCTTTAGCATAACCAGCTTTTCCTTCGCTGATGGGATGAAGGAGCGCTGGCAAATAGGCTGGATCCATCTGGTCATCACTATCCATTTTAATAACAATCTGGCATTTAAGTGCCAAAGCTGCCTTATATCCGGTTACCATTGCTCCGCCAACACCTATGTTTTTCTCGTGGAAAATTGTATGAATCCGAGTGTCAGATTCAGCCATTTTTAGGGCAATTTCACCAGACTTCTCCGGGCAAAGGTCGTCTACAACAATGATGTGACTTATAAAGGAAGGCAACCTTTCAATCACTTCTCTGAGATGCAGAGATGCCTTGTAAGTAGGGATGACAACTGCAATATCAGGTTTCATCGCAGGATTATCATTTTTCGACTGATTCATCTTCATAGCGGTAAATACCTTTTCTTGCGAGTTTATAATCAGGTTTTCTCAGCGAATCCCAGTAGCCTCGTGTATTTCTAACTTGAAAGAAATCGACAAAATAGGTTTTACGGGTGTTGCTGTCGAAATGAATGGATGAGTAATGGTAGCGCATATTGTTATAACCTCCCAGCATTAGGGCAAGCACAAAAATTGTTATCAAAGGTATTTTAATAATTTTTTGTTGCTTTAATGCCCAGGTCAGAAATGCTGCCATCCCAAATGCAAAAACGCCATAGGAGTCAATGTAGGGTCTCATGCCGAATCCGCCTCCATACCACCAATCCCACCATGAAGAAAGGATGTACCAGGTTATTAGAAAATAGACCAGAACCGGCCAGAAAAACAATTTGTTTATACGATAAAGCAATACCATCCCAATAATTGAAAAAGTCATCACAGGCGTATAGATAAGCCAGCCTTTTCTCCAGGAAAATAAATTATTGAATAGCTGAGGATTAAGAAAGAAAAAGCCTTGATCATCAGGGTAAGAATAGTAAAAATACTGTCCGGAAACCATTTTCCAGTAATAAAACTGAGGCATCCATACCATAATACTTAAAAGGATCATGAGTAGAATGTAATGCCAGTTTTTTAAGAACATCATAAATCTGTCTTTCAGGTCATCGAAACTTGTAATTTTCCAAAGTACGAGCAAAAGTACAACCACAACGTTTGTTGGTCTGATGAGGGAGATTAGGCCGGCCAAAAGTCCTAATTGTATTGTAGGCCAAAGGGCAATTTTTTCGACCCACTTATCTGTTAAAAAAAGAAATAGTGTTATCAGACAAAAACTGTAGGCATGTGTCATTGGAGCTTCACCAGTTACATACCAAAACAAATTAGATCCAAACAAAGTTGCAAGCATTACCAAAGCGATTACTTTATCGCTAAAATATTTCATCAGTGTTTTTCGCATAAAAAAGAGTCCGACGGCAAAGAAAAATAAACTGCTGAATTGTAATGCCATCTGGTAAGGTGCTGATATGCCATTGGCATCATAGCCAAAAGGGGTGGCTAATAAATGACCTACAGCAAAAAAAGGAGCATACAATAATGACATCCCATAGGTTGCCATGATTGCTTTTTTCCCGGTTTTTGTAATTTTCGGAAAAAAGCCACGCCCTAGTGCATCGTGGTTCTTATTAAAGTAACTCAGACTAATATCCTTGTAAATAAAAAGTGTTGGCAGGAAAGCGTTATATTGTGTGATATCATGTACAATGACACTTTTATTTGTTTTCCATTTCGATACATTAAAATCGTTGTACAAGACAGCAAAGATCGAAATCAGAAAAACTGCCATTGAAAGCTTGAAATTTCTTTTTCCATTATTCTTAAAAAATGCTGTCATTTCAATTGATTTGGTTTGGATACGACATAAAACAATGTGAGTTTATGCTACAAAAATAATGAAATTTTAACGATTAATTACAGATGTAAATTGTTCAGGTTCGCTCAATGTTGATTCTTTGAGAGCATTTTCTTCCAAAGACAGTTTTCGTATATAGTCACCCATGCCTAAAAAAGTTGGTTTAAATTCATTGATGATTTTAGTGAATTTATTTTTACAGCCTTCAACGCCATAGTAATGAATGAAGTGTTCAAGAGGCGGGAGTTGCAGTTTTGGAGATTTTGGATCAATTTCACGAGGATGAAGATAGAGAAAAACGCTTTTCTGATGCTTATTATTTTGTTTTATTTGATTGATAATAAACCAAGAAGGAAAGAAACGAAGATAAAAACCTCCACTAAATCCAAACTTCTTGCCAAATACCGAAAACAAGGTCTGTGGTATCTCCCAAACATGTTGTTTTACACCATCGATTATGGGTTGGTGTAATTTCTCAGGAAACCCAGGAACCCCGTAAAGAAATGTTTTTCCCGGAAAAACAGAAGAGGAATAAAGGATGCCTTGCTGGTGGAGGATGTCGTAAAACCAATGCAGCATTTCAGCTTTAACCGACCATGATGGTGCTCTGAACCCGATTATTTTTTCGCCTGTAATTTGCTCAAGTTGATCGCAGGAAATCTTCAAATCATTAGCAAACTCCTCAGGAGTCATCCCATATATCAATTCATGAGCGAAGCTGTGTGATGCGATCTCATGACCGGCGCGATATATTTTCTTTACAATATGAGGTTTGTCTTTGGCAATATCTCCAACCACAAAGCAGGTTGAAAGGATGTCGTTTTTTTCGCAAATTTCTAAAAGTTGGTCAACTCCTTGTTCAAGATGTGATGAAGTGTCGGCAAAGTGGTTAACATCAACACTCCCATAATTGGCAGCATACCACTCCTCAATGTCAAAGGTCACAAAGTTCATCATAAGCAAGATGAAAATATTGTTGGATCGTGTTTATTTAATTTCTAACCACTAAAAAAACTCCAAAAATGATAAAAATTACACCCGCAATTCGCATGGGGCTAATGTTTTCATGAAATATCCAGTATCCGGCTAAAAGCGAATAAATGAATGCTACACTTGTTATAGGAATCACAAGACTTATATCAAATTTGGAAAGTAACCACATGAAGAAACCTGTTGCAAGGGCATAAACTACGAAGCCTGAAAAAATCCAGCCGTTGAAAACTATTCTTATAATATTTTCCAGAATGCTCTTTTCGGCAAGATAAAATCCGCCAATTTTCTGAAGGCCTATTTTCCACAATACTTGTCCGGTTGTAATTAAAAGTGTTGTAAAAACAGACAATAAAACGACTTTAAACATATTCATTCTTCAGATTAACCTTAGTTTTGCATCAGGAAGCAAACTTACTATTAAATTTTCAATGATGGACGATTACATTTTTAAACCGCTTGATTTGACAACCCCAGGAATTGAGCAGATTGCAGGGTTATTGGATGCGGTTTTCGGCACTGCGGCAAAGTTTACACCTGAATTTGTTGATTGGGAATACAATAGAAATCCGACCGGACATGCAGTAGGTTTTAATGCATGGGCCGGAAATGAACTCGCTGCGCATTATGTTACCCAACCGCTCATTGCAAATTTAAACGGTAAAATGACCAAAGGCCTTTTATCGCTTAATACGGCTACCCACTCAAACCATCGGGGTAAAAAACTGTTTACCTTGCTTGCTGAGAAAACATATGCCTATGGCTTAGAATTGGGCTATGAATTTGTTATTGGTGTGGCCAACGCCAACAGCACTCCAGGATTTTTGAAGAATCTCGGTTTTTCGCTTATCGCACCTCTTGATGTAAAATTTGGGATCGGATTGCCTGATGTACATTTTGAAACCAGTTATGAATACTTGCGTCATTGGGACAAAGCGTTATTGGAATGGCGATTAAACAGCCCTAAGCTAAAGTATGAAGTCGTAGTAAAAAAAGATCATTTTATTGTGCTTGCTTCAACCGGTAAGTTTGGAATTAAGGCCATTCTTGGTTCTTTTCCTTTGGAAATGTTACCTGAAAAAGCAATGTATATTTCCGGTTCAGGCATTCAACCTGTCAGAATCTGGATGGGATTGGATGAACAACTTTCATGGAAAAGGAAAATGTTTTTTCAGTTTCCGAATAAACTAAAACCTTCACCTTTAAACTTAATATTCAGAAATTTAACAAAAAGTGATGGTCTGCCTGAAGTAAGTCAAATCAAGTTTATGAGTCTTGATTTTGATGCTTATTAGCAGCTCTTTTGCTGTAAAATGAATGGTTAGAAAAGGATAAATGATTGTTTGTAAAATTGTAATGTTACTTTTTAAAGTAATCGTTCAATTTTCAAGTCATCGACAAATACACTATCTGCTGTTGTGGTCATGATGTAAAGGCAATGTTTTTGAAACTTTTTTTCTGAAAGTAACACTTCCAGACTTATTCTTCCCCAGCCATTCGAATCAACAGTATCAATTTTCTCGCTGAAAGTGTACATATTTTTTGATTCAATTGATTCAAAAATGATGCGGGCAATATTGTCTTTGGCTGGTTTAATCCAAACAGATGCTTTATATTTTTCAACTCCCTTTACAGAAAATTCTATCTTACTGGTCGTGCTGTTGTTATTACAAAGCAAGGCCGAGTTATTGCCGTTTTTTGATTTTTTATTTTCCTGAGCATTTTGAACCTGAAAAAGATAAAGGCTATCCAGAGAAATATAACTTTGGTCATCAATTTTCTTTTCAAAATTATTCAATGCCACTGGTCCTATCGTGCGTCTGATCAGAGATTTTTCAGCATAAATGCCAAGTTTAAGTTTTGAGTAATCCATAGGTTTTAGCAAATCATAAAATTCGGCATCTCCACTAAGTCTGGCAAAGCTATGCCAGTAAGCCTCCTTTGTCATAAAAGCGTAATGAATACTATTGTATTTGTATTTCAACATCTGGACAATGTTGAAGAAAATCATGACAACAATCACCGCTTTCATAAATTGAACAGCTTTTTCTTTTAGTCTTGTCGTTGAATCTGTTATGGCAGCAAGTGATAATGCCATAAGGCCGTAGGAATCAATCATGGGTCGTGAGCCAAAACTTCCTCCATAGGTCCAATCCCACCAACTAAAAATGACATATATGTTTGCAAGCATAAAAACGAGGGTCGGAAGAAAAAATGATGGAAGTCTTTTACGAAGTGTGAATATGCCAGCAAGTGAGAAAATCATTAATGGGGTATAAAGCAACCACCCTTTTCGATAGCTCATTAAACCTCTGATAATTTGTGGGTTGCCAAAGAAAAATCCTTCATCTCCATACGTATAAAAGAGCCAGCTACCGGTATTTATTTTCCAGAAGATGAACTGAGGAATAACAATCAATAAGGCCATTACAATCATTATTGATATCATTTTCCATTGATTAAGATACAGTCTAAGACGAGAACTTAGATGATTGAAAGTGCTAATATTGTATAAAACGAAGAAAATTAAAATCAGACCATTGGTCGGCCGGATTAATCCGATGAGGCCAAAAACTAAACCCAAACAGATGGAAGTTGTATTGGAAGGTTTTTCATACCACTTTATGGTCAACCAAATAAAAAGGTTGAAAAGGAAGAAATTATAGGCATGCGACATAGCCGCTTCCAGAGTAATATAGTAGAACAGATTGGTTCCTGCTACGATAGCAAGCAAAACGATAGCTGTTAGTTTATCGGAAAAAAATTTCAACATTATTTTCCGTAATACCAAAAGACCCATTGTTGCATAAACCAGGGAACTGAAAAGCAGCCAGAACATATAGGGTTCGCTGAAACCTGTAATAGGCGCACCAGTTATGGTAGCATTCAGATGACCTATCAAAAAAAATGGCAGATAAAGGAAAGCGAGCCCCATGGTCATTTTCTGATAAACTCCTCCATCTGGCGTTTTTTGTGCAGATATTCTTCCGGCAAAAAATTCCGGATTCTCATCAACAAAAGAAAATGAAAGGTCCTTATAAATAAAAGTTGCAGGCAGATACCCATAGTAGGCAATCACATCGTGAATAACAACTCCATGTTTTTCTTTCCAGAGATGATTGTTTACATTCACCAATACTGCCGCAAGTGCAAGCAAAATGATAACTGCCAAAGAGAGAGTTATCTTGCTGCGCATAAAACACATTTTGCCCTGAAAAAGGAGGATGTATTCAATGATTTTTTTTATCATAAAGCCACTTCTAACTACATACTGATCTTTTTTTCATTTCTTGGTTTAAGAAAACCATTCCAGTTCATACCAATGATATCAAGCGATTCTGAAAGCGCCTGCTTAAAAGGAGTTGGGACAAAGCCAAGGTCATCATGCAAAGGTTTTGTATCAAGTTTTGAATCCTGTAGCAGCCCCTTTACATGTTCGGCAGTAAACAAGGGTACTTTCTGAGTCTTTTGAAAAATTTTACCTAATTGACTGGCAAAAAATACGGGCACAAACACAAAAATTTTCTTCTTGCCATAGTGTTTAAGAATCATTCTGATGAATTCCCTGAAAGAAAGCACACGATCACCTGCAATCTCGTACACCTTTCTTACTGCCTTTTCCGACTCTAATGAAATCACAATGGCTCTTGCAAAATCTTTTACATAAATAGGGTGTTGTGTTTCTTTTCCAGTTCCAATGAGGGGAACGATTACAGGCAATTGGAAAACATTCTTTAAAACTCTGTTAAGCCCCAAACTTTCAGGTCCCAATATCATGGCAGGAATAAATACTGTAAAATCAAGGTTAGAAGCTGTAAGTAACTCCTGTCCCTTTTGCTTGGTAATGCCGTAAGGACCTTTGATTTTTTTCATCACCACTACGCTGCTGATTTGAATAAAGCGCTTGATCCCAGTGTTAAAGGCAAAATCCATCATATTGATTACACCCTGTGTGTTCACCTTATAATTTGCTTCATAGTCAGAGCTTCCAAGCAAAGCAGCTGCATTAATAATGCCAATAACCTCTTTGTTTTTTGTGGCTTTCAGAAGCTCAAATTGTTGATCGGCCTTTGTTGTAATATCCATATCTACATATTCAACCATAGGGTGGTCGATAACTACAGATGCAAAATGAGGATATTTACATGCAATTATGCCAAATCCATTTTTTAAAAGTTCCCTAACGATGTAAGAACCAAGATATCCATTGGCTCCTGTAAGTATCACATATTTATTCATAATTGAAATGTTTAGTTCTGAAAATTAAAAACTGACCTGCAGAAAGGGCAATTAAACCACCACCAATTTGAGCTATGAAAACGACCAGAAAAGAGAAAGCCAATGTCAGATTTTGGTCGAAGGATTGAAAAACATACAGAAAAACGACTTCACGTGTTCCCAAACCCATGATGGTAACCGGAAGCATATTTAAGAGGCCTGAAACAGCTACTGCACCTGCAATCCATATAAATCCGGCATTAATGCCAGCTGCCTGTCCGAGATAGTAGCATGATATAAAATAGCTGATATTCGAAATTAAGCTCATCAAAAGTATTGCAAAGGTAATTTTAGGCGAAAATCTTTTGTGTTCAACAATTATTTCTTTCCATTTACCAGGTAACCTTTGGAATAAAGTATTGACCCACCGGATGAATCGGGCAGATGTAAAAATAAGGACTGAAAGAACAATAATAAATGCGCCGCTTCCAATTATTGTCCATCCAAACACACTTTTCAGCTCAATGTAATATCCTGATAAAACCGAAAGACCTGCTAAAGCAACAAAAACACCTATGTCGAGGCCACGTTCAGCCAAAACTCTTATTCCAGCTCCAAAAATATTGTTTTTGCCTGTTTCGTGACCTGCTTTTATCAGTTCGCCCATGCGACCCGGCGTTACTATACCAATTGCATAACTTTCATAAAAACGTCCTAAACTTTGTGCCCAGTGTTTCCAAAGCTTTCTACCGTCGTTCATCAAATGCCATCGAATACCCTTGCTTATGAGTACCATGATCTGAAAAAATATTCCTAGCAGCACGAAGAAAAGGTCAGCTTCAAGCAGAGCATTCCCTATCGCTTTAAGATCAACCCTGAATAATATGATTACAAAAAGAATTATTCCCAGGAGCCTTAACCCGTTAAAGATCCTTTTACCTGTTTTTTTTTCTGTTGATGCTGTATGCATAAAATGTTACTACAAATTCTGCCGTTTAATATTTTTTGTTGATTTTTTCCAAATGTTTCTGCTTTTTTCGAAAACCCTACCAACGAATGTTGGTGAAAATTGCTCAACTATCCAACGCGCAAATGATGTTCCCAGGAGCAAAAACAAAAGATCGATAAAAAATTCCATCAGATACCGCGAAAAACTAAAATCTTTGATCTGGTATCCATAATCAGGAATTGGCTTTCCAATCCATTTCAGAAAATTCATACGAATAAAACTACCCCTTTTTTTGAGATCATAACCATGCGAATGCATAGCAATGGATTCCTCCAAACTCAGTGGTGATAAATTCAGGAACCCATCCTGCTGCATTTTTTTCAATAAAGCTTCTCCTTTTTCTGACCTGCCTATAACCATTGAGAATCCTTTTCCGCGTTCTTCATAAACAGGGGCCCATGCATCTCCACCTGACACATCTGTGAATTCATTGGTAAGATCGGTACAAATCAAACTGTTCTTAACAATGTGGAAAGGAATCAGATAATTGGCGTGAAACTTCTTTAATTGCAGCACTTTACCATTATTAAGTTCAACACGCATATTGCCAGGCCATTCGCCATGACGGAAAAATAGTTTTTTAATTTTTTTGTAATCATATTCTCCATAAGAGCGTAAAAAACTCTTAATAGAAGAAAAATGAAGTGTGTTTCCATAAAACGGACCGAAAATATAACAAATGTTTTTTACCGAAGGATGGTTCATACGCTGCAATGCCCGGATTGATTGCACTTGTCCCGGTAAGCCAACATAAGCAAGCCTGCCTTTAAAAGCACTTATTTCTGGTAAAATTTCATTTACTGAGCTGAGGATATACTTGCTCTGAGCTGCTTCAAGAATTTCATCCTCTGTTGAAGCAATGAAAGGTTGGGTAAGCCACGGTTTCTCTTTTGACATCCCAAGAACAACTGCCCCATCAATTTCTTTTGTTCGCAATAAATAGATGAGAAGCGCGCTGATGATTCCTCCACTTGCAGCATTTAGCCTTATTTTGGGGTCGATGCTGTAACCGATATTAATGCTTCTAAATGCCCCTGTATAAATATGCTTTGGAGTGTTTGACCCAAAAAGAAGCGTATTGTACAAGGGGAAATTGAAAGCTTTTCCGCTGCAGGCCTCAAGGATGACATCCATGGTTTCACGATCCGGCAATTCTATGATTTGAGGAAGGTAACGACCTTCTTTGTTGTTAAAAATAATTTTGCCATCTGAAAGTCCTACACAGCTTCCGCAGCGGTTGCATATACCGTTATCAATGAGTTTTTGAAGTGAATCAATATTTTTCACAGACATAGAATTGACGTATTCCACACTCTGACAATAAACTTCCCTGAAAAGCGCCGATTATTCTTTCTCCAAACTGTTGTAAAGCGGGAGGTCCCACCGGAATTAAAACTGTTCCTTTATGCAGCTTGAGTTTCCAACCTGCTTTTTTAAACATAACTTTTACTTCTTCGGAAGAAGGGAAACGGTGAGGACCTTCTCCATGACCGCCAAATAAGGAAGTATAAATACGATAAGGAATTTCACTTGTTGCAGGCGGACAACTTAAAACCAAAATAGCATCTGTTGTACTTACCCGATGTAATTCATTCAAAAAAGCCATTGGATCAGCAGTATGCTCAAGTGTTTCAAGACTGAGAACCCTATCGAAAAAGGCATTCTCAAAGGGCAATGAGCTGTATGTTTCTATTTTTTGCTGAACAGCATGAGGTCTGATTTTGTTTGCCTCGGCCATCAGTCCTGATGAAATTTCAGCATTGATAACTTTTATATCTAGATTAATCTGCTTGATAAAATCATCGGCTTCTGCATCCCGACTCGTGATATTAAGCACTGACGTTGCAGTTTCCAGTTCAAGATGTACCATACTTTCGATAAAACGTTGGTCATGAGCAGCTTTTACTTTGTTGTTTGCAGCAACGTAAATACTGGCCACCCTATCCCAGTGGGCTTCCACATCGTGGTCGCTCCAATTGTTGCGGTGATTTGAATGTTCGTAACGATTCATCAGCTATGTTTTGTCCGGTTGAGCATTGCAATCTGATCCGCCAATAGTCCTATGAAAAACAACAGCATTCCCATAACGCTCACTAAAGTTGCGCTATTTGGAAAACGGCCGACAATAGAATATCCGAGGATGCCCCAACCAAGGCCAGCAAAAAAAATCAGAATACTGGCGGGAAAGAATATTTTCAATGGATTAAAAAGCATTACAATTCGCATGAGAAGAAGTATAGTTTTTGAACCGTCCTTCAGAAATTTTACATTGCTTTGCCTTCCAATACGCTCTTCGACAACAATTGGAAATGTACCAATCGTATAGCCTTCTTTCAGGAAGGCAAGGGTTGATGTTGTTGAAAAAGAAAAGCCATTTGGCATAATATGCAACATCTCACTGATAAGCTTACGTTCAAAACCACGGAAACCAGAGTTGTAATCCGGCAATTTTTGCTCAACAAGTAATTCTCCTAAAATTCTAATAAAACGTTTTCCTTTCTGGCGGCGTTTTACCTGAAAAGAGTCGTCTGTTCTTTCTCCAATCACCATATCGTAATCCTGAAGCATCATTATCAGCTGATCGATATATTTAGGGTCATGCTGTCCATCGCTGTCAAGTATTACAACCTTATTACCTTTTGCTTTTCTAATGCCAGTTTTGAGGGCAGCACCATAACCTTTATTTACGTTGTGCCGGTAACATTTTACCGGATATTCGCAGATGATTCCAAAGGTGTTGTCGGTTGAGCCATCATCAATATAAATCACTTCATATAATTCATGGTAGCGATAATCAATGATTCGTTCCAAACCACACCGAATGCCTTCTTCTTCATTGAAAGCGGGTATTACAATACTTATTTCGGGATTTTCCATACTTGGCTTCTTGAAAACTGCAAAGATAGGAAATTGGATTGGTATCGAAAATGCCAGAGTAATAAGAGGTTTTGATGAATATTAGATAGGCGTTCTGAATATTTAAATATCATTTGATTCATTTTATGCAGAATTGATGATCTCTGAAAATACTTGTGTTGGGGGATTCACTACTTTTGTAGATGAAAATATTTTAAGGATGAACGTCAAAGTATCAATTCTGGCATTTTTATTACTGCTTTCATTCAAGGATGTTTCTTCCCAGCAAAGGGTAAGTGATACCATCGTATCCACTCTTTTGTTTCAGGCAAGCTATGCCTTTCAGATTCCGGGAAAAGATCTGACTACCAATTTTGGATATAACTCTACCATTGGTGCTGTCATCGGATACAAAACAAACAAAAACTGGCTTTGGAACGTTCAGGCTAATTTAATTTTTGGCGATCAGGTGGAAGGGCGCGAAGCATTGTTGCGCCTCATATCTACAAGCACAGGTGAAGTGATTGATGGCGATGGAACCTTTACAAGCTTGAACTTATTCGAAAGAGGGTTTCATTTTCAAGGGAAAACAGGCAAACTGTTTCCGGTTTTAGGTCCAAATCCAAATTCAGGATTATACGTAATGACTGGGTTGGGATATCTTGCACATCGGATTCACATCGAAACGCAGTTTGGAACAGCCCCCCAGCTAAAGGGCGATTACGCTAAAGGCTATGACCGTATGAGAGGAGGAGTGGCACATAGCATTGAAGCAGGATATATGATTATGAGCAACGAAAGGGTGCTGAATTTTAGTCTTGGTTTTGAGTTTATACATGCCTACACTAAAAGTTTACGAGATTATAGCTTTGATCTGATGGCTCCCGACAATCAAAAATATAAAGACCATTATTATGGTATCCGTCTCAACTGGATGATCCCGGCCTATAAACGAGCGCCTCAAAAGTATTACTACTTCTAATCTTTCATTATGCGATTGGCATATACCTTTGTTATTCATATTTATTCGCTTCTTGTCAGGATTGCATCGTTGTTCAATCCAAAAGCAGCATTATGGATTAGCGGAAGAAAAGATGGATTTGACAGGTTAAAAAAAATTGCAGGAAATAACGACGAGTGGCTATGGTTTCATGCAGCTTCTTTGGGCGAGTTTGAACAAGGCAGGCCGGTGATTGAAGCAATCAGGGAAAAATATCCTGATTTTAAAATTCTATTAACTTTTTTTTCTCCATCGGGTTACGAGCTTAGAAAAAATTATGAGTTGGCTCATTGTGTTGCCTATCTTCCGGCAGACACGTTGCAAAATGCAAATAAACTACTAGAACTGTTTCATTTCAAGGCTGTTTTTTTTATTAAATATGAGTTTTGGTTCAACTATATGTATCAAATCGGACAAAAGGGAGTGCCCTTGTATTTTATTTCGGCAAAGTTCAGACCTAAGCAACATTTTTTCAGTTGGTATGGAGGATGGTTTCGGAAGCAATTACTGAATGTTTCCCATTTTTTTGTGCAGGATGAAACTTCTCTTGAATTGTTAAAGAAAATAGGAATAACACGCGCCTCTCTTTCTGGCGACACTCGTTTTGATCGTGTGTTCCGGTTGGCGCGACAAGCAAGTAAGTTTCCCATAATAGAGCACTTTAAAGGTGATGGAAAAATAATAATTGCTGGAAGTACATGGCCGTCTGATGAAAAGATGCTGTTACCTCTTGTTCAACAATTACCTTCAAACTATAAAATTGTAATTGCACCTCACGATGTTTCAGAAAAGCATATAGCTTCTATCGAAGCGCAGCTGATTGCTACACATATTCGCTATACTGATTATAATTCAAATGACGATTATAAAGTATTAATAATAAATAATATAGGTATTCTTTCTCAGCTTTACCAATATGCTGCATTTGCATATGTGGGCGGAGGATTTGGGCAAGCCATTCACAATATTCAAGAAGCCCTCACTTTTGGATGTCCGGTCATTATTGGGCCAAAACACAAGAATTTTATTGAAGCTGTGGATCTTGTAGCTTCAGGGGGCGTTTTTGAGGTTTTTGATGCTGTTTCAATGAACTCAATTCTTAGCAAACTAATTATTGATGAAACATTTCGCAATGAAGCATCAGCTATCTGCCGCAATTATGTTGTCCGTCAGATTGGAGCTACAGATATGATATTAAAGTATTTAGAATCTGATTTTGAAACTAAAACCGTTGTTGGATAGATGGTTAAACCATCATGTAATCGTGTAATAATCTTTGCATGAATTTCTTTGCTATTTTTGCCATTCACACACAAACAACCCTGTCATGCCACTTCATATCCGATTTTCTGAAACTGAGTCTGTTTGCAACAACCAGATAATAGTACTTTCAAGCGAAAGCCCAACTGAATATTTAGGACTTGGTGCTGAAGAGTTAATCTACATTAAACAGCAGCGTGAGAAGCAAAAAAAAGACTGGATTGCCATCAATAGATACAATGGATGGTTAATTCTGGTATTTGTGAAAGCAGCTGATGATGCTTCAAAACGTATGGAATCATGCAGGAGAGTTGCTTTTCAGGTGCTGGGACATCTGAACGGAAATGGTGAGCAGTCGGTTTGTTTACAAGGATTTGATGTGGCTGAAAGTGATATTTTGTCTTTTGCTGAGGGTATGGCATTGGGAAATTATCAGTTTATAAAATATCGCAAGGACGCAGGAGAAAAGAAGAATAGTCTAGAGGAGCTTTTAATAAAACCAAATGTTGTTTCTGCATCAAAACTTGAACATTTAAAAGTATCTGTTGAGGCTACCTTGTGGGCGCGTGATCTTGTTAATGAACCCTTAAATCAACTGAATGCAACAGATTTGGCCAATGCAATAAGTGAAAAACTTCGCGGAGTGGGAGCTAAGGCAGAGGTTTTTAATAAAAAAAAGATAGAATCATTAAAGATGGGTGGGTTGTTGTCCGTAAACTTAGGCAGCATTGATCCCCCAACTTTTACAATAATGGAATGGAAACCTGAGAATGCTCTGAACAAGCAACCCATCGTACTGGTTGGAAAAGGAGTGGTTTATGATACAGGTGGAATGAGTTTAAAGCCCTCCAACTCAATGGATACAATGAAGTGTGATATGTCAGGAAGTGCAACCGTTTCTGCAGCACTTTTTGCTGTGGCAAAGTTGCGTATGCCATTGCATATCATTGCACTGGTACCCGCCACCGACAACCGTGTCAATGGGAATGCCTATGTTCCGGGTGATATTATCACAATGTTCGACGGGACAACTGTAGAAGTGCTCAATACTGATGCTGAGGGCCGGCTTATTCTTGCGGATGCACTTTCGTATGCAAAAAAATTCAATCCAATGATGGTGGTTAACTTTGCAACATTAACAGGAGCAGCTTCAAGGGCAATTGGCAGTCAGGGGATAGTTGCCATGCAGGTAAAAGCCGAAGCATATTATTCGAATTTAAACGATGCAGGTAAGCTTGTTTATGAACGATTGGCTGAGTTTCCGATGTGGGAAGAATACAAAGATCAGCTTAAATCAGAAATTGCTGATTTAAAAAATATTGGTGGCGCTGAAGCAGGTATGATTACTGCTGGCAAGTTTCTTGAATATTTTACCGATTATCCTTTTATTCATCTTGATATCGCAGGACCGGCTTTTTTAGACAAACGGGATAATTATCGGAGTCAGGGTGGAACAGGCGTTGGAGTGCGTTTGATGATCTCCTTTTTTGCAGCATTGGCTGAAAAAGAGAGAAAGGATCAAAAACGGTAAAAGCACCAGTACATATTTATTTCATAATCACAAAATTTTTTTGAGCAGATAGCGATGGATTGAAAGCCCATTCTTAGCTCATGTCCATCAGGTGAAGAAAATCAAGATAATGAGGGGCATCAATACCAAAGGTCTGCACTTCCTTTCCCATAATTTTATACGTACTTTTCTGACCTGCAATTCTTGAAAAATGAAGTTCGTAGGTTTTGTCTTCTTCGCGGATTAAAACCATTACAAGATTTTCATTCAAATCTGAAGTGAGTTCATTACTGCAGATTGGACAGTAAAACTTAAACTTTTGCCCATCTATAATTGTATGGGATGGATGATATTGTGTTTGATAATTTCCTACTCCGGGATTCATCATCAAAATCATTCCAGGATCATTATCGTGCTTAACGCTTAAAATCAGATGGTTGTCAATTTGTAAATGGCCATTGCAGTGGGGGCATTGATAATCTGTACGCATGATGTCTCCTTTTTTTAGGTTTATATTTTATGCATTAAAGTTACAACAAATTGGATTGTCATAGCAATGAGTTTGACTGCTTTTCTTTTTTGAGAAGAAAATATTCACTCTATTAAAGTTTAGAAGGTGTTTTTTTATGCCTGTTTTTTGTTGATACAATGTGCTTAATCTCGTTTTGAATGCTTGATTTTTTTCTTTAAAGTATGTACCTTTAAGAAAAATACTACAATCATGGCAATAGACCTTATTCAATACCTAAACCAGAGAAAGGAAGAAGAAAAATCAATTAAGAAAAGCAAATTGCCTTTTGTAACCTTATCTCGTGAAGCCGGATGCAATAGCATGAATATTGTAAGAGAATTACAGTTTTTAATCAAAAACACCTCAAAAGTAAAATGGAATATTTTCAATAAGGAAATCGTTGAGAAAGAAGCCAAATTGCTTGATATTGACCTTATGCAGGTAAGAAGAATTCTTGATGCCAATCGAAGAGGTCACCTGGATGAGATTTTGAGGGCTTTCGGAAGCCGCTATTATAAAAGTGATCGAAGCATTCGCAACACATTACGAAACCTTGTTTCAACATTTGCTCAGGAAGGAAATGTAATTATTGTTGGACGAGCAGGAGCTATTATTACCGCAGGTATGTCAGGAGGCTTGCATATTCGGTTGGTCGCTCCGATAGAGTGGCGTATAAAAAATATTCAACGGCAGAAAGATTTGACGGAGGCGCAAGCTAATGAATATGTTAAGACGACCGATGAGCAAAGAAGTAAATTGTTGTACGAGTTTAGTAAGAAACAAATATGTGAAATACATTTTGATATGGTATTCAATAATGCAAGCCTTACAGATATTGAAATTGCCTCCATGATCTTTGGTCTTATGAAGCAAAGAAACATGGTGCCTTGAGATATATCTCTAAAAACTTTTAAGGTATAAAGCTTATATTTTATTAGTCAACAAAAAGTTTTGATTAATTTGAGTTTCTCGAAACAATCCGCTTATTTTTGACGGTTAGAAGTATTTTAGCTTTCTTGTTGTAAAATTAATTTTGAATATAACCTATTCAATTGAACGTTTTTTATGTATCAAACACTTTTTAAAGGAACAATATTTTTTTCTTTGTTAATACTTACTTTTTTATTCAACGCCTGCTCACCTCCGTTGCCAAAAGAAGAAAGTCAGAAGCATTTGCGTGCCTTCGATAATGAAATGATACAGCTATTCAATCGTGTTGGAAACACCGAGGCGATGAGGTCGCTGATTTCACTTTACAAAATTAACGAAGTTCCGCTACCACTTTTTTCATTTACTGGTGTAGATACGATTACTGGATATCAGACCTATGACTTTCAAAAAAGTAAAGGGGTTTACTATTTTCAGGCAGATTTAAATAGACTTGTGAAAAGGGGTGAAAGCGACTCAGTAATCATACTGTTTCCTTTCAAATCACGATATGATAGCCTTATACGCTTTGTGCTTTCAGATTATGGTGAAACCAGCACTGCTTTGCAAATGATGTTTCCCGAACGATTACATGCAACATTGTATGCTGGTAGTACAATGCTGCTTAAAATGAATTTTCAGGCAACGATAAAACATGGGATGCCTGCAAAGATTTTGTGGCACTTGGTTTTTGCGGATTATAATTTAAGGTTAAGCATGAAAACCCGATTTATGAGAACCAAAGGAGTGACAAAAGTTTCCCTTGTAATGAAGGAATCCAATAAACCAGTTTTAAATGGGGATATAACAACAGAAGTGATTGTTACAGATAATAACACTTTGGTTTTTAATAAGAAAAAAATAGATGTTGAGGTTTATCCGATCAAAATACGTCTTCAATC
Organism: Bacteroidetes bacterium HGW-Bacteroidetes-1; assembly: GCA_002842755.1. Taxonomy (GTDB): domain Bacteria; phylum Bacteroidota; class Bacteroidia; order Bacteroidales; family F082; genus JALNZU01. The sequence goes on along the minus strand of PHDU01000014.1, from coordinate 53,895 downwards.
CGATTATTCTTTTTTAGAAGGGAAACCATCTGATTTTTTTTCAGAATTTAACAGGAACAGTAGTTTTAAAATCTATAACAAGTCAAACAGACTTATGGGAGATATCAAATTTACCCGATTGGATGGACTTGATCGCGTAAACCTGATGTTCATATACCCTGATGGCTCAGTTGAAAATTTGGAAGACATGCTATTGGTTGCCCGAACCATCCTAAACATGAAAATTGTTAACACAAATAAATTTTGATGGGAATAGTTTATATTAAAATTTAACTCTGCTTTGGAATCCATTTTTTGAATTGTCGAAATAACTGCTACGGATCAAATCATTGGGGTAAACCATATATCCTTGATTAGAATCAATATCCAACCCAGTTGCATATAAAACAGATTGCCATACCAATAAAGAACAATACCAGGTTGCATTATCTGCCCAGTTTTTTCTAATACCCTTATCGTTAGGAAGCAATTGGTCAGGAAAACTTTTAGAAGCGTTCCACGAGGAATGATCGTTTTTTTGCATCAAAGCAAAAGCTATAATTGAATCAAGCTGAGCTGGTTCCATTGGTAAACGCAACCTGTAACGATTTCCAAGATAACGGTTGTCGAAATTGTTATTATTAAAAGCATCAAACTTACTGCGAACCAATCCACTTATTTCTCTCACCTGAAATTCAACTGGAACATCTTTGGCTATCGATTCAATAATAATTGCCCCGGCAAGAAGACTGTCGGTATTTTCATGCATGAATCCTTTTACTACCAATGCCGCATGACCAAATCCACTTCCGTTTGTAATACTTGAGCTTCCGGGTAAAAAATTCAGGTTTGGTCTTACAAGAATATCGCCGCGTTTTAGCTCATGTATTTCTTCGTAAGTATCAGGAAAGGAGTTATTTATGTTGTTTTCTATGTGTAGGTTATTGACAACAATATCATCTTCGCATGCGTTGAAAATAATTAGTGCGAATATAATTCCAATAATAAAGAAATGTTTGTTAAGAAAATTCACAAGTATATATGTCACATTCAATGCTGTTTATAAGCATTCAAAGGTAGTATTAATAGGTAAAATGGTCAATTTTTCACTGTCCGATTATTTTTATTGTTATATCTTTGAGAAAAATTAAAACAAAAAATACAGCCATGAAAACAAAATCACTTTTAAATTTATTTTTAGTTACTGTTTTTCTTTTTATTATCGGATCATGCGATAAAGATAAGGTTAAAGAAAAAGAGCTTAGTCCTGAAGACGCCAAAGTCGAGTTAAGAAATGCCAGTCAGGAGATTGCTACAAACATGGATCAGATGATGAATACTCCTGCCATGTTGACTGTGAGTTTTTTAGCTGATTTGATGGATAACAGCGACTGGAAAACTACTCTAAAAACCTTGGTATTTGAGTCAGGAAAACCTAATTTGACAGCGGTTAAGAATGCTTTCAGTAAAACTACTGAGGGGTCTTTGCGAAATAAAAGCATTGAAGATTATGGGGTCTATGAATATAATTTTCTTACTGAAGACTTTGACTTAATTGAAGCAAGTGCCTCATTGTTGAAATTGTATTTTCCTTCAGATCAAACCGCTTATGGCGCTGGGCAAAACAATGCTGAATTTCTTGCAAATGATCTCGAATACACAACATTTACCTATACCGATGAATATTGGGATGAATACTCACAAAGTTGGATTACAGAAACGTATGAAGAAACCATTCCAACGAAAGTGAATATCAGTCTTAAAATTAATGAAATCCCTCAAATGACTGCTAGTTATAACAGTACTCTTTCTGAAAACGGTTTTCCGACATTGGTTACAGCTTCTATGAATATGGCTCCTTATCAATTCGAAATGAGTTTAACCGGAAGCGGTGTCAATTATACTACAAATCTGACTTTTAAGCAAGACAATCTTATTATGATGGCTTATAACTGGATTTTGATTTATAGCGTTGATATGAGTGAGGTGGAAAAGGCGACTGGAGACTATTACGTCAATCCGTTAAAAGTTGAGGGTTTCATGAATTATGCTGCTATTGACAATTATATGCTGCAAATAGAAGAAAGTGGAGGTGATTACGATCTTGATTATCTGAACAGTCAGTTATCAATGGAGCTACTTCATGTTGGATTAAATGCCAAAATTGGTGATCTTGAATTTAGACTTTATACTGATCCGGAATACGGCGATGTTTACCCTATGATAGCTGTAGCATATACAGACGGAACCTATGAATGGATAGAAAACATTATGGATGACGGATCTTATAAATTTCGTCGAATCAGAAAATAATCAATTTTTTCGTTTTTTAGCACGAAAAATTAATACTTCATTGGATGTAATTTTAAGATACAGTATTGCTTTTTGCAATGCTGTATCTGCTTTTAATAGGTTAGTAGTAATAAAAATGTGATTCGATAGTTCAATATTACTTTTTTGAATCATTGTTTTTTAAAGAATTTCCAGCTTCAAATTGCATTCTTTGTAAAGGTATTCTTAGCTGTTATGATGCAATAAATGCATAGAATTTACTTTAAAGATGCATATAAGATTCAGTCTGGAAATTGAAGGAAAATGTATATTTTTGAAAGATAAATTGATGACATAAACATGCGGTTCTCAGAAATTATCGGACAGCACGAACTGAAGTGCAGACTCAGGCAATCAGCAATTGACGGACGTGTCAGTCATGCTCAACTTTTTTGGGGGCCTCCTGGCAGTGGAAAACTTGCGATTGGGTTGGCTTATGCACAGTTTTTAAACTGCACCAACCGAACAGAAGATGACAGTTGTGGAACTTGTCCTTCTTGTCTGAAAATTTCACGTTTAACCCATCCCGATCTTCATTTTATTTATCCAACAACAACCAACAAAAAGGTTAAGAAAGATCCTGAGTCAAATCTTTTTGCTGAAGAATGGCGCCAATTTGTGGTAGGAAATAAAGCATATGTAGGCCTCGATCAATGGTACGATTTTCTTGGTGTTGAAAACAAACAAGGAACTATTTTTGCACGAGATGCAAGCGAAATAATACGGCGATTGAGTTTTAAAGCATATGAGGGTGTTTTTAAAGTGATGATAATTTGGATGGTTGAAAAGCTTCATCATTCGGCAGCCAACAAGCTATTAAAACTTCTTGAAGAACCACCCGATAATACCCTTTTCATTCTTATTGCAGAAGAGCAGGAACAGATTTTATCTACGGTTCGCTCAAGATCTTATCAGGTAAAAGTACCCCGAATTGCTGAGGAAGACCTCCTCGAGGCATTGGCACAACATTATGACATACGTGAAGCTGAGTTGCGTGATATTGCTGTAATGGCTCATGGCAACTGGCTTGAAGCAATTCGGTTGTATGAAAATGCCGAAGAAGAAAAGTTCCATTTCCATACTTTTCAGCAATGGATGCGATTGTGTTTTAAAGCGAATGTGATTGAATTAATTGATTTTTGTGCCAATATTGCAAGCATCGGCCGTGAGCGACAGAAGACCTTCCTGAATTACGGTTTATTATTATTCCGAAATAGTTTACTCCACAATCATCACTTGCTGGATCTGATCAGGTTACCTGGCGAGGAGCTCAGTTTTACTTCCAACTTTGCACCTTTCGTACATCACGCCAATCTTATTCAAATGGTTCAACTTATGGAAGAAGGAATTCAGCAAATAGAGCGTAATGCCTATGCCCAGATTTTGTTTATGGATACAAGCTTGAAAATGATCAAGTTGCTCAAAGCAAAACCCTGAGGATTACCTTATAATTTTGTTTATTTTTGTGATTCAAATTATAGAATCATGAATGAAGAAAATAAAGGCAAAGGCTCTGATACTTTCTTAACGAGAGGTTGTTGTCGCGCTCCCCGTGTTTTTAATCCAAAAGACCCAATATATCAACATCAATGTTGTAAATTAGATACAAATAACTGGCTTAAAGACTACGAAAGTCCAAAGAGCAATAATCAGATTTTTATTGCTGAAGTCAGGTTTAAGAATGACCATAAAGATTTTTTTTCATACACCCACGAATTGGAAGTTAACGAAGGCGAGATTGTTGCCGTAGAGGCTGCATCAGGGCATGACATTGGCATAATATCTCTTGTAGGCAACATTGTTGAGCTTCAGATGAAACGCAAAGGCATTAAGCAAAAGCCGGATGAACTGAGAAAGATATACCGGCATGCAAAATTATCGGATGTTGAAAAATGGGTTAGCTCAATTGAGCTTGAACAACAAGCTTTAAACAAAACCCGTGAGATGGTGTATGATCTTCGATTGGATATGAAGCTGAATGATGTACAATTTCAAGGAGATAAAACAAAGGCAGTCTTTTACTACACAGCTGAAGACAGAGTCGATTTTCGGGAATTGATTAAAAGAATGGCAGAAGAGTTTCGGATCAGAATCGAAATGCGTCAGATCGGAATGCGACAAGAGGCTGCAAAATTGGGGGGCATTGGATCGTGTGGACGAGAGCTTTGTTGCTCCTCATGGATGGCCGATTTTCAGTCGGTTTCAACAAATGTGGCCCGTATTCAGCAATTATCTCCAAACCCTCAAAAATTGGCTGGTTTATGTGGTAAGCTAAAATGTTGCCTTAACTATGAATACCATTCATATGCTGATGCAATAAAAGAATTTCCAGATGATCGAACAGTACTAAAGACCAAAAAAGGGGATGCCCAACATCTAAAAAGTGACGTTTTTAAAGGATTGATGTGGTATGCTTATGTGAATGACCGCTCAAATCTTCTTGCCATTCCCATCGACAAGGTGAAACTTATAGCCGAAGAAAACAGAAAAGGAATTTTCCCTGAAAAGCTTGAGGATTTTGCTTTTATGAAAGAAACACAAGCTGATGAAATAAGAGTTAATCAGCTTGAGGGAGATTTGAATCGATTCGATAATCCTAAAAAGAAAAAATAATGAACGATAGATTTTTTTCAGCAAGCACTACTTTTGGTGTACGTTTAGTGAGAAGATTTATGTTTTTATTGATCGGGTTTTTTTTATTTTTTTCGTCTTGTAATAAGAGTGTTTTTTTTGATGATGTTGCAAAGATTGATGGAGGTGGCTGGAACAGAAATGATAAGGCAAGATTCGAAATCGAAGTAGCTGATACTGCGCAAACATACATGTTTTTTATCCATGTACGAAACGACATGTCTTATCGTTATAGTAATCTGTATATTTTTATGCAAACAAGATTCCCGAATGGCAATATCACACGTGATACTCTTGAATGTATTCTTGCAGATCCAACAGGTAAATGGCTTGGGAAGGGAAGCGGAAAATTGAGGCAGAATCTTATACTTTTAAATGCTTCTCTGAAGTTTCCTTTAAATGGCAGCTATGTGATGGACATTGAACAAGGCATGCGTGATGAGGTACTTACCGGCATTTCGGATATTGGAATCCGGATAGAGAAAAATCCAAATTGAGGATCACAAAAATTCGATTATTTATGGCAAGAAAAAAATCAGATGGACGCAGTTACCGCAAATTCTTTGTTGTATTCTGGTTGTCGTTTGTTGGCGTATTTTTATTTGTTGCATTATTGTTTTTTGGCATTGTTAGCAACTGGTTTGGCGTAATGCCTTCTTTCGAAGAACTTGAGAATCCGGAGACAAATCTTGCTTCAGAAATATATTCCGTTGATCAGGTTGTATTAGGTTCTTTTTATGTAGAAAACAGATCAAATATTCATTTTCGTGATCTTCCTCCCGATTTAATAAATGCTTTGCTTGCTATTGAAGACATTCGATTCACTGAACATTCAGGTATTGATGAAAAAGCACTTTTACGTGTTGCATGGGGTGTCATAACTGGCAATAACAAAGGTGGGGGGAGCACATTGACGCAACAGTTGGCAAAAAACCTGTTTCCACGCAATGAAAATCTTTCCGCACCTCAATTGATTTTACGGAAATTTCAGGAATGGATTACTGCTTCAAAGCTTGAAAGAAACTATTCCAAAGAAGAAATTATGGCCATGTACTTAAATACAGTCCCTTTTGGCAGCCAGGCTTTTGGAATTAAGTCAGCTGCATTAACTTTCTTTGGAAAACCTACCGCTGAATTGCTTCTTGAAGAAGCTGCTCTTATGGCCGGAGTGGTAAACGCACCCACACGCTACAGTCCTATTCGAAACCCTGAAAATGCATTTAGGCGCAGAAACCTCGTTCTAAGAAAAATGGTTGACTACGGTTTTATTTCCCGTACTGTTTTTGATAGTGTCAGCCAAATACCTATTGATATGTCAAATTATGGTATGCTCGATCATAATTCTGGCGCTGCAACTTATTTTCGGGAATTCCTAAGGGCCGAAATGCGCGAATGGGCCGAAACGCACTTTAAAGCAAATGGCAAACCTTATGATATTTACAAGGATGGTTTGAAGATACATACGACCATTAATTCGCGTATGCAACAATATGCAGAAGAAGCTGTAAGAGAGCACCTTGGAAAAGATTTGCAACCTGCTTTTTTTAAACATTGGAAAGGAGTCCCCAACGCGCCTTTTGCCTTCCCTCCTGAAGAAGTACAAAAACAGGTGGAGCAAATTCTTAATCAAGCAATGAGAAGGTCGGAGCGTTATCGCTATCTTAAGCAAGCAGGTATCTCCAATGATTCGATCAAAAAGTCCTTTAATACCCCTGTAAGAATGCGGGTATTCTCATGGAATGGAAGTATTGATACTGTAATGAGCCCGATGGACTCAATTCGGTATTATAAATACTATCTTCAATCGAGTCTCATGTCAGTTGATGCAAACACTGGTCAGGTAAGAGCATATGTAGGTGGAATTGACTACAGATATTTTAAATATGATAATGTTACACAATCGAGAAGACAAGTAGGTTCTACATTTAAACCATTTCTTTATACCCTTGCAATGCAGGAAGGTGAGTATTCTCCTTGCTATAAAGTGCCAAACATACAATACAGTGTGCAACTTTTTGATGGCACTTTTTGGGAACCAAAAAATTCAAGTAAGGATAGGATTGGAGAAGAAGTAACACTAAAGTGGGCACTCGCCAATTCAAATAATTGGATTTCTGCTTATCTCATAAAGCGGTTTCCTCCAGAGTCAGTAATACAGATGGCAAGAAAAATGGGTGTGGTTTCTCCAATCGATCCGGTTCCAGCAATCGCACTTGGGACGCCAGAAATTTCACTCTATGAAATGGTTGGTGCAATGAACACCTTTTCCAATAAAGGGGTTTATATAAAACCTTATTTTATCACGCGTATCGAAGACAAAAACGGCAACCTCATTGAACGCTTTTCTCCTGATCAATCTGAGGCCCTTGATGAAATTACAGCCTATAAAATGATCCAGCTGATGAAAGGCGTTGTGGAATTCGGTACAGGGGTTCGCCTGAGGTCAACATATGATTTGCGCAACCCAATCGCCGGTAAAACAGGAACAACCCAAAACCAGTCCGACGGATGGTTTATGGGTATCACACCCCAGTTAACAACAGGCGTTTGGACAGGAGCTGAAGATCGTAGTGTGCATTTCAGAAGTATTTATCTGGGTCAAGGAGCCAACATGGCATTGCCAGTTTGGGCGCTTTATATGAAAAAGATATATAACGATCCTCTATTAAAAATTTCCCAGGAAGACTTTGATAAACCTATGTCAGATGTTTTATTTGAGTTTGATTGTAATAAATATGAATCCTCTCAATCCACAAGAAGAGGAAATGATAGCAATCTCTTTGATGATTTTTAATTCAGACCAATTGTTCAACAATTTTCCTTATACTTTATAGCTTTTAGCTTTTTTGCATTTGCAAAACTATTGTTGCGTAAGTAATTCTTCTATTTACCCTGCGTGTTTCTCTGAATCATTTGCAACATTCAAAAATTTTATTTGAATAGATAAAGAGGATTTTTTTTAGTAGTAGCCTCTTATCAAATCAGATACAGAAGGTTAGTGGTAAATCTTATTTAGATTTAATTTAAATTGCTGCAAATCAGCATTTAATGAAAGTTTGGCTTTAAATTATGTATAATTTAGGACGCTCAATCGTAAATAAATGCTATAAATTATGCGTATCCAACGAATTGTATCTGAAAAAACCCAAAGTCCCGTTTTGAAACCGGACCTGGGTATGTTGAATGAAATATTTGCTAAATACCGTAATAAATCCGGTAGTTTGATTCCTTTGCTACAGGGAACCCAGCATTTGTTTGGTTATATTCCTGCTGATGCCTTCGAAATGATCTCAAAAGAAACCGGTATTCCACAGGCTGATATTTATGGGGTAGCAACTTTTTACGCACAGTTCAGGCTTCATCCTGTTGGAAAGAATGTTATAAAAGTATGTCATGGTACTGCTTGTCATGTTCAAAATGCCAATGCTATTACAGATGCCATAAAAGCAGAGCTTGGAGTGAAGGACGGAGGAACCACCGATGACGGTTTTTTTACGCTTGAATCTGTTGCTTGTCTGGGATGCTGCTCGTTGGCTCCGGTGATGATGATCGAAGAGAATTCCTATGGCAAGCTTACTGGAAAATCTGCTGTTAAAGTAATCCGTGAGATGAGAAGCGAATCATGTGTCAACAAGCAATAATGAATGCATAAAATGAATATTACTTCAAAAACAAAAGTCATTGTAGGGTTTGGAAGCTGCGGCATTGCTGCCGGAGCAGCAAAAACTTATGATAAATTGGTTGCAATGCAGCAAGCGGGGACAATAGATTTTGAATTATCAAAAACAAGCTGTATAGGCATGTGCTATAAAGAGCCTCTTGTAGAAATCAAAGACAACAGCGGTTGGGTTATTTATGGTGATATGACAGCAGATAAGGTTGAAGCAGTTGTTTTGAAGCACATCCAAAATAAGGAAACAGCAGTTGAGTATGCTGTTAGTGCCGAAAATTTTGCCGCTGTTGAGGAAGCATTTTTTGAAGGTCAAGTTAAAATTGCCCTTCGAAACTGTGGACATATCGATCCGGAATCATTGGAAGAAGCAGAACAGCAGCAGGCGTATCAGGCCATCCGAAACATTTTGGCAAATGAAATGAGTGGGCAGGAAGTTATTAAAACATTACTCGACTCTGGCTTGCGTGGAAGAGGTGGGGGGGGATTTCCTACCGGTCTGAAATGGAAGTTTGCTGCACAGAGTGATAGCGATGAAAAATATATTATATGCAATGCTGATGAAGGTGACCCTGGTGCTTTTATGGATCGCTCTCTCCTGGAAGGAGACCCTCATGCTGTTCTTGAAGGGATGATGATTGGCGGATATGCCATTGGCGCGTCAACTGGCGTAATATATTGTCGTGCTGAATATCCTTTGGCTATTAAACGATTAAATATTGCTATCGGACAGGCCAAATCGAAAGGGTATCTTGGTAGAAATATTTTTGGCAAGGATAATTTTAGTTTTGATATTTATGTGAAGGAGGGAGCTGGTGCTTTCGTTTGTGGCGAGGAAACTGCCCTTATTGCTTCCATTGAGGGTCAGCGGGGGATGCCTCGCAAACGCCCGCCATTCCCTGCTGTGTCAGGTCTTTGGAAAAAGCCAACCAATATAAATAACGTTGAGACATGGGCTAACATTCCGTGGATATTCAATCATGGTGCAGCTGCATACGCTGCTTTCGGAACTGAAAAAAGCAAAGGAACCAAAGTGTTTGCCTTAACCGGAAAAATACAAAATGGCGGCTTGGTGGAAGTCCCAATGGGAATCACCATCAATGATATAATTTACAAGCTTGGCGGAGGTATTCAGAATGGCAAGAAATTTAAGGCAGTACAGCTGGGTGGCCCTTCAGGAGGTTGCATTCCAGCTGAATTAGGAGATACATGTGTTGATTACGATTCAGTGAATGCAACAGGAGCTATCATGGGGTCAGGAGGAATGGTCGTGATGGACGAATCTACCTGTATGATTGACCTTGCGAAATTTTTTCTGCATTTTACCCAGGATGAATCTTGCGGAAAATGTACATTTTGTCGTATCGGAACAAAAAGAATGCTTGAAATTCTGGAGCGAATAACCGAAGGTAAAGGCAAGGCTGAAGATATTGAGATGCTTGAGTTACTCGCTCACCAGATTAAGGACAATTCATTATGTGGCCTTGGACAAACAGCACCAAACCCTGTTCTCACAACTTTAAGATATTTTCGGCATGAATATGAAGCACATATTTTTGATAAAAAATGTCCGGCAAAAGTGTGTAAACCATTGCTTCATTATGAAATTGATCCTGAAAAATGTACAGGATGTATGGTTTGTGGAAAAAAATGCCCGGTGAATGCAATTGATGGTGACCGTAAAAAGGTTCATGTGATTGACCAGCTCTTGTGTATTCAATGTGGTGAATGCTTTAATGTTTGTCGTTTTGAAGCTGTACAAGTGGATTAATTCATTTAAAACTAAAGATTACTAAAAAAATGAGTCAATATATAAACATCAAGCTCAACGGGATAACTGTCAGCGGAATTGAGGGTGAAACAATTTACGAATGTGCAACCCGCCATGGACTTCAGATCCCGACACTCTGTCACGATCCGCGTATTGAGCCTTTTTCATCTTGTTATGTGTGTGTGGTTGAGGTTGCAGGAATGCGGGGTAACCAGCCTTCTTGCTCAACCTATATCACATCGGGAATGGAAATAAATACAGAAACGGAAGCGATCAAAAAAGCACGTAAATCTACTCTTGACCTTTTATTGAGCAATCATTATGCAGATTGTTTAGGGCCTTGTAAACAAACCTGTCCTGCAGGAGTGGATGTTCAAGGGTATATTTCGCTGATTGAAAAAGGACGTTATTCGGATGCAGTTGCATTGATTAAAGAAACCAATCCATTGCCTGCAATTTGTGGACGTGTTTGTGTACGGCCATGCGAAGCCGCCTGTCGTCGTGGCCTTATGGATGAAGGAGCTGCTGTTGGAATTGATTACCTGAAACGTTTTGCATCGGACTTTGATTTGAAGTCAAACGATAAGTTTGTCCCGAAAATTTCGCCTTCAACCGGAAAAAAGATCGCAGTTATTGGTGCTGGACCCGGAGGCTTATCAACAGCTCATTTTCTCCGGATTATGGGACATGATGTCGAAATATTTGAAGCAACAGCTCATCCGGGAGGATGGCTGCGGTATGGTATTCCTGAATACCGTCTGCCAAATGATATACTTGATCTGGAAGTGAAAAACATAACTGATTTGGGGGTATCAATCCACTATAATAAAAAACTGGGCGAGAACCTTAGCTATAAAGAGTTAAAAGAAAATTTTGATGCAACCATATTAACCATCGGTTCGCAGAAGGGAACAGGAGTTGGTTGCAAGGGCGATGATGCCGAAAATGTTTTTTCCGGTATCGATTTTCTACGCAATATGGAGGTTACAGGTCAACGATACGACTTCAGTGAAAAAACAGTTGTAGTTGTAGGAGGTGGAAATACTGCGATGGATTGTTGCCGGACTGCAATACGCTGCAGTGCAGAAAAAGTATATGTGGTTTACCGTCGGACAGAAAAGGAAATGCCTGCAAACCCGATAGAAATACATGAATCAAAACTTGAAGGTGTTGATTATCTTTTTCTTACAAATCCTGTAGAAATAATAAAAGATGAAGCAGATAAACTAAAATCACTGAAACTTATCAGGATGTCATTAGGCGAACCTGATGCTTCAGGCCGTTGCAGACCTGTGCCAGTACCTGACTCAGAATTTGAGTTGCCAGCAGACTATGTTTTGGCTGCAATTGGGCAAAAAACGGAGGTTAATTTTATTGATGATATCAATGCTCATGCTGAAAATGGAAAACTTCTAATCAGCAGATGGGGCGATATCGAAGCTGACAAGAAAACACTTCAAACGGGCATACCTTCAGTATTTGCTGCCGGAGATGGTGTTACAGGGCCTGCAACTATTATCGAAGCAATAGCTCAAGCGAAAATTGCGGCCAATTCGTGCCATCAATTCTTGAATAATTTGCCAATAACTCCCACTCAAAAAGAATTTCTGAGTAAGAAAGATAATTTCAAACCACAAATTCCTGACGACTATAAACATCGTTATCCGGCGCAAGCCAGGCAGGAAATGCCAGTGCTTTTGCCCGATGAACGCAACAATTTTGATGAAGTAGAACGTGGTTACGCCAGTGAATTTGTTGCACAGATGGAAGCAAGTCGCTGCCTTGAATGTGGATGTAATGCATATCACACTTGTGATTTAAAAAAACATTCAACCGATTATCAGGCAGAGCAAACGGCTTTTGAAGGTGAGTTTATTCAACATGATATTGATTTTCGTCATCCATTCATCGAAATCGACAGCAACAAATGCATTCTATGTTCCCGCTGCATACGAATTTGTCGCGAAGTTGTCGGCGCATCAGCTCTTGGTCTTATTAATCGTGGATTTAAAAGTTATGTTTCACCCGCCATGGGACTTTCACTTCAGGAAACAAGCTGTGAAAGCTGCGGATTATGTATTACAACCTGTCCGACCGGTGCATTGACTGAAAACTTTGGTTACAAACCAGGCCCTTTACCACTCGAGAAATTAGAGGCAATCGATATGTTTGGATCTGAAGGTTATGAAGTCGATCTCCATCATTATCGCGGGCAATTTTATGGAGCATCACCACGTAAAGGTGAGATAAATCGTCTTGGTTTGATCAATCGTCGTCAAATGTTTGGGTATAAATTATTTAACAGCAAAGACCGACTGACGCAGCCAATGCTAAAGGTGGGAAAAGAGTGGGAAGAAATAGGATTTGAAAGGGCGTATGAAATCATTGCTGAACGCATAAAAAACGTCAAACCTGATGAAAACAGTTTTTTTGGTGGTGCCCGATTGACCAACGAAGAACTTTACCTGATTCAGAAAATGGCGCGTGCAGGTGCAAAAACCAACAATGTGAGTAGTTTCCATTATATGGGTCGCGGGGAAGGGTATTTTCATAATTCGAATGAAAACGCTTCGTTTTGTGATCTTAGGGGAGCTTCCAAAATATTTGTTGCAGGGAACGAACTTCATTTGGATCATCCTGCTATTAATCAGTTAATTTTTAATACAAAGTTTAAGGAAAACATTGAAGTAGTGCTATTGACAACGCAGCCAGACAACTGGTTTGGTAGTAAAGTTGATCGCGTGATTACTATTAAAAACTACTTTTATTTCATCAAAGCTGTTAATCATTATCTCATTGAACATGAGATGCAAAATGCACTTTTTATCAATGATCGTGCGGATGGGTGGGAAGCTTATAAAGCGTTGATGTTGAAAGAAGATTTTACCCAATTGCTTCAAAAAGCAGGTACGGATATCAGTACGGTTGCCACTTTTGCAAAAGAGTACAATGAAGAAATGAATGCCATTATGGTGTTCCAGGAAAAAGAACTTTCTGCAAATGCAAGCATGGCTATGCATAATCTGGCCATGATTACAGGCAAACTGGGCAAAGCTGCCAATGGGCTGATAGCTTTAAAAGAGAAAAATAACAGCCATGGTATTTTTGATATGGGAGCCTGCCATAAAATTGGCGTTGGTGCTGAAATGATTCTTGACGAAGATTTGCAGTTTTATATGTCTCAAAAATGGAAATTGAACGACTTGCCCTTTACAATTAACAGCGTTTTCAAACTTTTCACGGGCGGGAGAGTCAAAAACGCCTTCATTTTTGGTGAAGATCCGTTGGGTTGTGCGCTTAACCCAATTGAGATGAAGCAAATGCTAAAAAGAATTGATTTTGTGATGGTTCAGGACTTTTTTATGACTGAAACAGGCAAAATGGCAAATCTCATTTTACCTGCTTCTTTTCCATGGGAAACAGGCGGTAGCTTTACCAATTCACAACGTAAAATACAGCGTATTGAAAAGCAGTTGGATGGTCCGGTTGAGCACACCTCTTTCAGTCAATTAGTTGCTTTACTCGGACAATTATCCGTCAACGGGATTGAAACTCCTGATGAGGCACTTGCCGAAGCCTTGAGCTTGTTGCCTAAGCGTGGTGAATATAAAAATTTGCATTTTTACTACAAGAATCAGGACAATTACAACAGATTATTTGATTATGGGTGCGATATTTTGAACAAGCGTATCGATGAAGAGTTTAAAGAAAAGTTAGGTTGGTAAACTGTTTTATTTTTCTTGAATCATTTTTTAATATAAAAACAGCTAATGGAAGGAAGTTGATTTTTGCTTCATCGTAGACCTGCATTTTATAATTAACTTTGCCAATCAAAAAATGATCAAGCATCAAAGGTGAAAAAAATTTATCAGTTTATTTTAAAATCATATCTGGGACCATTTGTTCTCACCTTTTTTATTGCGTTGTTTATCCTGCTCATGCAGTTTCTTTGGAAATATATTGACGATCTTGTTGGAAAAGGACTTGATGCACCAGTCATTGCTCAACTGATGTTTTATGCAAGTGCCACTTTTGTTCCTCTGGCTTTACCATTGGCAATTTTGCTTTCTTCGCTCATGACTTTTGGAAATCTTGGTGAACATTACGAGCTGGTTGCTATGAAAGCGTCTGGTATTTCTGTTTGGAAAGTGATGCGCCCTTTGGTATATCTGTCATTTTTAATCAGTGTTCTTGCTTATCTTTTCTCTAATAATATTTTACCTGTTGCCAATTTAAAGTTTCAATCTTTACTCTACGATGTAAGGCAGCAAAAATTGGCTTTTAATATTAATGAGGGTGTTTTTTACAATGGAATTGAAAACTACATCATTCGCGTTGGTGAGAAAGACCGTGATGGGCGGACCATTTACGACGTTAAAATTTTTGATCATAAAGACCGATTGGGAAATATTAAAGTTACGGCAGCAAAATCAGGATATATGGAACTCAGCCCTGATCAGCAAAGTGTCATATTTACATTATTCGATGGTTATTCTTATACAGATATTGTTACAACACGCAACTATCGTGAGAACAGGCCTTTTGACCGGACCAGCTTTAAAAAACAGCGGATTAAATTTGATTTAAGTGATTTTGATTTGACACGTACAAAGGAGGAGTTGTTTAAAAATCATTATTCTATGCTTACAACCAGGCAGTTGAATCAGTTTATTGATTCACTTAACCAGCGATATGATGAGCGTAGAGAACGTTATACAGGCAATTTCTACAAACGTTATCAACAACTATCATCCATTGATACTGTGCGAAAACCTGTCAGAGGAACCCCTTTATTAAAAGGAAATCAATCATTGGTTGATTCTATTTCCGATTCAGCAATGATAGCTTCAATTAAATGGCCCTTGATGGATAATTTTGTTAAGGCTGATAAATTTAACATCATTGAAATGGCCCTGAGTGCGGCTAGAAATAATCGCGATAATATTGTCTTTAATAAAAATGATTTTGGATATCAGACAGAGAATATCCGAAAGCATGAGATTGTATGGCATAAAAAATTTACGCTTTCGATTGCCTGCCTGATTTTGTTTTTTGTTGGCGCACCCATGGGAGCGATTATTCGAAAGGGAGGTCTTGGACTCCCGGTCGTCATAGCTGTGTTCTTTTTCGTGATATACCATATCACAAGCATAACCGGAGAGAAGGCGGCTAAGGTTGGAGATTTGGATATGTTTTTTGGTGTTTGGCTTTCATCCATTATACTTTTGCCTGTTGGACTGTTTCTGACGTTTAAAGCAACTTCGGATGCTCCTTTGCTTGATGCTGAAAGCTGGAGAAAAATTTTATTGCGACTTCGCGGACTATTTAATAAACCAACGCCATCACTATGAAAATACTTTTTCTGTGTAATAAATCACCCTATCCCGCACTTGAGGGAGGTCCAATAGCGATGAATAGCCTTATCGAGGGTTTGATTGAAGTTGGTCATCAGGTGAAAGTTCTCGCTGTAAATTCCGATAAATACTATGTTAATCTGGATGAAATCCCTGAAGATTATAAAAAAAAGACGGCCATTGAATTGGTGTATCTTGACCTAGAAATAAAGCCTTACGATGCATTCCTGAATTTGTTTTCACAAAAGTCCTATCATGTCGAACGTTTTATTTCGAAAGAATTTCAGCAGAAATTAATCAACCTTTTAAAGCATTATCAATTCGATATTGTTCAGCTCGAAACTCTTTTTATGATTCCTTATGTGGTTGATATAAAAAGGTTTAGTAAAGCGAAAATCGTGCTTCGTGCACATAATATTGAACATTTGATCTGGCAGCGATTGGCTTTGCAAACAAAAAATCCATTTAAAAGATTTTATCTTAATCATCTAACCCGCACACTAAAAAAATTTGAATTAAATGCCCTCACCCAGGTTGATGGTATTGCTGCTATTACAAGAAAGGATGCAGGGTTTTTTAGAAGCAGGACGGCAACACCAGCAATCGATATTCCTTTTGGAATCCGAATTGATGATTTTCGTCTTTCTGACGAAAATGTTGAAGCACCATCATTGTTTCATATTGGCGCTATGAATTGGATTCCAAATGTAGAAGGAATTCGCTGGTTTCTTGATAAGGTTTGGCCGCAAATACATGAACAATTTCCTGCTTTAAAATTCTATCTTGCCGGAAGATATATGCCAGATTGGTTGGTGACCGGATATCAGCCGAATATAGTTGTTCTTGGAGAAGTAGAAGATGCTCAGGCTTTTATAAAAGAAAAATCGATTGCTATTGTGCCTTTGCTTTCTGGAAGCGGCATGCGTATTAAGATTATTGAAGCGATGGCACTTGGAAAAACAGTAATTACCACCGAAGTAGGAGCTGAGGGTATTTTTTATCATGACTGGAAGAATATCCTTATTGCCAACAACGTAAGCGAATTTGAAGAAGTTATTAAAAAATGTGTTACCGAACCTGAGTTTTGTAATAGTGTTGGCCATAATGCACGTGACGTGATTGAACAGGTTTATGATAACAGAATGATTATTAATCGATTGGTTTTGTTTTATAACGAATTGAAAAATATGCCTTCTCCAGAAAGTTATTCAAAGGCATTTTGAAAGTTTTTTTAACCTGTTGGTTGAATTACTGTGAATTCAGCTTATCCTTTTTGTCCATTTTAAAAGGCTAAAAATTCTTTATGTTTTTATATTTTTGCAACCATTATACCGGATAAGTCTGGTGAATACAATTCAGATGAAGATTTTTGTGCTGCTTTCCCGTATTCCATGGCCACTTGAAAAAGGGGATAAACTTCGTGCATATCATCAAATCAAGGAGTTAGCAAAAAAAAATGAAATTGTTCTCTGTGCCTTGAACAGCGATCCCAAGGCCGACAAACAAAGAGCTTTTAAAGCTCTACAACCGTTTTGCCGTTCGATTAATTTCATTGATTTACCATTTCATGGTATTATTTTTAATTTGCTTCGCGCCTGGGTATTTGGAAAGCCCCTTCAAACAGGTTATTTTTATAATTCAAAAGCGGAAAGAAAAGTAAAGAGGCTTATCTTACATCATCAACCTGATGTGCTTTATGGCCAGTTATTACGCGTTGCTGAATATTTACGTCACAACAGCCTGCCAAAAGTTTTAGATTATCAGGATATTTTTTCACAAGGGATGTTTCGGAGATTTCAAGTTGCTTCTTTGTTTTTAAAACCCTTTCTTCGTGCAGAATATTTGAGACTCAAATCATACGAAGCCGATGTATTTGACGATTTTGATATTAAGACAATCATTAGCTTTCCCGACAGAGACCTTATTCCTCATTCCGATCGCGACAAAATTCTGGTTGTACCCAATGGAGTTGATCATGATTATTTTAAACCAATTGAGGTAGAGAAAAAATATGATATTGTTTTTACTGGCAATATGGCTTACCCTCCCAACGTGAATGCCGCTGAATTTCTTGCGGAAGAAATCATGCCACTGGTATGGAAAGTTTTGCCTCAGACAATGATTCTGATTGCCGGAGCAACACCCGATAAAAAAGTACGGAACCTGGCTTCTGACCGAATACATGTAAGTGGCTGGTTGGATGATATTCGTATGGCTTATGCTGAATCCAGGGTATTTATTGCCCCTATGCGTATTGGGACAGGGTTGCAGAATAAGCTGCTCGAGGCAATGTCGATGAAACTACCCTGCGTCACCACAGTTCTTGCCAATGATGCACTAAAAGGTTTAAATGGTGAGGAATTGTTCGTTGGAGAAAACGCCTCTGAGCTGGCAGATTTTATTATTCAGCTACTTAAAAATGAAGGGAAAGCAAATCTTATTGCGCAAAATGGCTATGACTTTGTGCACCGGCATTTCGATTGGGCTTCCTCCATTCGTAAATTGGAGCAGTCGCTTCAATCAATAATTGAAAAATAAACCACTATAATATTCTATTTTTATAATAGTATTATTGTTCATTTTGGGAAAAGGTAACAAGTTTCTTTGCTTGAGCTCTTTCCCATTTCATCTCATTTTGTTAAGAATGAGGTAGAAAATTTCATTTTTTCTGAGTATTTTTGGCCACGCTTCAGATAATTCAATTGCATGAACAACTGAAGATTTTAATTTGTTTAAGAGAATATTTAATCTAAAATAGTAAAGCCGTGGCTGACGACAAGAAAATTATTTTTTCGATGGTAGGAGTAAGTAAAGTTGTCCCACCAACAAGACAGATTTTAAAGGATATTTATTTGTCTTTTTTTTATGGTGCAAAAATCGGCATCATAGGATTGAATGGTTCAGGTAAATCGACCCTTCTGAAGATCATTGCCGGCAAAGAGAAATCATATCAGGGTGAAGTGGTTTTTTCCCCAGGTTATAGTGTTGGAATGCTCGATCAGGAACCTCATCTTGATGATAATAAAACCGTGAAAGAGATTGTTGAGGAAGGCGTTCAGGAAATAGTTGATATTCTTAAAGCCTATGAGGAAGTAAACAATCGTTTTATGGAACCTATGTCTGACGATGAGATGGCGAAACTAATCGATGAACAAGGTCGTTTGACCGACCTTATCGAACAAAAAGATGCATGGGAGCTCGACAATAAACTTGAACGTGCAATGGATGCCCTTCGTTGTCCCGATGGGGGTGCAATAGTGAGACATCTTTCAGGAGGTGAGCGGCGCAGAGTTGCATTGTGCCGTTTGCTTTTGAGTGAGCCCGATATTCTTCTCCTTGATGAACCAACCAATCATTTGGATGCTGAGTCAGTTGAATGGCTTGAGCAGCATCTTCAGCAGTACAAAGGCACTGTTATAGCAGTTACGCACGACCGTTACTTTCTCGATCATGTAGCCGGATGGATCCTGGAACTCGACAGGGGAGAAGGGATTCCGTGGAAAGGAAACTATTCTTCCTGGCTCGATCAAAAGTCTAAACGGCTTGCAATGGAAGAAAAAACCGAAAGCCGCCGTCGTAAAACATTGGAACGTGAACTCGAATGGGTTCGGATGGCTCCAAAAGCACGTCATGCCAAATCAAAGGCGAGACTTTCTTCCTACGAAAAAATGCTTAACGAAGATACCAAACAAAAGGAAGAACGCCTTGAACTTTACATCCCCAATGGTCCACGTTTGGGTAATAAAGTAATAGAATGTAAAAATGTTACCAAGGCTTATGGAGATAAGCTGTTGTTTGAAGATCTGAGTTTTAGTCTTCCCCCTGCTGGAATTGTCGGCGTCATAGGACCTAATGGTGCCGGAAAAACAACTCTGTTTCGCCTGATCATGGGAATGGAAAAGCCTGATAGCGGAACTTTTGACGTTGGAGAAACCGTAAAAGTTGGATATGTAGATCAGTCACATGAAGAAATCGATCCTGAGAAGACCGTCTTTGAAATTATTTCTGGTGGACATGATGAAATAAAAATGGGCAATAAATTGACAAATGCTCGTGCCTATGTTTCCAGATTTAATTTCGCTGGTAACGATCAGGGGAAAAAGGCAGGCGTTTTGTCGGGAGGTGAACGCAACCGCATGCATTTAGCCTTGACACTGAAACAAGAATCTAATGTCCTTCTCCTTGACGAACCTTCTAACGATATTGATATTAACACATTGCGTGCACTTGAAGAAGGGATCGAAAATTTTGCAGGTTGTGCGGTTGTCATTTCACATGATCGCTGGTTTCTTGATCGCATTGCAACGCATATTCTGGCATTTGAAGGAAATTCTCAAGTGTATTTCTTCGAAGGAAGCTATACCGAATATGAAGAAAACAAGCGGAAACGATTGGGAAATTCCGGCCCTTCAAGAATCAGGTATAAAAAACTCTTAATCGATTAATCTTAATCACGAATTAACTCTAAATTTTGTAAGCAATGAGCCATACTAAAGAAAATAATAACACTTCTATTACGACTCGTTTCAAACAATTCAATAAACAGGAAAGTGCCGGGGGTATCTATCTCATCATTGTCACCGTTATCGCGCTGATCTGGAGCAATTCGGCATGGTCCGACTCTTACTTCCAGCTTTGGCATACGCATTTAAAAATTGGTCTTGGAGAATGGATGATGGATTACACGCTTCACCATTGGATCAATGACGGACTTATGGCGATTTTCTTCTTTATGATTGGGCTGGAAATCAAACGGGAAGTAATGCATGGTGAATTGTCAAGTTTCAAGCAGTCCTCTCTTCCTATTTTTGGCGCTGTAGGAGGTATGTTGGTGCCAGCCGCAATCTATGTAGCTTTTAACACAGGAACAAATTTTCTACATGGATGGGGAATTCCCATGGCAACGGATATTGCTTTTGCTATCGGCGCACTTTCCCTTCTTGGTAAAAGAGTTCCTTTCAGTTTAAAGGTATTTCTTGTTGCTTTGGCCATTGTAGATGATATTGGAGCTGTTCTTGTGATTGCTTTCTTTTATACTGCCGAACTTAATTTTCAGGCTCTGTTGATCGGACTTGTTCTTTTCGGCTTTTTATTGCTTCTCAATAAGATGAAAGTTTTCAAAATGCGCTATTATGTAATCATTGGAATTGTAATATGGGCAGCTTTTTTGTATTCAGGGGTTCATGCAACTGTAGCGGGAATATTGGTGGCGTTCGCTATTCCTAACCGGCCAAAGAGCAGAATTGAAAAACGAATGAGTGACAATATTATGTCGCTTCAGGCACTTAAAAATACAAATGCAGACGATTTGCAGGATCACCACAAAGGGAAAGAGATGCATCATCATATCAGTTATTTACGAAATGAATTCAGGTCATTCATTCCTCCACTGATGCACTTTGAACATGGCTTGCACGGAATGGTCAATTTTTTCATCATCCCTTTGTTTGCACTTGCCAATGCTGGGGTTGTGCTTGATGCTTCACTATTGGATCAGTTCAATAGCCCCGTCACATTAGGCGTACTACTTGGTCTGTTTGTCGGAAAAACTTTTGGTATTAGCTTGTTGGCATGGATCGCTATTAAAACTGGCATCAGCAGTATGCCTGCAAATGTGCGCTGGATACAGATCATTGCCGTATCAATGCTCGGTGGTATAGGTTTTACCATGGCCATCTTTATTACTAATCTTGCTTTTGTTGATCCAAATGCTATTGATTTAGCGAAAATGGGGATCATCGTAGGATCACTTTTGTCAGGGGTAATTGGCTTTCAATTGCTTAAAATTTTCTCTAAAGAAAAATAGAAACCATGGATTCAGGCATTAATTATTCTTCTCTTTTCAATCTTGTATTAAATAATAGAAGTTATCGACGTTTTGACAACACCTTCTCTGTTTCTAAAGAAATATTAAGAGAATTGGTTGGTTTAGCTCGATTGACATCCTCATCGAAAAACCGGCAACCCCTAAAATATATTCTTGTTACTGAGGAAGATGAGTGCGCTTTTGTGTTTCATCGTCTGAAATGGGCATGGCATTTGCGCGATTCGGATGGCCCTTCTCCTGATGAAAGGCCTGCCGCTTATCTCATTATGCTTCTTGATAAGAAGCTGAATGAAAGAGCCGATTTTGATGCAGGTATTTCGGCCCAGACAATTTTATTGGGTGCTGTTGAAAAAAAACTGGGGGGTTGCATCATACGTACCTGTAACCGTTACGAACTTGGGAAGTTTTTTAAATTGCCGGAAGAATTGGAAATTATAATGGTTATTGCGCTTGGAAAACCTGCAGAGCATGTTGTTTTGGACGATGAAGACCCGACCGGAAAAATGGAATACTATCGCGATGATCAAAATGTGCATCATGTTCCAAAAAGGACAGTTGATGAATTAATTTATGAACCAACCAGAAATGATCAGGATTGACGAACGTTTTATTGAAACAATTTCAGAAAAGGCAAAGTTGTCCAGTCGAAGAAGGATGAATTTTAATTTTCATCCAACAGAAGAGGATACCCTCCAAAGAATGCTAAATGCGATGGAGCCTGATACGTACATTCAGCCTCATAAGCATGAAATGCCTGATAAGACGGAGGTGTTTTTTTGTTTACGTGGTAGAATATTGGTGGTTGAATACGCTGATTCTGGTACTATTGCCGATCATATTATCCTTGATAGCAAGCAGGGAAACTTTGGCTGCGAAATTGCGGCAAGGATATGGCATAGTATTATCAGCCTCGAAAGTGGTTCAGTGGCTTATGAAGTTAAGCATGGTCCTTACGAACCTTCAGTTGACAAGCATTTTGCAACCTGGGCGCCAAAAGAAGGTGATCCTGCAGGAACGCTTTTCAATCAAAAAATCCTTGAAATACTCAATTTGGATGAATAGTGTTTCACGGCATCTGATAATAAAAAAAGGAGTTTTCATTGGTTTGAAAACTCCTTTTTTATCCGACAGAATAATTTTACAGAAAGATTATTTGAGTAAGTATGTAAATCGGTAGCAAAACGATAATTGAAAACTTGATCATATAACCAAAAAAGCTGGGCATTGGGATTTTGTTTTCTTCAGCAATGGCTTTTACCATAAAATTAGGTCCGTTTCCAATATAAGTCATAGCTCCAAAAAACACTGCCCCTAACGAAATAGCCCGTAATAACTCAAACGGAATGCCTGCAACCAATCCAACTGCCGCAGGATCAGTCATCCCAACAGCAAGTTTATGAAATGCAAGTGCGGTTGGCGCATTGTCGAGGAACGAACTTAATCCACCGGTTGCATAATAGAACATTGCAGCTGATTCGATACCTAATGTGGAAGCATTTTCACGCAACCATAACAAGGCAGGTACCATCGTTATAAAAATACCAAGGAAAAGAAATGCAACTTCAATGATGGGTGTCCAGGTAAACTTATTTTCTGATCGTAGCAATCGAGGAGTCAGAAGTAAGGATAATCCTGCAAACGAAAGCATAGCAGTTTCCCGGATAAATCCAAAGTATGGATTTGTTTTAATGATATCAAGATAGTTTTGATTTAGAAAAGCGACTGAAATAACAAT
Source organism: Bacteroidetes bacterium HGW-Bacteroidetes-1 (assembly GCA_002842755.1). GTDB lineage: Bacteria > Bacteroidota > Bacteroidia > Bacteroidales > F082 > JALNZU01. The sequence continues at coordinate 30,597 of PHDU01000014.1, read as the reverse complement.
TCCTACAAGAAAAATGAAATTATATGTACCTGAAAGACTCAATGGAATAACATTGGTTTTGTCTTTTACTATATTGCTGACAGGCTCTTTTTTGTAGTACAATGAGTCTACAATAAAATAAATGATAAGCAATAATCCATTTACAAAGGCCCATTCAGGAGCGAGATGAAAAAACCATTCAAATGGTGCGCCACGAAGGTAAAGAAGGAACAATGGCGGATCACCAAGGGGGGTGAGCATGCCGCCTGCATTGGCCACAATTGCGATAAAAAACAGAATTGTGTGAACCTTGAACTTGCGTTCAGAGTTTGTTTTTATTACAGGCCTGATCAACAACATGGCAGCACCTGTGGTTCCCATAAAAGAGGCTAATATTGCACCAATTGCCAAAAACACGGTATTAATTGCCGGCTTTGCCTCAATGTCACCTTTTAACTGAATTCCACCGGTGATAACAAATAGAGAACCCAGTAAAATGATAAACGGAATGTAATCAAAAAGCATTTGATGTGTCAGATCATGTGTCAATCCCATTGCAATTAAATAAATCGATGTTGGAATTCCCAATGCAAGAGAAATTATCAACTTGTTTTTATTTTCTTCCCACCAATGGTGGAAAAATAAAGGCCCGATAGCAATAAACAATAACATAATAACAAAAGGGATCGAAGCCCATAAAGGTATAATCACTTGGTCATTAACGTGTTCCATAAATGTTGATAATTAAATGAAGCCGCAAAGTTAATATTCCATATATATAAAAAATACAATGTGTTTAATTTAGAAAGATTCTGAATTAATCGAGACTTCTTTTATACCAAAGTGAATTATAGATGAATCCAAAAGCAATAATGGTCTAATGCCGATGGATAGAAATGTTATACCAAAGTGAATTATAAATGAATTCAAAAGCTGTCATGGTATAATGCCGAAGGTTAGAAATGGTAGGCCAATTGAGTGAGCGATAATTGGACTATTACATTTCTCCTTTCGGTATTACTTTAGAAGCGCTATTGATAACTTCCTGCTTCCGAACATTTATATACCTTTGCAAACCTAAAAAGACTTAATATTTATGGCACAAAGACCATCCATACCAAAAGGAACACGTGATTTTGGTCCGCAAATAATGGTGAAGCGTAATTTCATCTTTGAAACCATACGAAATGTTTTTAAGAGGTATGGCTATCAGCCTATCGAAACGCCTGCGATGGAAAATCTTACTACTTTGCTGGGTAAATATGGCGATGAAGGAGATAAATTATTGTTTCGTATCTTAAATTCAGGCGATTTTCTTTCAGGAATTGATACCAACGCAGCAGATTTTCAATCGGGGAATATAGCATCCTCTATCAGTGAAAAAGGACTACGTTATGACCTTACTGTACCTTTTGCCCGCTTTGTGGTTCAATATCGCAATGATATAAGCTTTCCTTTTAAGCGCTATCAGATTCAGCCTGTGTGGCGTGCTGATAGACCGCAGAAAGGTCGTTACCGCGAGTTTTATCAATGCGATGCTGATGTTGTTGGCAGTAATTCGCTCCTGAATGAGGCCGAACTGGTACAAATAGTCGATGATGTTTTTGGCCAATTGAAAATCCAAACTGTTGTTAAAATCAACAACAGAAAAATTCTTGCCGGGATTGCCAGTTATATTGGAAGCCCTGATAGCCTTACAGACATTACAATAGCAATTGATAAACTGGACAAAATCGGTATTGAAAACGTTAACAGGGAATTGGAAGAAAGAGGAATATCAGCGAAATCAATACAATTGCTGCAACCTATTCTTTTCATGACTGGTAATTCCCGTGAAAAGATAAATGCACTGGAAGGTCTTATTGGAACTACGGAAATTGGTGCCAAAGGTTTGGAAGAAGTCAAAACACTTTTCGATTACCTCGATTCTATGAATTTGAATCTTAGCTATGAGCTTGATCTTACCCTGGCCCGGGGATTGAATTATTACACAGGAGCAATATTTGAAGTTAAAGCGTTAAATGTCTCTATAGGAAGTGTCTGTGGAGGCGGTCGTTATGATGACCTTACCGGTATTTTTGGATTGCCGGATGTTTCTGGCGTTGGTATAAGCTTTGGAGCTGACCGCATTTACGATGTAATGAGTGAGCTAAACCTTTTTCCTGAGAAAACTTCTGAAAGCACTTTTGCGCTTTTTGTTAACTTTGGTAAGGAAGAGGAAAAGTATTGTCTTCCTTATCTTCGTACATTGCGTCAGGCAGGTATCAATAGTGAAATATTTCCTGAGGCCGACAAAATGAAAAAGCAGTTACGTTATGCTGACCAGAAAAACATTCCTGTGGTGATACTTGCCGGCGAAGAAGAGGTTAAAAACAAACAATTTACTGTGAAATGGATGCAATCGGGTGAGCAGCAAACTATTCAAGCTGAGAAACTTGTCGAACTTTTAACCCATTAATCAAATTTTCCATTTTTAATGTTTAACTGGATAATTTTCTTTCTGATCAAAGTAAACAGAACCGCATTGTGTTTAGGCTTGCGTTAGATGATGCCAATGCATATCTTGAATAAATTATTTATTTCACCTGTTTATTTTAATTCGAATGAAAACACATTATATCAGTTCTGAAAAACTTACTTTTAAAAGAGTCTTTGATATCCTGAAAGAGGATTATTCTCTCGCTTTATCTGAAGATTCCAAAGAAAAAATTATTCATTGCCGCAATTATCTCGACAATAAAATTGCTTCACAGGAAGAGCCTATTTATGGCATCACTACCGGGTTTGGATCGCTATGTGATAAAACAATTTCCAAATCTGATCTGGGTACGCTTCAAAAAAATCTTGTAATGTCGCATGCCTGTGGTACAGGCGATGAAGTACCCTCTGAAATTGTGAAACTTATGCTCTTACTGAAAGTTCAAAGTTTATCCTATGGACATTCAGGTGTTCAACTTGAAACAGTTCAGCGGTTGATGGATTTTTTTAATAACGACATTATTCCTGTGGTTTATCAAATGGGTTCATTGGGTGCATCAGGTGACCTTTCGCCGCTGGCACATCTTAGTTTACCATTGCTTGGGTTAGGAGAAGTACGGTATAAGAATCAAATTCAGCCTTCAATGCAGGTCATTCAGGAATTTGGCTGGAAACCCATTGAATTGAAATCGAAAGAGGGGCTTGCTTTGCTGAATGGAACCCAGTTTATGAGTGCATACGGAGTTTCCGGATTATTGAAGGTTTTTAGGCTTTCGATACTTGCCGACATCATAGCCGCTGTATCGCTTGATGCTTTTGATGGCCGCATTGAACCTTTCTTCGATCAGGTGCATCAGATTCGTCATCATAAGGGGCAGATCAACACGGCCCGTCGTATTCGTAAATTGTTGGAAGGAAGCGCTCTGATAGACCGACCAAAAACCCATGTTCAGGATCCTTACAGTTTCAGGTGCATCCCCCAGGTGCATGGAGCCTCAAAAGATTCACTCAATTATGTTGCCTATGTTTTTAGTAACGAAATTAATGCTGTTACTGATAACCCTACAATTTTCCCTGATGAAGATCTGATTATTTCAGCAGGTAACTTTCACGGGCAGCCATTGGCACTTGCATTGGATAATCTTGCGATTGCGTTAGCCGAATTGGGAAATATTTCAGAAAGACGAACGTATCAACTTCTTCATGGCAAAAGAGGGCTGCCTCCTTTTTTGGTTGCAAATCCCGGCCTGAATTCCGGCTTTATGATTCCGCAATATACTTCAGCAAGTCTTGTGAGTCAAAATAAGCAGCTGTGCACTCCGGCTTCTGTGGACTCTATTGAATCGTCGCAGGGTCAGGAGGATCATGTAAGTATGGGCGCAAATGCAGCAACCAAAGCCATGCGCGTTGTATTAAATCTGGAAACGATTCTTGCTATCGAACTGTTTAATGCTGCACAGGCACTCGAATTTCGCAAACCTATGTTGTCATCTCCATTTATTGAAGAATTCGTCGGAGCTTATCGGCAAAGCGTAGCATTTATTACAGAAGATGTGATCATGTATCCTGAAATAGCGAAATCAGTTCAATTTCTCAGGGATGTGCCTTTGAATATTCCTGATGCCTTAATTGAAGGGATTTAAGCCAATCAATACATACTTCAATTGCTGCTTCTGGCTAGTCAAAAAGCAAGTTGTAGGGGCGTTTGAGTGTCTCTGCAATTTGTGTTACAGATACATATTTGCTCCAGCGATGAAATTCCTGACCTTCCAGAAAAACCAATATTCCTGGATTTGCAAAAACACCAAAGTTTGCCGTTATAAGTGGAAAAAGTTCAGAGTCAACCAGCAGAAGCTTAATTTTAGGAAACTCTGTATCGATCATTTCCTTAATTTTTGGTCGGAGACTAACACAAGGAGCACACCTGTTACTGAAGAAATATACCAATACTGCTGGATTGGAAGCAATCTCTTTTTGGATGGATGATAAATCAATTGGATTCATAGATATGTTTTGATGCTGTAAATTTAGATATTATCAGCTTTAAACTGAGAATTGCCGCAAAGTATATTGAATTGTACTTGGGTTATCAATGGTGTCTGCAAATGTTAATTTGGTAGTTCTTTAAGTTGTAGAAATGAATTAATATTCCAATGAAAGTTAAAATGAACACCAGGTTACAATCGTGAATTATAGATGAATCCAAAAGCATTAATGGTATAATGCCGATGGATAGAAATGTTAGGCCAATTGAGTGAGCGATAATTGGACTATTACATTTCTCTTTTCGGTATTACCTTTGATTGTCGCGTAAATCGATTGAACAAACCAAATAAATCCAAAACCAAATTCCTATGACATTAATCATTACCGGAAATCATCTCACTATTGAAGATGTAGTGGATGTTGCACGAAATGGAAAGAAAGTTGAACTTCACCCGGATGCCCTTCATCGCATTCGCATGTGCAGAAACATGCTCGAGAATAAAATCGTTGCAGGTGAAATAATGTATGGTGTGAACACCGGCATTGGCGAATTCTCTGAAGTGGTTCTCAACGAGGATCAGGTCAAAGATTTTCAGAAATACCTGATTTATAACCATGCAGCAGGAATTGGAGAAGCAATGCCTGTTGAGCATGTGCGTGGAGCTATGCTTGGCCGAATCAATGTTCATGCACACGGAAACTCAGGGTGCAGAACTGAAATAACCCAAACGCTGGTTGATATGCTCAACAAAGGTGTTACACCTTTTGTTTGTCAGAAAGGCAGTGTAGGAGCTTCAGGTGATCTTGCTCCTATGTCGCAGATCGCTCTGTTGATGATGGGAGAAGGTAAAGCTTTTTACAAAGGGCAATTATTGGATGGGAAAGAAGCATTAGACAAGGCAGGAATTGCGGTGCCGGGCCTTATGGCCAGAGATGGTTTGGCAACAATCAATGGTTCCAACGTACTGACAGCAATGAGCGCGATTTTTCTGTTTGATGCGAAGAACTTTTTGAAACAGGCTGAAATTGCTGCTTCAATGTCGCTTGAAGCATTAAAAGCAAATATGAAACCCTACAATAGCAGGATACATGAAGTGAGGGGATTTAAGGGAGCAATACGAAGTGCACTGGCAATAAATAAAATGGTTTCTGGAGGCGACCTTGCTGAAGGTCGTGTAAAATGTAAAGTTCAGGATGCTTACAGCATGCGATCAACACCTCAGGTAATTGGTGCAGCCCATGATGCTTTGGAATGGGCACGTTCCCAGGTTGAAATTGAACTTAACGGCGTTGGGGACAATCCCATTTTTTTCCCTGACGAGAACCTTCAGCTTTCAGGTGCAAACTTTCAGGGTACTCCCGTTTCACTGCCTATGGATATGGCAGGAATTGCAATCACAATGGTTTGTGTGATGTCGGAACGCAGGATGAACCGTTTGAACAATCCTGCATTGAGTGTTGGATTGCCTGCTTTCCTGACCAAAGGTGCAGGCATGTTTTCTGGATTGATGCTTTCGCAATATACTGCAGATATGCAAATTGTGGAGCAGCGCATCCTTTCAGCCCCAGCAAGCATTCAATCGATCCCAGCTGCAGCTGATCAGGAAGATTTTGTTTCAATGGGCATGAATACAGCATTAAAGAACAACCAGATACTTGATAACGCATATGGAATACTTGGTATTGAACTCATGGCAGCAGCGCAGGCTCTTGATTTCAGAGAATATAAGTTCGGTACCGGAACTACCAAAGCCCATGAAGTGATTCGTCGTCATGTTACTTTTCTTGAAGTGGACCGGCCTCTCTACAACGACCATAATTCAATGAAAGCTCTTGTGAAAAGTTGTGAGATTTTGCTTGAAGTTGAAAATACTATTGGAAAGCTTGACGAATGAGGGAATGTGCATTAACCCAGCGAATTGTATTGACAGACTGAGAAAAACAAGAAATGAATGAAAGAAATACGTTACAATAACAAATGACAGAACTTAATTTTCCATCACCAAACAGACGTCCTACTTTACTAACTGTGATTTGCGTACTTAGTTTTATTGGAAGCGGTATGGCTGCAATCAGCAATCTTTTTGTATTTTTTAATCATGAAACATTAATAGAAACCATCAACAGTGGAATGTTTAATGAACTTGGCTTTAATCTGGATATATTGTTAAACGTTAATCCATACTATTTTCTTCTTGCAGGATTATTGAATGTAGTTTCTTTTGTAGGCGTAAAGAACATGTGGGCACTTCGTCGGGCAGGTTTTCATTTGTATGCTGTTTCCCAATTATTAATACTAATTATTTCCACAGTTTTCATTTACAAGCCTTCAGGAACCTTTCCTATGTTTGATCTTGCCCTTGCTTCCATGTTCATTTTACTATATCTTCGCTTTCGCGAAATAATGGATTAAGTAAAGTGAAATCTACAATTAGTAATATATGGTGAATAGATTTAGATTGCCAATTAAGCTTGCAGGAACTTTTTCACTAGTTTATTATGTAGTAACCGGCTCTTTTTTCGGATTTGCTTTGTTCTTTAATGATTTTTTAGAAGAACTTACAAATACCTATTTTGCAACATCTGATATTCAGAGGTCAGATATTGTCCTGTTTCTTTCTATCGGCTTCATTTTCCATCTCGGTGTAATAATAGGACTTATTATGCTCATGAAAAAGACGAAAAGAAATGGATTTTTACTGTTTTTTGTATCCGCTGTCCTCATTTTAATGCTTCAAATGACAACAATTCACTTTGAAAGATTTCTTATCTATTTTATTGAAATTTTGATAATCTTTGTAATGAGTTTATTATTTTTTCTGGAAGTAATTTCAAATAAAAATTCTGATAATCAGGATAATTCCTTAAATACTGAGCATTTAGATTAGTATTGTTGTAAGTTAATGGCATATAAAAACCTTTTCATCCAATGTTAAGAAAACATAAAATTATTTTAACTACAATATTGCTATTTACACGGATATGTGTAAATTAGCCGTCTAAATCGAAATCGATTTGAAAATAAATGGATAGATAGCTATTAGAAGTTTAATCAATTCACTAACCAAAATTCATTATTATGAGAAAAATTACAGTAATGTTAGTGTTCTTGCTTGTAGCAGGCATCAGTAGTGCTTTTGCGCAAACAAGAACCGTGGCTGGTAAAGTCACCAGCTCGCAGGATGGCATGGGGATTCCCGGTGTTACAGTGATGGTAAAAGGTACCACCATTGGTGCCATCACTGATCTTGACGGGATTTATGAGATCAATGTAAGACCTGATCACAGAAACCTTGTCTTTTCCTATGTTTCTATGAAAACACAGGAAGTTGCCCTTGGCGCACAGACTAGTATTAACGTCGTTATGGAACCCGATGTATTCCAGATTGATGAGGTGGTCGTAACTGCCATTGGTGTTTCCCGTGAAACCAAAGCGCTAGGCTACGCTGTGCAATCTGTTGAATCAGATGCTATTGTACGCTCAGCAGCTACCAATCCGGTTAACGCCCTTAGCGGTAAAGTTGCCGGTGTTCAAATCACAAGCTCGTCTGGTGCAGCAGGTGCTTCGAGTTATATGACCATTCGTGGTACTGCTTCTATTACTGGCAACAACCAACCTTTATTTGTTGTTGACGGTGTGCCGATTGATAACTCTCAACTTACTTCAGGTGACCCTGATGCTGGCTCTAACAACCTTCTTTACGGTGTTGCACTCTCTAATCGAATTGTTGACATCAATCCTGAAGACATTGAATCTATGAATATTCTTAAAGGTGGAGCCGCTACAGCTCTATACGGCCTTCGTGCTGCAAATGGGGCAGTAATTATTACAACAAAAAAAGGAACAGCTTCAGGTGCCAAAAAAACCAATGTTGCATTCAATACTTCTGTAAGTTTTGATCAGGTTTCTCAAACGCCTGCAATGCAAAAATTGTATTCACAAGGATTGACAAATTCTGCAGGGGTGCCCAATTATAGTCCTACAACAACTGCAAGCTGGGGTCCGGCATTGGCCGATCTTCGTTTTGATGGAGCTACTGATAATCCATATTATCTGCAAGGTAATATTGTAAAATCAGATGATCCAACTGCCACATCAGCAGCTGTACCTTTTAACAATAACATTGAAAACTTTTTTCAGACGGCTGTTTCCTACAACAATTCCTTAGCGCTTTCAGGGGGCAATCAAAATACAACGTATTACCTTTCTATTGGAAACTCAAATAACAAAGGGATTGTACCTAATAACACCTTCGACAGAACCAACATCACACTTTCTGGCGAATCTAAATTCTCAGAAAAATTCTCCTCAGAAGCAAGAATAGCTTATACCAAATCTGGTGGTATCAGAATTCAGCAGGGGTCAAACACTTCAGGTGTAATGCTTGCTTTGATGCGTATGCCTAATAACTTTGATATTACTGGTGGTTCTGATGATCCAACAAATGACAAAGCTTCTTATATACTTCCTGATGGTCGTCAACGCAATGCCTATCGTGGAGGGGGATACGATAATCCTTTCTGGACAGTAAATATGAACCAGTTTGAAGATGATGTGAACCGTGTGACCGGTCATGCCGCATTGAATTATTTTGCAAACGAATGGCTTACAGTTACATATCGTGCTGGAACTGACTTTTATAGTGATCGCAGGAAACAGTTTTTTGCACGTAATTCACGTACAGCTCCAAACGGACGGGTTTATGAAGAGCAACATTTTGTCAGAGATTTCAACAGCGACCTCATGTTTAATGTAAACAAGAAGATAAACGAAGATCTTACTTTTACTGGTCTTCTTGGACAGAATATGTATCAGACCCAGTGGCAACAGCTTTTTGTTCAGGGTGATGGTTTGACAGTACCTGAATTTTATCATTTGTCAAATGCTGCTTCAATTAAAGCGCGTGAAACCAAGAGCCAGAAGCGCACTGCTGCTATCTATGCTGATTTAGGATTGTCATACAGAAATATGCTTTATTTCAATGTAACCGGACGTAATGAATGGTCAACAACATTGCCTGAAGGAGAAAACTCATTTTTCTTCCCTGCATTTAATGGATCATTTGTGTTTACTGAACTTCCGGGATTGAAAGACAATAAGGTTCTTCCTTTTGGTAAAATCAGAGCTTCCTATGCTACCATTGCCAATGATGCATTTACATATGGAACACTTCCTACTTATTTGCAGGCAGCTTTCGGTGATGGATGGACTGACGGTGTTAGTTTCCCGGGATGGGGCATAGCTGGTTTCCAGCTTTCAACAACATTGCCTAACAATGCGTTGAAACCTGAAATTTTGAAATCATTTGAAATTGGACTTGACTTGAGATTCCTCAATAATCGTTTAGGTGTTGACTTCTCCTATTATGACAACAAAAATGAGGACCTTATTCTTTCTGTGCCAATTGCAAAATCTTCCGGTTATTTCGCTGCTAACATGAACGCAGCTTCAATGGTTAACAAAGGTATCGAAGTTACTTTAACAGCAATACCAGTTCAAAAGAAAGATTTTAGCTGGAACATTGATGTGAACTTTACTAAAAATACCAATGAAGTACTTGAGCTTGCTGAAGGTGTTGATAACGTATTCCTTGCCGGTTTTGTCGGGTCACAAACCAGAGCGGTTGTTGGTGAATCTTATGGAAGTATATTCGGTAACGATTGGTTAAGAGATGACAATGGCAATGTTTTGATCATTGACGATCCAAATGCATGGAATTATGGTTATCCCGAAGGCGACCCAGATGAAACAAATCTTGGTAATGTAATGCCAAACTGGACAATGGGGATTAATAACAGTTTCTCATTCAAAGATATTACTCTTTCCTTCCTTTTTGATATAAAAAATGGTGGGGTTATGTGGAATGGGACAAAAGGTGCCATGTATTATTTCGGAACACATGAAGACACTGAATCAAGAGGTGATGGAGCAACATATGTATTTGATGGTGTGAAATCAGATGGTTCAGCCAATGATATTAAAGTAGCAAAAGATGTGAACTGGTATTTTAATGGCGAAGGTAGTGGATTTACAGGGCCTGCCGGGCAGTTTGTTGAAAAGACTGACTGGGTTCGTCTTCGTGAATTAACACTTGCCTACAGACTCAGCAAGAATGTCGTAAGCAAGACTTTCCTTCAAAGTGCAGAAGTGTTCTTTACGGGAAGAAACTTATGGCTAAGCACTCCATATACAGGGGTTGATCCTGAAACCAGTTTGATTGGTGCAGGCAATGGCCAGGGTCTTGATTACTTCAATATGCCAGGAACAAAAAGCTACACATTTGGCTTGCGTCTTACATTGTAATCATACTTTGAGTAAATTAAACAGTTAAACGAAAAAAATTAAAACTATGAGACATAATATCATCAAGAAAATTAGTCTGTTTCTATTACTTGCAGTGATGATTTCAAGCTGTAAGAAATGGATCGATACAGATCTCAATACAAACCCCAACAGACCGGCTGATGTCACAATGGCACTGCTGCTACCCTCAACGCAAAGTGCCCTTGGATACGTTATTGGCGGTGATTACACCCGCGTTTCGGCTATGTGGATGCAACATCTTTCCGGTGTTGACCGTCAGTCACTAGCTTTGGAACGTTATTCAGTTCTTGAATCAGATCAAAATAACTTATGGAACACGTTGTATGGCGAAGTTCTGAAAAACCTAAGCATACTTCAGGCAAAAGCTGAAGAACAAAATGCGATGCATTTTCTGGGAATTTCAAAAGTTATGACTGCTTATACACTTGCAATGATTACTGATGTTTGGGGCGATGCACCTTTTACTGAAGCCTTAAATGGCGATGAAGGCAACCTGACACCTGTTTACGACTCTCAGGAATCAATCTATGGAGCAGTAAATACCCTGCTCACGGAAGCTATTGCACATTTAGGAGAAACAACTCCAACAGGAGTGCCGGTACCAGGAACATCTGACCTCATTTTTGGTGGAGATGCTGCAAAATGGATGGCGGTGGCTAAGACGTTGAAAGTTAGATATACACTGCATCTTTCAAAGAAAAATGGTTTAGGGCCTGTTCGTGATGCCATCAATGCTGGTGGTTTAATCGCTGATAATGATGGCGACTTCCAGTTTAACTTTGGCGTTGCAGCAAACGAAAACAACCCACGCTTTCAATTTGATGATCAACGTGGCGATATCCGTGTTGGTGCTAAAATTGTTGATCTGATGAATGTTACGGGTGATCCAAGAATAGCTGGCTACTTCGACAAAAAAGATGCGGCTGACTATACAGGTAGTACTCCTGGTGGAGCCGAACTGGGTGCTGCCTGGGCTGGCCCAGCATACGCAGGTAATGGTGCTCCAGTGTTCTTTTTAAATTATTTTGAAGTAAAATTTATGGAGGCTGAAGCTTTCTTTGGCACTGATAATGCCAGAGCTGCAACAGCATACAATGATGCTGTAAAAGCCTCTTTGGCCAAGCACGGCGTTAGTGACGCTGCATGGGAAGCTGTAAATGCAGCTGAAACTTCAGGCAGTATTTCACTTGAAAAAATCATGACCGGGAAGTATATTGCCAACTACCTCAATTCAGAAACATGGGTTGACTGGAAAAGAACAGCTATACCATCATTGTCATTGCCAGCTTCAAATGTTAGTGTGACTCCACGCAGATATCTTTATCCAACAGACGAAAGATTGTACAACGGTGCTAATATGCCTGCCGGTGTTCAATCTACTGATCGTGTTTGGTGGGATCAATAGATATAAATTGTCTATAATGATTATAAAAGCCGACTCGAAAGGGTCGGCTTTTTTTTGTGCCTAATTACTTTCGTTGTTTTGAAGACTATTGATTTCAAATATCCCAAAAGCATTCTCTAACCTATGAAAATGATCAGCTTCCTAAGTTAATTTGAAGAAATGGACATTGATTTTAAGGATTTCCTGATTTTTGTATATAGTTGCGGGATTTTTTATAAATTGAGTAAAATAATAATAATCAATAGTATAGAATAAAGGATTTATTAAAGATTTCTAAACCTAAAATTCATATACCTAAAATTTTAACAATTTTTAAATTATCTAAGTATCATGATACTTTGGTAGAATTATCTTTTTAACTTGCACCCGATTTTGCACAAGAATGCTTTAAATTCAATGCAAAAAAAGTTAAGTATTAACTAATTCACTAACCAAAATTCTTCAGTATGAGAAAAATTACAATTCTCTTGGTATTCTTACTGTTGGCTGCAGCTGGGGGCTTGTATGCCCAATCGCGCGCCATTACAGGTAAGGTAACCAGTTCTCAGGATGGTATGGGAATCCCGGGTGTAACAGTACAAATAAAAGGTACTACCCTTGGAGCCATTACCGACATTGATGGCAATTTTTTAATTAATGTATTGCCAGAACACAGAACCCTGGTATTTTCCTATGTTTCTATGAAAACACTGGAAGTTCCAATTGGAACACAAACAGTCATCAATATTGTGATGGAGCCAGGGGTGTTCCAGATTGATGAAGTTGTTGTAACTGCGCTTGGTATTTCCCGCGAGAAAAAGGCTCTTGGATATGCTGTAGAAGAAGTTCAGGCAAGTGAGCTGAACCAGACCCGATCCGGTAATCTGATCACATCTCTCTCTGGAAAAGTATCCGGGGTTAATATAACCTCAGCATCAGGAAATATGGGCGGGTCCTCACGGATTACAATCAGGGGTATTAAGTCTGTTTCTGGCAATAACCAACCGTTATTTGTAGTGGATGGAGTTGCTATGGACAACAGCAGCTACAATACTATTGATACACAACGTGGAGCCGGTGGAGTTGACTATGGAAATATGGCAAATGACATCAACCCAGATGACATCGAGACAGTTTCAGTATTAAAAGGCCCCACTGCTGCAGCTCTTTATGGTTCGCGCGCTGCCAACGGTGTTATTCTTATCACCACAAAAAAAGCGAAAGCGGGTAAAACGGGTAAAAAAGGATTTGGTGTTGAAGTAAATAGCTCCGTTTCCTTTGAACAGGTTGCTGTACTGCCTACTTATCAGAATCTGTATGGGGGTGGTTATGTTTATACAGGCGATGGAACAGATCAGGGCTTTAATACTCAGGAAATCAATGGTCAGACTTACCGATTGGTTGACTATGCTCTTGATGAAAGTTGGGGTCCACGTTACGATGCCAATATTCTAACCCTCTCTGCATTTGATATCTTTGACTGGGAAGCAAATGGAAAAGTTGGAAATCCTAACACATCTCCATGGGTTGCTCCTTCGAAGGATGTAAAAGATTTCTTTGAAACTGGAGTTGTTTTTAACAACAACTTTGCAGTTACTGGTAATACTGATGCCTCAGCTTTCAGGCTATCATATACCAATTATGATCTGAGTGGATATATGCCCAACAGTGAGCAAAAACGTAACTCTATTAGCTTCAATGGTGAATCACAAGTCAGTAAATGGATCAAAGGATTCATTGGAGCTAACTACGTAAATACTTACACTATGGGCCGTCCTGAAACAGGTTATGATGATAACAACATTATGCAGAAATTCAATCAGTGGGGACAGCGTCAGCTTGATATGGGTGTAATGAGCAACTACGTCAACCCTGACGGAACACAACGTGTTTGGAACCGTAATTCATGGGATGATCCGACACCGGCATATTCAGATAATCCATACTGGACAAGATACAGAAATTTTCAGGATGACGAAAGAAACCGATTGTTCGGTAATATCGGTATTTTACTGACCCCAATGGCTGGTTTGTCAATCCAGGGAAAATGGAACCTTGACTATTACAATCTGACGGAAATGGAACGCAACGCTTTTGGTTCTCAAGCTGAATCTTCTTACTCTGAAGCCAGGCGTGAATATATGGAAACCAATGCAGAATTGCTTGCCACATACAAGTTTAATCCGAGCGAAGCATTTTCGGTTAACGTTTTGGCCGGAGCAAATAATAGGCACAGGGAATATAACAGGATGACTTCAAATACAAATGGCGGCTTGATAATCCCTGGTTTATATAAAATAACCAATTCCACCAATAAACCAAATGTTGCGGAATATGAAGAAACCAAGGAAGTTCAGAGCGTGTTTGGAAGTGTTAATGTAGGATACCTAGGAATGTTATATTTGGATGTAACTGCCCGTAACGACTGGAGTTCAACAATTAAACCTCATAACTTCTTCTATCCTTCAGCATCATTAAGCTTTATTTTCACAGAACTCAACGCATTAAAAGATCAAAATATCCTGAGTTTTGGAAAATTACGTTTTGGAGTTGCTCAATCTGGTAATGATACTGATCCTTACAACAATGATTTCTATTATACCTATATTAGTAATTTCGGAGGTGAAGCGTTATATTCAGTTCCAGGGACTCTGGCAAATCTTAATCTGAATGCAGAATTGACCAATTCAATGGAATTCGGCGCAGAACTTATGTTCTTGCAAAACCGCATTGGATTAGACTTTACTTATTATAATGAATCTACCATAGATCAGATCATCCCTGTAGCTCTTTCTGGTGCAACAGGTCATAGTTCAATGTTCATCAATTCCGGAGAAATAACTAACAAGGGAATTGAAATCGGACTGAATCTGACACCGGTTAAAACAAAAGATTTTACATGGAATATCAATGCTAACTTCTCCAAAAACAAAAATGAAGTTGTCGAGTTAGCTGAAGACCTTGATGTATATCAATTGGTTAACGGCCCTTTCCAGGTATCAGTAAATGCTGAAGTTGGCAAACCTTATGGTTCTATCCTTGGTTCAAGTTACGTTAAAGATGAATCCGGAAATATCATTGTTGATACTGATGGATTTTCACTGGTCGGAGATGTAAAATCAATCGGAACTGTATTACCTGACTACCTAATGGGCATTTGGAACCGTTTTAACTACAAAGGATTTGAATTGTCTGGGCTTATAGATATCCGTAAAGGCGGCCAATTGTTCTCAACTACCAATATGTGGGGAATGTATAGTGGCATTCTTGAAGAAACTGCTGCAACCAATGCAAATGGAAAGAACATACGTGATGCTGTTGAAGATGGTGGTGGAGCTTTAATTGAAGGTGTTTATGGCTATGTTAAAGACGATGGTTCTATCCAATACACCGATGTTGATGGCAATGATGTTACAACACCCGTTAATAACGGAACCTACATAGATGCCGAAACTTGGGGAGGATGGCATTATTCAGGTCCTGCTGAACAGAACATCTTTGATGCTGACTATATTAAACTAAGAGAACTTCGTCTCAGTTATACACTTCCATCAAAACTCACAGGTCCGATCCAGAATCTTACAGTTTCTGCTTATGGTCGTAATTTGGCTATCTGGGGTACAGATATCAAACACATTGACCCTGAAAATACTACTGGTAGCGGTAATATTCAGGGTATTGAGGGTGGTGCTTTGCCAAGTTTGAGATATTTTGGGTTTGGTCTTAATTTTAACTTTTAATAAACAGAAAATATGAAAACGAATATCCTAAAATATAATACACTTGTTCTTTTGGTGCTTCTGATGGTGGTTGCAAGTTGTACTAAAGATTTCGACAACATCAATACCGACCCCAACCGTCCGAAAATAGTTCCAACAGTGAACCTGATTTCAACAGGCCAGAAATCTTTAACTGATGATATTTACGATGAATGGTTCAGCGGTCGTCAGGGCCTTCTTTGGGCACAATTCTGGGCACAACGTAACTATACCGAAGAAGACAGATTTATTATCCGTCAGAATGTCAATAACCAGTACTGGACCAGAATCTATACAGATATGATGGACTTGCAGGAAATTATTAATATTGCAAGTGATCCGGTACGAAAAGCAGAAATCAACACCAGTTATGGCGATGCTGACGGACAAATAGCTGTTGCCAACATCCTGAAAGCTTATGTTTTTCAGATGCTGGTTTCTACTTATGGTGATATCCCTTACGAAGAAGCATTTGATGCAAAAAACAATCCTACTCCGGCTTACTCTTCACAAAAGACCATCTTCCTCGATCTGTTTACAAAACTCAAAGCTTCTGCTGATTATCTTGAAACAGTTGAGTCTGGTGTTTTCACAAGCGGTGATTTGATGTATGGTGGTGATGCAGTCAAATGGGCGAAATTCGCAAACTCTATCCGCCTGCGACTTGCTATACGTTTAAGTAAAGTTACTGATGCCGACTTATTGGCTGCTCGCAATGCTGCCATCAACGAAGCATCAGGTAAAGCATTTACCAGCAACGATGACAATGCAGGGATTACCTATCTTGGTGATGGCGAAAGCAATGCTCCAATGTACGATGGATTCTACACAGCACGCCGAAATGACATGACCCCAACAGCAAACTTCGTTGACTTACTTAAAGGGATTAATGATACTTTAAATAGCAAACAAAATCCGTTTGCTGGAATCGAAGATCCAAGATTATCAATCTGGGTTCCTAAAGCCGGAGGAGTATATCGTGGTATGCCTTATGGCATTGTTAATCAAAATGCATCAGCGTTACGTGGTTATGTTGCAAATATTTATAATGCACAACCTGTTTATTTACAAGCAGATGCAACCGTAACATGGATGGATTATGCAGAAGTATGCTTTATTCTTTCAGAATTGAACGGATGGGATCAAACATGGTATGAAGCTGGTGTCCGCGCTTCACTTGAACGTTGGGGTGCTGAAGGCATTGATGAATTTATCGCTGCGTTACCGCCTGCCAGTGAAGAAACTGTCTTAACCCAAAAGTACATTGCTCTGTTTATGGACGGATATGAAGCATGGGCTGAATATCGCAGAACCGGTTATCCCCGTTCAATCATCGAAGTAGGTGAAAATACCGGACCACTATCAAATGGCACAGTTGTTACTTTTGGACCTCCACCTGTTACTGGTAATACCGCTATTCCACGTAGGTTAACCTATCCTGTACAGGAAGTTACAATTAATGGAACCAATGTAGCAGCAGCTGCTTCTGCTATTGGTGGTGATAACTTCTCAACAAAACTTATCTGGGATAAATAAGATAACGGTTAGTGTTCTCTTTTAAACCCTTTTGGTTTATTGTAAAACGGTTTCAGTATAATGCTGAAACCGTTTTTTTTGATTTTTTTTGGCAACTCTAAAGCAGCTACTTGTAATCATAAAAACCTGAGCGTTTATTCACTTACCAATGCTTTGCATTTAATACAAAATGAGGATGCTTTTTGATCAATATCCTCCACATAGGTGCTCGATTGCATGACACAATCATTGTGACAATGAATCAAGCCTATGCAATGGCCTATCTCGTGAATAATTTCTTTAACCAGTCTTTGAAGTAGAAGGCGATCATTGGCCGCTAATCCATAGCGCTCATTGCCAAGCCGATAAAGAGATGCGATTCCTGCATTACCATTTAAATATGCTTGCCCGTAAATGTAGGTTAGAATGGGGATAAAGAGATCAACCGAAACCAATCCAATTGTAATACTATTATTCGTTGCATATTTGGATTCGATTATTTTTAATAACATATTGCCATCATACTGTTTTCGTGCAGAATCAAAAAACGTATGAAGATCAATATGTTCCTGATGGGTGATTACAGGTGTTTTGAGCTCCAACTGTACCGCCTCAGCTACTTGATCAAGCATCTTTCGGTCGAAAACCCCGAGGGTTATTAATGTGATTTTCTGTTGGTGCATTCAGGAGATATCCTTCGTAAAGTATTTATTGCTATCGATCTTTTCCTGATGGCGTTAAATCAAATTTTTTGATTTTATTATAAAGAGTAACCCTGTCAACTTCCAATGCTTTAGCTGCTCTGCTAATATTCCAGGTGTATTTATTTAAAATCATAAGGATATGTTTCTTTTCCAGTTCATCTAGACTCTCAATATGACTTACGGGCACTTCCTTTGCGAGTGGAAGGTCCTTTACCTTTATTTCTTTTCCGTTTCCAACCACAATAGCTCTTTCTATCATATTTTCAAGTTCTCTTACGTTACCTGGAAAATCAAACTCCTGAAGACGTTTCAAGGCTGCAGATTCAATACCCATCTTACTGCGGCTCATTGCGCTACAGTATTTTTTTAAAAAATGATCAACTAGCAAAGGAATATCTTCAATTCTATCTCTCAAAGGTGGAATAAAAATATTAACAACATTGAGTCTGTAATAAAGATCCTCGCGGAAAGTTCCATTTTCAACCATTTTTTTTAAGTCTCTATTGGTTGCGCAAATAACACGGAAATCGGATTCAATTAGTTTATTACCGCCTACGCGCATAAAACTTTTAGATTCGAGAACACGCAGCAATTCAATTTGCATCTTCGTTGAAACTGTGGCAATTTCATCGAGAAAAATAGTGCCGCTATCGGCCATTTCAAATCTTCCTTTTCGGTTGTAAACAGCGCCGGTAAACGCTCCTTTCTCATGACCAAAGAGTTCGCTTTCAAGCAGGCTTTCACTAAGCGCTCCACAATGAACGCTTACCATTGGGAAGAATCTTCGGGATGAATTGGCATGTATTGCTCTTGCAAAAAGCTCTTTACCAGTGCCACTCTCACCTGTGATGATAACAGATGAGTTGGACTGCGCAACATTTTGAACTTCCTGAAGTACTTTTTTTAGTGCTTCACTGTTGCCTATTATATCATCCACAAGTTCAAGAGAAAGGCGACTTTTAAGATTTTCATTTTCGGAAGTGAGTAAAATTTGTTTCGCTGCATTTCTAATCAGGTGCGACAAATCATCAGGATCGAATGGTTTTGTTACATAATCAAAGGCTCCATCTTTAAGTGCTTGAACAGCAGTATCAACAGTAGCAAATGCGGTCATTATAATTACAATAGCTTCATTTTTCAAAGCTTTGATTCGTTTAAGCATCTCCAGACCGTCCATACCTGGCATTTTGACATCCGTGAGAATGATATCGAAGTTTTCTGTTTCCAGCATCGAAAGTGCCTTTTTTGCACTTTCAGCGCAAGCAACCTTATAACCATCTTCTATAAACCAATTAAGGAGCGAGTCTCTTACTGATTCTTCATCATCCACTACAAGAAGAGATATTTTTTTTGTCATTGTATTGCTTCTTTTGATTTTATCAAAGGCAAAGTAATAATAAATTTTGTTCCTATACCTGGGTCTGAATCAACTTTAATTGTACCGTTATGGCTTGACACAATGCCATGAACAATAGCTAAACCCAACCCTATTCCGCTGGCTTCGTGTTTTGTTGAGAAAAAAGGTTCAAATATATGCTGTATGTTTTCATTTGCAATACCCTTACCATTGTCGATAATTTCAAATATAACAGAGTCATCGTCGGGGTTTGATGTCTGGATAATAACTTCGCCGTTTGCAGCTGGTGGCATAGCTTCTTTTGAATTGACCAACATAGCCAGGCATACTTGTTTGATTTGATTTGGACTGCAGGAAATACGGTCGTTTTTTGCCGTAAAATTAGTGATGAATGAAATATTGGCGATTTTCATTGGATGCTTCATCAGATCGTAGGTACTTGACAAAATATCATGAAGATGCGAAGGGGCATGTTCTGTTTGATCTTTATGTGAAAAATCGAGCAATCCACGAACGATATCACCACATCTTTTTGTTTCATTTTCGATAAATTTCAGATGCTTAAGCATTATTTCCCTTTTTGAATTGTCCAACTCAGGATTGCTTAATTGTTTGTATATTAGTTTTGTGTAGATAAGAATTCCCGACAATGGGTTGTTAAGTTCATGAGCCACCGAAGCGGAAAGTTTTCCCAAAGATGCAATTCGTTCAATCTGTATTAACTCATTTTGTACTGAACTTAACTCCTCAGATTTCTTTTGGACCTTATATTCAAGTTGTTTCGACCAATTTTCTAATTCTGTGTTTGCTGTCTGTAAATTATCAAGCATCTTATTAAATGCCAGCGATACCATTCGCATATCGTCAAGTTGCTTTGGTTTAATTTTTAAACGTGCATCCCTGTCACCTCTGGCAACAGCGAGGCTGGCAACCACCAAAGCATTTAATGGATTTTTAATGTTTTTTCTTGTAAATAATACGAGTGATGAAGATAAAAGGATTGTTGCAATGGCTGCCAACAGAAAATATTTTGTTGATGAGTTCTGAACGGCATTATCGAATTTTCCCAGAGGCATTTTAATGATTAAAGAACCCAGGATGTAATCTTCTTTGCCATGTGCATGACACTTGGCTGTATAACAGGAGGTTTCATTCAAAATAGGGTTTCTGATGAGCAAATATCGTTGCTCGTTATCCATCTGATACATGCTACATGAACTCTCATGCTCGATTATACGGAAAGTGTTTCCCTTTTCTGGAAAAAGTGCATTTAAATCCGGATGACAGTTCAGGCAATTCGGGTCATTAAAATGAACAGCATCTTGCGAATAGGAGGAGTAGATCAAACTATCGAAGCTGTCATAAAGATTTACTTCATCAATACCAGTCAAAGTGTTGATGATGTCAAGTGTATTATAAAGTTCACTTTTGTCATTACGAAGCATTGAATGATACAATGCTCCTTCTACTATTGATCCTATATTGCTGCCATTCTGATGAATAATGGTAGTAAGATACTGTTCATTTACTGACCTGAAAATGATGCTATAAGAGGCAAATAGAAAGAATGATAGAATAGCGATAATGAGTACAACTCTACTGTATATTGAAGAATGAAACCGAAGAAAATTAGTGGATATAGAGTCACTAAGCTTCTTTCTTCTAAACATATTTAAAAAAGAGATATGCTTCATATTCAATTTCTATTTATGAATGAATATTCGTCACCCATTACTGCAGAAAGGAATGGCTGACGAATATTGTTAACGTATTTCAGGAATATACACTTGCATAAAAGTTTGAGATTTACCTCTGCAAGGTATGAAAAAATCTAAATACTGGCTTACATCATTCGTTGTTTTTATGCTCAGAGAAATCTTTGAGATATTCGTTTTGGAAATCATCCCAAATTTCCTGGGGTAATTCCGACATCAGGTGTTCCCGAAGTTCACCGCCATCCTGTAAAGCCATAAGTGAAGAGGTAGCATTATTTTTCCACAATGATGCCGAAAGAAAATCCTTAAAGCGGACGAGTTCTGAAGATGTCCAGTTAATGGCGTCTTCGGCAACGAAGCATTGGCTTGTTTCGGCAATCCAGTTGGATGGTTTTATTTCATACATCCAGCCATTGCCGTAAGGATCTGATGTGATAGTTTCAGTTTCATTTTCCAGAATTGTATTAAACTGTTTGATGCTGCCAGATATTGGAGAGAAAACTTTAAGTTGCTTACCTTTTTGGTTCATGTAAGCAATCAAATCGCCTTTCTTTATTGTCTCACCAGGTTGTTTTACGGGTACAACCGTAATTTCACCGGTTATGTGCATCAAAAGGTCATCAAACCCTATGCGGGCAATACCTGCTTTTGACAGATACATCCATAGATGGTTAGCGCTGTGATAAATCCCCATTGGAATTTTCAGACGTTTCAAACTTAATACACCTAAAGCTTCTTTAATACGTCTTCCAATCGCTGATTTTTTGTTGAGAATCATCCAGAATGGGATGAGGAGGGCAAAAAAGATGATGGTTAAAATATATTCCAAACCTTTGGTCTCGAACATATTGTAATAGTGAAATCCTTCCATAATGTTTATTTTTTTTGATTAATTAGTGATCATTATTAGCCCAATCAGGTGATTTACGTAAAACTGGCATTCGCCTTACGATCCATCGTAAAACCCAAATTTCGATGAAAATAATAGTTAGTGTTACAACAAATTCCTGCCATGAGGGAATATAGCGTTCGGCAGCATCCCATCTGTAACATATAATAGAAATATTCATTCTGTTAAGCATAATACCAAGTAGTGTTATTACAGATGCTACTTTGATAAAGCCAATACGATGATGACGGTAACTGTAATAAAACAAAAACATCGGCAGTATCACAAAGCCAATAATTTCAAACAGATACCACAAACCATAAGGAGAATTGATATAATTCCAGTTTTTTTGGTGAACAAAAACAAGTACTGTAAGAGCTAGGTAAGCAAACATGCCGGTTGCACAGATTTTGGCCAATCCAATGAGAATATCATTATGCTTATGGTGGCTCGATTTGTCAAGTTGATCTGAGAAAACTTTATGACTTATTGAACCCTCTAGCACGACCATTGCAATACCCGCAAAAATACTGGAAACAACAAATAACAAAGGCATATAAGAATTGTACCACAATGGATGGATTTTATCCTTGGCCATTAAAAACAGTGCGCCAATGCCTGATTGGTGTAAGACCGAAAGTGTAATTCCAAAAATTACTGCTCCCATTGATAGCCCTGTGAGAATCCGGTGCATTTTTTTTGCGTTCAGCCATTCAGCTATTGCCGGAGAAAATTCGAGTAATAATGCCAGCATATAAAGTAAAAAATGCCAACCAACCAGAAAAAGTACGGAGCTAACACCATAATCGTTGCCAATGATAACATTAATAATATTCAACGGACGACCTAGATCGAGTAGCAATGCAGCTGAATAAAACAGGTAGGCCAAAAATCCGTTAAGAACTGTTATTCTAAGGATAGGCTTGTATTTTTTCAGGTTTAAAATATTAACCATAAAAACAAGTACATAAGCTCCTCCCGCAAAAGCAACTCCTGTAACTACATCAAATCCAATCCATAAACCCCATGGAACATCTTGTGTAAGATTGGTGACTGAACCAATGCCATTTTTGAACCTCAGAAAAATAATCACCAAACCGACAAGAATTATCGGAAAGCTGATGATATTGAACGGAGAGAAAATTTTTCCTTTGGGTTTCAGTTCGTTAAAAATAAATCTCCAGAAATTGTTTTCTCTCTTATCAATTACTATGGTAGGTGTTTTTGTGTTCATAGCTCCTCTTCTTCAGATTTTTTATTTGATTTGGTTGCTTCATAAATACCAAGAAGTACAGCAGGTAACAAAATGTCAACCGGCGCAATACTTGATATGAATCCTTTTGTTAGTCCGGGATAAGAGGTTTTTTGAATTTTAGTATTAAAACCTAACTCTTCGAACGGTACAGGTGATAGATATAACCATGATGTTCCTCCAGCTTCGTGCTCGCCATAAATATAATCCACATAACTTTCTGGATCATCATGTATTCTTTTGCGTGCCTCCCGGATAAGATCACTTCTTTTACCATACATAAGCGCCTCATTTGGACAATAGTAGGCGCAGGCAGGTATTTCACCTTCCAGCAAAAGATTGTAACACATATCACATTTAATGATTCGGGGATTGGTGCTGTTATATTCAAACTTTGGAACATCAAATGGGCAAGAAATCATACAGTAGCGGCAGCCCATACATTTGTCTTCGCGCCAGATGACCGGACCTTCTTCTGTTTTATGCATGGCCTGTGTAAGACAAGCTGCATCACAAGCGGGTTGATTGCAATGCATGCACTGCATTTTTACCGGTGTTTTCCCTTTGGAAGTTTCAATGATGTTTACAACAGTACACCTTGTTTCATCTGTTCGCCTAAAAGGTGGGTTTTTTGGAATATCAGGCTCGGGAAATCCGTGGGCTTCTGCACAGTCATACTCACAACCGTGGCATCCTTTACATTTGGTAATATCATACAGCATTCCATTGAATTCGGTTTCTTGATTTTGTAACGATTCAGCGGATGCTGTTCTGCCTACCGAAAGGGCAACTGCTGTTGCTCCCATCGCTTTGAAGAATGTTCTTCTGTTAATCGACATGATTTTAAGGTTTTGATTCGGGATTTTTTATTCACTTTCTTACAGACATAAACTTTCTATTTTGTTGTATTTAAAAACTGATTTTGAAAATCTTCCCATATTTCAGGTCCAAGTTCCGACATCAATCCTTCCTTTAGTTCACCTCCATCCTGAAATACAACATTTACATATTGAGGTGAGTGTTTGTGAAGTGTCCTGGCAAGGAAATCCTTGAATCGAACAAACTCATCTTTCATCCAATCAATATATTGATCAACCATTAGCATAAATTGAATTTCTCTTTTCCAGTTTCTTGGTTCAATCTTGTATATCCAATTGTCTATAATTTCATTATTATCACCAGAAATAATTGCATCATTTTTTGCAACAATGCTTCCTGTAATGGGTGAACGCAAAACAACTTGTTTTCCTTCCTGAATGATAGTCGCAAATGCTTCTCCTTTGGCAATCTGTTCCCCGTCTTTCAACATTTGGATGCGGCTAACCGGGCCTAGGATGTGTTGCATGAAAGCATCCATACCAATTTTTACCATCCCGTCTTTTTCCATAAATGCCCAAGTGTGTGATTTATCATATAATAAACCTTTAGGAGCCTGGAGGTTATTCTCGTGAAAGGCAAGTCTGGCTTTTCTTTTGGCTACCGTGTCAGAATTTATTTCATTTGGCTCATTAAACAATCGTGCAAGAACAAATCCTACTATCAGGAAGGTTGCTAATGCGATGAAGAGTATTTTGACCCAGGCATATTCAGGTTCATCTGATTTGGTCAATAACTCAGTTGATGAAATTTTGCTGAGATTGGCTTGATTCTCAAGATTAGTGACAGCTGTGAATCCGTTGGATGCAATTGCTTTCTGGCCATCATTCATCATCCAGAAAAGAAATGCTGTTTGATGTTCATCTGGCGATGTTTTATTAACTGTAGCATAAATTGTTCTGCTCAATGATTTTGGATATTTTCCAATCCAAATTGCCCGGTTTAATGTTTCAGGATCTGAATAAAAATTTTCACCAGCATCAATATGTCCGTTATTATTCCTGTCAATTGGCAGAATTGCAAGGCCGGAAACAAACGAATTGCCTTCATCGATTACATCTGAAAGTCTGCAAAACCCTAATGCATAAACATCATTCTCAACTGCATCAATTAAAGCCTGTTTGCTTTGTAAGGTTTTTAATTGATAGGAAATTGATGGAATATCAAATGCGTTCGTAATACCTGAAACAATCTGCTCATCGGGACCAATATATACATTAAGTGCATGCCCCCCTTCAGAATTTAATACAAATGACCAACTTTGGTTATTCGTTCCTGATAAAACATCTGCAATTTGCCCCATTGTCATTCCTTGCGTATTTATACTTGAAAGGAGAGGATTATTCATATTGATAACTGGAACAATTACATCACGTCCGATAGGGATTCTCCATAAGTTATTTGTCAGGGAGTTCCCATAAATAATACTTATGCCATCGTTGTCCTCTATTTTGTTTTGAAGTATAAAACTGGCATCAGGGTTTACTGTCCTAAATGCTTTTTCCCAATCAGTAACGAGTTGTTCAAGTCCTTTATCGACGAAAAGACTCAGACTTTTTGTGTTTTTATCTATTACGGGTTTTGTTGCATTCTGTGCGGTCAAATGAAGCGCAAATATTAGCAACACGCTGATGATAAAAGATGTTTTTGTTTTCATTGCAGTAGAATTATCATTTTGATTATCTCGGTTTTCTTTATTGGGTATAGAAATTAATTGCTTTCCTTTCTAATTCAAGAACTGTGCCATTCCCTAAAAATGAACTTTAAACTACTAAATAACAATAAGATACGATTCTTTATGATGAGAATACTTGCAGGATAAATGTTGAGAAATACAACACTATAATTGAAGATATGAAGTAACGATCAGAAAATCAATTAAATAAAACACGTGTTGAATAACACAACAGGTGTATATATATTCAACAATGGTTTTATAAATAACTAATAATCAAATTAATAGAAAAATATATTTATCAGCATGAATTTGAATTTTACCAAAGGGTGATGATTCTGATGCCGAAAGTATAGCAAGGATTTTTGACTTCAAATCAAGAGGTGGTCGATGTAAACCAAGGATTTAAGTGGTTAACAAATACAGATTTGTATGGTGAATTTGAGGTATTGGCATAATTAATAAAAAAAAGCAGCGATAGCTGCTTTTTTATTGTGGAGCTGCAGGGAGTCGAACCCTGGTCCAAACAAGGAATACGTAGGCTTTCTACATGCTTATTCTGCTATTGGTTTTCGAATAGTGCAAGGGAGCAGACACCCTAAACCCTATCTTATCTTCTTTATTTTACTTTACAGTCGAAGCTTCTGAAAAGCTATCCCGAAATTGATTAGCACCCCGTGATCAGGCCGGTATCAGGCATTTCCACCTGCGGGATGTCTCGTTCCGATACCTTGTATCGGAATGAAGCAGTAATCTACTAAACTTCGATTACGCAGCGAGAGCGTAGTTAGTTTCGCCAATTGTTGTTTGCGATCAAGATTTACGAGCGTCATCGCAAGGCTCGGCATGCTTACATAAACATCCATCTTGCTGTCAAAACCGGTCAGCCCCTTAGGATTGAATAGTCACACAAAATGTGCCATTTATGAGTGCAAAGATACGATTTTTTGTAGTGGGGGGGTAGAACAATGTTTTAAACAGATCTTATTATCAACTTTAATTATAATTATCTGGTGCGTGTAGAGGAGCGAAATTAATGGAAGAGGAAGAAAGAGAATCAATCATTCAATGGTCTTGCATATTTTAATACTTCATCCCGGGTAATGGTATTTCCTCCTAAGATTACGAGGCGTTCAGTTGCGTTATGCAACTCACGGATGTTTCCGGTCCATTTGTATTGCTGAAGTTCAAGCAAGGCCTCGTCTGTAAAAAGGGGTAAAGGTTTTCCTTGCTGCCAGCAAATCAATTCTACAAAATGCTTCACTAATAATGGGATATCATCGTTGCGTTCGCGAAGAGGCGGAACTTCAATAAGAAGTACGCTGATCCTATGATACAGATCCTCACGAAAGCGTCCTTTCTCGATTTCTTCTCTTAAATTTTTATTGGTGGCACTTAAAATGCGTACATCAACCATTATATCTTTTTCTCCCCCAACACGTGTAATCTTGTTTTCTTGCAAGGCTCGCAGAACTTTGGCCTGCGCCGACAAACTCATATCACCAATTTCATCAAGAAATAGGGTCCCGCCATGTGCAAGTTCAAAATCTCCTTTTCTTTGTTTGATAGCAGAAGTAAATGATCCTTTTTCATGTCCGAATAACTGACTTTCAATTAATTCGGAAGGAATGGCAGCACAGTTTACTTCGATAAATGGCGCATAAGAACGATTGCTGAGTTCATGTAACTGTCTTGCAACGAGCTCTTTGCCTGTTCCATTTTCGCCTGTTATCAGCACTCTTGCAGATGTAGGGGCAACTTTTGCTATCAATTCTCTAATTTCCTGAAGAGCTTCCGATTGACCAACCATTTCATATTGCTTACTTACTACCTTTTTCAAAGCTTTGGTTTCATTGATAAGCTTTGACTTGTCCAAAGCGTTTTTAATGGTGATAAGCAATCTGTTTAAATCAGGTGGTTTTGATATATAATCGTATGCTCCTTTTTTGATAGCTTCAACTGCTGTTTCAATTGTGCCATGCCCTGAAATCATAATAACAGGAGTATCATTTACTTGTCTAATCGCTTCAAGTGTTTCGATGCCATCCATCTCTGGCATTTTTATATCACAAAGTATAACATCATACTCTTTGTCGTGAAGAAGTGATAAAGCCTCCATGCCGGTACCAACATCATCTATGCTGTATTTTTCGTATTCAAGAATTTCACGTAAGGTGCGACGGATGCTTGCTTCATCATCAATAATGAGTATTCGGGCCATGGTTTTTGTTTTCAAAGGTACGAAAACATGATAACAAGCTTACTTAATAGAAATTGAAAATGCCTACTTTTGACATAAATATTCTTAAATGAGGATTTATCTTATTTCCTTCTTCCTTTTAGTCGGAGAGGTTTTGTCATATGTTTGCAATCCGCTGTTGGCGCAGGAGCCAAAGATTTTTAAACCAAGTGGGGAACTTCTGACTTTTCCATGGACCGGTGGTTTGGATGCTTGCCAATTTGGGACGATGGATCTAAATGGTGATGGGGTTTCCGATCTGTTAGCTTTTGATCGACGTGGTAATAGACTTCTTTGTTTTTTGAATGAAGGGATGGAGGGTGAAATTGCCTATCAATTCGCACCTCAATACACCCGCTTTTTCCCGGAATTATTTGAATGGGTTGTTTTTCTGGATTACGATAACGATGGTTTTGAAGATATTTTCACTTATTCACCCGGATGGGCAGGCATCAGGGTATTTCGCCATCTAGGAACAACACCACCCTCTTTTGATTTGATGGTTTCACCTTATCTAACTTCTTTGCAAGGAGGTGGATATGTTAATATTATTTCGACGAATGCTGATTATCCTGCAATTTTGGATATTGATGAGGATGGTGATGTTGATATTTTAACTTTTTGGGCATTGGGATCATACATTGAATTGCATTTGAATCAATCAATCGAAAAATATGGACATCCCGACTCACTTGACTTTAAAAAAACTGATTTTTGTTGGGGGCGCGTTGCAGAGAATGAAGAGAACAATATTCTTTATCTCGATTCATGTCTTTTTAATCGTGAGCAAATCTTTGCAAAAGAAGGTTTCCGTCATCGAGGTGCTACAATGCTTGTAACCGATTTCACCGGAAATGGGTTGCCTGATATGCTTCTTTCTGATGTAGATTATTCTGGCTTTACATTGCTTCAAAATGGTGGCACTATTGATAATGCGTTTATAGTGAGTCAGGATACAGCTTTTCCTTCTTATGATGTTCCGGCGCGTATTTTTTCAATGCCAGTCGCTGCTTATATTGATGTAAATAATGATGGACTTAAGGATCTGCTTGTTTCACCATTTGATCCCAATCCACAGGTTACTGAAAACCTGAATAGCATTTGGCTTTACCTCAATGAGGGTTCAATCGACCAGCCAGTTTTTAGGCTTTATACAAAGAATTTCCTGCAAAATCAAACCATTGATCACGGCTCTGGAGCCTATCCGGTTTTATTTGATATCAATGGCGATAGCAAAAAAGACTTGATTGTTGGTAATATTGGTCAATATGTAAGATCTTGGTACATAGCCAACACGCTTCATTCAGAGTATATTTCTAAACTTGCTTATTATGAAAATATTGGAGATGATTCACAGGTGATTTTTCAATTGATGGATCATGATTTTGCCGGCTTATCCATTCTTAAGTTAAATGGTTTGACTCCTGCTTTTGCGGATCTCAATGGAGATGGACTTCCAGATATGCTTGTGGGCAATGAAGAAGGACGGTTGATTCTGGTTGAACAAATTTCAAATGGTGCATGGCAAATAAAATCTATTTTTTATCAGGATATTGATGTGGGTTCCTGGAGTGCACCACAGCTTTTTGATCTGGATGGAGATGGGATAGTTGATTTGCTGATAGGTGGCCGCAATGGAAAAATAAGTTATTATAAAGGCTTTGAAACCAAAGGAGAAATCTCATTTGAGTATGTAACTGACTACCTTGGATATGTTAATGTTACTGATTTTAGCCTTTCTTATGATGGATTCAGCGTTCCGTGTTTTTTTCATACCAATGAAGGAAACCTGATGTTATCGGTTGGATCTGAACAAGGAAAAATCTTTCTTTTTGATCAAATATGGGGAAATATTGACGGTTCGTTTCGTGAAACCAATGATTGGAATATGGTTCTTGATACTTCGCTGACGAATCTGGATGTTGGAATACGATCAGCAGGATTTGTAGGGCAGATATCTGCTAAAAGTACTTTGCAACTCATTGCTGGTAATTTTAGCGGAGGATTGCAACTATTCAACGGAGATGCCACAGTAGCTCCTGGTCTTTTTGAAAAAACAGCTTTGCAATTTGAGATTTTACCAAATCCTGCAAATGAAAGTGTTTTGATTTCCACAAAAGATATATTAGAAAGAAAGATTAGTATCCAATTATTTTCAATAGAGGGTAAGCTTTTGCAAAAAAAAGAAATAGAATCATCTCTTATTTCAACCAGGATTGATATCAGTTTTCTTCCAAAAGGAGTTTATGTGATAAGTTTGCAAAGTGATGACATGAAAGGCGTTCAAAGATTCATAAAATTTTGATTAGTAGAATAATAAGATTTGGCGTTAAAAAATTAAATTGAAAACGGAAAAAGATCAATCGATAATTAGTGTCAGAAAGAAAACACTACTTTTTTAAACAAGGTATAAAAAAAGACGAGGTTCTACTTTGTCTAAACTGAATTAAAGCACTGAATTCTGT
>PHDU01000183.1 GCA_002842755.1 Bacteroidetes bacterium HGW-Bacteroidetes-1 | reverse complement strand
CCTATCAAACATCGTTGAAGTTACATTGTAGTCGTTCCAATCGTTTGCCTTGCGTCTTCTGCCCCAGGGGTCGTAGCTTAAGCTTTCTACAAGGTTGCCGGAGGTGCCGCTGATGGCGGTGATGCTGCCAAAGCTGTAAGTGACTGTATGCCTGTGAGCACTTGTCATGCCTGAATGTGTGTTTTGCGAGGGTAAAGGTAAGGGGATTTTTATGTTTGTTGTAAAAGGTTGAATAAAAAAAGCCCGGGGTGGCCGAGCTTTTTAATCTCTTTAGTCGACTAACCATTGAAAAACAGATGATTCTCTCAGAAGTGCAATCAACAGTATTCCAAAAGCGTAAATCCCGATAGCTAGAATTTTTTCTTTTCTTTTGATCTTATTAATTTGAATAAAAAATGTGTTTACAAGGGAAAAAAATGAAAATCCGAGTAAATAAAACAATACAATAAGACTCCAGTTTTTAAAATCTAAAAAACTATCTGAAAATACAGTACAAGGGTCGCTGTCGATTCCATATTCAGGTATATGACCAAGTTTAAAAAATGACACTATCAGAAAAGTTACAATAACGATAACTACAAACAACGGGATTAATGTTGACAATTTAAAAATTACTTTACTTAAATACATAACCTGCCATTTTAAAGATTTGATGCCAACCTTGGTCTGGTGGAGTTGTTAGCCATCCCCCGCCACCAGCTTTATTTAGAGTAAGTTCTCCAATTAAGTATGGCTTATCAATACTTACGCTTGAGTAGCTTACTCGAATAGAAGACGTGCTGAATGGGTCTGTAACTTTAAATACTTGTGCAGATTTGCCTGGCGCTGTCACACCATCTACTGCATGTTTAATTCCGCTACCATTTTTTATTGGATAAGCTCCATCACCTTTAATTCCTCTTAACGGGTTAGATGTTTCTGGTTTATAGTAAATAGTTTCACCACTATTGTTTTGGACAGTAAAACCATCTTGACTTACAGCTATTCCATTATTTGTACTTGCTAATAAAGGAGTATCTGGTATTTTATATGTTTTTGGCGCACCAGTCCAAAAATTACGGTTGTTGTTAGCAGCATGTATCCCTCCAAAAACACCGCCAGAAATTCCTCCAGCAATTCCTTGATTAAATGACTGGTTTATACCATTTTTCAAGGCTTGTCCAATGTTTTTGCCATCAACAAGGCTGTTGCCAGTTCCTGAAACCAACCCATTTGTAAAACCACCTGAAAAGCCTGTGGCGAAACCAGCCCCAAAGCCTGTTGAAGCCACTGTCGCTGTTCCCATGAAGCCCGCGCCAAACGATCCACCTGCTATTGCTACATTAACACCCGCTCCTATTCCTGCACCTAAAGCTCCAGCCAAGGCTCCCACACCAAAATATCCTAAACCCTTGGCGTTGAATTGTGCACCATTGGAAAGCCAATTGAAAACACCTCCAATAGCAGCTCCAACA
>PHDU01000182.1 GCA_002842755.1 Bacteroidetes bacterium HGW-Bacteroidetes-1 | reverse complement strand
CGAGCTTTAATGATATCATTAGTGTCCATTGTTTTTTTTAACAAAGGTAACTAATTTACTTTAAATATGAGTATATTATTTATTGACAATTCCTAAGTACTTCGTTATAAGGTTTCCCGCTATTTTTCAAACCACTAACAAAAGGAATGTAATCTGGGGCTGTTTGAAATTGCTCAATTTGTGTAGCTGCAAGTCTGTTGAACGTTCTGGCTAATTCAGTGGTATCATTGGTTTGTTCGAAAAAACTGAGTGCTTCTTTGAGAATAGCCAAAGAAATATCATAATTACGGGCAGCTCTGTATGTTTCACCAAGTTTCAGCTTTACTAGGGCAACATCTCTGAGTGAACCCTCCTGTTCCACATAAGTAAGTACTTCCGTTAATCTCTCGATTGATTTCAAAAAATTCCCATTGATTTTCCAGGCAACACCACTCAACTCCATGGCCCTGTATTTTAGAGGTTTGAGTCCAAGCGAATCAGCCAGAACAATAGCATTTTCAGCATACATCACAGCTTGTCTGGAATCTGTATTTTTTTCAGCTAAGTCAAGCAGAAGATTAGCTTTTTTATAGGGGTTTTTTTCATGTTCAGGTAAGATGCTGATTGACCCATTATTAGGTACTTGGGCAATGCTATTATGCGAAAAAAGTATAAAATGAAAGAGCAAGGCTAAAAGAAAATTCAGGAAGAAATATTGGTGCTCTGTTTTCATTCACACAGATTTTAATTAATACAGTTATTTACGCGTTCTTTTTTATTTAAGGCCATTGCAAAAAACCATTGCAGTATTTTTGGCTGTAAATGTAAAAATTTAATCTACGCCAGAAGTTTTTAAAGCATTTCCGCCTTTATAAGATACAATAACTTATTCTATGAAAAGGGCATCAAGTTTAGATGAAAATTGTTCAGAATAAACCAATCCGAAGGGAATTCTACATCTTGTGGATGGCGGTTATCCTGCATTATGAAAGGCAAGTCTTTTTTGATTCCAGATGATGATCCGATATGCTATTTTCATCTGAAACACTTTTGAGGAGATAGAAAAATGTAGCATTACTACGCATTGCGTTTAAAACGAAAAAGACTGCCCGAACAGGAGACAGCCTCTTTGTTGTCGGGGTGAGAGGATTCGAACCTCCGGCCTCGTCGTCCCGAACGACGCGCGCTAACCGGGCTGCGCTACACCCCGCAGTAAATAATCAATGTAACGACCAGACAAAATTAATTCTTTTCCTTAAGATTGCCAAAAAGCATTCATTTAAAATGTGAAGAATTATCATTGAATTTATGGCTGTTTAAAACGATCTTGAAATTTTGTCAAAACAAAATACGATCATTGAGCACAAGTTAAAACTTTATCATAATAAATGGTTCTGTTTTAAATTAATGTGGGATTTTGTATCTTAACGCAATAATTAGAAATGAGTCATGGATACTAAACAGATATTAGCCGGCTTAAGCCCTC
>PHDU01000104.1 GCA_002842755.1 Bacteroidetes bacterium HGW-Bacteroidetes-1 | reverse complement strand
GTTGTTGGATACGATATTTATAATATCGATCATGAAACGGGCAGTGTCCGCATTGCCTGGATAAATCAGCTTGGTAAAGTATTTGGCCAGGGACAGGAAGTCGTTGTTCTGAAAGCGAAAATACTGGCAGATATCCACGCAGGCACACGCTTCGCAGAGCTTTCCAGTGCAACTGAATTCGGCGGCGCCAATGCAGGTCTATTGCAAGGGATCGGCTTGTCAACAAACTATATTGAAACCGGAGTAACAGGAGTAGATGAGTTAAGCACATTGAATCACAGTATATTCCCCAATCCTTTCAATGATTATACAAACATTCAGTATTCTTTACCAAATGCTGGTAAAGTTCGTGTAGATGTTTACAACCTTTTTGGACAGCTTGTCATCTCACTTGTGGATGAAATGCAGAAGGCAGGTACACATAAATTGATGATCAACAATTATGAACTCAATGGTGCAGGAAGCTATTTCTATCAGATTAATGTTGAATCTGAAAGACACAGTTTCACTGAAAGAGGAACAATAGTATTAACCAAATAACACAAACGACATGTAACTTTGGTATTGATTTGAATTATAATCAAAACAAACCGAAAAACCTGACTTGTTTATCATGTCAGGTTTTTCAGGATTGAATTAAATAACAGAGAAATGATCAAATTTGGAAGAGTAAAGCGGATTTCAATCAGATTTTCAAGTAGCCTGCTAAAAATACCCGCTACTACGGATAAGATTTACCCTTTACTCCTGAACTACTAACTTGTTCATTGATAATATCTTTGTAAACGCTATAAGAATGAAGGAGCATGAATTTGTATTAGAAGAAAAACAGGATTTTTCCTGAGTAAATAATACTTGAATTTAAGAAATGTAACAGCAGTAAAAACCAAACATTTGTAAAGATGAATAAATATTTACTTTTTATTGTTCTGATGTTGCTAATTGGTCTGAATATAAAAGGTCAGGTTGCAACATCCTATATATTTACGCAGACGCAAGAAGTATGGGAGCCAATTTCGGATGGAACTGTGATTTGGTCAGGCACTTTCAACAACAATCCAGCCGTAGAGGTTCAAATTCCGGCATTTGTTTTTGATGGAAGTCCATACACCAATATCTTCATTAGTGAGAATGGGTTTATTACGTTTGGTGGAGCTCCTTCCGATAACAATACTACCCCCATTAGTCATGCTGACACATACATTGGAGCAATATCAGCATTTGGCGGGAATCTGCATCAGGCACTGTCTGGCACTCCAGAAGTAAGTTATAAACAAATTGAAAACCTGTTCATCATTCAGTGGAAAGATGTCAGAAGGTATTTTGTAGGAGGTGAAATCATAAGTTTTCAAATCAGACTGGATTTGACTGAGAATAGTATAAAGATCGTATATGGAGGGGATATTGCACCCGGACAAAACAGTCTCTATCCACAAGTTGGTCTTAGAGGGTCAGATAATCAAATTGGGTTGAATGTGAACAATAGAACAATTGCAATAGATGGAGGCAACTGGATTAATTCAACGCCAGGTACGGCCAATAACAACACAATGTTCTTCCGAAACAGCGCACCTGAAACAGTCCCAACACCTGGATTGACTTTCTCTTGGATACCTGGTGTTTACATTCCATGTTATACACCATTAAACATCACAGTTACTAATATTGACATTCATTCAGTAGATTATAGCTGGACTGCGCCAAGCCCTGAACCTCCGGAAGGTTATGAGTGGGAGGTGCGAACTGAAGGTTTACCAGGAAGTGGTTCAATTGGGTTAATCAATTCTGGTACAATAGCACAAGGGCAAGTTTCAGTAACAGTCGATGAGTTATTGTCGGCAACAGAATATAACTTTTATATTCGTTCTCATTGTGGAGTCGACAATTATAGTGGATGGAGTAATGCCCTGCATTTTGTTACTGCTTGTATACCTGTTACGGAAATGCCTTATGAGCATGGTTTTGAATCAATTGCATTTCCACCCCCTTGTTGGAGTAATGTGCAGGTTTCTGGAACTGGATTGTGGGATGCCGTTGAAAATGGATCTAACCCAACAGTTTTGCCCTATGAAGGAGCAAAAATGGCGCGATTTAGCTGTTTTAATTATGATGCAGGAACAAGTGCTGCATTGGTTTCACCTGAATTGAATCTTGAGGTTGGAGTTTATCAGGGAAAATTCAGAATGTATAGAGATGATGGCTATTTGACCAATGCCGATAAAGTAGAAATATTCTTAAATAATGCACCCAATCCTGATGGCGGTATACTGCTTGGAACGGTACACCGAAGCATTGGATTGACACCTGAAGTGAGCGAAAACGGTTGGTATCTTTATGAATTTGACTTCGAAATAAACGAATATTTCTCAGGTTATTTTATACTCCTTGGCATCAGTGACTATGGAAACAACATTTTTATTGATCAATTTAGTGTAGTTATGCAAGAGCTCCCATCACTTGAGCTTTATCCTCTACAACATGATTTTGGTGAAGTATCAACAATTACTTTTTCAGATCCATTTTTATTCAATGTATCCAATACAGGATTCGGCTCAATTACAATAGATAGTGTGGTAATTGCCGGATTGAATCCAGGAAGTTTCCTGTTTACTGAACCTCTTACATTTCCATTGATACTGGGTGAAGATGAAAGCCTAAGTATTGGGGTTGTGTTTAGTCCTGAATCAATTGGCCAGCATCAAGCACAAATGGAAGTTTATACAAACATTGGTAATTATGTTGCAACGTTGAGCGGTGTTGGGTATGAAGAACCACTTTTAATTCCACCATTCAACGAAAACTGGGATTTTGCTTCATACGATACCAACTCATGGAGATTCGATAATTATGTAGTGAACTGGCAGATGCGAACAGAATCGGGAAGTCCGCCACCAACAGCACATTTTCATTGGTCCCCAACACAAATAAACTATAGTAGTTCACTAATAAGCGCCCCAATTAGTTTGGAAAGTACAGGCAATCATAGTCTGGCAGTGGATTTGCGCATGACTGATTATGCCAATTCCAGTACTGAGTTTCTAAAAGTTTTCATACTTGAAGGAAAAAATTGGATGGAATTGGAGAGCTTTACCAATAGCGGCGATTTTGCATGGACAACATTCACTTATAATTTGGATACTTTGGAAGGCAATTATACACGCATTCGTTTTGAAGCAAGTGGCTCAAATTCAGAAAACATTAATTTTTGGGAGATGGACAATATTGTCTTTAACGGACAGCCACTTTTCAGTTTTGAATTAGTGCCCCAAGTAGCCGATTTTGGTGAAATTATGACCGGAATTGTTTCAGAACCAATTACTTTCACTTATACAAATACGGGATTGGAAGACATTGAGGTAATCAGTTCACTGATCAATGGGTCTCAAGCATCTAGTTTCCTCATTATTGATGAAAATACCTATCCGATGACCCTGGCTCAAGGCGAATTTGCGCAATTGTCTGTTCAGTTTGCACCACTTGAAGCAGGGGCAGTAAATGCACTATTAACGGCTTCAACACAAATCGGTGATTTTGAAGCTGTCCTTTTAGGTACAGGTTTTGATGAATACATTGGTAGTATTCCATTTTCAGAAGACTGGACTTCAGCATCATTTTCCACACAAATGTGGACATTTGACCAAACCCAAACCAACTGGCGTATCCAAACCAACAGTGGTAATCCTGCGCCAGTAGCCAGATTCAACTTTTCACCCGTTGCCTCAGATTATAGTTATTCCTTGATAAGTCCACGTATTCAGGTTTCAAGTTCTAATCAAAGCATGGTACTTTCTTTTGATTTGAAACTTACCGACTTCAATAACGGTGGAACAGAGTGGTTGAAGGTGTACATTCTCAATGGTGAATTATGGCAAGAAGTTGCGGCAGTCAGTAATAATGGCAATACAGATTGGCTTACACTGCAATATAATGTTACAAGTTATGTTCAGGAAGAAACACGTATCAGATTCGAAGCTGCTGGAGTTAGTTCAGGTTTTATATCAAACTGGGAGATTGACAACATACAGTTGAATTTCACAGATTGGCCGGAAATATTAGTGACACCCACAGAATTGATACAGGAGATAACAGATGAAGGAACTGCTGTTCAGGAGTTCTATATCAGCAACGAAGGTACGGGTGTGTTGAGTTATGACACAGACATCGTTTATGATGAACCTGCTTTTGGTGACAGTTGGTTGCAAATTTCACCTTCAACAGGGGATGTGTATACAAATGACACCCAAACAGTTCAGGCATTATTTGATACGGAAGGCTTACAGGCGGGCAATGAATACAATGCCAGCATCCTGATAGCATCCAATGATCAGGGTCAACCGGAAGTTGAAGTGCAGGTCGTTTTGAGTGTGATTTTGGCGCAGAACGAACTTAGGGTATATAAAACAAGGGTATTTCCTGTTCCAGCAAATGAAAGGCTATATTGTTCAGGGTTGGAAGATATTAAGTTTATACAGATAATCAACCATATAGGACAAAGTGTTTATGAGAAGGAACATCACGGTGATGATGCCTTACAAATCAATCTAACTGGCTTCGGAAGCGGGGCATATTTACTACGATTTATAACAACATCTAATATTCAAATAAATCATCAATTGCTTATTAACCAATAATTTTAAAAGAATCCATTATGAAAAGATTTTTAATCTACAGTTTGATTCTAACTGCAACTTTTTTCATGCAGAACAAGGCAATAACCCAAACCTGGGGTAATAATAATGAAAGTTTGGTACCGATATCAAATAATTTGGTAAATGGTCTAATCTCGGCATCACCACCAACAACAAGCATTGTTCAGGGTGACCTTCTTTACTATACAGACTATTACGGGTTGAACATCTATGATGTTAGCAATCCACAGAGTCCTGAAAAAATTTCCAACACGCCCCTACCAGGAAAAGCACTACATTTTCAGTTATCCGGAGATTATGCCTATATATGTAATGAATCAGGGGTTGAGTTTGTTAATGTATCTGATCCTGCTTTACCTGTTGTAGAAGATATCAGGTTTGTTGGATTCAGACCATATAGAATCATTGTTGATGAGTCCACTTTATATTTGGCATCTGAAGAAGGGGTATATTCATATGCGATTACCGAGAATAATGAAATGAATTTTCTGGATCAAATGTATATAGAACCTTCCGCCTCTAATTTTGCTGGTTTTGTAATATATGACAAGTACATATTTTATACGAATCAAAGATATTTACATGTATTAGATGTTAGCGATCCACATAATATCATTACTGTTTACTCAACAGAGTATAGTGGTGGTGGAAGTTCTTGGGGTAATTTGCAAATTGAAGGTGATTATCTTTATGCTCCTACTACATTGTCATTGCACATCTTCAATATTTCCAATCCAACAGTACCAAATCTTGTATATGCTGGTTTGCCGACAAATCATTCAATATATGAAGTTACGGTAGAAAATAACATTATGGTACTAAATCACAACTCTAACGGGAAATTTACTATTCTCAATGTAAGCAATCCTTCCAGTCCTGAACTTATATATGCACATACTGAGTCTTGGTTTAATCATTTGTATCGTTTAGGAACATTGCATAATAACATTTTGTATGTGATGGATAATGAGCAGGAAGGGTATAATGGGTACACCATTCATTTAATTGATATCAGCAATAATACCGCACCGGTTCAGGCAGGAAGTATTCTTTCAATGCCCGGATTAACAAAATCTGTTTCCTTGCTCAAAAAGAACAATCAGACATATGCCTTGGTAGGTCAGGCCAATTCCGGTGTTAACAATGAATCAGGGCTGTTCCGAATCTTGAATGTAACCCATGCGGACGAGCCCTATTTAGAAAGCACAAATGAAATAAGCTCTACTATCATTTCAGCTTGTGCCTTGAACGATAATTGGGCTTTTTTAACGTCTGGAATTTTTAACATCCCTTATTATGACTTATATATATCCCTTGTTAATATCGAGAACCCTGCCACTCCTTATGTTGCAGATGTTTTGCCTTTCGGATCCAATCACTTCATTGTAAACAATAGTAATATTAGTTCATTTGGTGGCATTGGCTATGCTGTAAGCAAAACCCATTTGAACATATTTAAGGAAAACGAAGGTGCAATCTCAATAGCAGGTAGCGTCTCTTTGTATGGTGGCAATGGGATCGGTGTATATGCCAATAATCCAAATTTTGTTTATGTTGCGGGCGGTAATGCTGGTTTTCAGATGTACAATGTCAGCAATCCTTCTAATCCTTACATGATCAATTTTCATCAAACGAATGGTACATGCTGGGATGTTTATGTTGATAATGGAATAGCTTATGTTGCAGCACTTAATGGAGGTTTGGCAACTTATGATGTAAGCCAGAATATGATTGTGCCATTAGGCCAGACAGGAGCCTATGGGCAAGCCACTTCTGTTGTTGTCCTTGATAAAATGGCTTACGTTGGACTCCAAGATGGACGGATTCAATTGTTTGATATTACTAACCCAGCTCAGCCTGTTAATAGGGGCTGGTATCTTACTAACGGCACGATGGTTAATGATATGGTAATGGATCTTGATCCAGGTAAGTCCCATCTGTATGTGGCTAATGAACTTGAGATGCTGATTTTACAGATGGATTACTATGTAGGAGAACAGGAAGTGATCATTCCGGAAGCTGAAATACGTGTTTTTCCTAACCCTGCGCGTGAAAGAGCTGTTTTTGAAATAAATCTATCTAAAGGTGCAGATGTCGAAATGAATCTATACAATACTACAGGTCAATTGGTTGGAACAGTTTTGAAAAGTTACATGGTCGCAGGTGTTGCGCAATTGGAATACGATACGCAAAACCTGCCCGGAGGTGTGTACATTGTTGAAATGCAATATGACGGCATACGCCATACAGACAAACTAATTATAGGCAACAAATAGAAATCGGGCAATTGTGTCAATTAATAAGGTTTGTGGGTGCGAGGATGTTGCCAGCATTCAGCACCACTTTCCTTGCCCTTAAGTCTCTAATCAGTTTATCTTAAAAGTTTTGTGATGAAAAAAAGGATAATTAAAATTGGGCTTCTGTTTATTTGCGTTGGCTTTGGGTTAACACTAACAGGTCAGACTTTTACAAATATTACTTCATCTGCCGGCATAATGGTGCAACCAGCCATGGGCGATATGGTTGTATGGATCGATCATAACAATGATGGCTGGCTCGATTTTTTTGGAGGAACTGAATCAGAGACTTTCTTTTATAAAAACAATGGCGATGGTACTTTTGAGGATATTTCATTGATTTCAGGACTTTCTACGCTGTTTCCGCGCGCGGCTACAGTGGGTGATTGCGACAATGACGGTTATGATGATCTTTTAATTAATTCTTTCAACACTTCGGTACCCACCAAAGTTTACCGCAATATGAGCGGGCAGGGTTTTGAGGAAGTTTTTGCAGCTACAGGCATCTCACACCGCGCCATTTGGCTGGATTATAATGCTGATGGCTTACTTGATTTTATAACCGATAGTTCAGCTGGTAACACTGTGTTGTACCTGAATATAGGAAATTGTAGTTTTGAACCTGCATCAGGCAACATCGGGTTTCACAGCGCTACAGGGTCAATACCTGCTGCAGGTGATTACAATAATGACGGTTTGCAAGACATCTTTTTTGCCTCGACCAATACTAGTAAAACCAACAGACTCTATATGAACGTTGCCGGAACAGCCATACAGGATGTGACTTTCAGTGCAGGGGTTTCAGATTTTCGAAATAGTGTGGGAGGTGCGTGGGGAGATATGGATAATGATGGTTTTCTGGATTTGTATTACGGCAACATTGGCTCAAACCGAAATGTGTTTTTATATAACAAAGGTGATGGAACATTTGATGACCGAACGATTGCTGCCGGCATACAAGATGCAGGAGATGCCAGAACTTGCACCTGGCAGGATATCAACAATGATGGTTGGTTGGATCTTTTTACAACCAATCACGTCAATCCAAACAGACTCTATATCAATAATAGTGACGGAGCTTTTACGGATATTGCTTCAGATGCAGGTATTGCTAGTCCAGATGATGGATTTGGCGTTAGCTGGGGCGACTTTGACCGGGATGGTGATCTGGATGTTTTGATTGCGGGCCATTCCTACGGCGCAAGACTGCTGCGCAATGACCTTAATAACAACACTTCATTTTTGAACTTAAAGCTTTTGGGTGTCTTTGACAACAGGAGTGCCATTGGTGCAAGAGCAACAATCTACAGTCAGGGAGGCATGCAAATGCGCGAAATAAATGGAGGAAGAGGTGCAACGGGTCAGGATGCTTTGAGTCTTCATTTTGGTTTAGGCTCTGCATCTGTTACCGACAGTATTCTCATAAGTTGGCCCAGTGGAGCTACACAGAAACTATTTGATGTTCCCTCCAATCAGTTCCTAATTGTGGAGCAAGAGGGAAATATTCCGCCTACACGTTTCAGGTTGCATTATCCCTATCCGGATTCAATTTATCAGACATCAGCTGTTGAATTTGCATGGCAGTTGTCCCATAATCTTGACGATTCTAACCCACCTTATTATTTCCTGCATATAAACTCCCTTGATAAAGATACTGTAATTGGTCCTGTGTACGATACTGTAGTAAATGTGCCAATGCAATCCTGGATGAGCAATAATGCCTGTTTTTGGTACATAGTAGCTACCGATGACACAGACAATACTATAAGCTGGGAACAATTTCAGCTCCATTACGATTACACGACCTCAATTTTTCAAAACAACAGTTTATTGAATAAAGGATTTACCGTTTTAAACCACGGAATCGATAATGTCGAAAACCGGATTCACCTGCAACTTGAATCTGATAATGAACTTATCCTTTCCTGTAGTGTATATGACCTGAATGGTAAACTTCTCAACAGACAAACCATTGAAGTTCCTTATGGTCTTAGCACACATAAGCTTAAATTTGAAAGCGGTCACAGCATCATAATCTTAAGTTTACAGTCAGGAATGCAGCAAGTATATCTCAAAATACCATTAAGATAGAACTATAAAAATATTGGAAAGCTAGTAATCATACTAGATTGTTTGGTTAGGACGCCCGAGACATTCGTGTTTCGGGTGTTTCCTTATTATAATTGGTAGGGTTCAATGGGTTTATACGATAAATTGAAATGATGATGTGAAGACTTCCCTTTTTTTACACAAAGCAACAATAGACACTTTTCAGTGATCAATAAGCCATTTGGTAGCAAGAGTATATTTATAATGCAACGGCAATTTTCCCCTTAATCTGCATTACTCTTCAAGTATTTCTCAATTATTCTTACTGTATATCTAATATCTTCTTCTTTCGTATCTTTCCCTAAACTTATTCTAATGGTTTCTGCAGCTGCTTTATCAGATAGTCCAATCGCTTTTAGTACATGTGATGGCTTGTTTTGTTGTGTACTGCATGCTGAACCTGACGAAACGGAAATGCCATAATAATCCAGCATCATCATTAATTCCCTGCTATTTATGTTTGGTAGCGTTACACTAATTGTATTTGATAAACAGTTTTCTGACGGAGAATTAATTATTATGTCAGGTTTAACATCACTTAATTGCTTAATGAATTGTTCTTTAAGCCGTCTTATTTCATTTGAATAAGAGATTAATTTACTAACCTCTTGGCTGGCTTTTCCAAAACCGGCAATATTATGAACTGATTCTGTTCCCGCACGCATGCCTTCTTCCTGATGTCCACCATGAATAAAAGGTGCAAGTGGACTGCTGATCTTTGCATACAAGGCTCCAATGCCTTTTGGTCCATAGAGTTTATGTGCAGAGAATGTTGCATAATCAACGCCCATTTCTTTTACATCAATGGTAATCTTCCCAAATGCCTGAACACAATCGGACATTACAAGAATACTGTGTGCTTTTGCAAGTTCCGAGATTTCATGAATGTTTTGTATTGTTCCAATCTCGTTATTTGCTAAAATACAGCATATTAAGAAAGTGTCATCATCCATTAGCTTTTCCAATTCTTTTATTGAAACAAATCCAAAATGGTCAACCGGACAATATTGAACAATTATTCCCTGAGTTTCTAAAAACTCAAGTGTATTCATTACAGAAGGATGCTCAATGGGTGTTGAAATGATTTTTTTCTTCTTAGGGTAAAAGTGATTGCTTAAGGTTTTTAAGACTGCATTATTGGATTCGGTTGCGCATCCGGAAAAGTAAATTTCATGTGAATGAGCGTGAATTGATTTCGCAACTTGCTCACGAGCGTGTTCGACAATTTGAAAAGC
The DNA here is from genome assembly GCA_002842755.1 of Bacteroidetes bacterium HGW-Bacteroidetes-1. Taxonomy (GTDB): domain Bacteria; phylum Bacteroidota; class Bacteroidia; order Bacteroidales; family F082; genus JALNZU01. The sequence continues at coordinate 186 of PHDU01000104.1, read as the reverse complement.
CGCTTTCCCTTTTTGATATCCTGAAGATGGATTCCCCCATTGATATTTCAAAACACGATGCATGGTTTTTCTGACAGAACTACTTACATAGTGTCTGCAAGAAAACACACAACACATTGACTATTAACAAAGTAGTGTTGATAAATTGTTTGAATCTTTTCAATTTTTCATTGTGTAATTCAATTA
>PHDU01000181.1 GCA_002842755.1 Bacteroidetes bacterium HGW-Bacteroidetes-1 | reverse complement strand
TCCCAAATTCTAAAATATTTTCTCCTGTAAATTCCATATTGATTAATTTTTAATCATTTATTCTTCCACAAGATAAGTATTTAATTGATCACCTCAAAATTTTTAATCATTTATTCTTCCACAAGATAAGTATTTAATTGATCACCTCAATACTTTTTATCAGATAGTTTCTCCTAATCCTGATGAAGAGGGGGTATGGATTTATCAGGATGCATGGTTCCATCTCGGAGATTTTACAAGTCAAACAACTTATGAATACGACTTCAGGAAAAAGGGAAATGGGTTGTATGTTTTTATCCTTGAAGGAGAAGCCATTGTTGAAGGACAAAAGCTGGAAAGAAGAGATGGTTTTGGAATCCTGGAAACAGAAAAAGTGAAATAAACAAATCAGCTCAAAAAAATCCATTTCCCAAAAAACACATCCATCTACCATGTGTCTTTGAACGACAACCAGTTTAAAAAAATTCCGCGAAGTATTAGGAAAATTAAGCAATTGAAAACGCTATCACTTGAAAAGAACCCAATAAAACGTATTCCGGCTTTCATAAAAAGAATGGACAGCTTAAAAGAGCTTAACCTGAGCGGAACAAACATAAAGCTTACAAAGCGGGCAGTAAAACGCTTATCACGAATTGAGACATTGATTCTGGCTTCAAACAAGTTTGAAAATCTACCCGAAAATATTGGCAAACTTCAGGGAGTAAGGAAACTGAATCTTGCGAAAAACAACTTATCTGAATTACCTGCTTCATTTGGGCATCTTTCTGAACTCGAACACATCATTTTCTATCAAAACGAGTTCAAGGAATTTCCAAAAGAAATTTTAGCTTTAAAAAAGCTTCAAGAGATTGATTTTTATTACAATCAGCTCAGTTCTTTGCCCCCCGGAATCGGGAATTTCCCTGTACTGAAACAATTGTTTTTATCCTATAATCAGCTGACAATCTTACCGGATACATTGCGGAATTTAAACGAGTTAACCTATCTATTTGCTCACAATAACAAATTATCTGTTTTCCCGGAGTGGATTGGAAAACATCAGAAGCTGCAAAGAATCGGATTGAGTAAAAACAGCATCATCAATCTGCCTGATTTGTCGGGGATGTCGTCTCTGACCGATCTGGATGTTCAAAACAATCTCATCGACAGGGTTCCATGGGAGTTGCTTGAGAAAGAAGGAATGAAACTTTTATTGATACGTAACAACAATTACCTTCTCAGCGAAAAAGACCGGGATGACTTAAAAAACATCAGCACTTCACTTGAAGCAAAAGGGTTTTTTATAAGTTATTAGTTTAAAGCATATTGGAGAAATTATATCAAAAATGGAAGTGGAAGCATTTTAGCATCATTTTCTGATTGAACATCCTTAAAAATTCTTTTTTTTGGTTGATTTATTAGGTTCTGTTTAAAAATATTGTAGGTTAATCAATTTTTTGTACCGTAATTGAATTTCTCTATAGTTTTCTAATGTTTCAGAATTATCAGCAACAGCTTT
>PHDU01000103.1 GCA_002842755.1 Bacteroidetes bacterium HGW-Bacteroidetes-1 | reverse complement strand
GGGCTTAAGCCGGCTAATATCTGTTTAGTATCCATGACTCATTTCTAATTATTGTGCTAAGATACAAAATCCCACATTAATATTAAACAGAACCAAAAACTTCAATCGAAGGTTCTTAATTTCCAGAAGTTCTTTTCCATTATGGAACTCAAGAGCAATGACTTTTTCAGTTTCATCTTCAAAAGGTTTTAAAGGAAAGATATAGAACCCTTCCTGCCAATCAACCGAAAAACTTTGAGCAAAATGTAGGAGAGGCTTGCTTAACCAATAATAGTTCTTCGTTCCCATTGCGTTGTTCATTGTCAGCACAACCCTGGCTTGAGAGTCCATACTGAAATTGTTCTCAAAAATAACCTTAATAAACTTTACTTTTTTCAAGTCAGGTATCTCCTGACTACTTATCTGAACAACTTCTCCTGAAAAGTTTTCCTGAAGGGTCAAATCACCAAAAGAGAGCTCGGCTATTGTTTTAAAATGCCCTTCATTTATCTGCTCAGTAAAGAGATAACCTTTGAATTTGTTCTCAGTTTTGAGGAAAACCTTCCAGTATTTTACTTTGTCCATTTGTGTCCAGTCAAGTATAAATTCCTTGTATTGATAGGATTGAATCAGATTCAGAGGAATTGTAAGAAAAGCCGGTATCAATACCAATAGCTTCAAAAATGACTTCAAATTCATTAAAAACAGGGCGAGGGGGATAAAGAAAACAGCATAAAAGTCAATATAAACACGCATCCCATAGCTCGATCCATACCACCATGCCCACCATGATGAAATGACATAGGTTAGCAAAATGAAAAAGGAAAACCATGAAATGAACAAAAAATATTGCTTTTTGATTACAAAATGGAATGAACTCAGGAGACAGATAAATAATAATGGGGTATAAACAAAAAGCCCTTTTCTGTAACTGAACAAGACATTTAAAAATTCAGGATTCCCAAAATTGAAACCTTCTCCCTGATAGGAATAAATGAGGTAATGGCCTGTTTGTAAGTACCATAAATACATCTGAATAACGACAAAAATCATCGCGATGCAAAAGCCCGTAACGATCATTATTTTATGCTTCAGAGTAAATAGTACACCTTCTTTTAATACACCAGAGGAACCTGCAATAAATGGAATAAAAAACAAAATAACGATATTGATCTGTCGCAGAATGAAAATCAAACCGAGAAAAGCTGATGCCAAAAGAAATTTATTAAAGCTTTTAGTGTTAAAATATGACTTTACAAAATAGAGAAAGGCGGTTATGGCAAACAAAGAATAGACATGACTGTAGGCTGGATCAACATTGGCATAATGGGTGACAGAAGTTCCAAACAGGAGGAAAAACTGAATAATAAAAATGACTGATTTATCTACATTGTACAAAAGCAATAACTTTCTCAGAAAAACCATTGTCAGGAGAAGATAAAACAAGGCAGCATAGAAAACCGCGTCCTGATATGGTTTCTGATATCCATCTTCCAACGATCCTTCAGATGTTGATGTTAAATGCACGTAACCAAAAAATGGTAATTGCAGCAAAGCAGTTCCGCAGGAAAATTTATTCAATTTTGTACTATCGTAGCTTTTATAAACATCCAACGCATCAATCCTTTTAAAAGCAATCGAATCTGAATAAAAGGGTATGTTATTTTTTACAAAATCGTTGTGAATAAAAATAGAGGGGAGGTAATCATAATAACCAATCCCGTCTGCATTGATCCGTGTTTTTGAATTGCCAAGATAGTTGTTGATCGTAAAAATAAAAACAAAAATTAACAGCATTTCTGCAAAAAACAATCTTTGTGCCCAGAAACTTAATAACTTCATCTTGATAATAGGTTTACAACACTTTATTTATAAAAGCATATTTCGCTAAAAGAGAAACCTGAATGGCTGACGTTGTTGATAGTGATAGCAAATTTAACTATTATGGATTGGTTAGCAATATAAATTTCCAAAAGAATAAGATGTTAGAATTACAACTCGGTCATCTGAATAAAAAATAATGATATATCTGAAAACGGATAATCCCTCACAATTAGAAAATCATTTTGTTCGTTTGTTTAAAAATCTGCAAACTGAATATAGTCGCGAATAAAACAAGCAAAATTGATGAACAAAATCCATTGTTAAACTATTATCAATACTTTTGCAACCTCAAACCTCAATGAAAATTACGCATGAAAAATGTCCCCATGGTTGACCTGGCTGGTCAATATCAGAAAATTAAACCGGAAGTAGATGCTGCAATAGCTGAAATTCTTACCAATACATCTTTTATCAACGGTCCTGCCGTCAAGTTGTTTCAAAACAACCTCGAAAAGTATCTTGATGTAAAGCACGTTATTCCCTGCGCCAATGGCACCGATGCTTTACAGGTTGCTATGATGGCGCTCAACCTGCAACCCGGGGATGAAGTAATAACGACTTCCTTTACATTTATAGCAACAGCTGAGGTAATTGCGTTACTGCAACTTACACCTGTTTTAGTAGATGTCGATCCGGATACTTTTAACATCAGTCCCGAAGCAATTGAAAAAGCAATTACGGCAAAAACAAAAGCCATAGTGCCGGTTCATCTGTTTGGTCAATGTGCAGATATGGATCGAATTATGGAAATTGCAGAAAAACATCATCTATATGTTATTGAGGACAATGCACAAGCCATAGGGGCTGATTATACCTCAAAGGATGGCAGCACCAAAAAAGCGGGGACAATCGGTCACATTGGGTGTACTTCTTTTTTCCCATCAAAGAATTTGGGTTGCTACGGCGACGGAGGTGCCATTTTTACGAATGATGACACCCTGGCCAATCAAATGCGTATTGTTGTAAATCATGGCATGACGGTAAGATACTATCATGATTTTGTTGGTGTTAACTCCAGACTTGACAGCATTCAGGCTGCCATTCTGGATATCAAACTGAAACGTTTGAATCAGTATGCGGATGCCCGTCGTTATGCGGCCAATTATTACAACAAAGCATTTGCACATTGCGATAAACTGAAAACGCCTGTTGTTGCACCATTTACAACCCATGTTTTTCATCAATACACATTGGTAACACATTGTGTTAACAGACAAAAACTCATGGAACACCTTCAATCAAAAGGTATTGCCTGTGCAATTTATTATCCTGTTCCCCTTCATTTGCAAAAAGCTTACCTTGATCCAAGATACAAAAAGGGAGATTTCCCGGTCACAGAAAGCCTTTGTAACTCGGTTATTTCCTTACCAATTCATACCGAATTCGATGATGAAACATTAGAATACGTAACATCAAACGTTCTTGATTTTTTAAAAGATTAATGTTGTATTGTCAAAGATTCAGATTAGAATAGTATCGATCTATTGATTTCAAAAAGACTTAAAGTACTTAAACCTCGTTCAAAGCGAGGTTTTTTTATCACCAGCAATCATAAAAAGTTTTGCAGGAAGTAATAATATAGAGTATATTGCAACCCATTAAAAATCAACCTGTCAATCAAACAATCACTCAATATGCTTACTGAAAAAGAATACTTTGCACATGAAACGGCTGTCATCGATGATGGTTGTTTCATAGGGAAGGGAACAAAAATTTGGCATTTTTCTCACCTCATGTCGCGCTGTAAGCTCGGAGAAAATTGCAATATTGGTCAGAATGTTGTCGTTTCACCAGATGTGGTGCTGGGAAAGAATGTCAAGGTACAAAACAACGTTTCGATTTATACAGGCGTTATTTGTGAAGACGATGTTTTTCTTGGACCTTCTATGGTTTTTACCAATGTTATCAATCCGCGAAGTGCTATTAACCGTAAAAGTGAATATGCCAGGACTTTGGTAAAAAAGGGCGCAACCATTGGTGCCAATGCAACGATAATCTGTGGTCATGATATCGGTGAATTTGCCTTTATTGGTGCTGGAGCCGTGATAACAAAAGAGGTGCTTCCTTATGCGCTCGTGGTTGGAAATCCTGCAAGGCAAATGGGTTGGATGAGCGAGTACGGACAGAGGCTTCATTTCAACGACAATGGATTGGCGCAATGTATCGAGAGCAAAGAGATGTATAAACTGGAAAACGGAAGAGTAAAGAAAATTGTTCCCTGATCATTTTAAACGAAATATCGTGTTCATTATTTTTATTGGACATGGGCTAACTCTTTTTTTGATGTGCAGAGGATTGTTTTTATTGATTCTGAATCCATTATCTCTTTGTGCAACTCCGTGCTCCGACAGTTGTCGGAGTTGTGTAGCTTTGTGATACAGCTATTGCGCAGAGAGCCACCAAGAAGACACTATCCCGTACGTACTGGACACAAAGAAAAAGATGATTATTACTGTCATTTCTTGATTTATGATGCAGTAATTCATAATTTTGAAAGTTATTCGATTGTTGCTTTTTTTAAACACGAACAATAGTTCAACTATTATCATGAAGCAGAAGTTTATGATGAGAAATCCCGTAATTTTAACCTCACTTAAACCTGAATAGGATCGTTGATTTTAAGAAACATATAATACATTAATACATGAAAATACTCGTCACCGGAGGTACCGGATACATAGGTTCGCACACAGTTGTAGAGCTTCAGCAACAAGGTTTTGAGGTGGTTATCGTTGACAATCTCTCAAACTCACAGGCAGGAGTAGTTGATTCAATAAAAAAAATTACTGGTATTAGGCCTCATTTTGAGCAATTTGACCTTGCCAACAGCGACAAAACTTCTGAATTCTTTAGAAGACATTACGACATAAAAGGCGTGATTCATTTTGCGGCTTTTAAAGCGGTTGGCGAATCGGTGGAGAAACCATTGCTATATTATCGCAACAATCTTGTTTCATTAATGAATATTTTAGATTCGATGATTGCAAACAATGTACAAAACCTGGTATTTTCATCTTCATGCACAGTTTACGGTCAACCTGATGAATTACCTGTATCGGAAAATGCTCCGATAAAAAAAGCAGAATCGCCTTATGGTAACACGAAACAAATTTCGGAAGAAATTCTCCAGGATACCATTCGATCATCAAAAATTCAAACCATAGCCCTTCGCTATTTTAACCCAATTGGAGCACATGAAACCGCCCTGATTGGAGAACTTCCATTGGGAATTCCAAATAATTTAGTGCCCTTCATCACCCAAACAGCAATTGGTTTGCGTCAGCAACTCAGCGTTTTCGGCGATAATTATAATACCCCTGATGGCACTGCAATACGCGATTATATCCATGTGGTGGATTTGGCGAAAGCTCATGTTGTAGCAGTCACAAGGATGATTGAAGACAAAATGAAGGAGCCTTTTGAGGTATTTAATCTTGGAACAGGAAATGGCTATTCAGTCCTTGATGTTATCAAATCTTTTGAAAAAGTTTCTGGTCAGAAACTAAATTACAAAATTGTTGACCGACGTGCCGGAGATGTTGAAAAGGTATGGGCCGATTCCACTTTTTCGAACGAAGAGCTGGGCTGGAAAGCTTCAAAAGAATTGGATGAAATGACGGCCTCAGCCTGGAAGTGGGAAAAGGCCTACCGTGCAAAAGTCAGTCAATAACATATGGATGAATATCTTTTTTATTTCGAAAAATATTTCTGAAAAAAATCAAGTTTGAAGTAAACTAAAACAAAAACATGAAAAAAATTCTCATCACCGGTGGCGCTGGTTTCATTGGATCGCATGTTGTAAGGCTATTTGTCAACAAATATCCTCAGCACCAGATTTATAACTTAGATAAGTTGACCTATGCAGGCAATCTATTCAATCTTAAAGATGTTGAAAAGAAAACAAACTATCATTTTATCAAAGCGGATATTGTTGATGGGGAGCAAATTATGGATCTTTTTAATCTGCATCAGTTTGATTGTGTAATTCATCTTGCTGCAGAGTCTCATGTCGACCGTTCCATATCAAACCCTCTGGAGTTTGTAATGACGAATGTTGTTGGGACCGTGAATCTATTGAATGCAGCACGTCACATCTGGCAAAACGATTACGAAGGAAAACGTTTTTATCATATTTCTACGGATGAGGTGTATGGTTCTCTTGGCACACAAGGGTTCTTTACTGAAAGCACAGCATATGATCCTCACAGCCCCTACTCAGCTGCCAAAGCCAGCAGTGATCATTTCGTCCGCGCTTATCACGACACCTATGGGCTTCCAATCGTAATATCGAATTGTTCCAATAACTACGGGCCAAACCAATTTCCGGAAAAACTCATTCCCTTGTTTATCAATAATATCCGACACAATAAACCGCTGCCAGTTTACGGAAAAGGAGAAAATGTACGCGACTGGCTTTATGTTGTTGACCATGCCCGTGCCATTGATGTAATATTCCATAAAGGCAGTGATGGGGAAACCTATAATATTGGTGGGCATAACGAGTGGACAAATATTGACCTTATCAAAGTGATGTGTAAAATCATGGATGAAAAGTTAGGACGTGTTGCCGGCACCTCCGAACAATTAATTACCTATGTAAAAGACCGTGCCGGTCATGATCTGCGTTACGCCATTGACTCTGAGAAACTGCAAAAAGAACTTGGTTGGGTGCCTTCACTTCAGTTTGAAGAAGGAATCAGTATCACCATCGACTGGTATCTGAATAATCAGGATTGGCTCGATGAGGTGACTTCCGGTAATTATCTCAAATATTATGAAGAACAATATGTGAGTAGATAAACACAGATTGATTTAAAACCAAATCAGGAGAATCTGATGTAACATCAAGTTCTCCTGATTTGGTTTTTTAAACTCTAACAAAGCGAAAGTAATTCTAAATTGTCTTTGTTTAGCTCAAGTAAAATCCTCCCTTATTGTATTATCCTAATGATCTTGTTGAGAAACCGAAAGAAGGATGTTCAATTCATGTAAAACCATAATTTGATCATATATTCATAATGGTTCATTCTTTGATAATTCGATTGATATAATAATTATCACCTGAGAAGATTTTAATTATGTATAAACCAGCTGAAAGACCATCTAATTCAAGATAGTATGTTGGGTTTTTTTGAACATCAATGTTAATTAACTTTTTACCGTAAGAATCCCAAACTTCAATGCCGTCAATAAGATTTCCGGTATCACTATAAATATAAATTGAATTAATAGCTGGGTTGGGTACTATATTAAATAACGGAGCAAGCTCTTTTTTATTAAGAATGCTATAATCTTCGACCTTTTTTTGTTGATTATTGATACTTGAAGAAAAGGCATACATTCTAACATTCATTACATTAGAAATGCAGCTTCCTGTATTTGACTCAATACCTCTTAATGCTAATAACTGATCTGTCGGTAATAAACTCTCTTCATTTTCACTGAAAATAACCAAGCTAAATGGCTCATATTCAATTTTAGTATAATCATCATCTAAAATTTCCCAGTCACAAATAAGATCATCCTCACAACTAAAGTTAGACCATGTTGATACCCACTTATTAGTGTAGTGATTAAAGTAAACAAGAGCTGAAGTTGCTTGATTAATGGCAGGGGTAAAACTGGGATGTCTTATCAACAAAAGATTATCTGAATTATTAATCATGTTGTAGAATTTACCTGACTTTAGAATATCCAGACTATTCAAAATCCAATTGGGCTGAACATCTGGGCCTAGACTTCCTAAACTTGTATTATTATTCCAAACTTCTCTAAGAGATTGGTCTTGTATTTTGAGAAGTTTTGCGTTATATCCATTTGTAACGAAAATATCGTCTTTACCATCAGAGTATAGAAAATCACCAATAACAATTTTACTATTCTGATAAAAGTCAGGATTATTTTGAGAAAGAACTTGTGTCCAAATACCTGTTTGATGATTGTATTTTTGGATTTTTATTTCAGTGACATAATTATTATTATACCTAACAAATAGAACTTCATCTAAAATGTCACCATCAAAGTTACCTGAGTAATACTTTGAGTTTCCAGACAAAGTCCAGCTACCAATTTTTGTACGATCAGATATATTACTCCAAAACAAATAATCCCAGTCAGCAACATCGTCTTTAAAACCTATCATAGAAACTTCCCTATCACTTACCTGCGTTTGAGGATCCTGAATGCATAATACTTCATCACCACTTGAATTATTAATAAAATTACCCGAAAGGAATACATCGTCACTCCCTATAAACCATCCCTCTGCTTGACGGTTTAACCATCCATTTCCTGCATTATTAAAGGCATTTGTAAAATTATCATTCACATACAATTGAGTTGTTGCCCAACTTACACTATCAGGAAGATACTTAACAATTAACACCTCTTCACTTTCATCATCATAAAAGTTGCCAACTACCAATGGTTTATCACTTTGATTAAGTGAATGCCCGCCAATTCTGCCTGTGTTAAGATCACTCCAAACTTTTTTAGTAGGTGCAACACAGCAATTGGTTCTCTTAAACCGAACAATTTGAACGTCAAGTGAACCAAAATTTAAATTAAACTGTCGGGAAGCATCGATTGTTAAGTCAACACTTGGAATTTCTTCAAAAGTTGCTTCGGACCAATCAAAATTAAACTTTCTTTGGGTTTTATAATTGCTATTCAGATTGTAGGATTGATCAACAACATCAAGGTTAGCTGTAAATAGCACTTGAGCTTCAGTCATATCTCGTAGAGCTGGGAAGTGGCTAACATTAATAGGTACATTGAGAATAGGTAAGTTGAGCTGATTGGCGACAATTAGAACATATTCTTCATTCTCTCTATCTTGATTAGACAACAAAACGTATCTTAAACCATAATTTTCATTACTAAATTCAGTCATAAAATTATCTGGGCCCCAATACCAACTAGTTCCAACATTTTGAGAATAAAATGAATCAATTAATGAAATATACTGTTGCGGAATGCCAATATTACTTGACCCATTTAATGTATCTATGTATACTTGAGCACCAGGCACTAAACATTTCTGATCATTTTGATCAGTTTTTCTGCGAACTACGCTCTGTTTATCTAAAAATCCCATTCGTTTTAAAAATGATATTTCATTGTATAGAGGACTAACAAAATTCTGAAAGGCTGGAGGCCAGAATGTAAAGTCGAACCTATTTTTTCTGCCATCTTGCCAGTTTTGGTTATAAGGTGGCTCAAATTCACCCCTCATGCTAAAAATCAATTTACGAAGTGCGAGCTCAATCAGATGCCGGTAATAATTCATATGTATTTCACTAATTTTTCCACTATAATTTTCGTTACAATCCAAACGAATTGAATCTTGAATAATGCCAAGAGTATCAAAAAATTTAGGACCTTCCCAGTAGATCCGATATTGAAATTCCGCGGTATCAATACCAGCACTATCTTGTAGATTTGATAGTTCCTGACAAGGATTAGTATATAATTTTGAATATTCAATGTATGGTATTAACCCAGTCGCACCATGTATTATTGAGTTGTAGGCATTAAACCAAAAATGATTGGCATTATCAACGAAACCTGTTGAATTCCAGCTACCTAAAGATGTTTTATAGTCTCCCAAATAAGTACCTTTGATAGATGTGAATGAAGTTGTAAAGGCAGCGAACTCTGAAATTACATCAATACCTTTATTTCTAAAGAAATCAATATTATGGTACTTGCTTAAATAATGCCTATGATCACCATAGGTTGAATCACTGCAATCATTAATACTATCATATGAATATATAGGACATGAAATACCGCTATGATAACTCAAAGGATACCCATCTCTACTTATCCCGCAGTTTTTTAAATTGGAATAGTTGTTCCTAAAACAAGTCATTGGATAGTAAAAATTGTTAATAGTGTCATTTTCAAGAGAAAGCTCATAATATGATCCTTCAATAACATAGTCAGGGTAATAGGCTGGGTCAAGAAAATGATCCTGGGGATCAACATCTAACGTATCTTCAATAGTTGTGTAATAATGATCATCACTACAGTAAATTGTATCGCCATCAATAAAATCTTCCCAAAATCTAAAGTCGTCTGTATAATCATTAATTGCTGAAGTATGAGTGCCAATATGAAGTAAGATTTTTTTGTCAGAAATACTATCTACTTTATCAATTGCTAGGTTTAGAACTGAAGGACTAATCTCTGAGGTTTGACAAGAGTACTCTCTCTCATCATAATTATCTTTTATTCCAGTAACATTATAGAAATGGCCGGATCTATATGCCAATTCTCCTCCCATAGTATATCCAAAAACAGATGGGTTTTCTTCAAGTTCATTTAGAAGTGCATTATAATTCGGACGGCCTAGATTATTTGAATCCCAGGGAGCCCCAGATGGTTTTCCGTCAAAGTCAACATAACCAATAGTGTTAATGTATTCTCCATCGATTTTACTTGGATTAAACCAGTAATCAACCTCACCAAAAACCTTAATATTATGATTGCGGAAAAGATTGAAAACTTTTATGTTGGCATTTACCCCAGAGATATCCCAAGGAGATGGTGAATTCATCCAAATAAAATCAACTCCAAAATCCTTTAAGACATTGACTCGACTTGTTTTATAGACACCTTGTTTTAGAACAGAGTCAATGGGCTGTATTTCATATGGGTTGGTGTTCTCTTCGATTTTAAAGTTGCCAAATCCTTTTTCATACATTAAATCAATTGCTTGTAACCATGCCCCAGTACGGAACTCTTCCTGAGCGATACTTATTTTTGCACCAAGAGCAAAAAATAATAATAAAATAGAAATTTGTTTTTTCATCAATACTCCGGTAACTTTTTCAAAACGAATTAACAATGGTCTATTGATAAAAAACTGCCGTAAAGGCTGAATTAAAAAGAGAAAAGCATCTGTTTTGTAGTTGACTAAAACAAAAAACAAGATGCTTCTCAATAAAGCCGAA
>PHDU01000180.1 GCA_002842755.1 Bacteroidetes bacterium HGW-Bacteroidetes-1 | reverse complement strand
GGGTACCCCGATCAGAAGAGTACTGACCCCTTTTATTCAATTAAAATGGTATACTTTTGGACTGAATTACTGGTATACTTTTCGGTTGAAATAAACACTCAATACTGGTGTTCATGTATCTTGGTGTCATACCTGCTAGTATTTCTTCCAAGATACTGAATATCAGTATATTAAATCATTTAAATACAAAAAGTTATTACCAAGTTATTAACATATTTAATTGATTATCAAATGTTTATATTTTTTGTCATGTACTAAGTGTTATTTATTTAATTGACTCACAAGCGGGTGCACGGGTTTAGCGATTAGTGCCCCGCTTATTTATGATTAGTTTTTTGGTAAAATATTGTTTACTGTTTTTTAATACCACTAAATAGATGCCATTTGGCTGGCTAGAAAGGTCGATTACCATTTCGTTTGTCAATTCTACATTTGGATTGTGATACACGGGTACTCCGAGACTGTTGGTAATTGACAATTGGTAACTGGAGCCAGAGCCAGGTATTTGAATCGTGTTTTCTGTTGTAAAAATACCTGTAGTTGGATTGGGATAGAATTTTAGCTTATTTTCATTGATAATGTAAGTGTTGATATTTACCCCTGTATCGATGCTTATATGCACCGGTTTTCGGTAAAGCGTTAATAGGTTTATCAATGAATTTTCGGCCCGGCAGGTGTAAGTGCCGGTATCCGCATATGTAATATTTACCAAATGCAGCGTATCAGCATCCGGGCTTTCGAGTATCATTTCGCTGTTTTTGTACCATTTGTAATTGGTAAACTCACCGCCGGTACCGGAATAGATGCTATAACTGCTGCCTGGCATAAGTGCTGTGTCTATTACGGTAAGCATTTCATCCTGTGGGTTGAAATGAAAAAAATAATATAAGCCTTGCTTGTATGATTGATAATGTGATTCAATATCTTCGAATGTAAGATTGTTTCCATAAATACGAAAGAAAGTCATTATCCAATTATAATTCACAATAGGCAGGGATGTGAGATTGTTATTAGAAAGGTTTAAAGCATCTATAAGAAACGATTGCTTGCCCCATGATTCGGGAACAGGTCCGCTAAACATATTATTTGACACATCAAGAGATATATATGTATATTCATTTTGATAAAAAAGATTGTCCAGATATTCTGGCAACTCACCCGAAAACAGGTTATTGCTTATATTAAAAATGATAAGCTTATCTAAAAGGGTAACCCCCTCTGGTATCGGGTCTGTTAATTGGTTGCCGTTTAACCTCAGTTCCAATAAATTGGTGCAATTACCGAGTTCAGACGGGATAGAACCGATGAGTTGGTTGTCGTGTAGGTCGAGAAATATCAAGCTGTCAATGTTGCCGATTTCAGGGGGGATGGAACCGGAGAGGTTGTTTTCCCATAATTCTAATGACCTTAAATTTGTAGGTTCTGTTTAATAATATTGTAGGTTAATCAATTTTTCGTACCGTAATTGAATTTCTCTATAGTTTTCTAATGTTTCAGAATTATCAGCAACAGCTTTAATCAAATTATCAA
>PHDU01000179.1 GCA_002842755.1 Bacteroidetes bacterium HGW-Bacteroidetes-1 | reverse complement strand
CCCAAAGGCATTTACGCCGGTTAGTATGCGGGTATTTTTCATATAGACAAAACGCAGGGCCTGATTATTCTGTTTATTTTCCCAATACCAGGTGTCTTCTTCCGGCTTTAGTTCAGGGTAAACCCATCCATAAGTTTGGTACTCGAGGTCGAAGAATTTAGCCGAATTAAACCAGTGACCGGGTTGGTAGGCTTGTTTTTGTCCGCAAATTGTATTGGCCACCGTTTCGCCCATAATGCGGCCGGTGTACCATACCTGCTCAACAGGACGGCGACCGGCTGGCGGAACGCGGTGCTGTGCGCAATCGCCGATGGCATAAACATCGAGAATATTGGTTTCCAGAAATTCATTTACCAATACGCCACGATCAGTTTCAATAGTGCTGTTTTTCAGAAATCCGATGTTTGGTGTAACACCAGCGGTGAGGCCCACAATCTGACAGGGTATTATGTCACCATTACTTGTTGTGATGGATTTTACATGGCCGGTTTCGTCGGGAGTAATTTCTTTGAGTTCGGTTTTTAATTGCAAATCAATGTGGTGCAATTTGATTATATCATTAATCAGTGCTGATTCCTCAGCAGGCAGCACATTGTTCCAGAAACTTTTTTCCCTGACCAGAAATGTGACACCAATATTCCTGGAAAGGAGCATTTCTGCAAGTTCGATACCAATCAATCCCCCGCCCACAATCACAGATTGGCGGAGTATGTTTCCAATAAATCAACATCAGGTTTTCCATACATGCCCATAACACCTTTTAAATCCTGTCCCGGCCAACCAAACTTATTGGATTTAGAGCCGGTAGCGATAATAAGAATGTCGTATGTCAGCGTTTTACCATGCTTAAGCAGAAGTTTTTTGCTTTGGGCGTCAACAGATTCGACATGATTAAAAACCAGTTCAATACGGTTTTTTTTCCAGAACCAGTCTTCATAGGGTTTTGTATGTTCATACTTCATATGGCCCATGTAAATGTACATCAAGGCGGTGCGGCTGAAAAAATGTTCCGTTTCTGACGAAATAACAGTAATGTTATCACTCGATTTTTTACGGATATTTCGTGCAGCAGTAATGCCTGAAATGCCATTCCCTATAATAATGATGTGTCTCATAGTAGTTCATTTATGAGTTTAAGATACAACTTAATTAATTCCCATTCAGCGATACCAGCAATTTTAATAATTTCACTTATATTAACTGGCATCAGGTTTTCCGGATCGCACTCATCAGTAAGTACTGAAACCGCAGCACATGGCAAACCAATGTGATTGGCGACGATAACTTCTGGCACTGTTGACATGCCCACAGAATCAGCGCCAATGATCTTTAAAAACCGATACTCCGATCTTGTTTCAAGATTAGGACCTTGCAGAGCCGCATAAACACCACAATGTAAAACGATGTTTTCGTCATGTGCAATTCTAATTAATTTTTCATTGATACTTTTTGAATAAGGAGCACTCATATCAGGAAATCGTGGCCCTTGCTTTTCATCGTTAATTCCCCTCAATGGATTTTCCGGCAAAAGATTGATGTGATCGTCAATGAGCATTAATGAACCTTTATTAAAATTCAGGTTTAAAGCACCAGCAGCATTTGAAAGCAAAAGATATTTTATGCCCATTGCTTTCATAACCCTTATCGGAAAAGTAATTTGTTGCATAGAGTATCCTTCATAATAATGCAAACGACCTTGCATCGCCAATATCTTTTTTCCGTTTACCAAGCCAAAGATCAATTTCCCAGAATGGAATTCTACGGTAGATGTTACGAAGTTGGGAATGTCTTCATAGTTAAGTGTAGTGATTATCGAAATTTGGTCGATAAATTTACCTAAGCCAGTCCCAAGTACCAAGCCAATTTCCGGACTAATAATTCCTTTTCCTTGCAGAAAGTCAACAGTTTGTTTTATTTGCGTTGTAATCATCGGATATATTTTTTATAAAAGCAAAATAGCTTGTGTTGTGGCACACCAAATATATTCATTAAATGTATGACAGCAAACAAAACCTGCAACCTGATTATGCCATTTTCATGATATCGTCGCGCTGAGGTAGTCAGGTAGTGGGGAAGAACTGCAAATTTACCTTCTTTACGAAGACGTGGAATAATTTCCATGTCTTCCAGAATTTGAAAATCTTCTCTGAATCCTTTTATTGTTTGAAATGTTGCAGCTTTTACAAATAGTGACTGATCACCGCCCCTGCATAGATTTGTGTTAAAACGGGTCATCCAGCTAAAT
>PHDU01000102.1 GCA_002842755.1 Bacteroidetes bacterium HGW-Bacteroidetes-1 | reverse complement strand
CTTATTTAAATATGGCTTGGTTTTTATCGCCAATGCATTATTCTCCAATGATATAAATAAATTTATTGACTGTTGTAAATTTTTGTCATGTACTTAGAAAAAAAGATTTAATTGATTCTGAAATGGTTTTTGTTTATGGGAATCTTATTTATTTGAAGAATCCTGAATCAAATGAATTTCTTTTCGAAGCTCTAAGTAAAAATTATTGGAGGAAAAGCAGTTCCAAGTATTTTGTTATGATAACTCAAAACAATGACAGCACAATTGACAATTTGTTTGAGTTTATTTTGAAGATTAAAAATGGCTTTGATAATTATTCCCCCAAAGCTGATGAATTTGAACATTTTTTTATTGGTTTTCACGACCATACTGCTCAAGAAATTCCTACACCAATACAAATGGTTGCTTTTTTTAATGAATTGGATAAAAATAGATATGTTATTGAAAATAACTTCACACAATCATCAATAAAAAATATTCGATTTAGTGAGGAGGGTACATTGAAAGTTAAGTCAATAGCTAATTCAAAATCTGATGTTCTAACTTGTAAATCATGTATTGGACATACTTTAGTTTTTTCAAATGACTTGATGAGACAAACTAAGGAAATAGAAAAACAAATAATAGGGTTTAAAATACCAATACTTACAGATTCTAAACAACCATATGAAGTTTTAAAAGAGTTTGATCGATTAAGAGATAAAGTCACATATCATAAATTTTCTGAATTATTAGAATGCTGTATGCCCTGCAAAAATATTTATTCAGAAATTTGTAGAAATAATTTTAATCAGTTATTAAAAAACAACTTTAATTGTGAAAATAAGTCTAAATAACACATTATTTAAAGAAAATGACTTTCTACTGTTCGATGACAATGTAATTGATATTCCAATAGGCGGAGCTTCTTTGTTTATAGGCGAGAACGGTTCGGGGAAAACGACACTTAGCTACATTCTTGCTCAATTCTGGCCTCATCTGGTATTAAATTCTTTATCAGGTGAAATCCTATACAATAATAACTTGCCTGATAAAAATGATGCTCGTAACTTTTGGAAGCAATTGTCATATACATTTCAAGACCCTGATTGCCAATATACAGAATTAAAGGTAGAAGACGAATTGAATTTGATGATTCCTATTCGAGTTCAACGAGATTATGTTATTGAGAAATACGAACTTGCCAAATTCTTAAATAGAAATATAAGTACATTATCCTATGGAGAAAAGCAACGTCTATTATGGGCAAGAGAATTTTCTTCTAATAAGAATTTCTATTTTCTTGACGAAGTAGGTAGTTACTTAGATTCAAAATGGCAAGAAGTGCTATTTAAAGATTTGCATGAATTAAAAATTAAAGGAAAAACAATTTGCATTTTCGGACATTTAAATAGGAATATTAAATTCGACAAAATATTCAGAATTGAAAACGGAAAGATTGAACTATTGAATGATATTCCCGCTTTTAAAAATGGCTTTGAATATGAGTATGAAAACCAGTTTGGAAATCAATTAATGTCTTTTACTCCTTGCTTTCTTAAAAGGGGTAATACAAAAATAAAATTTGATATTAATTTCACATTATCTGAAAAGGAAATAATCATGATAAGCGGGAACAACGGTTCTGGCAAATCATCTCTTTTTCTTGCAATTGCAGGTATTATAAAAAAGACGAAAAATGCAATAAATATCTTGAAAGGTAATAATGTGCGAATTGTACTTCAAAACCCATACTCACAAACAATAGAATCAAGTATTGAGTCCTTAATATCTGGTATTAAAATCAATCAGTTAAGTGATACTTTCACTTGGTTAAAAGAAATTGATAGATCAAGGGATCCTCTCAGTCTAAGTTATGGTGAACAGAAAGCTATTCATATCTTATCAGCCTTATATTCAGATGCAAAAATTATTTTAATAGATGAATTTTATACTGGTTTATCAAATAACATGAAAACTTCTTTAGAAATCGAAATTATTAACGCTTTGAATAATGGAAAAGGTGTAATTATTTCATCTCATCCTGTTGTGAAAGATAACTTGCCATACTCTCAAATAATAACATTATAGCATGAGGAGTTTATTAGAAATAAAATTGATATGGCTTGGTGCGGCAACCTATTTAATTATACAAGATTCGATATTACTTAGCAGTATAGTTTTGGCTCAATTAGTATTATTCGTAATTATCAGTCGTCCCTTACAGAAAGTGACTATAATTGGGGCAATTAGCTTAATTATTTTTGCGCTTTTGTTTGCATTAGTTGATTTGGTTTTTGGCGGTTTTAATCTCTTTCAGTTAATTAACTGGTGTTTATTGGGTTTATGTTATATTATTCTATATGAATTTATTGCATTGTATGAACTTTCTCAATTTTTAAGAGATTATCGAGCACCTAAAGTCATAATTATTATTATAAATTTTGGGTTAAGGTTTTTGCCAATTTTTTTCGATACTATAAGTGATGCTTATTTTGGTTATAAATCTAAGACAACAGAAAGAACAAACACATTCAAATTAGCAATAAAAGTATCACCGTCTATTTTAGTCATTCTTTTAAATAAGTTCGAACAGTTTTGGATTAGTTACAACCTAAGATTCAATGATACTAAAGCATTTAATATTAAAATGAAACGAAAAGATTATATTGTTATGGCCTTAGTTTTATTTAATGTTTTTTTGTTGATTTTATTCAAAATGAAGTATATATGATAAAACCTACCCCTATTTGCAAGCACATTGACAAAGCCACACGAGCCAATACTACGACCAAAGCTTTGTCAAAGAGCTTGCAAAGCCAACGCACCGAGAGATATTGTTTTAAATAATTTGCCGACACTTAAAAAAATAAAAAACGCTGACACACGAGCCGACACAACAGACAATAAAGTAACATGACAATGAAATGTAAAGTAAATAAATACAATGGTTTACGGGACTGGAAGACAGAACACCAGGCGGTAACACGCGGTATAGTTAATTGCCGGTGCAGTGGGTATTCGAGCGGCACAGCTCGTATCAAAAGTAGTTGTAACTTGACAGGAAAGTGCTTCGAAATCGGCAACTAACCATACAGCCAAACGTTATAGGCAAGCGTAACAGACGACACAACAACCATTAAATTGACAGAAAATTATCGAAACGACAGGACGACATATAAACTTAACAGCGGACTTTTTGCTGACACGACAGCCCAACGCTTCGTGTTATATTTTTTTTGCCGACCCGCATTTTTTAAAAACAATTTTAGCCAGCCGCACAAGTGGCACATTTGGTTTTGCCCGACACACAAGCCGACCCTTCGCAAAACCAAAAGAGCCATTTTTTGCCAACGCACCGATAAAAAACCGTATTTTGACAAACTATTTTATGACAAGTAAATGAGTGATAAAACTATACATATTGACGACCACGACAGCGAAGCAGATACTTGCCGAAAGGAAGTATTGCCCAAACTGTATGAAAGCCAATGGACAGACGAGTTAATACTTGAACAACGGACTTTTACTGACGGTAAAATTATTGTGATAGGAAGAAAAGCAAGAAGAAAAAAAGCGAAACGCTTTGACTACTTACTTCGCTATTCACAAAACTTTCCGATTGCAATTGTTGAAGCAAAGAAAAAATACAAGTTGGCTGCTGACGGCATCCAACAAGCCAAAGACTATGCTCAAATACTCGGACTTAAATTTGCCTACTCGACAAATGGAACAGAAATATTAGAGTTTGACTTTATCACTGGAATTGAAACAAAAATTTCAAAATATCCAACACCGACAGAGCTTTGGAACAGATTAAACCAAGCTGAACCAATTAAAGCAGAAATTTTAGAAACCTTTTTAAAACCATTTTTACCAATACCGAACAAGCCCGAAAGGTATTATCAAACAATTGCAATTAACCGAGCAGTTAAAGCAGTTTTAGAAGGAAAGAAAAGAGCATTATTAACTCTTGCGACTGGAACAGGAAAAACAACAATAGCTTTTCAAATCATTTATAAACTTTGGAACAACCGTTGGAACACCAAAGGCGAACATCGCAGACCTAAAATTTTATTTCTTGCCGACAGAAGTATTTTAGTTTCCGACCCACACGCTAAAGACTTTGCAGTTTTTGGTGATGCAAGATGTTTAGTTCCCGAAGAAGGTTTGCCAAGTAGCAGAGAAGTTTATTTTTCTACTTACCAATCTTTAGCAGAGGACAGCAACCGAACAGGAGCATTTAGAAAATTACCAAGAGACTTTTTTGACTTGATTTTAATTGATGAGTGCCACAGAGGAAGTGCTACTGACGACAGTAATTGGAGAGCAGTTTTAGATTATTTCAATACATCTGTTCAAATTGGTTTAACGGCTACGCCATTAAGAGACGACAATAAAGACACTTACGCATATTTCGGAAATCCGCTTTACATCTACAGTTTGAAACAAGGAATTGAGGACGGATTTTTAGCTCCTTATTTGGTTCATCGTGTAGTTACTGAAACAGATGCAACAGGATTTAGACCCGAAGATGGACAATTGGACGATAACGGAGAATTAATTCCTGACGGAATTTATACAACTCCCGATTTTGAAAATACACTTTCTTATTTGCCAAGAACAAAAGCCGTTGTAAAGCATCTTTACAACTTTATGGTGAAATACGGAAGGTTTGATAAAACGATTGTGTTTTGCGTAAACCAAGAACACGCTGACCAATTTCGTAGGGAAATAAGCAATTTAAACACTGACTTAGTTCAGCAATATCCCGACTATGTTGTTCGCATTGTTTCAGAAGAAGGCGATATTGGAAAAGGGCATTTAGGCAGGTTTATGGACATTGACGAGCCAATTCCAGTCGTGGTAACCACTTCAAAATTATTAAGCACTGGTGTTGATGTTCCGACTTGCAAAAACATTGTGATTTTTAGAACAATCAACTCAATGACCGAATTCAAACAAATTGTTGGACGAGGCACAAGAGTAAGAGAAGACAAAGAAAAATTGTTTTTCACAATTTTAGATTATACAGGAAGTGCAACACGAAATTTTGCCGACCCTGATTTTGATGGAGAACCACCATTAATAACCGAAGATGAAATTGACGGAGACGGAAATATTATTGATGGTGATGAATGGACACCAGACCCACCAACAGACGAGCCTGACGATTGGGAAGATGATGACGATACAGACGAACCACCAACAGGCGGTGGCGGTGGAGAACCAAGACGAAAATATTATATCAGCGAAGGAACAGTTTCAATAGTTGCAGAAAGTGTTCAGATTTTAGATGCCAATGGTAAACTTAGAACAGTTCAGTTTACGCAATATGCAAAGGAGCAGATTACAACTATGTTTACTTCAATGAATGATTTCCGAAGCAAATGGAATGACTTGGAAGAACGCCAACACATTTTAGACGAGTTGGAAAACAACGGAATTTCAATTGACCAATTAATGGAAATTACCAAACAGCAAGATGTTGACCCTTTCGACTTGCTTTGTTTTGTTGCCTTTGATTTAAAACCATTGACAAGAAAACAAAGAGCAGATTTATTGAAGAAAAACAAACCTGACTTTTTTGCTCATTACAGCGAAAGAGCCAAAGATGTTTTGAATTTGATTTTAGAAAAGTATGTTGATTACGGTTTAAATCAAATCAGACCCGATATTATTTCGGTTGAACCTATTACACAGCAAGGCAACCCGATAGAAATAGTAAATGAATTTGGAGGAATGGACGAATTCAAAAAAGCAATTAGCGAATTACAAACCCTGCTATACGCAGAAGCAGCATAATATAAAAAATGGCAAAGACGAAAAAAGAAAAAGCACCAAAGAAAGAAGCGAAACCAGTTGTCATTGAAACACCTGCTCAACGTTTAAGTGGCATTATAAAAACGTGTAGAAACATTATGCGTAAGGACAAAGGAATGAACGGTGATGGCGACCGTTTACCAATGTTGACTTGGATAATGTTTTTAAAATTCTTGGACGACAACGAAAACTTACAAGAAGTAAACGCACAACTGGAAGGCAAGAAATATAAATCAGCTATAGCAGAACCTTACCGTTGGAGAGATTGGGCAAAAGACAAAAATTTGACAGGTGATGATTTACTGGCTTTTGTAAACAACGAGAAAATAAAATTGGCAGACGGAAAAGAGAGAACAGGTTTATTCTACTATTTACGAGCCTTGCAAAGTGAAACAGGAGCAGAACGCAAAGACGTAATTGCAACCGTTTTTAAAGGCGTAACCAATCGAATGATTAACGGTTATTTGCTTCGTGACATCATCAACAAAATTGATGAAATTCATTTTACGAGTAATGAAGAACTAAACTCACTTTCGCATTTATATGAAAGTATCTTAAAGGAAATGAGAGATGCCAGCGGAGATGCAGGAGAATTTTATACGCCTCGTCCAGTCGTTCGTTTTATGGTTGAAATGCTTGACCCTAAAATTGGTGAAACAGTTTTAGACCCAGCTTGCGGAACAGGTGGTTTCTTGGTAGAAGCATTTGAACATTTAAAAAAGCAAGCCAAAACCGTAGAGCATAAAAAACTATTACAAGAAAAATCAATTATTGGCGGAGAAGCAAAGCCACTTCCCTATTTGCTTTCGCAAATGAATTTATTGCTTCACGGTTTGAACTATCCAAACATAGATAGCGGAAATAGTTTAAGAGTGCCGTTAAAAGATATTGGCGACAATCAGAGAGTTGATATTGTATTAGCAAATCCACCTTTTGGAGGCGAAGAAGAAAAAGGAATTCTAAACAATTTCCCTGACGACAAACAAACTACTGAGACTGCATTGCTCTTTTTGCAGTTAATAATGCGAAAACTAAAACGCAAAAAGCCAACGCAAGATGGCGGTAGAGCCGCCATTGTAGTGCCTCACGGCACTTTGTTTGCTCCGGGCATTGCTGCAAGAGTGAAGAAACAATTGGTTGAAGATTTTAATTTACACACCATTGTAAGATTAGGTGAAGGTATTTTTGCTCCCTACACTGACATACCTTGTAATCTTTTATTTTTTGAACAAGGTGAGCCCACTAAACATATTTGGTATTACGAGTTGTTGCCTCCTGCTGATAAGAAGAAATACAGCAAAACAAAACCCATTCAGTTTGAAGAATTTGACGAGCTAAAAAAATGGTGGAACAAGCGAAAAGAAAATGATAATGCTTGGAAAGTGAAGATTGCTGATATTGTCAAAAATGATGATAAAGGGAAATTAATTAATGTAAATCTTGATATTAAAAATCCTAATAGAAAAGGTGAATTTGAGTATCGTGAGCCAGCCGAATTAGCCAAATCAATAATTGAAAGGGAAAAAGACATTTTCAGTTTAATGAAGGAAATAGAAAAGGAAATCAAAATCGCTTTGAGCTATGAAGGGTAATTGGAAACAAACTATAGTTGGTGATTTTGTTCAGCAAGCGAACAACCAAATTTCACTTGTTCCTACAGAAACATACACTTTACTGGGTATGAGTTTAGAAGGGAGAGGTTTATTTATTCGTGAACACAAAAAGGGTTCAGAAATTGGAAGCAAATCATTAAATAAATTACAGACTGGTCATTTTATTTACAGTCGTCTTTTTGCTTGGAAAGGAGCATTCGACTTTGTTACAGATGAATTTGAGGGATTTTATGTTTCAGATGAATATCCGACTTTCAAAGTAGATAACAAAAAAGCAGATGTTCGCTTTTTACATTACTATTTTAATCAAGCTAAAACTTGGAAAGCGGTTGAGCAGTTTTGTATTGGTGTCACAAAGGCAAGCCGAAATAGGTTTAAAGAAAGGTTCTTTTTAGACTTTCCAATAAACCTTCCTGACCTTCCTACGCAAAAGAAAATCGTTGCAAAAATTGAGAAAATTACAAATAAAAGCAGTCAAATATTTCAATTAACAAAGGAGCAAACTAGAGACATCAATAATTTACTATTCAGCAAATACACTGACCTTATAGAAAGTGCTGAATGGTTGCCAATGAAAGACGTTGCCCCAATTATTCGCAGACCAGTTATTTTAAAAGACGAAGCATTATATCCTGAATTGGGTATTCGATGTTTTGGAAAAGGCACATTTCATAAACCTGCATTAACAGGAACAGAAGTTGCAACAAAAAAGATTTTTCAAATCAAAACAGGAGATTTAGTTTTTAGCAATGTATTTGCTTGGGAAGGTGGAATTGCAGTTGCTAAAGAAGAAGATAATGACCGTTACGGTTCACACCGTTTTATTTCTTGCGTAGCAGACGAAGAAAAAGCATTAGCAGAATTTCTGTGTTATCATTTTCTATCTCAAAAAGGATTAGAAGATATTAACGCTTGTAGTCCAGGCGGAGCAGGAAGAAACAAAACATTGGGCTTAGATAAGTTGATGAAAATATTAGTTCCAGTTCCCTCAATTGAATTGCAAAGGGAATTTGTTGAACTACTCAATAAAACAAACGCAATCAAAGAACATCACAAACAAACTGAACTAGAATTAACCGAACTAATGCCGAGTTTGTTAGACAAGGCTTTTAAAGGGGAATTGTAAAATTATCGCCTTCCTCCAAAAACAGCCGTTAGTCCTAAAAATAATAATGAACCAACAAGCACTCTGCCAATCCATTTGTCGGCATCTTCGCTTTTTCGGGTGTTATGGCAAGCGGTGTTTGTGTAGGTTTGGCAGTTGTAGGTAACTGGCTTGTAGCTTTCGCCTCTCAGCATTTCATTCAACCCAATTTCAATAACTCTTAAAGGGGTGTTTGAACACTTCTCGTTGTAAATGTATAAAGGCATTCCTTGAGCAAACTCTTTTTCAGTTGTTATATGAGCCTTACCGTAATGATAATGGTTATGCAAAAAATAGCCAATTCCATTGGCATCAACCCCAATAAAAATACCCGGATGTTTGATTTGTGAAACAGTTCCGATTTTGTAACGGAAATAAACTTTCCCGCTGTTTTCGTTGAAATAAATAGTAAAAACACTACCGTTATTATTTACAATTTCAACTCTGTTGTTGTGTAATTTGTATGTTCTCATTTTCCTATTTTTTTAAATGTATTTTCAAGGTCTTTGAACGACTTGTTTATATCTCTGATTGCCTTTTTGTTTGTTCCATTGCTATCTTGAAGTTGAATGCCTTGACCGCAAGAGCATCTAACCAATGCCTCATCGGCAACTTGTTTAATGGTAACAGAAATAGACCGCTTACATTCTGGGCAATCAATTTTTACTGATTGTTTACTTATATCTATCATAGCTTAATGTTTATTGTCCTTTGGCGGAAATGGGTCGCTTCCATAACTATTTTTATTTTGAATTTTACCATCCTTACCCAAAATGGTTAATTCCGATTGCTGATTTTTAGCAATCTCTTTTCCGATTTTCAAAGCATCCGCTTTGTTATCGGTTTTGGCGGTCAACTTACTGTTTCCTTCGCCTTTTACGCCCCAACCACCTTGTGTTGGCACTACGTATTGATTTTTACCTTTTGCCATTATTTACCTATTTAAAATTATCCGTTATTCTTGTTTTGTCTTCATTTTCCTTGTCGTTCTTATGATACAATTCAATGAATGTGATTTTTAGTTCGTCAGGAAAGTGAGCATAAATTAACCTCAATCCTGAATTCACTCCTCTTCCTTTTAATGCCTTGCAAGCAATTTTCTTAACCTTGATGATACACGTTTCTAAACCCAAATTATCAATACGAAAACTAAACGGTGGTCGTTCATCGGGTGTAACTTCTAACACTCGTTTAACTACATCTAAATCGTCATTTAGAGTTCTGTATTTTTTTAAAAGGTTTTTCAAATCCTTTTTAAATTCGGTTAATTCGTCAAAGGTCATTGTGCTTCAATTTCATCTCCATAGTTCCTTACAGAGAAAGGAGCATCTCTATAAAAAGCTAATTCATAATTTATTTCTTCTCCTTCTTTTGAAGCAAGCCAAGGCATATCCTTATGAGAATAGTTGCTGATTGCGGCAGCAGACCAATCACTCATTTGTTCTATAACCCTGTCAATGATTTCTTTTTCACTTGCCCTTAATTCAGTTAAATCAGCTTTTTCTAAAGGCAAATAACGTGTTTGAGGATAACCGTGATATTCTGTTTTTACTCTTTGCAACTGACCTTTTTCAATCATTTGACCAATGATTGTATCTAATTTTTGAGGAACAGGACCATAAGGTAATTTGCGATATTTAGCACCAGTTAAATGTTCCTCATACAATTCATAATAATTGAAGTCCGAGAAATAGAGCAACTTATAAAGAACCGTTTCACCAACATTTGGCTTACCTGCACAGCGTTCAAGGATATACAATAAGACATTTTTGAACTTGCTGATTTGTAGTGTTGGCACAGAAATACGTTCTTCTTCTTTCTTTGCTTTTTTTTCTTCTTTGCCTTCAACCTCTTGACTTGCCGAGAAATCCTTAGACATAAAATCGTCCAAAGAAAACTCTAAAATCAAAGACAATTTTTGCAGTTCAAGAATATCAACACTTCTGTTTCCTAACTCAATTTGAGCCAAAGACGGTCGGGAAATTTTGACACTTTTAGCCAAATCTTCCTGAGACAACCCTTTCATTTTACGAAGTTCGGTTATCCTCTGACCTATTTGCTTTTGTGACAATTTTATATTCATATCAATTTATGTTTCGCTGTTTAACAGGACAAAGATAAACATTGTTTCAATACAAAACAAATATTTGTTTCAAATTAAAACATTTACTACATTTGCCAAATGAAAAGCCAACGCAATTTGCAAGCACAATTAAAAACCGCACAAGCCGACACTCGACCAAAGTTTTTAATAGAGCTTGCAAAGCCGACCCAAAAGAAAAATTGTTTTTAAAAAATTTCCAACGCTTCAAAAAAAAAATAAAACACCCGACACACAAGCCAAACAAAAAAGCACTCGACAAATGACACAAACGGACGACATAAAAATGGTTGTAACCCACGACAGACAAGAACGCCAGCCTATAACAGCACCTACAAGAAATTGGCGGTTTAGTGCTTCGTATGACAGTTTTGTGGTGGCACAAACATTCGTTCTTCGTATGAACATTTGTGGTAAAAATCGCCAACTTCTTGTAGCTGCAAAACGTCAGACTGTCTAAAAACCCATTCCACAAGCATCAATATACAATAATAAAAAATTGATAAGTATTGAAG
>PHDU01000101.1 GCA_002842755.1 Bacteroidetes bacterium HGW-Bacteroidetes-1 | reverse complement strand
CTGTAATCTCGACATGCCGTTCAAGCTTTTTGTAAAGAATTTCAAAATCTGGAACATTTTTACATGCTTTTTCAATCAGCGTTTCACTTTTTTTTCATAGTTTTATGGTATTAATAGTTAACACCATAAAGGTAGCAAAAAGTCGTCAAAGGCTTCAGCTGCCTTTTAGGTTTCGTTCAACACGCAATATAAAAAATTGGGCGGCAAGTGGTAAATATGAACGAATTAACAATAAATAAACAGTGTAGCAAATTGAAAGATTGGAGTTTCAAAATGCCCAACTTTTCATGTTGCAAACGTTACCCAACATAATAAGAATGGAATATGGATAGATAAAATGAATACTATCCTGTTAAATTAAATGCATATGAAAACTATAACATTTTTTGTATCGTTCTTGTTTGCTATTGCAGTTTTGCAAGCACAGGATTACCAAATCAGTTTCACAGGATCAGGGCAAAGTACTACCATTGACAGCATCCAGGTTGAAAACCTAACACAAGGGACAACGCTAAGCCTTAATGGCGATGATGTTTTGCATTTAGTCGGAACAGTTGGAATTAATATACTAAATGCTGACAAAAACACAGTAAAGGTTTACCCCAATCCAATGGTTGAATCAGCCTTTGTTGAATTTGCCAATTCAAAAACAGAATTGGTTTACCTTGAAATATATAATGGAATGGGTGTTTTAATTACCAAACAAAGCAAACAGGTTCAACAAGGCAGGCAAAGATTTGAGATTTCGGGACTGAAGGCAGGAATTTATACTGTAAATGTGAATGCGGCAGATTGGAAATATGCTGCTAAACTTATTTCATTGGGAAAAATATCAGGAAATACTGAAATCGAACACCAAGGCACAGCTGAAGGAACAACCCCCGAAAATGTTTTAAAAAGCAGAAACAACCTTGTTCAGATGCAATACAATGACGGGGAAATGATCCTATTCAAGGGTTTCGCAGGCAATTACGCACGTGTGCTCACTTTGTTGCCCACCCAAAGCCAAACAGTTAATTTTGAATTTATACCCTGTTCTGATGAGGATGGAAATAATTATGCTGTAGTAACCATAGGCGCACAAACCTGGATGGCCGAAAACCTAATGACGACAAAATATAATAATGGCAACGTTATACCAATAGTTACGGATGGCATTGAGTGGAATAATCTAACCACTCCAGCATATTGCTGGTATGACAACGACGAAGTAACAAACAAAAATACTTATGGTGCTCTGTACAACTGGTATACCGTAAATACTAACAGCCTCTGCCCTGATAATTGGCATGTGCCCAATGATGCAGAGTGGACAATTTTATATAATTATCTTGGAGGTATTAGTGTGGCTGGTGTAAAAATGAAAAATTGGGGATATTGGGGATCCAACGAGAGTGGCTTTACTGGTCTTCCTGGTGGATATCGTGTCTACCCAAGTCCTCCTGGCGAACCTGAAGGATCATTCTGGAATTTGGGCTTCTCTGGCCACTGGTGGGCAAGCACTGCCCAGAGTAATGCAAACGCAAATAATTGCACACTTGTAAATAATTCTCAAGCTGCTGACAATTATAATTTGAATAAAAAAAGTGGAATTAGCATTCGTTGTCTTAGGGATTAGGACGATAAGATTTTACCCTATGGAGAGGGGTCGAATTAAGATCAAATAGATCGCTTTATGATTGAAAATCAAATAGTGAAGAAATTACGTTGGGTAATAAATAGGACTCTGAGCGGTGCGCAGCACCCAGCGATGAGTCCATGTTGAACTACATCCCCAGCAGAATCAAGAAGGGTGCTATTTACTTTTCGACGGTTATAATTACACAACAACAACACAGTACAACAACACAAAAGTACGGATGATAACCCCAGGGAGAAGAGTGTTGAAGCCCGATAATCAACGATCTGTTTATTGGGTTTTCAGGTAAGTTTGTTCCAATATGTTTTGCTCAGGATAAATGTTCAGCGAACGCAAATCAAGTATTTTACCAGCCGCCTTTTCATCCATCAGCCAAAGGAGTTCTCCATTGTTTGGAAAAATTTGAGCAGCAGGTAGTTTTTCGCTACCCAGCTGATGGCCAAGCACATGGTATGCAATTTCAGATTTAGCCTCGCCGGTTACCAGAAACGCAACTGTGGCGGAATGGTTGATTAAATTTCCGGTAGCTGTTATTCTTTTTTGTTTTGTTTGCGGGTGTTCGGCCACTTCAAAAAGATGTTTACTATCAAAAAGATGCAGATTTCCGGGAAAAATGGAAGCGGTATGCCCATCTTCTCCAAGGCCAAGCATCATAAAGTCGAAGCGGGGAATATTGTTGAAGGAAGGAACAATTTGCATGACTGCTTCTGAGTAACGCTCCGATTCTTCTGATGGGTCGGCTTCACCTTTTATCCTGAAAATGTTAGCTGCGGGAATGGGGACGTAATTCAAAAGACTTTCCTTTGTCATCCTATAGTTGCTTTGCTGATCATCAGGTGCAACACAACGTTCGTCACTCCAGAAAACCAGAACTTTTTCCCAGGAAATTTTTTTCCTGAAGTTTTGGGCCAAATATTGAAACAAGACTTTAGGCGTTGAACCGCCTGACAATGCCCACGAAAAGAACCGGCCATCAGGTGTTTCATTGATTTTTGCTGCCAGATCGTCCGTAAAAAACGCTGCCAGTTGATCAACACTTTTGAAAATTATCAGTTTTTTTATCATCGTTACAATTCGCAATAAATGCCGTCATCCGACAAGTTTTTGCATGGATAGCGCCATGTCATGTCTTTTTCTTCAATTAGTTCATCAGAGTTTTCAGGTCCCCAGGTCCCTGCAGGGTAGCCGTAAAGAGGCACCTCTTTGTCATTCTTCCAGGATTCAATAACCGGTGATAGAAATTTCCAGGCTTCAATCACTTCTTCTGTGCGGGCAAAAAGCGTTGCGTCACCCTTCATTGAATCGTAAATAAGTCGTTCATACGCTGAAGGAATACGCTGATGGGTCAGGTCGGAGTAATGAAAATCCATATTTACCGGCTGTACTTCAAAACCTGCACCCGGTGTTTTCATTCCAAATTTCAAAAGAATACCTTCGTCAGGTTGAATACGAATCACCAACTGATTACATGCGCTATTGGCAGAACCACCTGAGAAGAGAAAATGCGGCGTTGGCTTAAAATGAATCACAACCTCGGTAACACGTGTAGGAAACCGTTTTCCGGTACGGATGTAAAAAGGCACACCGCCCCAGCGCCAGTTGTCAATATAGAATTTTAAGGCAGCATAAGTTTCGGTTATAGATGCAGGATTTACCCCTGCTTCATTCCTATACCCTGCAACATGTTCGCCTTTGATGGTTGATTCCAGATATTGCCCACGAATGGCATTGGTTTTAACATCTTCTATTTTTAAGGCCCGAATGGACTGAAACACTTTTAGTATTTCATTCCGAATGGCTGCAGGCTCAAGGGAAGAAGGTGATTCCATTGCTGTAATGGCGGCCACCTGAAGCAAATGGTTTTGTACCATGTCGCGCAAAGCACCCGAAGAATCGTAATATCCTCCGCGCTTTTCAACACCAATGCTTTCGGCAGAAGTAATTTCCACATGATGGATGTAATTGCGGTTCCACAAGGGTTCAAAAATTCCGTTTGAAAACCTTGTTACAAGTAGATTCTGAACCGTTTCTTTACCAAGATAATGATCAATTCTGAATAGCTGCTCCTCATTCCAATCCTTCAGCAGCTTATCTTTAAGTATCAAAGCTGATTCCAGATCGTAGCCAAATGGCTTCTCAATAATCAATCGTTTCCATCCATCACTTTGATTATTCAACCCAACTGCGGCAAGATGCTGAGGTATAATCCCATACAGGTTGGGCGGTGTTGATAAATAGAATACAGTGTTTCCGCCGATTTTTTCTTCAGTCCTTAGGGTATTCAATCGCTGTTTCAGCGTTGCATAAGTGGAAGTGTCATCAAACTGAATGGAATGATAGTGGACCGTTTTAATAAAGGCTTCGATATGGGTGGTATCGTCAATTTCTTTATACGCAAGGATGGCTGATTTCATGGCCTCCCTGAATTCTTCATCGGTAAAATGAGATCTGGAAACTCCCAGCAGGGCAAATTTTTGCGGAAACAAATCTTGCACAAACAAATCGTAGAGTGCCGGAACCAATTTTCTTTTCGTGAGGTCGCCCGAAGCGCCAAAAATGACGTAAATATGATTACCGCTATTATTCATTTCAGCAATTATTCCTTTGTTTTTACCGCATGTCCGCCAAACTGATTTCTAAGTGCAGCAAGCATTTTCATCGCAAACGATGCATCCTGCCTCGATTGAAATCTTGTAAAAAGTGAGGCTGTGATTACATGAGCAGGAACATCAAAATCTATGGCCGTTTGAACAGTCCAACGTCCCTCACCACTATCTGAAACATAATCTTGTAGTTGTTCTAACTTCGGATCTTCTCTAAGGGCGTTTACAGCCAATTCGAGTAACCATGAACGAACCACGCTGCCATACTGCCATGCATCAGCAACTTTGGTTAAATCAATATCATAAGGTGCTTTTTGAAGTATTTCAAAACCCTCTGCATAGGATTGCATCATTCCATACTCGATACCATTGTGTACCATTTTCACCATGTGTCCGGTTCCTGAAACCCCGCAGTAAACATATCCTTTTTCTGGTGCCAGCGATTTGATGATGGGTTCTATATAATCAGCTGCTTCTTTGTTGCCGCCATACATCAGGCTGTAACCATTCTGAAGCCCCCAAACTCCTCCGCTTGTTCCGCAATCAATAAAAAACATGTCTTTTTGTTGTGCTTTTTCAGCACGTTGCTGCGTTTCTCTCCAGTACGAATTACCGCCGTCAACAATGATGTCGTTTTTTTTTAGCAAAGCAAGTAAAATGTCCAGGTTTTCATCCACCGGTTTTCCTGCAGGAACCATCAACCATATTACTTTCCTTGAAGGAAGCCTGTCAACCATATCTTCAATAGAGGCAGCACATTCAACACCCAGTTCTTCGAGTTCTTTTATGCTTTTAGCCGATCTGTTCCAAATCACAATTTCGTGATTGCTTTTCAACAAACGATGAACCATATTGTAGCCCATTTTGCCAAGTCCGATAAATCCGATTTTCATTCTACATGTATTTTAGATGAATACTAATTTTATTAATTGCTTATAAATAAGACGCAATAAACAAGCATTGCTGACAATTATTTATTGCAACAACTGTGTTTTTGAAAAAGCCAACACGAATCATAGATAAAAAATTATGCATGCTTTAAAAAAGTAAAATCCGCGAACACCCTGAGGATTGAATCCTGGGATTCTGATTTTGAGTACTTCCTTCTCAAGGAAAACCAAAGATAAAATAATAATCGCTTTTAAACAGGAATAAATTAACTTGCTGCTTGCCATTTTCGCTGATAATTGCGTAAATGAATTGTGTTATGAAAACCTTGATACCCTTTTGATTGGCATCAGTTATTGAAGCAAGAACAGAGCATACTTAAAACATCTACCATATATAAATGAAACCGAAAAATTTTCCGCTTCATCAAACAATCATAAAAGTCGTTGTTTGGTTTTTTTTCTAACTCAGGATCGATTCATAATGTTGGATAAAAAGCATCTTCGATGTGATGAATTTTCTTATCCTGAGGAGTTATTACAATGGAAATAATGTCGAAGCGTGTATCCAGATTCAGATCGTTTTTTATGATGTACCCTTCAGCAGCCCGAACCAAAGCTTTTTGTTTTGAGCGTGTTACAGCAAATTCCGGTTCACCAAACCAGTTTGTAGCGCGCGTTTTAACCTCTATGATTACCAAGGTAGTATTATCCATTGCAATAATATCGATTTCCTCTCGTCCATAATGCCAGTTTTGTTCCAGAATTTTATACCCCAATCCACGTAGATGCTTCAGTGCAAGCTCTTCTCCTAACTTACCAAGGTCATTGTGATCTGCCATAAAGGTGTGGTTGTTTATTTTTAGTTGTTTGATTTATTCAAGTAAAAAACAGCCTGTAAAAATCAACTTTCTTGAATCAATAAGGGCATTTGCCCTGAGCGCACTTCCAATATGGATTTTCTTCCCATTATCAATGCAAGGTTATTGTTTAAATGACCTGCAGGAAATCCAAAGCCAACAGGAAAATCATATTCCTGAATGTGCGCTGAAATAATCTCTTCCGCTGTTTTTCCAAAAGGGATTGTATTGTCTCTCATATCTGTCATATCACCCACAACCAAACCCAAAATGCCCTCAAAAACATGGGCGCGTTTAAGACTAAGCATCATTCTATCCACATGATAAAGATATTCATCTATATCCTCAATGAAAAGAATTTTTCCTGTCATATCAGGAAATGAAACCGATCCCTGAAGGCTGTAAAGTATCGAAAGATTACCACCAACAAGTTCGCCGGCCGCTTTTCCGTTTCTGTTCAAAGGATGCATTGGGAAGTTGTATTGTAACTGTTTTCCTTCCATTGCATCAAACAAACTCATGACAGCTTCGGTTGTATTGTTTTCAAAGTTTAAAGGCATTGAAGCATGAAGGCTTTCCATTTGCAGCGTTTGTTGCAAATGTGCATGAAATACCGTGATGTCGCTATAGCCCACAATCCATTTTGGATGAAGCCTGAGCGAAGAAAAATCGAGTCTGTCGATGATACGCATGCTTCCATAACCGCCTCTGGTGCAGATAATCGCTTTTACGCTGCTGTCGTCAAGCAGCTTTTGAAAGTGAGCTACTCTTATTTCATCCGATCCTGCAAACTGATGCTCAGTGGTCAGTATCTGTGGATCAATCATTACTTTATAGCCTTTTTTTTCAAACCATGAAACTGCGGTTTTGAGGTCATCAGGACGAACGCTGCGTGCCGGAGATGCAAAAGCGATAAGATCACCCTTTTGAAGTGCAGGAGTCGTTTTCATTTTACAGGAATGGTTAACTTTGCCAAAATTTACGTTACCCCATAAATAAGTTAAATGGAAACCAAAAGTAAACAATTCAAACGTTATACCGTAACTTCAGCTTTGCCATATGCCAACGGGCCTATTCACATCGGACACCTTGCCGGTGTTTATGTGCCGGCAGATATATACGTCAGGTATCTGCGAATGAAAGGTGAAGACGTGCTTTTTATCGGTGGCTCTGACGAGCATGGTGTCCCTATTACCATCAAAGCCAGGCAGGAAGGTGTAAGTCCACAGGATATTGTTGATCGCTATCACACTATCATCAAGGATTCGTTTGAGATCTTTGGAATTTCATTTGATATTTATTCACGCACCTCGGCTCCCATCCACCATGAAACGGCCTCAGCGTTTTTTAAAACGCTCTACGACAAATGCGCTTTTATAGAAAAAACATCGATGCAGTATTACGATGCTGAAGCAAATCAGTTTCTGGCCGACCGATATATCACCGGCACCTGCCCGCATTGTAGTTTTGAAAGAGCATATGGTGACCAATGCGAAAACTGCGGCACCTCGTTAAGTCCACTCGATCTTATAAACCCCCGTTCAGCATTAAGTGGCAATGTACCCATCCTTAAAGATACCAAACATTGGTTTTTGCCTTTGGATCAGGCAGAAGGCTGGCTGCGGGAATGGATCATCGAAGGCCATAAGGAGGACTGGAAAACCAATGTTTATGGCCAGTGTAAATCGTGGATCGACCAGGGCTTGCAGCCAAGGGCTGTTACCCGTGATCTGGACTGGGGAGTAAAAGTTCCTGTTGAAGGTGGTGAAAATAAAGTGCTCTACGTTTGGTTTGATGCCCCAATCGGTTATATTTCTGCTGCAAAAGACTGGTCAGAAAAGACCGGAAAAGACTGGAAACCTTATTGGAAAAGCAATGATTCAAAACTGGTTCACTTTATTGGAAAAGATAATATTGTGTTCCATTGTATAATTTTCCCTGTAATGCTCAAGAGTGAAGGGAGTTACATTTTGCCTGAAAATGTTCCGGCCAATGAATTTCTTAATCTGGAAAGCGACAAAATATCAACATCGCGTAACTGGGCTGTCTGGTTGCATGAATATCTTGTTGATTTTCCTGACAAACAAGATGTGCTGCGCTATGTGCTTACTGCCAATGCTCCTGAAACCAAAGACAACGATTTCACATGGAAAGATTTTCAAACACGCAACAACAGTGAGTTGTTAGCCATTTTTGGCAATTTTGTGAACAGGACTTTAGTGCTTACGCAAAAATATTTCGAGGGATGTGTTCCTTCCATGTCACATTTAACGGATAAAGATGAGGAAGTATTAAAGCAAATGGAAGCTTTCCCCGATAAAATTGGGGCAAGTATTGAGTTGTATCGTTTCCGTGAAGCATTAAGTGAGCTTATGAATCTGGCACGAATCGGCAATAAATATCTTACTGAAAATGAACCATGGAAGTTGTATAAAACGGATCCTGAAAGGGTAAAAACAATTTTAGCCGTTTCCTTGCAAATTGTAGCCAAACTCTCTGTTTTGGCTGAACCTTTCCTGCCCTTCACTGCTGATAAGTTGTCGAAAATGATCCATCTGGGGAATTTTAACTGGGACAACGCTAAAACTACCGTAATACTTGAAGAGGGTCACCAACTCGGAGATGCCGGTTATCTTTTTGATAAAATAGAAGATGCCGCCATTGAGGCCCAGATTCAAAAATTACTTGATACCAAAAAAGCCAATCAGCATGCCGCAGGCCCGCAACTGAATCCACAGAAAGAGACTATTGCCTATGAAGATTTTGCGAAAATGGACCTCAGAACAGGGTCTATCATCGCTGCTGAGGCCATGCCAAAAACAAAAAAACTACTTCAGCTCACCATTGATACAGGACTTGACAAACGCATCGTCGTAAGTGGCATTGCTGAACATTATCAACCAGAAAACATTATCGGACAAAAAGTAGTTATGCTGGTCAACCTTGCGCCAAGAGCCTTACGTGGTGTTGAATCACAGGGAATGATTTTGATGGCCGAAAACAGCGAAGGGAAACTGTGTTTTGTTTCTCCGACAGAAGCATTTCACAACGGAAGTGACGTAAAATAATATTTAAAGCAAAAAACAATGGAAAACACGCTATTACAACTCAAAAAATATACCTACGTGGTAGCCGATACCGGTGATTTTGAATCCATTGGCAAGTATAAACCGAAAGATGCCACAACCAATCCTTCGCTGATATATGCCTCAGCTCAAGACGAAAAATACAGCTCTCTCATAGAAGAAGCAATACAGTATGCGAGAAAAAACGGGAAAGACAAAAAGCAACAGCTAAGCTTATGCCTCGACAGGTTGGCGGTAAATTTCGGTATTGAAATTTTAAGGATAGTCCCAGGACGCGTTTCTACTGAAGTTGATGCAAGGCTTTCTTTCGATCAGGAAGCAACAATCGCAAAGGCCAGGCAGCTCATTGCCATGTATGAAGCCAACGGAATCTTACGCGAAAGGATTTTAATAAAAGTTGCAGCAACCTGGGAAGGAATAAAAGCAGCTGAAATACTCGAAAAAGAAAAGATCCATACCAATCTTACTTTGTTGTTCAGCAAAGTGCAGGCCATAGCCTGTGCTGAAGCTGCAATAACGCTTATCTCACCTTTTGTGGGCCGAATTCTGGACTGGCACAAAGCCAACCGAAAAGTTGACCATATCCCACCAAAAGAAGATCCTGGCGTACATTCAGTAACTGAGATTTACAACTATTATAAAAAATTTGGCTATGCCACCGAGGTTATGGGCGCCAGCTTTCGAAACACGGGAGAGATCATTGAGCTGGCAGGATGCGATTTACTTACCATTGCACCCGCTTTGCTTGCCGAGCTTGAACAGATGGATGAGCCACTAACCCTGAAACTTGACAGCTCTAAAGCGGCAGCGTTAGAGTTCGTTAAAATCTCGCCTGATGAAAAAATGTTCCGGTGGCTTCTCAACGAAGATGCTATGGCTACGGAAAAACTTGCTGAAGGCATCCGTAAGTTTGCTGCTGATCTGGTTAAACTTGAACATTTGGTTGAGAAGCAGCTTTTTCTCTGACATTTTTCCTGCTTGCGTTTTCATGCAAAACATGTAACTTTGCATCCGTCCTTTTGGCCCCATAGTTCAAGGGATAGAATGGAAGTTTCCTAAACTTTAGATACAGGTTCGAGTCCTGTTGGGGCTACTATTTATTTGAAATAGCTTTTTCAATTGCTTTTACAAAGTTGTAGGCCAACTTCACTGCCGTTTTCGTTTACCAACTTTTGAATAATTGGCAATAGGGTTGAAGTAACCACGTTAGTTTTCCAGCTCATTTTTCTATCTGGTTATCCGATTCATTTAGGGAATCGTCTTTCTTTTTTTGTTCCAATTGTTTGGCATTTAATTTTGATACGACCTTTTTCCCTGTTTTTTGCTCAATTTCTTTGCGGGTATTTCCTGCAATTGTGCCACCTTGTTTGGCAATTTTTCGGTTTTCGGTAAATGTTTTCGGTTTCTTTTCATTCGATATTTCTGTTGTAGTAGCTTCTGCCAACATATTAAGTACCAATTCTAAATTGGTCATATTGTCACGAAGGCTTTCTTTTTTCAGGTCTTTGTGTTTCTTGTATTCCTTAGTGGTAAAACCACTCCATGCCTGTGTAATATCATTGGTAAGAATAGCGAATTCCTGTCCCTTTTCTACACCGCGCTTTTCCCATTCATCGGTAAGCTCTTTTCGAATTTCAATGCTTTTTAGTCGTTGGTTTATCCATTCTTTTGAATATCCTTTTCTCAAGTATGTTTCCAATAGCCTATCTATACCAATTTCAGGATCTTCTATTTCATCTATTCGCTCGCGGGCAACTTTAGCTATCCACATCTTAAATGGTTCGGCTTTGGGCGATGGAACGGACTGAATTAATCGGAACAGTTGTTCGGTATCAGCAACATCGGTGATACGCATTTTCCCATCTTCAGCGGTCATTTTCAACTGTCCGATTTTTTCGGACAGTTCACTGCCTTCATTGTTTAATTTTGTTTTTAAATCGTTCCAATACTTACGCGGTCGGTCAGTGCCAGTGAGCACTTTAATTACATCAATAATTGAAAAATACCATTTTTCTTCATCTTCATTCCATGAAGTACGGATTTGTTTTTGCTCAAATAGTTTTATGGTTGTTTCTTTTGTCATATCGCTAAATAATACATTTAATTTTAAACTTACCTATTTTAAAGCGTTCGAATTTGATGGGTTCAGATTATAATTGCGGCGAATTCGCCATAATTATACCGATTAGAGAAATGTAATAGTCCAATTATCGCTCACTCAATTGGCCTAACATTTCTATCCATCGGCATTCTACCATAACAGCTTTTGGATTCATCTATAATTCAC
>PHDU01000178.1 GCA_002842755.1 Bacteroidetes bacterium HGW-Bacteroidetes-1 | reverse complement strand
AATTTCTAATTTCCAATTTCTAATTTCTAATTTCTTCTATGTTGCAAAACAAGTTTTTGGAGCATTATTTTTGAATATTTTTTTTTGTTGCTCTGTAACATTCTTCAATTTAGTTAGTTAACTTTGTATTTAAGAAGAGGAAGAGGAAGCAGGCTCTGCTGGGGAGCAACCTGCCAGCAATACTCTTCTAGGATAGACTGCATAAGAGGAGGTTTAACAACCTCCTTTTTTATGCAGGAATCCTCCCATGGCTTAAAAAAACCTACGTCTGGTTTTTCAAGCTTTATAAAATCCTATAAAACAACCTTCTATCAGTAAACGAAAAACGCCACATTATCCTTTTTCAGTTTCCATAGGCAATAAGTGCCGCATTCTAATAAATAAGCAGACAAAATAGCTGCATGAAATTACGAGCGGTCACCATGTATTTGGTTGTTTTAAAGGATTCATTTAACAACTCCCGACACATATTCCTGTTCATTTTTAAGAACAAAATACATTCTGTTAAGTACCTTCCTGGCTATTCTTACAATTGCGTTATTGGGTTCCATTCTTTGGATATAATCCTTATAACTAAGACTTAAAACCGGGTCAATTCGAACTGCATGCCAGGAGCTTTCAATTAGTGATTTTCGTAAAACCTTCTGACCCCTAAAGGTCATTTCTCCGGTTTTATCCTTTTCTCCTGAAGAATGTTTAGTTGGTTTTAAACCAACATAACCTGCGAAGTGGTCTGAATTTTTAAATCGTTTGATGTCTTCTATTTCAACCAAAAAGGTAATTGCCGTTAACAGCCCAACCCCAGGAATGCTGCGCAGTAAAGACATTCTTTTATTATACTTTTCACTTTTTGCCATTGCTTGTACTGCTCGTGTTACTTTCAGCAAAAGACTTCGCAACAGTTCTACTTCCTCTATCATATATCCTAAGGTTTGTCCTGCCATATTGAGGTGGGCAGGGACTTCTTCCTTAAGCCAGATGATAAAACGTTTTGACCAATTATGGTTACTATTTGAAAATTTAATGGGAATCTCGATCCCGAAATAATGTAAAAACATTTTTACTCTTTGCTTGATCCGGGTCAGATCTCTAACTATGGCAGCTCGCTGTCGAACCAGAGAACGTTCTTCAATGGTGGGTTTTTCCAGTATATATATGCCATCGAGTTCACCTGAGCGTAATGATCGGGCCAACTTCCTGCTATCAACTGGGTCGTCTTTATGTAACATCTCCTTTTGTGTAGTGGGCACATCAGCCGGATTTACAACTATGTTCTTGATACCCGAATCGTGGAGCTGGTAATGGGCCCAAAATCCACAAAAACCAGCTTCATAAACCGAATAATAATTGCCTCCTGGAAAATGGGAATGAAGAAAACTCTTCAATGCGGCAACATTAGGCGGTTGTTGAAATGTTTTATGAGAAAAACTCTCTCCCATAACTGTGATTGTCCAACTTTTAAGATGGGCATCTATTCCTATAAAGAAGTTTTGCCCTTCAAAATTAATTAACGATCTTTGTGTTTGCATAAGTCTTGGAGGTTTTTTGTTGTACACTTCAAATTTAATCAATCCTCCTTGACTTGTGCATTTTTAGCGGAATGCAAACATAGGATCTAAT
>PHDU01000100.1 GCA_002842755.1 Bacteroidetes bacterium HGW-Bacteroidetes-1 | reverse complement strand
AAACAAAACCTAAATATTGAACGAAATGATTTCCATGGCGAATGGAACTACAAAATATCACCTAAATTGTAAATGTTATTTATTGACAACTCCTAAGCATGTGTTTTTATTATACCTGAGTTTTTTTAGAAATGAAGGTGTGCATGAATAAAATTGTGCACACCTTTTTTTGGTTATACGCAACTTTCAGCGATTGTATGACTATTTGTGGTAGAAAAAATACTATTTAATCGCTTTAATTGCTTCAGCTGCAGCTTCAATGGTTGGTTTGGCTGAAATCTCTGAACCAACAGCTCCTTTCATCCAAAGTTGAGGAACGATGCGTCCTTGTTTAAATGCACGGTAAATCTCATCAGCAAATTCTTTTTCTTTTATGTAGCTTCCAAATTGAAACTCAATTAATTGCCCAATTGGATAAGCAGATAAATAGAGTGGATTATCAATCATGTGTGAATAAACAGCAAGAATAGGTGAATCAGTAACGCCGAATACCGGAGCATAATATTTATTCCAGATTTCAGTAGCGATCTTATTTACAGCCAGTTTGAGTTCTGAGGCTGTTGCTTCTGGATGAGTATAAAGCCACTTCCATACACTGATATCTAAAAGAGAAACCCCCATAATTTCATAGCTAGACCACAGATTGTCCAGGGCATTTAGGTGCTTTGTCATCTCGTTTTCTTGCTCCATGCCAAGCAGTTCAAGGTCGCGTGCTTGAAATACAAAAGCAAGTGCTTCTGTAAAAGAGGTATTGGGAACTCCGTTTAACATATAATAATCGACATTTTGCAATGTGATGGTTTGTTCTACATTGTGCCCAAATTCATGAATTGCAATGTTATACCCCTTGTAATCCATTCCGTTAGCTCCAATTCGAGTACGCAATCGTGCTTTATCTGATTTCATTGCGGCACCCCATGCATGACCTGCACCACGCGAAGGATCAACAATTATTCTCGATGCGATATTTTTTGCAGAATCTGCGTTAAAACCAAGTTTTATGAGAATATTGGGAAGGTCCTTTTCAAACGCGTTTTTATTGGGATACTTCTCTTGAAGCATCTTATCTATCTTGCTGATGTCAAGTGTGGATCTTGTTTTAAAACCATCGTACCAAATATCCCAGGGTTGGAGTTTTCGTCCAAGGCGTTTCTCTATTATTTTTCCAATATCTTTTAATTCCGGACTTGAAACAAGTGAAGTAAATATTTTTTCAACATCATCTACAGGAATTTCCATATCGTCATCAAACTTACGTTTTATATAATCAGGAAAGTGAGGAGAATAAGCGTCAATATTCTGTGTTGCCTTAAAGAGATTGATAACCTGCTGATATCGTGTGTCTGGTTCAGTTATAAAAGTTACTTTTTGCCCATTCTGAAATACAATATTATCATAGGGATTCCAGTCATAATCAGGATTGTTGATAACCATCTGAGGGATTTCCTGACGGATGATTCTCAGCATAACTTCGTATATAATAGCTTGCTTACTGAAACCGCTTTTTGAAGCATAATTTGCTTTTATTTCATCGCGAAGTCCCCAATGTGAAATAAGTTTCATGTCAGCAGGAAAATGAGTTTTCTGTTTCTTATCAAGAAGTTTTCCAACATAAATATTGTAGTCAGAAATGTAAGAATCAGCATCGGTGCTTACCTGTGAGTAATTTTGCAGGAATTCTGCAGGAACACGAGATTTAAAGATGTCTCCCATACGGGCATAAGCCCATTCAAGACGTGTCCAGTCCTTACCTGAAATTGTTTTCTCCTGTAAGCTGTAAAAAGGAAAGTTCAGAATAGTAATGAAAGCTAATTTATTGGCAAAAAAATCATCGCTAAGATGAGCTCCAGGACTATAACCACCATAAATGCGGTCGATCTCAAGGATATCACCTTGATCCACATGCAATGGTATCTTGAGGCCAACACTCATTTTATTGAAACTTCCAAACAAAAGCTCAAGGTTGTTTTCCATTCGGTTGAATACAGCAAACTGTTCTTCGCTGTTTTTTACGGAATAGGTTTTACAGAGGTTGGTAAAGTCGGATTCAGTACCATCAGCAGCTTGCCAGAAAGAAGC
This sequence comes from Bacteroidetes bacterium HGW-Bacteroidetes-1, assembly GCA_002842755.1. Taxonomy (GTDB): domain Bacteria; phylum Bacteroidota; class Bacteroidia; order Bacteroidales; family F082; genus JALNZU01. The sequence continues at coordinate 9,600 of PHDU01000100.1, read as the reverse complement.
TGCTTGCTTTACACCATTTGCAATACGTTCGTGTTGATCGGGAGATGCATTTTTCTGAAGCTCAGAAATTATTTGCTCCATAGTGGCTTCAGAGATAATAGGGTTTTGTCGTTCAATGTTTTGCGCATTGCTTTTGAAACATAAACTAAGGGCAACAATTACCGTTAGCATGATACTTTTTTTCATATTTATTTGGTTTTTAATGGGTTTCTAAGAAATAACCATAAGTGATAATTTATTATTGAATAATGATAAAACTTTGATAAGTGCTATTTTGATGCTAATGGACCCGAGGTGATGCGGGTTCGTTCAGTTACTTCAATAAATTGAGTCCAGAAAGAAAATAATTGATAATTCCTTGGTATGAATATGCATTTAAGACCATTTTGAGCTGCAAAAAATTTTCTATTTAAGCCTATCGATTTCATGATGCAAAATTAAGCATTACATCTAATTTTGTTGTAAGAATTAGAGTTTTAAATGCTTTATGAAAAATTGGTCTGTGTTTAACTTGTTATGCATAAACTTTGAAATTGGGTAGCAGGAATTATTAGAAATGAATACAATAAATCAGGATTCATCGGGATGATGGTCAAGAGGGTCGCAAAATTCAATCAAAGAACTCCGTAAATTGGGAGACAATCCCAAATTGTCCAAAAAAGCGAGAAACGCCGTTTTTAGAGTTATGAATCTCAAAATCTACAGAAAAACACTTCGAAAGATGGGTTAACTTATCAAAATTAAATTTCCACCTAAATTAACTTACTTCAGAAATTGGTTTAATCCGTTACCAGATTGTCTTCTTCCGGCTCGCAATCGCAATTGAAGCTTTTGTTGTACATGGTCATGGCTTTTAAACTCATTCCCATATTTGAAAAGCCACCATCGTGAAACAAGTTCTGCATTGTAACTTTTCTGGTTAGATCTGAAAAGAGTGTGATGCTGTAGTCAGCACATTCATCAGCGGTGGCATTTCCCAACGGAGACATTCTTTCAGTAAAATCAAGTAAGCCATCAAACCCTTTTACCCCACTGCCAGCGGTGGTTCTTGTTGGAGATTGTGAAATGGTATTTACCCTTATTTTTCTTTCACGTCCGTAAATGTATCCAAAACTGCGTGCAATTGATTCAAGTAAGGCTTTGGCATCAGCCATATCATTGTATCCATAAAGTGTTCTTTGAGCAGCAACATAGGATAAGGCAACAACTGATCCCCATTCATTGATTGCGTCCAGTTTAAAAGCAACCTGAAGCATCTTGTGAAATGAAACCGCAGAAATGTCGAGCGTTTTATTGAGAAATTCATAATTTAAGTCATTATAAACCCTTTTTTTACGCACATTGAGGGACATTCCGATGGAATGTAAAACAAAGTCAATTTTTCCACCAAGTACTTCAATGCTTTTCTCAAATACTTGTGTAAGATCATGAATGGAAGTTGCATCTGCGGGAATAACAACGGCATTGCATTTTTCAGCCAACTCGTCCATTTCACCAAAGCGTAATGCAGTAGGCGTATTACTTAAAGTGAAAATAGCACCTTCTTCATATGCTCTTTCAGCTACTTTCCATGCAATAGAATTATTATCGAGAGCTCCAAAAATAATCCCCCTTTTCCCTTTTAACAGATTATATGCCATAATGATTTTTTTAATTAAGCTGACTTTTTCAAGGCCGCAAAGATACAAAAACTAAAAAACAAACATAATTTGTTATTCTATTGATATAAAGCAATGTATATAATTTATGGTGTAAAGGGTTGAGTTTTAGTCGGTATAAAAGTATTAGAATCCCGAAATTAATTCTCTGGCAGCGTTGCGGGATACTTCTGTAATTGTATCATCACTCAGCATACGGGCAATTTCATCTACATGCTGTTGCTCGTTGAGTTGGATCAGCATGGTTTTGGTTCTTTTTTCATCGTCACGTTTAAAAACAAGCAGATGCTGGCTTGATTTGCTTGCTATTTGAGGAAGATGTGTTATTGCGATCAATTGCATTTTATGTGACATTAAGGCCATAATACGCCCTACTTTTGCAGCGATTTCACCTGAAACACCAGAATCAATTTCATCAAAAATAATGGTTGGGGTCAATTTCTTATTGGATATAAGACTTTTGATTGCGAGCATCAATCGTGAAAGTTCTCCTCCCGAAGCAACTTTTGCGATGTTTTCGGGTTGACTGCCTTTGTTGGCTGTAAATAGAAACTCCAAATTGTCAGTGCCTGTTGCGGTAAAAGCACTTGATTTACTCATATTTGCCACAAATTTCGCATTTGCCATACCCAGCTGCGTTAGTAATAGATTAACAGAGCGTTCCATGTCAGGAATCATTTTTTTTCGGGAAGCTGTCAGTTGACTGGCCTTTTCCTTGAGTTTAATTTCAAGTTGTCCAAATGTTTTCGTTAAATTTTCGATGTTGAAATCTTTTTTCTCGATTGCAGCAATTTTATTTTCGAGATTTATTTTCACATTGAGTAACTCCTGCATACTTCTGCACTGATGTTTTGCAAGAAGTTGGCGCAATATAGAAATGCGGTTGTTGATTTTATCAAGTTCGTCCGGATCAAAAACCACTTTTTGTTCTGCATTTTCAATTTCGTCAGAAATATCTTTAATTTCAATTACGCTGGTTTGTAATCGTTCGGCAAGTGTGGCTGTCTGGGGTAAGTGCTGTTTAATGCGCGACAATGCTAAGTAGGCATCACGAAGGTGTTGAATAACATTCACGTCATTTCGGTTCAGTAATTCCGATGCCAGATAGAGTCCAGCCCTTATTTCTTCAGCATGTGTAAGCGCGTTGAGGCGAATTTCGAGTTCGTCAAGTTCTTCAATATTTAAATTGGAGCGCTCAAGTTCCTGAAGTTGGAAAGTCATTAAAGCTATTTCAGCATCGTTGCCAGAGGCCATCATTTTGAGAGACTGAAGTTCTTTTTTACATCGTTCATACGCTTCAAAGGCAAGACTATAATCTTTAAAAACAGATTCATTTTCTGCAAGACCATCCAAAATTTGCAGCTGAAATCGTGATTCAGTAAGATGGAGTGAATCGTGCTGTGAGTGAATATCAACCAAAAATTCCCCTAATTCTTTAAGCGTGTTTAAATTGACGGGTGAATCATTTATAAAAGCACGCGATTTCCCGGAAATACTAATTTCTCTTCTAAGAATACAATCAGGTTCATATTCCAGATCATTTTGGTCAAAAAAACTTTTTAGCTTGAGGTGAGAGATTTCAAAAACAGCTTCTACATAACATTTGTTATTATTGTCAAACAGCACACTTGTATCGGCACGATTTCCCAACACAAGGCCTAATGCGCCAAGAAGAATTGATTTTCCGGCACCTGTTTCACCAGTAATAACCGTAAATCCTTTATTCAGCTCTAATTCGAGATGGTCAATGAGTGCATAATTGGAAATTCGCAGTTTGCGCAACATAATAAAACAATCTTTTGAGCAAAAGTAAGTAATCTATGCTTAATAAATCAACTCCGTTTTATCAGGGCTGATTGAAAATGACGCTAACTTTCATGTCAGGCAAATATGGTTTTTATCCTTGATCTAAATATGCCTCGTTGCAATACGTTAATTGGGCTTTTTGGTTTTAAGAATGCTTGCAAATTTACTATAAGGCCAGATTTGGAGTTATGGACAGAATCTAATTTGCAAGAATTTTATCGTATTTTGAGGAATTGGCGGGGTCAATTTCTCTGAGTATATTAGCTGCTTTTGTTTTCTCCTGAGGACTGCCTTTCGAAAAAACGTTGATGATTTCATCACGTTTAGCATCGAGTATCAATTGAAGTAAAAATAGATTGGATCTTGCTCTGTTAGCCTGATCCAGGTATGCAAGAGCTGTACCAATATTTGCCCTTCCTTCATCCGGATTGTCGGACATAAGATCGAGGCCAAGTCGATGGTATTCATAAATGAATTGTCGCAAAGGACGATAAGAAGGATTACGTAGGTTTTCTATAAGCCAATAACGGTTTCTATTACCGTCAAATGCTTTCCATCCACGTTCATTTGCATTTTGTGCACTATTAACTATATTTTCAGCTGCCTGATAAAAGGCATCACCTCCATAAAGAGAAAAACTATCGAAATCAAGCCCAAGGAAAACATACGCATAAAATGCAAGCGTTGCTGTAAGGTTTGAGGTAAAACTGTTTTCGTTGAATTCAAGTGATTGAGACTCAAGATAGCGAAACTGGAAATTTTCGTCAATGAAATTTAGTTGAACTGCGTTATAGGATGTTTTATAAATGGGTCGTTGAAGTATTACATTTAGCGTGCCTTTGTATTCATCGGAAGAAACTCGCTCACGTATCGTAATCATCATGGTACATTCGATCCTTTCGAGGTTTTTTATGTTGGCATTGGTCCATTTCCTATTGTTAATAAACTCATAAAGTGATGATTGTAATGATTCAAAGGCTCTTCTATCGGTTCCTTCAATCGTTGGTGCACTTACGCTGATATTACATAAAAACTCCTGACTGTTGCCACGAATCACCATCAGTAGAATCAATCCTATAATTATAATCCCTTTTTTCATCAAAAATTTCTTCGCATTTATAATAAAAATAAACTGAAAAAAGACCGACATATTGTATCAGGCCTTAAAGAGTAGCAATAGCTGATGTGATATCATCAGCTACTTCGGTTTTTGATTTAAGTGGAAATGTTTTTAAATTCTCATGCCGGTCGATTATAGTTACTTTGTTTGTACTATGCCGAAATCCTGCACCCGGATCAGAAAGTGAATTAAGTATGATCAGATCAAGGTTTTTGCTCCGAAGTTTAATAAGAGCGTTTTCAACTTCGTTATTGGTTTCAAGTGCAAAACCGACCAATAGCTGATTGTCACGTTTTTTTTGTCCGAGAGATTTAAGTATGTCAGGTGTGGGGGTAAGTTCAAGAAATAAATCGTTGTCCGTTTTTTTTATTTTTTGATTGGCTTTAACCTTTGGTTTGAAATCAGCAACTGCTGCAGTCATTACAGCGATGTCGCATGAGGGGAATTGCATTTGACATTGATCAAACATTTCATCAGCAGTTGTAACTGGAAAAACCTCAATCATGGGATGGTCAACAGTCAGGTCGGTTGGCCCAAGCACCAAAAAAACCTCTCCACCCTGGTTGGCAAAACTTTTTGCTATTTCAATCCCCATGCGCCCTGTGCTATAATTACCTATAAAACGAACCGGATCAATAGCTTCAAAGGTAGGCCCTGCAGATATCAAAATTTTCTTACCTTTAAATTGTTTTTTTTTTGAGAAAAAGCTGGTAATCAATTTGAATATTTCGTCAGGTTCCTCCATTCGTCCTTCACCGCAGAGCCCACTGGCCAGTTCGCCACTTGTCGGTTCAACAATGATATGTTTCCTGGCACGTAAAGCAGTTAAGTTTTTCTGTGTTGCAGAATGTTTGAACATATCAAGATCCATTGCCGGAGCAATCATTACAGGGCAACGAGCCGAAAGATAAACGGTAAGCAGGTAATTATCTGCAATACCAAGATTCATTTTAGCGATGCTGTTGGCGGTTGCAGGAGCAACTACAAACAAGTCGGCCCAGAGACCAAGCTCCACATGGCTGTGCCACTTACCTGTTTCGTTATCAAAGAAACCCGAATGCACCGGATTATTTGACAATGTAGCCAATGTAAGAGGAGTGACAAAATCTTTTGCGGATGGAGAAAGTATTACTTGAACCTCAGCGCCATTTTTAATTAGAAGGCGAATAAGCAATGGAATTTTGTAAGCAGCAATACCGCCAGTGATTCCAATCAGGATTTTTTTCCCCTTTAACATTGAGGTTCAAATATTTAAAAATCAGAATTATCCTTATGGGGATTACGGAAATAAATCTGTTCGTTTAAAAATTCATGAACGGCAATAAGTGATGGTTTGGGAAGTTTTTCGTAAAATTTTGCAAGTTCAATTTGCTCCCTGTTCTCAAAAATTTCTTCAAGATTATCCGATGAAGAACTGAATTCCGAGATTTTGCGGTTCAATTCTTCTTTTAGCTCAGATGAAATTTGATTGGCTCTTTTAGATAAAATGACCACAGTTTCATAAATATTGCCGGTCTCTTTGTAAAAAAGGTCCTTCTGACGTGTTACGGCAGAAGTTTCGGTTTTGATTTTTTTAAAGTCCATAATATAATGTTGGGATTTTAGTTTGCGATTTTGTTTCTTGCTTTATTGTGAATAGGTTCGAGTGATTTAAGATATAAACTTTCCGGATATTGAAAACGGAGGTTGTTATAAGCTTCAACAGCTGCTTCATAGCGTTCCTGCTGCTTATCGGGAATACTTCCTTCAGCATATTCATAATTCGCAAGAACCATATTCTGAAGAATCTCTTCGTTACGTTCCGTATCAGGATATTTTTTCATCAGATTTTGAAAAGAAGTAATTGCTGCCTGGTAGTCACGCATTTTATAATACAAAATTGCTATGTTATAGTCTTTCTGTTCAAGCTTTGCTCTCAAATCGTCAATTAATTTATTACTTTCTGCAACTCTTTCACTTTTGGGATACATATCAGTAAATGATTGTAACTCTTTTATGGCCAGATTTGTATTTGCCTGATCGAGGCTGGGTTTTGGAGAATCAAGGTAATAACAGTAAGCATTCATAAACATACATTCCTCGGCACGTGCTGAGGTTGGATATGTTTGAGCATGCTTCTTAAAGTAAAAACTAGCTACTGTATAATCTTTTAAATGAAAGTAACAGTAGGCCATGCGATAACTTATTTCTTCTCCACGGCTTGTTCCCCTAAACGCAGCCTGAAGCAAATCAAACAGTTCCAGCGAACGATTATAATCCTTCTTCTCGAAAAAGTCCATCGCAGTTTCATACTTCAGGTCGTTATCAGTACTCTTCAGTAATTTCTGATATTTGCTGCAAGAGCTAAGGATGATAGCACTCAAGATGAATGAATAAAATAGCAGTCTTTTTATCATGGCGCAAAATTACATAATTTTTTGATCTGGCTAAACGTTTTGATCTGTCAATTATTTCGTTTGAAAGAAATGTTCTTTTGGATTTTATTTCTTTGCATAAAATGGATTTTGAAATCGATATTCATAGGATATGATTTAATAAGAATATCAGCTTTATCCCGCCATTATTATAGTTAAAACATTGCCTGATAGTGGATTTGAAAATGAAATGCAAATGAATTATTAAGTCTAACCTTTAATGAATGATCTGTATAGAGAATAATTTTTATGAGCTAATAAACAAAGGCTCATTTATATTAAATTCTGACAAATTACTACCTTTGCTGCCTATTTTAAAACTAAATCAACATGGATGTTTTTGATAAATGTAGCATGAATATGGGCCCTCTGGGGCAGTATGCCGATCAAACAGAGGGGTATTTCATGTTCCCAAAACTAGAAGGAGAAATTGGCAACAAAATGCTTTTTAAAGGAAAAGAGCGATTGATCTGGAGTTTAAACAACTATCTGGGACTTGCAAACCATCCTGAAGTACGCAAGGCAGATGCTGACGCAGCTGCAAAGTATGGCATGGCATACCCAATGGGTGCGCGTATGATGTCGGGTCAAAGTGATCTTCATGAACAATTGGAAAGAGAGTTAGCGGCTTTTGTGGGGCGAGAGGCAGCTTATCTTCTTAATTATGGTTATCAAGGTATGATTTCTGTCATTAATTCAATGGTTGACCGAAAAGATGTTATTGTGTATGATTCAGAAGCACATGCCTGTATCATTGATGGAATGCGCCTTCATTTTGGTAAACGATTTGTTTATCCTCACAACAATATTGATAATCTCGAAATTCAATTGAGAAGAGCCTCTAAAATGACCGAGCAAACCGGCGGAGGAATTCTGGTAATTACAGAAGGCGTTTACGGGATGAGCGGCGACTTGGGAAAATTGGATGAAATTGTTGCCTTAAAGAAGAAGTTTAACTTCAGATTATTGGTTGACGATGCACATGGTTTTGGCACAATGGGCAAAACGGGTGCAGGAACAGACGAGCATTTTGGTGTTCAAAAAGAGGTTGACCTTTATTTTGGAACTTTTGCTAAATCAATGGCTGGCATAGGTGGATTCATTGCTGGTGATAAAAAAGTAATTAAATACCTCATGTATAATATGAGGTCGCAGATTTTTGCAAAGTCGTTGCCTATGCCTATGGTTATTGGAGCACTCAAACGACTTGATTTAATTCGTACCCGACCTGAAATTCGTGAAAAACTTTGGACAATCGTGCATGCGCTTCAAAATGGATTAAAAGAAGCGGGATTAGATATTGGCCATACCCAATCACCAGTGACTCCAGTAATGTTGAGCGGTGGTGTAGGCGAAGCCACGCAAATTACTTTTGATTTAAGAGAGCATTATGGTATTTTTTGTTCTATTGTTTCTTATCCGGTAGTACCTAAAGGAGTTATTTTGTTACGATTAATTCCAACCGCTTCGCACACACTTGATGATGTTTCTTATACCATTAAAGCCTTCAAAGAAGTAAAGGAAAAACTTGATAACAAGGTTTACTCAGAAAAAATGGCAGAAGTATAAGGATTTGGATAGTCTTTTATAGCCACTACTAAAACCCGCCATCGAAATCCGACGGGTTTTCACATTCAAAAAATGACAATACTCAGTAGAAAAAACTTTTGGATTATTACAGCAAATTCATTGAGCTCTTTTGTGCTGTCTTACTTGTTTATTTTTTACCTGAATCATCTTTCATTAGCGCTTACAGCAGGCATGTTTTCTTATCCAATAACATTGGATTATGCTTCCTATTTCTTTCATATTGAACCCTACCAGTGGACGCATGATGCTGTTTTTCTCATTTTTTCATCGGGATTTGTGCTTGTTTTTATAGTAGGGGTGTTATCACTATTGGCTTTCTTTCATACACTTGGTGATGCAATACCTGTAAAAGTGTTTTTTTTCTGGTTAATTATGCATTCAAGTAATCTTGTTTTTGGGGGATTGATGCTTGGGAACTTGCTAACCGATGGAATAGGACATGTATTTAACTGGATGTATCTGGCAGATACAGCGAAAATGATTATCTCTCTTATTGGCTTAACTGGTTTACTTTTGACAGCCTTGTATGCTTCTCGTTTGGTAGCGATTTCGTCTGATGCCTATTTCGAGAAGTATAATGATAAAATATCTCCCTTTTTTATTACCGCTCAGGTGATTGTACCATATCTTATTGGCTCTCCATTGCTGTTCATGTATTTCTATCCCAAAAATTTGTTTCAGGAGCGTTATGGCTGGATCGTTTTAGGCTTTATGCTGATAATCTTTTTTATTCGCGCAAAACATACTGATGATCTGATTTTCGAACAGGATGATCATCGAAGCATCAGGCCAATGAAACAATTGATATATTTTACAATCATCTCAATTATACTTTCAAGGTTGATCTTTGCTAAAGGTGTATATCTTGCATGGTAATACCGAAAGGAGAAATGTAATAGTCCAATTATCGCTGACTCAATTGGCCTAACATTTCTAACCTTCGGCATTATACCATGACAGCTTTTGAATTCATTTATAATTCACTTTGGCCTAACATTTCTATCCATCGGCA